>JBOHFR010000026.1:0-24046 GCA_050699715.1 Pseudonocardiaceae bacterium
CATGAGAGCTGCTCGGCCGGCCTCTAGCAGCTCTCATGTCGAACTCGGCAACAGTAGAGTTGATCACAAAAAAGAGATCAACAGGCACGCCCTCACCAGCTTGCAGACCTTGCTGCCGGGCATAGCCGCAGTTCGCAGGTGTTCCCGCGACTTTGCCGGGGCCCTGGATTTCACCCCCGGGCGACCCGGCCGCGCAAGCCCGCCGTGAGCAGTACCTGCAGCCGAGCCTGAAAACCTATCAGGAATGACCCCGAGCCTTCCCCGAAATAGCTGAATTCAGGCACAGGGCGGCCGGTAGGGAAGGCCGGGGATGTACTGCTGCCACTTCTCAGGGGTGAGCGTATTCCGGGCGGTATCACAGATCCGTTGGATTGCGTGGTCGACGTTAACATCCCACAATTTGACTGTATCGTCGTCTCCGTTGGCGGTTGCCAAGGTGCCGTGGGGACTGAACACGAGTGAAGTGCCATCGGTGAACGGTGAAGCCAGGGTCTTGGGCCGCGTTGGATCGGTAACGTCCCACAATTGCACTCCGTTATTTCCTATGGGGCCGTTAGTAGTGGCTATGATCGTACTAGTGGGGTCGAATGCCACCTGGTCAGCGGAAAACGACGGCCCCAGCGGCCTCGGGTGTGTCAGATCGGATATGTCCCACAATCGCACCGCGTCGCTGCTGCCACTGGAGCCATTGGTGGTTGCTATGATCTTTCCGGTGAAGCTGAATGTCACATGATTACCGGGAAGCGGCGAGCCTAGCGGTTTCGGATGTGTTGAATCGGCGATATTCCACAGTCGTACCATGTTATTGTTGTTATTGCTGTCAGTGGTAGCCATAATCGAGCTAGTGGGACTGGATGTCACCTGGAGACCCGGAAGTGGCGGCCCCAACAGCTTCGGATACACCGGATCGAAAACATTCCATAATTGCACCCTGTTGTTATTGCCGCTAATGGTGGCGGCCAACGTATGTCCATCGTGACTAAACGTCATCGAGCCGATGATACCGGACTTTGGGTCAGTGAAGGGTTGACCGACGGGCGTGGGCTGTGCCGGGTGAGACATGTTCCACAGTTGGACTTTGCCGTCAGTTCGCGAGGCAGCAAGGATTGCACCGTCACAGCTGAACGCTAACCCATCCGAAGAGAACGAGGCCTCCGTGAAACCATTATTCAAGAGCGTCGGATGTGTCGGGTTAGCGATGTTCCACACATGGACCCCACCGGAGGTCTCATAGGTACCGGCAGTGACAAGGGTGCTACCATCGGAACTGAACGCAATCGAGGCGACAGGCCCGGTATGACCGGTCAAGATGGTCAAGGGCACATTCCAGAGCCGAACGGAGCTGCTCTTTCCACCGGCGGAGATCGTGGCCAGGGTGCCGCCATTAGGGCTGAAAGTAATCGAGACAATGGAGCCGTTGGGGTCAATCAGAGATTGACCAATAGTCTTGGGTTGTTGCCGGTTGCTGATGTTCCACAACTGCACAGTGTCCACACCATTGTTGCCGGGCGTGATAACGGCCAGGATGTTGCCATCAGAACGAAACGCGATGGAATTGGCATAGCCGTGATCACCAACGAGCGGCGGGCCAAGGGCCTTGGGCTGCGCAGGATCGGTGATGTCCCACAGCTGCACGTCACCGGTACTGCCGCCGCTGACGTTGTGGATGGTGCTGGTAGTGGCCAGGGTGCGACCATCAGGACTGAACGCGAGGGCATCGCCAACCAGTGGCGGGCCAAGGACCTTGGGTTGCGCCGCATTACCAATTTCCCACAACTGCGTTTTACCTCTACCATTAGTGGAGGCGCTTACGGCCATGATGGGACTGGTGGGACTGAACACGACATCACTGCCGCCGGCCAGCGGCGCGCCGAGCTCTTTAGGCTGTACTGGATCGGTAGTATCCCATAGCTGAACCACACCCGTTGACGAGCCAGTAGCCATGATGGGGTTAATAGGACTAAAGGACACCGCCTCGAGCGAGCCAGTCCGGCCGATCAGAGGCGTGGATAACGGAGTGTTCTCCGTAGTCATCAAGTCCGCGTAGCGGTCAGCCGTCGGATGTATACGGTAAGCGACGACATCGAGTTGAGCCGCCAGCGACACATCCGTGCTCCGCAATCGGCCAGCTTCGCTGACGATAGCAGTGAGTTGGTTGGCATCAGCGGTGGCTCGTGCGGCCTGCGTGGAGGCGCGCAACTGAACCGCCACGATTGCAGCACCGGCAGCGGCGAGAGTCAACACGGACACTAGGACGAGCGCCGTGCGGCGAAGTCTGGCGACGCGGCGTTGCTGCCGCGACGACGCCGTGAGGAAGTCCCGCGCGGTAGGGCTGAGGTCGCGGACATGCCCATTGGTGTCGGCCCAGGTGTGGGCGGTGTCCAAGCGGTTTCCCCGGTACAGGCCGGCGGTGTCGCGGCGGTCCCGGTCCCACTCGGCGGCCGCGTCTTCGAGTTGTTGGTGCGTCAGGTTGCCGGCCCGGTCGGTGTCGATCCAGGCCCGCAAGCGCGGCCAGGCACGCAGCAGGGCCTCGTGGATGATTTCGACGGTGTCCTCAGCCACGGGAGTTCGGTCGTCATCCACGGCGGCCCGCCGGGCCTGGGCATCCACGATGACCAGCCGGGCGCCGGTGAGGGCGTCCAGGACTCTCGCCGCACCCTCGGGGTCAGCCAAGCCCTGGATCAGACCGGTACGGGGCACCCGCCGACGGGTGTCCTCGGTGCCGTCCCCGACTTGGACCAGACGCAGCATAAGCCGGCGCAAGGTATCGCGGCCCGCTTCGTCGAGGCAGTGATGGACTCCCTCGGCCGTGGTCGCCACCGCGCCTTGGATCCCGCCGGTGGCCTGGTAGCCGGCTACGGTCAGCGTGTGGTCGCTGCGCTGGTCCCAGGTGGCGCGCAGGGCATGAGCCAACAGCGGCAACGCCCCGGCCGCATGGCCTCCAACCTCGCTCTCCGCCTCTTCGGTGACCCCTAGATCCCGCAGCAGCAGCTCAGGGAGCCCGGGTTGCAGGGTGAGGCCGACGAGTTCGGCGGGTTTGGTGATGGCCGCACCGAGTTCGGTCGGGCTCATCGGCCCGACGATGAGCTGGGCGTCTTGCAACGCCGGGCGAAGCGCGGGGTAGGCAGCCAAGCGGCCGTAGAAATCCGCGCGCATCCCGAGGACCACCAACACCGGGGGCTCACCGTCGGCGTTCCCGGTCGCGGCCGCGCACAGCGTGGCGAGGAACGTTTGGCGGGCTGGCTCCTGGGCGCACACGGTGAACAGCTCCTCCAGCTGGTCCACGACCACCACCAGCCGCGCCCGGCCCGCGTCAGCGCCCCCGGCACGTTCCCGCAGCAGCGCCCGGGCCGCCGTGATGAACCAATGCGGGGCGTCGGCAACGTTGTGCGGTAGGGGTGGGCAACCGCCAGTGATCTCGGCCAGCTTGGTGGCCAACTCGCCCAGCGGGTCCCCGGTCGGGGTCAACACCAGACGCGGCCAGCTCCGCGAGCCCACCACCGGTAGCACACCGTGAGCCAGGGCAGGCAGCAGCCCGGCGCGCAGCAGCGAGGACTTCCCCGACCCGGACGGGCCGACCACGACCACCGGGCCAGGCTGGTCCATCCCTCGCCCCAACTGGCGCAGCAGCTCGGCGCAGAGGTTCTCCCGGCCGAAAAACCACTGCGCCTGGGCGGGGCCGAACGCGGCCAGACCCGGATAAGGGCACAGATCCCCCGCACTGTTTCCCTCCGGAAGAGGCGTCGGCTGCTGGTGCGGTGGCTGATAGGCCGGGTTGGTGCACAACACCAGATCGGCGATGGTGCCGCTGGCCCGCTGCCGGGGCCGGGGGAAGTTGCGGGCCAGCGCCGCGCGCTCGAGAGAGTCGAACATGTGCCGCAGTGTGATCCGCAACGGGGCTTGGGGGTCACCGTCGGTGAGCAGACGGATGAACTCCCCGGTGAACGCGGTATGGGGTTGGCCCGCTGGGGCCAGCGCCATCTCCTCCCGGGACGCCGCAGCCAGCACATACCCGCCGTGTACCGCGGCGAGGTCAGCTATCTCCTCCCCGGCCCCCAGCGTCTCCACCGCCCGACCGGAAAAGCAGCAGTCCAACACCACAATGAGGGACTGGGCCTTGCTCGCCAGCAACGCCTCCCGGACCGCAGAGTACGCCAAGGCGGTGTGCGTGAGCCGGGTCGGACGCCGATCGGTAGCCCCAGTCGCCACATACAGCTGACCTCCGGGGCTGATCACCCCGTGGCCCACGTAGTAGAACAGCAGCACCTCGGTGGCCTGCTCCGCTTCCTCTGCGAGCGCGACACCCAGCTGGGTAGGGCTCTCGGGGTCACGCAGCACCCGCAGCCGCTCCGGGGCCACCCCACACCGCTCCATCAGCACCTGACCCAAATCGGCCAGCGTGCTCGACACTGCGGGAACCGACTCCAGGCCCGAACCAGGCGCATACGTTCCGGTGCCCACCAGAAGCACCCGGGTCCCCGCGCCGCTGAGCATCATCACGACCCGCTCGAAGACGCCCCACCGGACCCGCCCGCAGCATTCTCCCCTGAACGGACCGATGATCATCAAGCGGCCCCTTCACGGTGTCATTGTGCCGAGTCGGCCAACCCGACCCAGCGACGCTCCACCGCGACCTCGAAAGCGGGACAAACCGGGCGAGGCTACGCGGCCAGGGCATGGGATCGAGCACGATCATCTCGCCCTGCAGACTCACCATGAGATTGACGAAACCGATCGGGCCCGGGCTGTCGTTCTAGGCAACAATCGCGTCTACGAGGTACCCTCTCAGCATGCTGGATGGAGGCGTTAGGGATTCCCATCATCCCAGCTCAGAGAGAATTTTCCCGATCACGACACGATCAACACGCGACATTCTCCGATCACCTGCGGTCAGGACGCCGGGCTTATCACGCCCGCCGTTGCGGCGCCGATGGACCTGGACGGCGTGAGCCATCCGTGAAGAACGGTTCATGGTACCAGCCGAGCGGGATGTATGACCTGAGAGGGGCACGAGATGACAACCGGGCTGATCATCGTAGATATGCTTGAGGACTTCGTCGGCGGGAAGCTGGCCAACCCGGCCGCCAGGCCGATCGTCGAACCGATCGCCGCGCTCGCGCAGGAAGCTCGCCGGCGCGAGGACTGGGTGGTGATCTACGCCAACGACGCCCATCAACCGGGCGATTTCGAGTTCAAGGTCCTCGGTGAGCACGCGTTGGCTGGCTCGCCCGGCGCCCAGGTGATCCCGGAGCTACGACCGCACGGGGGCGATCTCGTCGTGCCGAAGCGCTATTACTCCGCGTTCACCGACACTGACCTAGACACCACCTGCCGGGTACACGACATAAGACGGGTCGTGATCGTCGGTCAACACACGGACTGCTGCTGTCGCCACACCGCATACGACGCCTTTCGGCGCGGTCTGGACATCACAGTGGTCCCGGACGCGACATGCGTCTACCAGTCCATGACAGAAGGTCAGCACGAGCAGCAACAGCGGATCGCGCTGGACTACCTACACACCTTCTACGGCGCCGAGTTCAGGGACACGGACATACTGCTCAAGCCCTGAGTCCTAGCCCAGAGTTCCAGCTCAAACGTCTTTACTACCGTCCTGGGGCACTGTCATTATGCAGACGAGAAACGCCGTCAACACCGAACAGAACGCCTACCTGTCCGCCCTCGCTAGCGTCAACCACAGCGGTTGGCCCAACTTCCCGACTGTCACTGTGCTCCCAGGCGCCACTCCGGCTGTATCTCGGCGAGGGAGCGCCCCGCTACGCCGGAGGGCTCGGGACGGTGTCACTCATTCCCCTGCCCACCTACCTGCTCCAAGCTGGCGATGCGCAACACCCCGAGCAGCTAGATCTGGACAAATTGGACAAGAACGTGATATACGGTCAGATCCCGACATTCGCCAACACGATCAAGACACTTGACCACACACCGTCCAGCGAGTTGTAGAGCATTGTCAAGAGTGCGGACACACCGGCTGTCACCGCAGTGACCGAGCAACAGCTACGAGAGGGGACAAATCCATGAATTACTACCCGCTGTTGATCGCGCTCGGTCTGCTGTTTCTGGCAGCAAGTTTCCTGGTCAGGCACTCAACGGGGCGTATCGTCCTGGTCGTCTTGTCGTGCGTCGCGTTTCTCATAGCCGCGATCGTGACCGTCGTGGGGACTGCCGGGGTGCCGGGCGGCTGAGAGAGCACCGGCCCTAGCGGCGGCCGCGGCGGCGGTCCCAAAGCCACTTCAGCGCCAGGAACTCCAGAATCCTCTTGATCATATCAACCTCCGGGTGTGAGACAGCTAACGTACTCCGGTGTCGGCCGGACCTCCAGCTCCCGAAGCTGACTTGGAGGTCCGGTCGTTCCTTCGGCGCCGGAACAGCCGGATGACCAGGTAGCCGACAATGATCACATTGAGGACCAGGCCGCCGACCTTGAGCCCGGTGGGGTGCTTGAGCAGCTCTTGAACCTCGGGGATGAGCAATAACGCGGTCGAGACGATGGTCAGGTACTCGCCCCACCGCCGACGACGGAGCAGACCGTAGCCCTCCACCGTCTCCAACAGTCCGTACCCGATGGCGATCGCACCGTCGCGCTGCGCCCGCCGCGACCCGAACCCACCAAGCCCTGAGATCAGCCGACCGGTCTCGTTGTGGCTGGGATCAAGACCGACCCGTTCCGCGAAACGTCGCGCGAGATCGGCCCAGTCGGCGTGCGCGTGGGTCAGCAGGATCAGACCGACACTGACCAGAACCACCGCACGAAGCAGCCGCTCCACCGCGAACACCGGTAGCAGCCAGCTCCGGTCCTTCGCACCATCCCTCCGGCTGGATCGCTCCGGTAGGTATGCCTTGCCGGAGCGCCCCGCTGCTGATGCCATGACGACCTCACACTCAAACTGCTATCCGAAGTGAGCGGTGACAGTGCAACCCTAGGGGAGGGTTTCGAGGTCGACGCCGGTCTGCTGGTACCGGGTGTAGTGGTCTGGGTGGGCGGTGATGAGGGGCCAGCCGCGTTCTTGGGCGCAGGCGATGGCGTGGGCGTCGGTTTGGGGGCCGCCGAGCTGACCGATGGCCCGGGCGCGTGTCTCGCCTAAAGCGTCAATGACCGTGACGGGTAGTTGCAGAAGAACCTCGAGCACGGGGTGGTGCTCGACGGCGAGCTCGGTCCACGCCGCAGCGACCGCGGTCGATGGCACGATCAGGATGATGGACTCTTCGACGGCGGTCCAGACCGCCGCAGCGGCATAGATGGAGGTGCCGCGTGCGAAGGCGAGGAGTGCGGAGGTGTCGAGGATCCGTCCGCCGATCACCGTGCGTCGGCTGGTGGTGCGAGTCCCCAAGCGCGGCGGAGGGCTGCCCGCTCTTTTACGGGCGGGGGGCCGCCGAGGACACGGGCCAGCTCGGCGAGTGCGTGAGCGCGGCTGAGTCGGTCTCGTAGAGCGTCGGCGACGAACGCTGACAGGTTGTCGGCGGCACCGGCGTTGACGGCACCCCGGGCACCTGCCAGTACCTCAGGCGGCAGGCTCACGGTGATACGTTCGGCAGTCATACCCTAAGGGTACCATCGTCATACTGTCGCTGCTCGGCGGCCAGGAGTTGGGCGTGCGCGCAGTGGTAGCCGAGCTGTCAGACGGCACGCAGCCCGCTCGGTCGGAACAAAGTGTTGCGGGCGGGCTCAGAGAATCCGGCGATGCTCGCGATCTCTATCCGGGCTCAAGCCGCGCGCACTCAAGCTCTGACCAATTGACTGGGCCAGCACCGGACGTTCAGGTGCGATGTCCTCGCTCCTGGGCTCACGCGTCCTCCAGCCCCTGGCGCTGAACATCTTGTACATGCTGGTACGCTGGGTGAGGCTTAACAGGTCCAGGTGGTACGCGCGCTCAATGAGGGCCTGGGCACTGTTGCGTTGTGCGAAGTCGGGGTAGACGAGATTGTTGATCCCGGTTGGTCAGATCGCCAGGGCCAGCTCGGTGAAGGCAGCCATCACCCGCGGTGTTGTGGGTTCCATCGGTCGCAGCCAAGCCTTCAACCGGCCATGATCGGTTTCGATCGGGTTATTCGCGTGCTTTTTCATGACGTGGCAGGCGGCGGGCAGCAACTCATCCCGTACCCGTGGGTAGGCGGGCGCGCGGTCGGTGGTCACCTCAGTGGGATGTGTGCCGTGCCGCAGAGCGCTGGTGACAAACCGGCGGGCGGCCGCCAGATCCCGCTCCTCCGACACGAGAACATCGATGACCTGCCCGAACTGGTCGATCGCCCGGTACACGTAGCGCCACCGGCCGGCGACCTTGACGGAGGTTTCCTCGACGAACCAGCGATCGCCCGGGGCATGCCGGCAGGGCCGTGCCGCGTCGATCAACACGGGAGTGAACCGCTGCACCCAGCGATAGACCGTGACGTGGTCGACCTCGATGCCGCGCTCGACCAGCAGTTCTTCCCCGTCGCGGTAGGACAGCCCGTAGCGCAGCTACCAACGCACCGCCAGCACGATGACCTCACGGGGAAACCGGAACCCAGCAAAGCTGGACCCCGACGGAGGCACTCGACGATGACGACGACGCATCAGCACAGCCTGCCCCAACCGGTCATCCACCAACGCAACAGTGCCGGCACGCGGCCGTTGCTGTGCGTGCGCCCGCCGCTGTCTGGAGTCAGTGATGCGGCGGCCCGGCACCAGGTGCATGAGCCACGGTGGCGGCTGTGACCAGAGTGACGGAACCAGGTACCTGGGGTGAAGTTGAGGGGCTGTCACCTGGGTTGTCACTGCTTTAAGGTGAGTGCGGTGACGGTCGAGGTGGGGGACTTAGCCGCTGAGCGTGCGAGGTTGGATGCCGTGAGGCGTCGTCTGGGTATGCGCCTGGCCGCGTACCGCAGGGCAGCGGGGGTCTCGCAACCCGAGCTTGGCCGGGCCGTGGGCCGGACACGCAGCATGATCTCCCGCATCGAGCACGGCACCCGCGCGATGCCCGAGGCGCTGTGGACGATCACCGATGAGGTGTGCTGCGCTCAGGGTGCCTTGCTCGCCGAGTACAACACGCTAGCGCAGGCAGAACAGGACTACCGTGCACGGTGTTCCGCCCACCACCGTCAGGTGCGGCAGACCGAAGCGCAGGCCCAGCTAGACGCCCTCAACGCCTCGCCCGTGCCCTCCCTTGAGCGTGATCCGGTGGTGAGTGAGTACTGAGGCGTGGCCGGAGATGACGCGCGTCAGCCGGGAGCTAGCCGAGGAGCTAATGCAGGTGGTCACCAAATTAGCGCGGTCCATGGGTCGTCGCGACGCCATGTGCTTGGCCACATGGGCACTGGCCGCCGTGGGCTTGTCTGGACTGGACCCCGACGAGTACACGCGAGTCACACAGGCTCTAGCCTCTCCCCGCCAAGTCGATGCCCACGTCGTCCATAACCTGGCGATCACGCTGGCGCATTGCAAGCGTCAAGAAGACACGCTCGGCCCGTGCGAAGTACTCGATACCGTCGTCGCGCAGCATGGGATCGTACGCCGACTGCTCGACGGTGGTTACCCCGAGCGGTTGCGTAAATCTCTGCGTCTGGTGGACAGCAATATGGCATCAGCGATCGGTGGCTACCTCATTGACATGGGTCACCTCGACGCCGCTCAACGCTACTGCGAGCGCGCACGCAGAGCTGGCCACGACGCCGGCAACCCAGCCTACGCCGCTTACGCGGCAGCGAACACCAGCTTCGTGGCCTTCCTGCGTGGCGACACGTGCACCGCTCTGGACATGGCCGCCGCTGCTCGTAGCCTGGCGGCGCGCACCGATGACACAAAACTTAAAGCCCTCGCTGAGCACATGGCCGCCGCCGCATACGCACTTGACGGCCAACACGGGCCGTGTATGACCGCCTGCGCACGAGCTCAACACTTTCTTACCAACGAGAACGAGAGTACCCAGGATTCGCTAGCGTACTGGGTACACGAGGGCACGCTAGACAGCAAACGCAGCATCTATCTCTCCCTGCTAGGCAAACCCCACGAAGCCGTCGACGCTGCACTCAACGCCCGCGCGCGCTACGAGGGCACCCCCTACGTGCATGGCTATGCACTCTGCGAGATGCGACTAGGTAACGCCCTCGTCCTTTCTAAAGAGATCACTGAAGCCGCGCGTGTCCTCGGCGACGCGGCCAGCCTCGCCACCCTCTCCCCACGACTCACCGCAGAACTACGCACCGCGCGAGCATCAATGCAACCCTGGGAGAGCACCCCCGCTGTCAAGACACTCGACGCTCAGCTAGCAGCGTGTGGACTCACACCGACCACGTGCACACCACCGCACTGAACCGCGTCCAGGGCGGCGAGACCGTCGCCGAAGAAAAGGAGAATGTCATGGCTGGAGGCCACCAGAAGAAAGACGACAGCGACAAGTACCAAAAGAATGGGCACGACCCGGACCGAGGGATACCACCGGAAACTGGTGGTAAACACGAGAAGAAGGATGATGATCCCGAGAAGAAGGAGAAGTGACTCTCACGGCGCTAGCGTCGTGGGCTGGGTTGGTTGAGGGCTTGACTACTGAGGGGGTGTTGTCCGAGCCGTGGCGGGCGGCGTTCCTCGCGGTGCCCCGTGAGGTGTTCATTCCCGAGGTCATCTGGCGCTGCGCCGGGGACGATCTGGTGCCGCTGCGTCGCGCTGATGATCCAGATGAATGGTTGCGATGTGTCTACGGGACACGTTATGTGGTCACTCAGGTCGATGACGGCACCCCAGTGGGTCCCGGTGGGTGGGGTCGGGTCGCGACGAGTTCCGCGTCGCGGCCCGACATCGTGGCGCTCATGCTCGACGCTGGACAGGTCAGGCCGGGGACGCGGGTGCTGGAGATCGGCACCGGCACCGGCTACACCGCCGCGCTGCTCGCGCACCGGCTCGGCCCGCGCAACGTGACCACCATCGAAGTCGATCCCATACTGGCCGCCCGAGCCCGAACCGCGTTGAGCACCGCCGGATACGGCCAAGTCACCGTGCTCACCGGCGACGGGACACACGGCCACCGACTAGGCGCACCCTTCGACCGGGTGCTCTCCACCGTCGCCGCACCCCGAGTGCCCTACGAGTGGATAGCCCAAACACGACCCGGTGGCCTCGTGGTCACCCCCTGGAACAGCGCCTACAAACCCGCCGGACTGCTCTCGCTCACCGTCGGCCCCAACGGCACCGCCACCGGGGGTCTCGTCAACAAAACCGTTTCCTTCATGCCGCTGCGCGATCAGCGCCAGCGGGTGTACCGGCCCGAGGTCGCTGAGGTAGTCCGCGACACCGACCTCGCCGAGGTGACCCACACCAGCCTGCACGCCCGCCGCGTGTGCGCCGACGACGCTCCCTTCGTCATCGGATGGCACGTCCCTAGCTGCCACTGGCACTACCTTCCCGCCGCCAACCCCGACGCCGACGACCTCTGGTGCGTATGGTTCCTCGACGCCACTTCCCGCTCCTGGGCACGCTTTGACTACCACCCCGACACCCAACGCTGGCCCGTCCACCAATCCGGGCCACGACGGCTCTGGGACGAAATCGAAGCCGCCTACCAGCGCTGGAACCACGCCGGACAACCCCCAGTCGAGCAGTGGAGGGTCACCATCACCCCCCACGACCAGCACCTCGACCTAGCCACCACCTCAACACCCCACACCCCTACGGCCGCAGCCACAACGATGTGACCACAACCCTCTCGCTCGCCTACGCGGCTTTGACCTGCTCTCGCGCGTCCTCGACGAGACCGACCAAAACCGTGGTTGCGACATGAGGTCGCAACCACGGAATGTTCCGCTCTCGGTTTACTCCTTCCTCAGCCCCGAGTTCGTAGTGTCCGCGGCGGATGTTCTGGATGAACGCGTGCCCGGTAGCGAGGACTCACATCGAGCTTGATCAAGGGCAGGTATGATTTGATCGATTCGCGGACGAGCGTCGTACGGGCCCTCGCCCCACGCAAGCCGGGTGGTGCACTGGTGCCCTGACATCAAGGGAGGAGATGGGATGGCCCAATATCAGTACCGATGCGATTTGTGTGGTCGCAAGACGGGGTGGCATCCTGACGATGCATCGGCGGATTCTGAATACTTGGACCACATGAGGGTTCATCTGGACCCGCCTCCGGATTTTGGTCCGCCTCGGAAAGCCTCGTGGCGGTCTCGCACGACGTGGAGTGGGCCATCTGGTTGGCAGCCTGAGAAGAATCCCTATATTCCGATAACCGAGAATTGCGTGGTCTGTGGTGCGAGCTGGACTCTCGGAGTGGACCGCGCTCGCAGCGCGCCTAGGATCACCTGTGGAAAGCCAAAGTGCGAGGCCAGTTACCGAGCTTGGTGCCCGTAGCGCAGGTACCAACGCACCGCCAGCACGATGACCCCGCGGGGGAAGCGGAACCCAGCAAAGCCGGACCCCGGCGGAGGCACTCGACGATGACGACGACGCATCAGCACAGCCTGCCCCAGGAGGTCATCCACCAACGCAACAGTGCCCCCTGGCCGACACACTGATCACAGAAGGGATCTGCGCCGAGCTCACCCCAGACCTCGCCGAAGGCTACGCCGACATGCTCACCCCCATACCAGCGTGAGCATCGCCGACTAGATGATCAATTCCAATCTTCGGTAGCCACCCGCGCTACCCGGCGACGTAGTGGGGACTGTTGCCATACGCTGAGCGCTGTGACGGAAGCCAAGAACCATCGAATATGGCTATCGGATCACGTCATGCGATGAGGCACTACGTCGTAGCGATCGACCAGGGCACCACGTCCACCCGCTGCATGGTCTTCGACCACGACGGCCGGGTGGTCAGCGCGGATCAGCGTGAGCACCGGCAACACTTCCCCCGAGCCGGCTGGGTGGAGCACGATCCGCTGGAGATATGGGCGAACACCCGGGAGGTCGTAGCCGGGGCGCTGGCCAGGGCCGACCTGACAGCACGCGACATCGCCGCAGTGGGCATCGCCAACCAGCGGGAGACGACGGTGGTGTGGGATCGGCTCAGCGGCGAGCCGGTGCACAACGCGATCGTGTGGCAGGACACCCGCACCGACCGGTTGTGCGCCGAGCTCGGCGGGTCTACCGGCGCTAGCCGCTACCAGCACCGTACCGGGTTGCCGCTGTCCACCTACTTCTCCGGCCCCAAGATCCGCTGGATCCTGGACCAGGTGCCGGGCGCCCGGCAGCGGGCACACCACGGCGAGCTGTGCTGTGGAACCATCGACACCTGGTTGCTGTGGAACATGACACGCGGGCTGCACGTCACCGACGCCACCAACGCCTCCCGGACCCTGCTGATGGACCTGGACACGCTGTGCTGGGACGAGACCATCGCGCAGGAGATGGGCGTGCCGGTGTCGATGCTGGCACGGATCGGCTCCTCATCAGAGATCTACGGGAAGGTCCGGGAGCCCGCCGTGCTGGCCGGAGTGCCCATCGCCGGCATCCTCGGTGACCAGCAGGCGGCCACGTTCGGGCAGGCCTGCTTGGGCGTCGGGGAGGCGAAGAACACCTACGGCACCGGTAACTTCATGTTGCTCAACACCGGCACCGAGCAGGTGCGCAGTCACCATGGGCTGCTCACCACGGTGTGCTACAAGATTGGGCGGCAGGACCCGGTGTACGCGTTGGAGGGCTCGATCGCGGTCACCGGGTCGCTGGTGCAGTGGTTGCGGGACAACCTGGGCATGATCTCCTCAGCGGCGGAGATCGAGCACCTGGCGGCTACCGTCGAGGACAACGGTGGAGCCTACTTCGTGCCGGCCTTCTCCGGGCTGTTCGCTCCGCATTGGCGCTCCGACGCTCGGGGCGCCATCGTCGGCCTGACCCGTTACGTCACCCGGGGGCACCTGGCCAGGGCGGTGCTGGAAGCCACCGCGTTCCAGTCCCGGGAGGTGCTCGACGCGATGAACGCCGACTGCGGGGCGACGTTGACCTCGCTCAAGGTCGATGGCGGGATGGTGGGCAACGAGCTGCTCATGCAGTTCCAGGCTGACATCCTGGGCGTCCCGGTGATCCGCCCTGTGGTCAGCGAGACCAGCGCGTTGGGCGCCGCCTACGCCGCTGGCCTGGCGGTCGGGTTCTGGTCCGGGACGCAGGAGATTCGGGCCAACTGGGCGGCGGAGCGACGGTGGGAGCCGACCATGGTCCCGCAGCGACGCGAGGAGCTTTACGCCCAGTGGCGCAAGGCCGTCACCCGGACCCTTAACTGGGTCGACGACTGACCGTACGGCGCCGGGTCAGCGCCAGCGCCACACCAGATCCGGCCATGGCGAGCGCACCGCCTACCGTGAGCGACACCGCCAGCACGCTTACCTCAGCCTGTGGCGCCGCTGGACTGTCCGCACTGGTCGTGCTGACCGGCGCGTCAGCTATGGCCGCCGGGACAAACCCCAGCAGAGCCGCGCCAACGATCAGCCCGCAGGCGACGATCCGCATCGCAACCTCCTCATGCCAGCCCTAATACCCGGTAAGACGCATGGGCACGAGGAGGGTTGTCGAGCAGGTGTATGGCGACGGCGGTGGCGGGAACGCGGGGACACATCGCGTGACGGCTACGCTATCGCGCGTGCCGCTCTACGCCGCCTATGGGTCCAACATGGATCCCACACAGATGATGCAGCGCGCGCCGCACTCGCCGATGGCGATGACCGGGTGGCTGATCGGGTGGCGGCTGACGTTCGGTGCCGAGGACCTCAACTGGGAGGGGGCACTGGCCAGCGTCGTCGAAGACCCGCTCTCCCAGGTCTTCGTCGTGATCTACGACGTGACCCCGGAGGATGAGAAACTGCTCGACCACTGGGAAGGTGGCGATTTCGGGCTGCACAAGAAGCTGCGGCTGCGGGTGCACACCCTGGACGGCTCGGTGCTCGCCTGGCTCTACGTACTGGACGCCTACGAAGGCGGGCTACCCTCGGCGCGCTACCTCGGCGTCATCGCGGACGCCGCCGAGGCGGCCGGCGCCCCAGAGGACTACGTCACCGAACTGCGCAGCCGCCCCTGCGCCGGCATCGGCCCCTGACGCTGCCGACTCAAGGGTTATCCGCGAGATAACTGGAGGGGCGACCGTAGTGCGGTCGCCCCTCCAGTGCCGACGGCATTGCGCGCTGATCCCGTGATCGCGCGGCGGTACTGCACGACTAGAGGGGAAGTCGGCTGCCCCAGCACCGCCCTGAGCTGTGCCGCCGGTATGCCGGTGCCGTTCCCTAGCCAACGGCACCGCAGGTGATCACCAGCTCACAGTCACCGGCCGTTCGCTCAGGCCTTGCCGCCGTTGCCGCCGTTGGCGTTGCCGCCGTTGCCCCCGACACCGTTACCGGCGCTGTTGGTCTGGTCGCCGAGCAGGTCGATGTTCAGGATGTTGAGGCCGATTCCCCCGGTGCCCTTGCCGCCGTTGCCGCCGTGACCACCGTTGCCGCCGTTGCCCCCGGTGCCGCCCCCGTCGCCGCCACAGCCACAACCACCGGTCGAGAACAGGGACAGGACGGTACGGGCCGGGAGCAGCTCCACGTGCTGCCCGTCGATCTCAGCCAAGCTCAATGCCTCAGACATGTCGTATCCTCTCAGTTATGGCCCCCCAGCGGGCCTGAAACAGAACTTCCCAATCGACTGCCGCCGATTCGGCTAAGTCATACGATGGCGAGAAAAAGGTCTCCTGACAACATCAGTTCGCCACCTAACTTCAGCTCCCGCCACCTAACCGTGAAGCTGATTTCCCCACTACTGAGCCAGCGGCGAGCCATTACCGGGACCCAGCGGTTTCAGTACCCACCGCGCGACGTCGCGCGGCTGCCATCCGACCCGCGCTATTGCTGGTGAGAGCCATGCTGAAGGTGAGCGTAGGTAGCGCCGGACGCCTGCGGCGTCGACAGCCTTCGGGGCGAACCGGCGTTGGGAGCGAACCAGCGTCGCGGCCGACATGCGGCGGCCCAATACGCCGTTTACGAACAAACCCGTAGGTCTACTACGGGAGATCGCTGGCTATGACTACCCACGACTACCTAATGACTACCTACACTCAGTAGTTGCCCAAGGCGCTCCCGCTGGGCGCCGGTCAGAACGTCTCCGCAGGCACGTAGGTACCCCAGACGTCGCGCAGCGCGTGGCACACCTCACCCACCGTGGCACGGGCGGCCAGGGCCCGCTTCATCGGGTACAGCACGTTGGCGCTGGCGTCTTTGGCGGCGCGCCGCAGCTCATCCAGGGCCCGGTCGACCTCGGTGGATGATCGCGACGAGCGCAGCGCGGCGAGCCGCGCCCGGGCACTGTCCTCGATCTCCGGGGCCACCCGCAAGGGCTGGTACGGATCCTCCATATCGAGCCGGTAACGGTTGAGCCCGACCACCACCCGGTCACCGGAGTCGATCTCCATGGCAATCTGGTAAGCGGTCTTCTCGATCTCCGACTTCTGGAAGCCCGCCTCGATGGCGCGCACCGCGCCGCCCAGCTCGTCCACTTTCTCGATCAAGGCCATCGCGGCGGCCTCGACCTCGTCGGTCATCGCCTCGATCGCATACGAGCCGGCGAAGGGATCCACGGTGGACGTCAGGTCGGTCTCGTAGGCCAGCACCTGCTGGGTGCGCAGGGCCAGCCGGGCGGCCTTCTCGGTCGGCAGCGCGATCGCCTCGTCATAGGCGTTGGTGTGCAACGACTGGGCGCCACCGAAGATCGCGGCGATCGCCTGGGCGGTGACCCGGATCAGGTTGACCTCGGGCTGTTGCGCGGTAAGCTGCACGCCAGCGGTCTGGGCGTGGAATCGCAACATCAGCGACTTGGGGTGCCGCGCGCCGAAGCGCTCCACCATCATGCGAGCCCAGATCCGCCGGGCGGCCCGGAACTTCGCCACCTCCTCCAGCAGCGTGGTGCGCGAGACGAAGAAAAACGACAATCGCGGCGCGAACTCATCAACGACCATCCCGGCGTCCACCGCGGCCTGCACATACTGCGCCCCGTTGGCCAGCGTGAACGCGATCTCCTGCACAGGATTAGCACCCGCCTCGGCCATGTGGTACCCCGAGATCGAGATGGTGTTCCAGTGTGGGATCTCGGCCTTACAATAAGCGAAGATGTCCGAGGTAAGCCGCAGGGACTGCGCTGGCGGGTAGATGTAGGTGCCACGCGCGATGTATTCCTTGAGCACGTCGTTCTGGACCGTCCCGGCCAGTTTCGAGCCCGGCACGGCGTGCTCTTCGCCCACCAATTGATACAGCAGCAATAGCACGCCCGCAGGGGCGTTGATCGTCATTGAGGTGGACACCTCGTCCAACGGGATTCCGTCGAACAGCGTCCGCATATCCTCGATCGAGTCGATGGCCACCCCGACCTTACCGACCTCACCGGCCGCGATCGCCTCGTCGGAGTCGTAACCCATTTGGGTGGGCAGGTCGAAGGCCACCGACAGGCCGGTCTGCCCAGCCCGCAGCAGTTGGTGGTAGCGGGCGTTGGACTCGCTGGCGCTGCCGTACCCGGCATACTGGCGCATCGTCCAGGGACGCTGGGTGTACATCGTGGGATACACCCCGCGGGTGAACGGGAACTCCCCGGGCTCGCCCAGCCGCTCGGCCAGCCCGGCCGCGACGTCCTGCGCGCGGTACACCGGCTTGACCTCGAAGCCGGACTCTGCTGCCTTGCCCGCCATCGCCCGCTTCTCCTTCACCCCGGTAACGCCTGTATGGCACACCCCGGCGGGGAGCGCAACGACCGGGAGCGCAAGACAGGCATCATGGGGCCGTGACCAACGCCGCACCCCGCCTGGTGGCGGGTCGCTACCGGCTCGGCGCGGTGCTGGGCCGAGGCACCATGGGCACGGTGTGGTCAGCACACGACGAGGTGCTCGGCCGGCTGGTCGCGATCAAGGAGGTGTTGCTGCCGCCGGGCATCCCGGAGGCCGAGGCAGACGCGCTGCGGGAGCGTTCGTTGCGGGAGGCCAGGGCCATCGCAGCCCTGTCGCACCCCAACGTGGTGACCCTCTACGACGTGGCCCGGGAGGGCGCCGCGCCATTCGTGGTGATGGAGCTGGTGGCATCGTCCAGCCTGGCGGAGCTGGTGCGCGACAGTGCCCTGCCGCCGCAACGGGTGATCGCTATCGGGGCCGCGATGGCGGCAGCGCTGCAGGCCGCTCATGCCGCGGGCATCACGCACCGGGACGTCAAGCCCGGCAACGTGCTGATGGCCCACGACGGTCGGATCAAGCTCACCGACTTCGGGATCGCCCGCAATCGGGCCGACCAGACGTTGACCGCGACCGGTCTGATGCTGGGCTCCCCCGCTTATATCGCTCCCGAGATCGCCTCCGGTGGGCCGGTCAACCCGGCGTCAGACCTGTGGGGACTCGGCGCGACGCTGTTCGCTGCGGTGGAAGGCAGGCCCCCCTACGACGCGGGCACCGCGATGGCGACGGTCGCCTCGGTGGTGCAGGGCGAGGTGCCCAGGCCGTCATGTACCGGAGCGCTCGCCGAGGTGATCAGCGGGTTGATGATCAAGGACCCAGCGCACCGGATGCCACTGTCACGGGTACGCCAGCTGCTGGGTGCGCCACCCGAGCCAGCTGATCCCGAGCCGATGGGTCCTGAGACCATGGGTCTCAAGCCCGTGGTGCGCCCCATCCCGGTCACCGGTCCCGGCACGGAGCTGCCCGACCCGCCGCGCCGGCGGACCGGGCAGCTCGCGGCCGCCCCGGGCCCGCTGCCCTTCGCCGTGCCCTCCGACCCACAAGGCCCGGTCGCGGCGCACCGGTTCGGCAACACCGGGGCCAAGGGCGCCGCAGCACGGGCGATCCTGTGGACGCTGGCGGTCCTGCTGTTCCTCGGCGCCGCGCTCGCCAGCTTCGGGATTGTCCGCCTCGCCAGCGGCCGGGCGGCGCTGCCCTCCCTGGGAGCCCGGGCCGTCATCGGGACGAGCCCCCATGACCTGGTGCTGGCACCCCGGGTGCTTCAGGCCACCGGGCCGGCGGGCACCCGAGCGGTCCGGTTCACGGTCACCGTGCCGCAGGGTTGGCCGGAGTTCCGTGAGCAGCGGACGCTCGGGAACAGCTCCGGCACCGTAGCGCGCTTCGTCTCCCCGGACGGCTCGGAGGTCATCGCTGTGGAGCAAGTCACCGGCGTGCTGCCCGGCGGCAGCGTCGACCAATACCTCACCACCTACCTGCGCACGCTGGCACAGGGGGTGCGCGAGCTCGTCGAGACCCAGCGGCAGAGGTTATCCGGCCAGGCGCTGGACGCCACCTTCCGGACCCGGGAGGGCGGTGAGCTGCGCCGCACCACCTACCTGCGGCTGGTTCCGGCCGGGGCGGAGCTGTGGGCGGTCTCGGTCACCGTGGCGACCGAGCGAGAGGGCGCCGGGCGCACGAGGCTGTTCGAACCCGTGGTCGCGGGGTTCGCTCCCGGCCGATAGACCCGGCCTGGAGACTCCTCGGCGGCCTAGGCCCCTAAGCTGCTGGTCCGTGACTGGTCCGGCACAGCTCGCCCGAGACGCCGCTTCGGCACTCGCCCAGCGCACCGGGGCGCCCACGCACGACATCGCCGTGGTGCTGGGCACCGGCTGGCGCCCAGTGGCCGACACGCTGGGCGCTCCCACCGTCGAGATCCCGGTCACCGCGCTGCCCGGGTTCACCGCACCGCAGGTCAGCGGGCACGCCGGGACGGTCCGGTCGGTGCGGCTGCGCGGGCCCCTAGGTGAGCGCCACATCCTGGTGCTGCTCGGTCGCACGCATGGTTACGAGGGTCATGGCGTGGCGCAGGTGGTGCACGGGGTACGCACCGCCTGCGCGGCGGGCGTGCGGGTGGTGGTGCTCACCAACGCCGCTGGCGGTATCGCCGAGGGGCTCGCGGTCGGCCAGCCGGTGCTGATCTCCGACCAGCTCAACCTCACCGGGACCTCCCCGCTGGTCGGGCCCCAGTTCGTCGACCTCACGCAGGCCTACTCCCCCCGGTTGCGCGCGCTGGCCCGGCAGATCGACCCGAGCCTGGTCGAGGGCGTCTACGCCGGGGTGCCCGGCCCCCACTTCGAGACACCGGCGGAGATCCGCATGTTGCGCACCCTGGGTGCCGACCTGGTGGGGATGTCCACCGTGCTGGAGACCATCGCCGCCCGCGCCGAGGGCGCCGAGGTGCTAGGGATCTCGCTGGTCACCAACCCAGCCGCAGGCACCACCCCAGCCCCCCTGGACCACCACGAGATCCTCGCCACCGCCGCCCACGCCGCCACCCGAATGGGCGCCCTTCTCCACACCCTGCTCACCCAGGCGTGACCCCTAGCCCCCCACTAGCCCACAGCGCGACACCGTCGCTTGATCACGGTTTTGGTGCCAAAAACGACACGACATGTCACTTTTGGCACCAAAACCGTGATCAAGCTTCGATGGCTGGAACTGAGACCGCTCAATGCGGGAATCTGGCGCTCAGGAACGTGAGCACGGGCTGCTCGACGACGACCGGGTGGTCGATCATCGGCCAATGGCCGCTGTCGGCGAGCAGCACGACCTCAGCGCGCGGATAAGGTCTCGCGCTGGCGGTGCGCATAGCGCACGGGCACGTAGGGGTCGCGGGCGCCCCACACGACCAGCACCGGGACGTCCAGCGAGCGCAACTGCGCATGCAGCTGCTCCGAGACCGCGGCGAGCTCGGTCGCGCGGTAGAGCCGCAGCACTGCGCGTTGGACGGCGGGGTTCTTGTAGTCGCGGTACATGCGCTTGAGCACGTCGAGGGGCAGTCCGCGGGGGTTGCCGTGACGCAACAGCAGCCGCAACGCCGGGAAGGTGCCCATCCGCATGAAGGCCTCACCGAGCACCGGCGTGCGCCAGATGCGGGCCAGGTAGTGCCAGCGGTAGCCGTGCAGCACACCACTGTTGACCAGCGTCACGCTGGCGAACCGGTCGGGGTGCTCGGCGTTGGCGCCGCTGGGCCCGGCGTGCAGGTACGGGCTGCGGACCCCGCCAACGGTGAGCGCATCGGAGACGACCGGGACCAGCCGGGCAGCGTCAGCGGAGGTCACGGGTGGCCTCTTCCCTGGGACGCTCTGCGCTGGCCACGGCCGCTGCGGGCACGAGCGGCCGGGCGGGAGGGGTGGAGTTCGAGAACACGCCGTCGGCATCGGCCCGGGTCCGCGCCGCGACGGCCAGGACCCGTGGGGTGAACAGCGTCGTCGGGCGGGCGAGCATGACGATCACCTTGGCGAAGCTGTGCGCGGTGGCGAGGTCTTCGGTGGCGGCGGTCCCTACCCGGTCAAGGTAGTGGTTCAGCAGCCGCATCGCGGCGGTCACCGGCATGCCGGTCGTGGTCGGGAAGCGCAGATCCTGCCCGGTCGAGAGTAGCCACGGATCGGCGTTGCGGCGGGCCAGACGCCGTTGGAAGCGTCGGGCCAGCCCGTCGAGGTCCTCAGCTGGCTTTCGGCGCCGCTGCTCGCGCAGGCACGCGTCCAGGGTCTCGGCGGCGACCGCAGCTGTGCTCATACCTTGACCGTAGATCGGGTTGAACGCGCAGACCGCGTCACCGAGCACGACGAAACGCTCCGGCCAGCGGGCCATCCGCTCGTAGTGCCACAACCGGTTGGCCGTGCCGCGGTAGCCACGGATCGGGGTGACGGGTTCGGCGGCCGCGAGCACGTCGGCGATGATCGGGTGGCGCAGGCTGCGAGCGAAGGCGGCGAAGCCGTCCTCGTCGGTCGGCGGGTGCTCGCCCGCGGCACCCATCAGGGCCACCATCCACTGGCCGTCCTCGATCGGGAACAGGTAGCCGGTGCGCGGCATCGACGGCGGCTGGGCCAGCAGCATCACCAGCTGCCAGTCCGCTTCAAAACCCTCGGGGATGCGGTAGATCCGGGAGGCGTAGGCGATGTCCGGGTCGACGTGTGTCTTGGTGGGTGTGCCGTGCCCGCCCTCGGCGAGCCAGGTCGGGGCCCGGGAGCCGCGACCGCTGGCGTCGACCACCAAATCCGCCACGAGCTGCCGGGTACCGCCTGAATCCTCGAGCGAACGCAGCGTCACACCGGTGACCGACCGGCCCTCGGTGCGCAGCGAGTCCACATCGTGGCGGTCGAGGATCGTCACGCCCGGCAGTTCCCGCAACCGCCGGCGCACGGCCCACTCGAACAGCGGCCGGCTGGCCGACAGCATGGGCCACCCGGCGGCCTGCCGCGGCAGCCAACCGGCGGGGGTCAGAACGAGCGAGTCGGTGGGAATACGCACCGGCACCGCCCCGGCGGCCTCCAGCTCGTCACAGTAGCCGGGGAACAGCCGCTCCACGATCTCCAGACCGCGGGGCATCAGGGCGTGCAGCATGTGCCCCTGCGGGACGCCCTTGCGGTTGCCCACGCTGCCGCTCAGCGCGTCGCGCTCGACCAGCGTCACCTGCTCGAAGTGGTTGGCGAGCACCCGCGCGGCCAACAGGCCGGCCATGCTGCCGCCGACGACCACGGCACGGCCGCCGTCCGCCGATGCGCGGCGTACCCCGGCGGGCCCGCTGATGTCAGGCATGAGATCCTCCTCGGCGTTGCGAACACTGTTATAAAACACCGTTGCACTATAGTTGTCAAGTGGCTCGACCGAAATTGCACGATGAGGCGCTGCGGATCCGTCTGCTGGACATCGCGGGGGCGCTGCTCACCGCCGAAGGTCCGGACGCGCTGAGCCTGCGCCGGCTCGCCGCCGCTGCGGGCACCTCGACCAGTGCGGTGTACGCCCTGTTCGGCGGCAAGCCGGGGATCCTTCGAGCGCTGTTCATCGAGGCGTTCACCAGGTTTGCGGCCCACCTGGACACGGTGACCCCCTCGGACGACCCGCTGGCCGACCTGCTCGCGCTCAGCCACGCCTACCGGGTCAACGCGCTGACCAACCCGCACCTGTACGCGGTGATGTTTGGTTCGCCGGTGCCCGGCTTCCATCCCGCCCCGGCGGATTACGCGCACGCCGAGGCCACCTTCACCCCGCTACTCGACACGGTACGCAGGGCGGTTGCGGCGGGCCTGCTGCGCGAGGCCAATCCACACCTCATCGCCACCGCGCTGTGGGCCACCGTGCATGGCCTAGTGTCACTGGAACTGGGCCGCGCGATGCCCGATGGGGCTGGGCCTCCCGGTGAGTTGTTCGAAGCCGCGATACGCGCCCATCTCGATGGCTGGCGGGTACGGCCATGACCCGGGGATTACCCAGGGATTACGCTGCCGCGCATGGCTGCGGACATCGTGCCGATCGAACTCTCTGTGACCGCTGGTGACCTGGTCACGCTGTGGGCGCCTCGCTGGCGCGAGGACGGCGAGGAATGGGAAGCGTTCCTTGGAGACGAGGAGAACCTCTTCGCCTTCGCTGACGTCGCGGCGCTGGTTGGTTTCGTGCGCACGGCGCGCGACCACGACCTGATCGACCACCCGGCCTGGACGCTGGTGCCGCGGCTGCCCGCGCCGGACCTGCGGCCCGCAGATTCCCACCGGTATGACCTGGTGGGAGTGCCCGAGCTGGTCGCGCAGTCGCCGGATACCTGGGTGGTCGGTGAGCTCGCCGACGTGGTATCGATCGTGCGCTCACTGGCGCAGGCCTGCGGCCTGGAGGTGGTGCACGACGTGCTCGACTCCACCCCCGGGTTCAGCATGCTCGAAGGCGGCACACTGGCCTTCGGGGGCCGGGAGGGCACCCGGCACTGGGACGCGCTGTGCACCGTGATCGCGCGGCGGTGGGACGACGTGATCGACGCCCTCGACGGGGTCCTACGCAGTCCCGCCGTCGACGCGGCAGCGCTTCAGGCGGCATCGAGCGAGCTGTCCGAGGCCCAGTCCGCTCTCGAGAAGGCCCAGTCCACTCCCAAGGAAGCGCAATCGGCGGCCACCGACGGCGAGACCGCCGGTGATCCCGCGCTGGCGTTCTGGTCTGAGGTCGGCATCGACCCCATCCGGATCATCAGCGATCTGGGCGAGCACTACACGCTGCGCTGCTACCTCGATGACGCACCGGTCTTTCTTGGCCGCAACGGGCGCATCGACGTCTTCGGCTCACCGCGCTCACTAGTCCGCTATCTCGTGGACAACCCTGACAACCCTGACAACCCTGACAACCCTGACAACC
>JBOHFR010000026.1:24146-58375 GCA_050699715.1 Pseudonocardiaceae bacterium
GACAACCCTGACAACCCTGACAACCCTGACAACCCTGACAACCGTGCGGAGCACGACCTCGACGCGGTGTCCACCTGGCCACAGGTGACCAAACGAGCGCAGGACCGCGAGCTGGAGGTCGCACTCGACGACGGCAACAGCTATGTGCTCGCCGGCCTGGCCGACGACCTCGCTGGGGGCCCCGAGACGGTGGATCCTGGGCAGCTCGAGCTGGCCGTGGAACTGATCACCGACGCCGAGCGGTGGGCTGGGTCGGACGTCGCGGACAAGGCGCTGGCCAGTTCCGAGCCGCTGGGCTGGCTGGTCTCCTTCCTGCTGCGCCCGGACCCGACCCGGCTGGCCCCCAGCGCTCCTTTTGCCGCCGAAGTGGCCGCCTGGCGGGCCCTGGTCGGTGGTTTCGAGGACCGGCTGCACGTGCACTGAGGGGATAGCTAAGATTCCCGCCCACCAGGATCTGTTCGTTCCCTTTAGCGAAGGCCAAGCCCGTGACCAACCCAGCGACACAATCTTTCGATCGGATGCGCAGCATGCTCGTGCGTGCCGCCGAGATCCGCGATAGTGAACAGCAGCAGATCTTCGACGCGCTGGATGAGATCCACGCCCGGCTCGCTCCCCTGGAGTCGCTGGGCTCGGTTCGCAAGCGGCTCTCGGAGATGCCAGACCGCACCGAGGTCAGCGTGCTGGCTGAGCGGGTCGATGAGGCATTGTCGAAGCTCGAGGCTCAGGACAGCGCCATCGCCGCGTTGTCCCGGGGCATCGAGTCGATCGTGGACAAGCTGGCCACACCGTTCGCCGAGCTGGGCGGGCGGCTGGACGGGGTGGCGGGCCGGTTCGAGGGCGTCGCCGGCCGGATGGACGGTCTGGAGGACCGGATCGCCGGGCTGCACAAGCGGATCGATGATCTGGATCACCACCTCGACCGGCAGGACGCCAGGCTCGATGGGCTGCCCGCCGCCGTGCACGGGCCGGTGCGCGAGCAGATCGGTACCACCGAGACCGGGTTGCGCAACCGCCTGGACGAGGTCGACAAGGTCGCCCAAGAGTCGCTGTCCCACGCGCTGGAGTCGGTCACCCAGCGGCTAGACGTCCTGTCCAGCCGGCTGGACACGCTGGACGGCGCGCTGGCCCACCGCCCCAATGCCGACTCGCTGCTCGGGCTGGTCCGGCGGGCCAATGAAGAGTCCGAGCTGCGCTACACCGCGCAGCTGGACGAGGTGATGGCCACCTTCGCCGAAATCATCATGGGCGGTGGCGCGCCGGCTTCCGTGCCCCCTACCCCACCGCCGTCGCCACGACCGGCTCAGCGTCGGGGCCGCCGCCCGGCCAAGGCTGCGGAGGACAGTGCTGACGCCCCCGAGGGCGTCGCCTCCTGAGGGTAGCCTTCGCCCGGTGCGGATGGTCCGGTTCCGAGTGGTCGTCGTCCTGATCGCCGCTCTCGGCGCGATGGCTGTACCCGGCGCCGCGCTGCCCGCCTGCTCGCAGCAGCTCGCCCCGCCCCCGCCGGTGGACACCTCAGAGGCCCCGGCTCCTGGCACCCCGGCTCCCCCACCGCTGTCGGTCCCCGACCCCGCGGTGGGTGGGGTGCGGATGGGCGGGTGCGGGCTGGTGCTGCCCGCTGGCGCGCCCGCCCCGCCGGCCGGGATCACCTCGATGTCCTGGCTGATCGCCGATGCCGACTCCGGTGAGGTGCTCGCCGCCAAGGACCCTCATGCGCGCAACCGCCCGGCCTCGACACTCAAACTGCTAACCGCCCTGCTGACCGCCGACCAGCTTCCCGCCGACCGGGTCGTGATCGCCACCCAGGCCGACGCCGACCAGGATGGCAGCCGGGTAGGCCTGGGCCCGGGCGGTCGCTACACCGTCCGGCAGTTGCTCACCGGATTGCTGTTGTCCTCCGGGAACGACGCCGCACACGCCCTGGCCGTGGCGCTCGGCGGGGTAGCACAGACCGTCGAGCAGATGAATGAGCTGGCCGCCAGGCTGGGTGCGCGCGATACCCGAGCTGCCACCCCGTCCGGATTGGACGGCCCGGGCATGAGCTCCTCGGCCTATGATCTAGCGTTGGCATTTCGCCAGGTGCTCAGCCGCCCGCTGCTGGTCGAGCTGCTGGGCACCCGGCAGGCGGACTTCCCCGGTTTCGGCAACCGTCCCGGGTTCGTGGTCAGCAACGACAACAAGCTGCTCAGGACCTACCCGGGGGCGCTGGGCGGCAAGACCGGGTTCACCGACGACGCCCGGCACACCCAACTCGACGCCGCGCAGCGCGGCGGGCGGCGCCTGATGGTAGTACTGATGCGGGGCGAGCAGCGGCCGGTATCGATGTCGGAGCAGGCGGCCCGACTGCTGAACTATGGGTTCTTACTACCCCCCGGCAGCCCGGTCGGCCGGCTGGTGAACGGGGCTGCCGGGGGGCAGCCGCCCGCCGAGGAGGCAGCGCCGGCCCCAGTAGCGCCGCCCGATGGCTTGCCTGCCGCTGCCCAGAGCTGGACCGGCGGGTCCCCCCAAGTCGACAAGTTGGTCCCGGTGGCGCTGTGGATCGGCCTGGCGATCGCCGTACTCGCCGTGCTCGGTGCCCTGGTAGCCCGCCAGCGCCACCGCTAGTGTGCTTGGGTCGGCGAAGCCGACAAGATCGTGTGGTATCTCATCATTGACTTTTCACGTGCTGGAGGGCGGGCCGATCCGCACGATCCGCGCGCGAGAGGGAACCCCAGTCTTGCTGAGGACGAAGAGCATGTAGTGTCCCGGCGGGCAGATCTCCGGCCGTTCGGGCGCGGTAACGTTCACCCTACCGTCGGCACAGCCGAACTCGAGAACGTTGATGCGCTGGTTGTGGTCGGCGGCGTGAGTCACCGAGGGGAGCCGTATCCAGGTGATTTTTCCGATTTCCGGTCCTGAGATCGCGAGCGAGAATGTCTCGCCATAAGCGATCTCCTCGGGGGCTGAGGCGATCTCCGGGCGGGGGCCGTGGAACAGATAGGGTGGATGGAAAATCTGCGCGTTGCGGTGGCTGTCCCGCGGATCGTTCTGCTCGCCGTCAACGGTGAACTCACCGCTGCCCGCGCTGAGCACCGTCGCGTCCGGCAGCAGCACGGCGCTCCCGTGGTAACAGCGATCGACATCCTCGGCGGCAAGCTTCTTCCATTCTTTCGTCACCGGATCCCACAGTTCGGCGACATGGACAGGTTTTCCTGGCGATAGATCGTTGAAGCCAGGACCCCTGGTCCCTCCGGTCACGAGGACACTCCCGTCCGCGAGAATCGTCGCGTGATGCTGGCGGCGCGGGAAGTGCATACTTGCGATCTCACGCCACGCCGGGGGCTTGGCGCACAGATCGACAACCTCTGCCTCGGCAGTAGGGACGTCAGTTGCCCCGTCGTTGCCGCCGCCGATGTAGAGAATCTTCCCAGCGTCGTACATCACCGAAGGACCGTACTGCCGTTCCCCGTTCTGTTGTGTTCTCCGCGGCCAGGGCAGCGCAGTCCAGGGCAGCGCAGTCCGGGAACCAGGGCCATCGGTGTTGACGATGCGCGTCGTGGCATTCGACCCAGATGCGAACACCTGCCCGCTCGGAGCGACGTGCATGCGCGGATAGGGCGGCAGGCCAATGAAGTCGGCGCTCGGCGTCCACTGGTGCCCATCCCAGATTTGCGGGACATCGTTGATGATAACCCTACCGTTGTCTTGGTAACTGCCCGAGGACACCAGCACGGTCCCGTCCGAGAGCGCCGTGGCGATCGGATACCACCGGCGCTCATTCATCACGGGAAGGGCCGTCCAGGTGTTGGTGCGGTAGTCATAGACACACGCCTGGTCGAGCCCATCGCCGTCGGTGATGTGCCCACCCGCGACCAGCAACCGACCGTCGGGGAGAAAAGCATGCCCTGAGCAGAACAAGTTGACCTTCGTACCGTCCGCACGCTTGGGCCGGGGTGTCGGGGTCAGTTCCCCGGTTCGGGGATCCCAGACGTATGGCGTGCACTCACGCTCATGCATCGACCCGGTAAGTTGGTCCCGACGTCCCCAGAACAGCACCTTTCCGTTCGGCAGCACACTCGTATGGATCGCTACGTTCGGCAACTCGAAGACCGGATCCCACCGTCCCAGGTGCGCCCATACTGAATCCTCTGCACGGTCTCCTCCAGGCGCAGCCGAGATGGCGTTTTTTGCCCAAGTTCGGGCCATACCGCCGTAGGCCATACCGCCGTAGCGGAACACCAGGCCCGGAGTCATCAGCAGCGCCAGGACGGAGCGGCGACCTGTTGCGAATGGCACGCGCTATCCCCCACCAAGCCGGTCCGACGCGGAGCACGTTGCCCGCACCGGTACAACGCCGACCTCCTCTCCTGGTTACGCCCAACGGCGAGTTTCCGGCGTATCCCGCCGAGCCCTACCGCCTCATGAGGCTTGTTAATTAGCCTCCCAGTGGCGGAGTCAGATCGATCGCCATCAACATCGCCTGATATGGATTCGCGGTGGACATCGTGAAGTAGATCCGCACTCCATTGTCCGAGCGGCGGGTATATTGAGGAATCTGATAGGGGCCATACATCCCTCCCAGATCGGCGCTGCGGTCAGAACCGAGACCTTCCTGCGTATGATCCACACCCGGTAGATGCATGAATTTCCCGAGCCCATCGTCCACTGAGAAGGCGAGGTCACCCTGGGACCAGGGTCCGTAAGGGCGCCGTGCCCAGCGCATCACTATCCCGCCAACAGATGATCTATCCGCTGGCCAGTCTGCGTTATAAAGACACATCCAGGCGCCCAGCAGCGGATTCCACCGGACCGACAATTCTCCGACGCAGCCCTCGCCAAAGAGTGGAACCGCGCCGTCCTCATCACTACTCCATTGCGGTTGACTGAGTCCACCAGCATAAAACAGGAAACCGCCCGGTTCCTCAAGCCTCGCCGCCGGCTTAACCGCAAGGTAGACATCGCTGGAACGGTAGCGGCCGCTGCCAAAAACGACGAGTTGCGGCCCGTCTCCCGGGAGTCCATGTTCGCGCGCGTCAACGATCATTGCAGACACGTTGATAAACTTATAGCGGGACACTTCGTAAAGAAGGGTGAAGTCAAGACCATTGTTATCTGACCGAGCCAGTATTGATCTGCCCATCATGGTGTATATGCCCACCGCACGGTGATCGGTACTGAAAAAGACATACATGCTGTCGTTCCAGCTGACCCCGTCGAGCGGCACCTCAAAGGCGCCCTGGGTAATTCCGTTGACCAACGGCGGCTGGGGGAGAAATGTTAAATCAAGACCATCGTCGGCATTCGCGTCTGTGCAGAAAGCGATGGAATCAAAATCATCGTTCGGGATACTGTGGACCACGCGCCAGGTGTCACCAAACAAAAAATAGAGGCGGTCCCGATGGGCGAAGGAGACACCGAGGTCCGTGCCGATAATGCCAAATCTGCTCTCGGTCCGATTGAAAGCAAATTTTGGTTTTCCTGTTCCATTCCAGCCTTCGCGATCAAACTCACCGGTTAGCTGAACGATCTTCTGGGCACGGTGGGTGAGTTGAGGATGTGACTCAAACATGGTGAAGCGATCAGTCCGAATCCACACCTCCTCGGCGCGGGCGTTCGAATGCCAGTAATGAACGACCGAGCCACGACACTCGTCGACGAGGACCTCGAAATCGCCGTGACCTGCCGAACCGAAACTGGACTGGATGATACCACCAAGCCCCGCGCAGGATTGGGTGATAAACTGAGCCTTGGTCCAAGGACCGGGAACATCGCTATTGTCGCGGAAGAAATGGCGAAGCTCTATCGAACCGTCGCTAAGATGGAGGGGCACCACGACGTCGAACCTGCCGCGCCGTCCAGTACTGGAGGCGGATTGGATGATGCACCCGGGCCCGGCCACATTGTCCAGCTCACCCGTGACTCGTTGCCCGCGAATCCAGGGTACGTGCACGCTCATCGTCAACCTTTGACGCAGCTCCGAGGGTAAGTGATCGTAGCTGTTGTCGCGGTAGAAATGGCACAGTTCAACAGCGCCGGCTTGCCGTATCGGCACGATGACCTCGAACCTGCCATGCCCCGCGACACTGGACGCAGACTGAATAATGCACCCAGGCCCAGCCACCTCATCCCGCTCACCCGTGACTCGTTGCCCACGCACCCAAGGCAGGTAGGCCTCACTGTTATCACGGTAGAAGTGACGCAGCTCGACGCCGCCGGTGGCTTGCCGTAACGGAACGACGACCTCAAACCTGCCATGCCCCGCGACACTGGACGCAGACTGAATAATGCACCCAGGCCCAGCCACCTCATCCCGCTCACCCGTGACTCGTTGCCCACGCACCCAAGGCAGGTAGGCCTCACTGTTATCACGGTAGAAGTGACGCAGCTCGACGCCGCCGGTGGCTTGCCGTAACGGAACGACGACCTCAAACCTGCCATGCCCCGCGACACTGGACGCAGACTGAATAATGCACCCAGGCCCAGCCACCTCATCCCGCTCACCCGTGACTCGTTGCCCACGCACCCAAGGCAGCTTGGCGTCACTGTTATCGCGAGACCAATGCCACAGCTGCTCGCCCTGGACGATAACTGCCTCAAAATTACCGTGGTGGCTCCGTCCGAGGTCGGATTGGATGAGACTGACATAAACTCTGGACATCACAACAGTTCCTTCCCATCCGGCAAGCTGACAAGACTCCGCCTAAGTCATGGGCCTAAGTCATGGGCCTAAGTCATGGGCCTAAGTCATGGGCCTAAGTCATGGGCCTAAGTCATGGGCCTAAGTCATGGGGCCTATTCAGCGTCCGCTGGGTCGGGCTGCCGGACCGGTTCCGCTGGGGGTTGTGGCACGCGCAAGAGGACCGTCGTGACCAGTCCGGCGCCCGCTGCGGCGATCATCAGCGGGGTGGGCACCTTCAACAGTGCCAGCCCCGAGGCGAGCAGGACCGCGACGATCAACGGCCGGATGACGGCCGCGGGACCCCGAGTGGACAGTCGGGCGCCGAGGTAGACACCGGGTAGCGCGCCGAACAGCAGCGAGGTGGCGGCGGCCAGGTGGACGTCGCCATAGAGCAGGTGACCGACGGTAGCGGTGGCCACCAGCGGGATCGCCTGGACCAGGCCGGTACCGGCCAGCTGGGCCGGGCGCAGCTGCCGCGGATAGGTGATCAGGAGCAACGCGATGACCAGCGAGCCCCCGCCGACGGAGGTCATACCGACGGCGAAGCCGCCCATCACGCCGATCGCGACGGTACGCAGCGGGTACACGACCGGCGGCCCGTCGTCCTGGTCACCCTGAAGCTCATCCTGGAGGCTGGCCCGGCGGTCGAGCACCTGCCGGAGCAGCGTCATCCCCACCGAGACGCACAGCGCGATGCCAATGGCCAGCTTCAGGTCGGCCTGCACACCGGGAATGTGCCCGATCGAGCCGATGAGCATGGCACCGGCGAACGCGGCGGGCACCGAGCCCACCGTCAGCCAGCGCACCAGCCGCCAGTCCACAGTGCGGCAGCGCAGGTGCACGACCGCACCGACGGGCATCATGACCAGCGAGGTAAGCAGGTCGCTGGCGATCGCGGCCAACGGCGCGACCCGGAAGACCAGCACCAGCAACGGGGTAAGCAGCGCGCCGCCACCCATACCGATGAGACCAACCAAGAAGCCAACCAGCAGCCCTGCCACGGCGAGGGCGAGGTGCATCGGGGTACCTGCTTTCCCAAGGGACGACCGCGCAGCGTAGGGGAAGCAAGTCTGTTGCGTACAGCGGGTTCAGAGCTGGCACCGCCGTGTGATCGACTGCCGCATGTCCGCAGCTAGCTTCGGCGCACGCTTAGCATCTCATTCGCGAGCCGAACCTAAAATGAATCGGACACTCCTGCCCGCTCTGCGGCCCGAGCCATGTGGACCAAGCCGTTGAGAAAACTCGACAGCGACGCCTCTTCGTAATCGTAATCACGCTGAGAAATCAGGTCTGTTGAGGTCATGATGGTATAGTTGATAGCTGGCCATAGATCAGCGGCCAGCTTGGCGTACTTATCTAACGGAACCCCGGCCGCCAGGGCGATCGCCACACCTTCCAAGAAACCTGAAATTGCACCGCAATAGAATGTCAGCGCCGAGAAATCGTAGCCTCTACGAGAACGGCGCCACGCTCGGAGAGCCAGGAATCGAAGGCACCGGCATCTTCCGGGGTGCCAGTTGAGGTCTGTACCACGATACGCCCGGCCAGGTTGTCACCCGCTGTCGCCAGCACCTGGCGACTGACCTCGTAGTTCATTCAGATTCACGACGACTAGCGGGCTTGCGGCGACCGCTTCATCCACACCGTCTACCGCGCCGCCCAACGCGGCGGGCGGCGCCTGATGGTGGTGCTGATGCGGGGCGAGCAGCGGCCGGTCTCGATGACCGAGCAGGAGGCCCGGCTACTGACCTATGGATTCGCGCTGCCCCCGGGCAACCCGGTCGGCCGACTGGTGACCGGGGCTCAGTCACCCGAGGAGGCCGAGGCGAGCACCCCAGCCTCGATCCCACCGACAGCCGGTTTCCAGGCCGCAGCCCAGCACCCGACCGGCGGATCTCAGATGCCCGGCGGGCTGCTCCCGGTGACCCTGTGGATCGGCCTGGCGGTCACCGCGCTCGCCGCGCTCGGCGCCCTGGTAGCCCGCCAGCGACACCGCCAGCTCGCATCCGAGGATGAATGGACATCTATTCTTCCCAGCGCGCTCGGCATGGCCATCATCCGCCGCCAACGCGATCTGGGACATGATGAAAATCGAACCATTCGACACGAAAGAGTGACAGGCGAAAAGTGAGCTTGCCAAGCCCACCTTCGAGCAGATACCGTTTAAGAAAATTCTACTCCAGACGCCAATTTCAGCATCGACATACACAGCCCCGTTACCTTCAAGATCCTCCACGTCAAGTCAGTCTTAAGATCTCTGACCGCACGCCGGAGGTATCCGTGACACGGGGAAGCTCACTCTAGGGCAAAGCACGGGTGATGTCGATGATGAGGCTTCGGAGCAGCCGCTTACGGTCGAGAACGGTGGGGGACGCCGTCTGTGGCGCGAGCAGGTCGGTGTGAGCCGATAGCGGTGAAGCGGCGGCCAGTACGGCAAATTCACACGATCAGGAGGAAGATCAATGTATCTATCCGGCGTCGCTCGCCATCCTTCAGAAGTAGCCAGCCTCCCCGACACCGCGAGCGGATAAAGTCGGCGATCAGGAAGGTTTTAAAACTGGAGAATTCATCTTCATGGTCTTATTCGCTCAAGGGGGCGGAGTGGAAAATTCAACAGAGTCGCATCATGGGCTCCGAGAGCCAGAAGATCTCGCGTGCATCAGAGGGGCATCGATTTCGGCGATAAAGATACTATTAGTCAGCGACGAACGTCTTTTTCTCGAGGGCCTCCGCCTGATTCTGCGCGGCTATCCCGAGTTCTCCGTGGTGGCAACCGCCCACAACAGGACATCCACGCTACAGCAAATATGCCTGCACCGACCACATATCGTTCTGATAGGAATTGGACCGCATATCGCCGAAACGGACAGTATTGAGACAACGCGGATCATCAGTCGACGGCACGCGCACATCAAGGTCGTCATATTGACCTCGAGTCAGCAGTCATTTTATGTGCGCGAGGCATTTCTGGCGGGCGCCCATGGATATTTATCGAGAAATATTGACCACGGCGAGCTCAGGATATCCCTTCGCGCGGTTTACCGCGAGGGAGCGGTGCTGCCAAGCAACATGGCAAGGTGCGTGCTCCGAATGATCAACGGCAGCCCACCCATCGACGGAGACCCGCTGTCCAGCTTAAACGAGAAAGAGCGAAAAATTGTCTTCATGATGACACTTGGACATAACACAAATTATATCGCTAATTCCTTGAATCTCAGCCCCAAGACAATTCGTAATTATTTCAGCCGAATTTATGCAAAGCTTGGTACCGAGAATCGGCTGCAGACGACCTTGTATGCGATCGGTTCTTCCACGCGGACCACGAGAGCGCAGGAAGCTGACTGAGGAATCACGTCGGGCCCAGATCACGTGATTCGCGGTCGATCCCGTTAGAGTGCCTGATGTGCTGGTGGAAGTGCCACCCCAGGCACCGGAACTGCACCAGCCTCCGCCACGAGAAGGCCACCTCCCGCGTGTCGTACCGATGCGCCGTCACATCTGAGCGCTCCAGACACACCAGCAGCGTTGACTACCGCACCCCAGCCTGAGAGCTCCCGCTGGACACAACACCGTATGCGGAAGCGAGACAGGTGTCCCGCCGGGAGGGGCAGGTGTCCCACGCATGCATGGTCGGCAATCACGTCTTCATCGTGATCCTTGTCCATTGAAATCGGCCGCGCATCGGCAATAGCCTAGGCTATCTACGGCGGGTGATCCGAACAAGCCGCCGCGAGGGAGGGAAATACCGGTGAAACGCGTACACCGAACAAATGTGAAAGCCGAGATTGTCCGGGAACCTGGAGCAAAGGAGACAACGCACCGGAAGCTCATAGACACTCCCGATGGAGCGGATCGTTTTGTGTTGACTGAGTTCGACATCGCGCCCAACGGGTCAACTCCACCTCACCACCATGAGTGGGAGCACGAGATCTACGTCCTGGAAGGCACGATGGATCTCGTGCTTCCGGGTGAAGGCCGGACAGAGAGAGTCGAGCCCGGAGACGCCATATTTATTCCGCGCAGCGAGCCACACGGATTCGTCACCGGGCCGGACCAAAGGTGCCGTTTCCTCATTGTGGCGCCCTGTGAACGGCCGCCGGTTCGCAACTTCTTCCTTTCCGATGACCCCTATGAGTACACGCAGATGCCAGAATACTCGAGCACGCTGGAGGGTGGCAAGTGACCTCGTCTCAATCCATCCTGCAGCCACAGCGGGAGGAGTCGGCAAGGATCCACGGAATCATGACCGCATACCTGCAGTCCAAGGCGGTTTTTGTCGCTGTGGAGATCGGTCTGTTCGACGCTCTCGAAAAGAACAGTCACACGATTGAGGAGTTAGCCGCCGAGCTTGGCATCGAAAGGCGCCCAACTCGAGCGCTGTTGTTCGCGCTGCACGGTCTTCGACTGGTATCTCGGGACGGGGTGAGATACCAGAACTCCGAAGAGTCCAGCCGTTTCCTGGTGACGGGAAAACCCGAATACATGGGCGGCTTCGCCAAACATCAGGACAGCCACTTCGGACATTTCACAAAGCTGACCGACGCGCTACGGACGAACACTTCGCTCACCAAGCGCGTGCTCAAGGAAGGGTACAGCAATCAGGGCGCCGCCGCCGGGGAAGGCCGTGACGGCACCGACCGGCTCATCCAGGCGATGCGGGTCAGCTCCCGACTCCAGGCCGACCTCTTGGCCGACACGATACCGCTGTCAGGTGTGAGCAGGCTGCTCGACCTCGGCTGCGGATCGGGAGACTACTCGGTGGCTGTCGCACGGAAGTATCCCGATATACGGATCACCGCGATGGACTATCCAGCCGTGTGCGAACTGGCCGGCAGGAATGTCGCGCAGGCAGGTGTCGGCGACATCGTCGACGTGCGACCGAACGACATCTTTCGGGACCCGTGGCCTGAATGCGACGCGATCCTGTTGTCGCACGTGCTCGATGGCTATGGCCCAGCGCAGGCAGCGAAGATCATCAGAAAAATCTACAGCGCACTCCCTACCGGGGGAAAGCTGCTGGTGCACGGGCACATGCCGTCGCTGGCCACGGGCGTGTTCCCCTACCTGTTCGGGTTGATCCTGCTGGGCAACACAGCAGAGGGAGAAGTCCGTGACGTGGAAGACATCGTGGGATGGGTGCACGACGCTGGTTTTCGTGACATCCAGACCTGCACCGTGTCACTGCTGTCTGGCTTGCTCACAGCCTACAAGTAGATCTGAAGGATCCAGGCGATGACGGTAAAGCAAACCGGAGCTCTCGAGGAGACAGGGGCCATCGAGCATTACCTCGACAGCCCGGACGCGTCAGGTCTCCTGTCGTTAAACTTCGGTTTTGCCAGAACAAGGGTGCTCGATGCAGCACTCGAGCTGGGCGTCTTCACGCTGCTGGCCAGCGAATCACGGGGTGTCACCGCCCTCGCCGAAGCGCTGGGCTGCAGTCGCGACGGCACCGGGCGACTCCTTGCCGCGCTGGTAGAGCTCGGGCTGCTCGAGGAGACCGTAGCCGGCCACTACACCGTGACACCAGCGTCGCAGACGTACCTCGTGCAAGGCAGCGCAGGATACCTTGGACAGCACTTCGCCGAGGTCATGGGGCAGTGGAAGCGCTGGGAGTCCCTGGCTGAGGTGGTGCGTTCCGGATGCTCGGCGGGAGATCTGGGAGATCTCCAGACCAGGGGCGATCACCCGGGGATGTTCGCCGGAAATTTTCCGCTCACCATCCGGCTGGCCCACCAGGTGGCCAAACAAATGCGGGTGCCGGCCAGGGGTCGGGTCCTGGACCTCACGGCCGGAGCTGGGGAATGGGGAATAGCCCTGGCCTTGCACCACCCAGGCGTGACGTGCACCGCGCATGACGAGCCAGCATTGCTGAGCGTCGCCCGTGCGCGAGTCGAGGAGTTCGGTCTTGCGGATCGGTTCTCGTTCGTTTCCGCGAACTTTGCCGCTCCGCCTTTTCCGGACGCCCACTTTGACATGGTCGTGCTCACCCAGATGGGTCGGTTCATCGGAAAAGAGGCAGCCGGCCAGCTACTGCATGAGTGCGCGCGCATGCTCCGTCCCGGCGGGCGGGTCCTGATCGCCGACATCCTGAAGAATCCGGCGGGAAGTCTGGCGTCGTCCCGTTCGATGCTCAATCTGAGCCTGCTCGTCAACACGCGGCGGGGAAGGCTCCTGGAACGGTCCGACTACCTCGATTTCCTGGTGGACGCTGGATTGCAACCCGAGGGAGAGATGGCGATGGGCCTGGTGTCCGTTCTCACCGGCACGAAAAGTGGTGAGCACACATGCGAAGAGTTGTAGTCACCGGGCTGGGCGTCGTCAGTCCAGCCGGCATAGGAAAAGAAGCGCTGTGGGAAACGGTGTCGACGGCGAAGAGCATGACGAAATCGCTGTCCAGCGTGACGAGCTCTGGACTGTTCGGGCCGTTCGACTTCGCGGCGGATGCAGTGGCTGAGGTTCCCGGTTTCGCCGAGCGGGCCCGAGGCCTTCCCCAGGAGGTGCAAAGGCTGGACCGCTTTGTGCAGTTCGCGGTCGCGTGCGCGTTGGACGCGATGGCCGACGCTGGGTTGGTGCCGGGCCAGATCGACCCCGAGCGTTTGGGCATCTCGCTGTCGACAGCGATCTGCGGGACCCCGAAGATGGAGGAGGAGTTTCTCCTCGTCACCAACGACGGAAAAGAGCCCATCAATCCATCGAAGGCTGGTCGTGACCTGTACCTGGCCTCGATGTCGAACACGCCCGGCATCATCCTGGCACCGCTGATCGGTGCGCAGGGCCAGTGCGTGACGCTGTCGACCGGCTGCATCGGCGGGATCGACGCCATCGGCAACGCCTATGAGGCGATCGGGTACGGCGACGCGGACGTGATGATCGCGGGTGCCAGCGAAGCGCCCATCACGCCGATCACGGTGGCCTCTTTTGAGATCATCAACTGCCTCTCCACAAAGCATGGGGACCAGCCCGAAACCGCCTCGCGGCCATACGACGCGCAACGAGATGGATTCGTTCTGGCCGAGGGCGCTGGCATCGTGGTGTTGGAGGAACTCGACCATGCGCTGCGACGCGGAGCGAGGCCGTACATGGAGATCCTCAGCTTCTCCCACACCTCCAACGCCGTGCACATGACCGACCTGCTGACCGACGGGGCGGACTTGGCCCGGTCGATGATCCAGGCCATCGACCGGGCCGGGCTGGCACCGACCGATGTGGATCACGTGAGTTCCCACGGAAGCTCAACTCCGCAGAACGACTCCTGTGAGACGAGCGCGCTGAAGCTGGCGCTGGGCGAGCACGCCTACACGATCCCGGTCAACTCGGCGAAGTCCATGCTCGGGCACGCCCTCTCCTCCGCCAGCGCGATCGAGATCGTGCTGTGCGCGCTGGCCTGCGAGCGAGGCTCTGTGCACCCCACCGCGAACTACCAGAACGTCGACCCGCGGTGCGATCTCGATTACGTGCCGGACAAAAAACGCCCCTGGGCGGGCACCACCATCCTCAAAGACGCCAGCGGATTCGCTGCCCTGCACGCCGCCATGGTGATGCAAGCCACCCCGAATAAAATGCCGAACGGAATCGCGTCATGGACCGCGTAGTCGTCACTGGCATCGGTGCCGCCACCCCTGCGGGCATTGACCCGGGCGCCCTGTGGGCGAGCGTCGACAGCGCGAGCGCGTGCATCACGGCCATCGACCGATTCGATGCGTCCGGCTACGTCTGTCCCGTGGCGGGGCAGGTGGACTTCACCGCGGCGGAGCACTTGCCGGCCCGCTTCATCAAACGCACTGACCGGTTCACCCACCTGGCGGTCTTCGTCGCACGCCAGGCACTTGCCGATGCCGGGGTGGCGGTCGGAGCGGACGTCGCCCCGGAACGTATCGGTGTGATGGTCGGCAACGTCCTCGGTGGGTGGGAATTCGCCGAGCGGGAGCTGCGCAAACTGTGGGTCGAGGGGGTGCGCGCGGTCAGTCCTTACCAGGCGACGGCGTGGTTTCCCGCAGCACCACAGGGCAACATCTGCATCGATCTGGGTATCAAGGGGCCGGCTCGCACGTTCATCGCGGACCGGGCGAGTGGGGCCTACGCGATATGCCGGGGGGCGGAGGCGGTCCTGCGTGGTCAGGTGGATGTCGTGCTGGCGGGCGGTGTGGAGGCTCCACTGTCGCCCTATGGCTGGTTGTGTCTGGAGACCAGCGGTCTGATGGCCAAGGCCAGGGCCGATCAAGAACCGAAAACGCTCTACCGGCCATTCGATGCCGGGCATGGCGGCACCGTCTTTGGCGAGGGCAGTGTCTTTCTGGTTCTTGAGAGGTACGAGAGCGCTCGGCGGCGCGGGGTGGAGATCTACGGTGAGATCGCCGGATGGGGGCTGACCACTGACGGCTACATGCCGTACTACACGGTGGAGCCGACTGGTCGTGTTCTCGCGCGTGCCATCCGCCGCGCGGCCGCCCAGAGTGGGATCACGGGGTCTCAAGTCGGAGCGGTGTTCGCGCACGGATCGGGAATTCCGGTCGAGGACGTGACTGAGGGGTACGCGATCCGGGAGGCTTTCGGCGACTCGGCGGACCACATTCCGGTGACCGCTCCCAAGGCCGGTTTCGGGCATTTGATGGGGGCGGCGGCCCCCGTTGACGTCGCGCTGGCGCTGTGGGCGATGCGGCTGGGCCGGGTGCCGGCCACCGTGAACTTGGAGCGGCCGGCGCCGGGGCTGGACCTTGACTTTGTCCAAGGACAGCCGCGATGCATCGGAAGCTGGGAGCACAGTGTGGTCATCTCCCGTGGCCTGGGGGGTGTCAACGCATGCCTGATGATTCGGCGTTAGGAAAGGGGAGGAAAGGACCATGATTATCCGTGACCAGATCGTGATGGTCATGTCCGGCCTAGGATTTCAGGTCGGCGAGTTGGCGGACGAGGCGACCCTGCGGGACCTTGGAATCGACTCCACCGAGCTGATCGAGATCCTCATCGCGCTGGAAAAACATTTCTCCATCAGTATCGACTCCGAGACACTGGGCGCCTTCACCAACGTGGGCGACCTGGTCTCCCGGGTCAGTGACCTGCTGGCCACCAACGCCGCGCTGAAAGGATGAGACCATGCCGAGGATCGAGAACAGCATTGACATCAACGCGGACGTGCACCGCGTCTTTGACATCACCAATGACATCGCCAAGTGGCCGGAGATCTTCAACGAGTACAGCGCCGCCAAGGTGATCTCGCAGGAGCGCGACGGCCGCTACACCGAGATCATCTTCGAGCTGTCAAACCCGGAAGGCGCCTCCTGGCGATCCTGGCGCCTGCTGGACCATCGGGAACTGACCGCGATCGCGGAGCGGCGGGATCCCCGCTACCCCTTCGAGTACATGCACCTGAAGTGGACCTACGAGGCGGTGCCCGGTGGTACCCGGATGACGTGGGCGCAGGACTTTGAGCTGGACGAGAAGTTCGACGTTCCCTTGCCGACGGTGCTCGAGCGCATGGTGGCGCACACCAGGGAGAATCAGGGCTCCATCCGGGACAAAATCGAGTCCGGCGCGGTCTGAAGCCGACATGAACGCAGACGCTTCCAGGACTCCGATCCGCTTAGGACCCCTCGCCATTCCGATCGCCACGGCGGTCCTGATTCCCGCAGCTTTGCGGATTCTGCCGCGCGGACCGCAGGTACCGGTGCCCGGACTGGCACGGTACCTGATTGGCCTGCCGCTGGCGGCACTGGGGATCTGGATGGTCGCGGACGCTGTGAACCGCGTGTACCTGCGGCAAAACACGCCGCTGGGGGACAAGCCCCCAGAATTCCTGGTCCGCACCGGGTGGTACCGCGTCATGCGCAACCCGATGGCGGCCGGCATGACCATGCTGCTCGTGGGCGAGGCACTCATGCTCCGCTCGGTCCCAGTGCTCACGTGGGCGATCGTGGTGTTCGCCGTGTCCTGCATCGCGACGTTGAAGGTTGAAGAACCAAGCCTGCTGGCGACCTTCGGCGACGACTACGCACGCTATGCCCGCGACACACCTCGGTGGTTGCCGTCATTGGCTCGCGCGCAGGCGCTGGGCACAACCCGCCGAGCCGATGGGGGGAACTGATGTACATTGACCTGAGCCTGCCGATCAGAAGGCAGTCACCCGGGGTCGGCTTCGAGCAGTGGCTGCACCAGGACGGCATACGGCACTTGTCGCGGCGCATCCGCAGCCTGCCCGGTGACAGCCGGTGGCAGCGGGTCGCCAACCATTGGCGTTGGCTCACTGGGCGGCGCAGGCTCTCCAAACACGACCTGCCGGGGGGAATGTTCCTGTCGAATGAGTTCTACCGAATGTCGGTGCATCAAGGGACGCACATCGACGCGCCGTTTCACTACGGCCCGCTCTGTGAAGGCAAGCCCGCGAAGAAGGTTCTCGACTTGCCCCTGGAGTGGTTCATGGGGCCTGGCCTGGTGCTCGACGTGCGGGCCTGCGGCGGGACAGTGACAGACGAGACGGTCACCAAGGCCATCATCGATGCTGGCGCCGAGCCGGGTCAGGGCTCCATCGTGCTGTTCCGTTCGGACTCCGACTTGCGGATGGGCACTCCCGAGTACTTCACCAAATCGACAGCCATCACGCCGAGCGCGGTCGACGAGCTGCTACGGCGGGGCGTCAAGGTCATCGGGACCGACTGCTGGAGCTTCGATGGCCCGGCCCGGTGCATGGTGGAGAGCTTCTACCGGACCGGGGACAGCCAGGCATTGTGGCCGACCCACCTGCACGGCAGAAAGCATGAGTTCATCCAGATCGAAGGGTTGGCCAATCTGAGGTCAATCCCTGCGGGCCGATTCACCTTCGTGGCGTTTCCCATCGCGCTCGTGGACGCCGGAGGCGCCTGGTGTCGCGCGGTAGCGATCACGAAGGACCAGCATGGTCCTAGCGCGGTGAGGGTGGTGCCCCGGTGAGGGTGGTGCCCGCCGAGGCCGAGCAGGAGACCGACGGCGGCTGGATCCGATGCGAATCCTGCTTCGCCCTCCTTTACGGGAAGCGTTTCCTGCGGTGCTTGCACGTGTGCCCCGAGTGCGGATGGCACCGACGGCTCACCGCATGGCAGCGCATCAACCAGCTCCTCGATCCCGGCAGCGCCACGGTTCTTGAGCCGCTCGGGGAGACCGTCACGGATCCGCTCGGGTTCATCGACCAGCTGCCCTACCTGGAACGGTTGCGCGCGGCGCGGGCAAGGACTGGACTGGACGAAGCCGTGGTGGCCACGGTGGGAACCATCGGCGGGCATCAGGTGGTGCTGGCCGTCATGGACTTTCGCTTCATGGGGGGAAGCATTGGTGTCGCAGCCGGCGAGCGGGTTACCCAGGCAGCTGAGAAAGCGCTCAGCGACCGGATCCCGCTGCTCCTTGTCACCGCCTCGGGAGGGATCCGCATGCAGGAGGGCCCGCTGGCCCTGATGCAGATGCCCAAAACCTGCCAGGCGCTCGCCCAGCTCGATGAGCAGGGCGTGCTAACGGTCTCGATACTCACCGATCCCACCTACGGCGGGGTGACCGCGTCGTTCGCGACGCTGGCCGATGTGATCCTGGCGGAGCCGGGGGCCCGGATTGGCTTTGCCGGGCGGAGGGTCATCGAGCAGACGGTCTGCCAGCAGCTGCCGGAGGACTGTCAGACTGCGGAGTCGCTCCTGCAACACGGACTCCTCGACTGTGTGGTAACCCGACCACAACTGCGTGACACGCTGCTCCGGTTGCTCACGGTCCAGGGACCGCCGCCGGAACCGTACCCGGCCCTGGACCCAGACACCGGCACCAGCACCGAGCCGGCCGACACCCCATCGGCGCACCCCTCGCCAGCGCGCGACGCATGGGAGGCGGTGACCCTGGCCCGCGCTGCCGGGCGCCCCACCACGCTGGACTACATCAGCCACCTGCTGGAGGGTTTTCAGGAACTGCACGGTGACCGGACGTGCGGGGACTGCCCCGCGATCGTGGGCGGAGTGGGGAGGCTGGATGGTTTGGCGCTGATCGTGATCGGCCACCAGAAAGGCCACACCACCGGCGAGCTGATCGAGCGTCACTTCGCCATGAGCTCCCCGCAGGGTCACCGCAAAGCGGCCAGGCTGATGCGGCTGGCGGCGAAGTGGCGCATCCCAGTACTGACTCTCATCGACACGCCGGGCGCCGACCCCAGCGAGGACGCGGACAATCACGGCCAAGCGGTGACCATCGCGGAGAACCAACGCCTCATGGCGAGCCTGCCCGTACCGATCGTCGCGGTCGTGACCGGAGAGGGCGGCAGCGGTGGCGCGGTCGCGCTCGGCGTCGCGGACAAGGTCTTCGCCTGCGCCAACGCCGTCTATTCGGTGATCAGCCCGGAGGGCTGCGCGGCGATCCTGTGGGGCACCCCGACAGCGGCTCCCCAGGCCGCCGCCGCGCTGGGACTGACTGCCGACCGGCTGGTGAACCTTGGTGTGATCGACGCGGTGATACCTGAGCCGCCCGGCGGCGCCGAGCGCGACCACGGGGCGGCGGCCGCCCGGTTGCGCACGACCGTCGTGGCCGCATTCGCGGAGTTGCTGCGCCGCGACGTCGAGCACCTCGTTCACCAGCGGCGCACGCGGTTTCGTGGCCTCGGCCTCCTGGCGCCACCGCGCAGGGTTGATTCGCGAGGAACAGGGGAATGGGATGGCTGACATGACCAAGACAACCGCGCTGTTCGCGGCTCCCGATGCCGGTTCTGACGCGCCGGACGACCTGGCTGCCGTGTGCCAGTACACCGCTGAGCTGATTCACCTCGCGGGCGTGCCACCGCAATACATCAGCATCAAGCGGGCGCACACGTCCATCGAGATCCAGTGGCCGGCCACCGATCCGCGCCTGCCAGCCAGCCAACCAGCGGAGGAGACGGGGTCGCTGCATGGCGGACAGCGCGGCCCGAATGGACCCAAGGACGACCGCGAGTACATCCGCGCGCCTCTGGTCGGCACGTTCTACCGAGCCGCGCAGCCGGGCGGCAAGCCCTTCGTCATGGTCGGAGACCACGTGGAACCGGGCCATCAGGTGGCCATTGTTGAAGCCATGAAGCTGATGAACCCCGTGGCGGCTGACCGGCCCGGCTGTGTTGCGGAGTTCCTGTTGCCCGACGGGACCGCCGTCGAATACGGGCAGCCTCTCATCGCGATCGTTCCGCCGACCTAGGGGAAAAGAAACCATGTTCAACGGTGTGCTCATTGCCAACCGAGGCGAGATCGCGCTGCGCATCCTCCGGACCTGCCGGGAACTCGGCATCCGCACGATCGCCGTCTATTCCATGGCCGAGCGCGATTCGGCCGTGTTGCGACTCGCTGACGAGACTGTGTGCATCGGTCCAGCCCCCGCCACCCGCAGTTACTGCAACGCGGCGGCGCTTATCGAAGCCGCCCGGAAGACCGGGGCGGACGCGATCCATCCCGGCTACGGTTTCTTGTCCGAGGACGCCGACTTCGCCGGCATCTGCGCGGAGGAGGGCATCCACTTCATCGGCCCGCCCGCCGCCATACTGGCCAAGCTCAGCGACAAGGCACAGGCCAAGCGGATCATGGCGGAGACGGGGCGACCGGTCCTCCCCGGCAGCGAGAGCACCGTGGAGAGCGCCGCCGAGTGCGCGGACCTCGCGCGGCGCCTGGGTTTCCCACTGATCATCAAGGCGGCGGCCGGTGGCGGTGGACGCGGCATGACCATCGTCGGTGAACAGGCAGACCTACAGCGGGCCTACGAGTCGACCCGGGCGGCCGCCCAAGCGGTATTTGGCGACGGTCGGGTGTACATCGAGCGTTTCCTCGAAGCAGCTCGGCACGTCGAGGTGCAAGTGCTGTGCGACGGGCACCGCAACGGCGTGTACCTGGGTGAACGCGATTGCTCCGTGCAGTGGCGGCACCAGAAACTTCTGGAGGAGACCCCGTCGCCCGGGCTGTCCGATCAGCTGCGTCGGCGGATGGGAGAGGCGTCGATCCAGGCGGCCCTCGCTGTGGGCTACGTGGGAGTCGGCACGTTCGAGTTCTTACTCGATGCGGACGGGAACTTCTACTTCATGGAAATCAACTGCCGCCTCCAGGTCGAACACCCGGTTACCGAGATGGTGACCGGGCTGGACCTGGTCCGTGAGCAATTGTTTGTCGCGGCCGGGTACCCACTGGAATGGCAGCAGACGGACGTGTCGCCCCGCGGCGCCGCCATGGAGTGCCGGATCACCACCGAGGACCCGACTCGACGCTTCACGCCCACGCCGGGACTCCTGGAGGAGTTCGTGCCGGCGGGCGGTCCCTTCACCCGGGTCGACACGCACGCCTACGCCGGAATGCGAGTGACCCCGCACTATGACCCCTTACTGGCCAAGGTCATCGTGTGGGCGCCGGACCGTGACCAGGCCCTCGCCCGCATGACTCGAGCGCTGAAGGAGTTCCGAATTGCTGGTTCCGGGATGCACACTACCATCGTTTTTCTGCGCGAGGTGCTCGCGCATCCATTGTTTCGCGACGGAAAACACACCACGTCACTGGTGGAAGAGATGTTGATCGCCGGTGTAGGCACCAGCGGACCACTACCATGATCAATTGCGTCGGAGAGGAACACGTTATGGACCAGTCTACGCAGGTTCTGGTAATCGGCGGTGGCCCCGGTGGCTCCACCGCCGCCACTCTGCTGGCCCGTGAGGGATTCAACGTGACCCTCATGGAAAAGGAAGTCTTTCCGCGCTACCACATCGGCGAATCACTTTTGCCGTCGTGCTTGCCTATCCTTGACCTGCTCGACGCACGGGACAAGATCGACGCATACGGCTTCCAAGTGAAGAGAGGAGGATACTTCGACTGGGGAGGCGAGCAGTGGGACCTCAACTTTGGCAACCAGTTCGAGGACCTCGATTTTAGCGAACGGTTTGTGGACAATAATTACGGCTACCAGGTCGTGCGCGCGGATTTTGATCAACTCCTCTTGGAACACGCCAAGAGCCAAGGGGTGACGGTCCGGGAAGGAGTTGAGGTCAAGCGGCTGATATTTGAGGGCGACCGGCCACGGAGCGCAGTCTGGTCACCGGCCGGCCGGGATAGCCGAGCTCAGGAGCAAGAGATCTCCTTCGACTTCTTGATCGATGCGTCAGGTCGAGCAGGCGTCATGACGACGCGTCACCTGCGGGATCGACGTTACCACGAGTGCTTTAAGAATATCGCCGTCTGGGGATACTGGAAGGGCGCAAAAAAGCTTCCCACCGGCCCGGAAGGAGCGTTGGCGATTTGCTCCGTGCCGGACGGCTGGTTTTGGGGAATTCCGCTGCATGACGGCAGCTTCAGCGTCGGGCTAATAAACCACAAAGACACCTTCAATGCGAAGAGGCAAGGAGGGGTGAACGCAGAACAGATTTACCGCGAAACCATCCGTGAGTGCCCGGTCATTGCCGACCTGTTGGCGTCTGCCGAGCTGGTCACACCACTGCGCATCGAGCAGGATTATTCGTACTCCTCGAACCGTTTTACAGGTCCGGGCTACTTCCTCGTTGGCGACGCCGCATGCTTCTTGGATCCCTTGCTCTCGACCGGCGTGCACCTCGCCACATACAGCGCGACGCTCGCCGCAGCCAGCCTTGCCAGTATTCTTCGAGGCGAGGTCAGCGAAGACGAGGCAGATAATTTTTACGAGCGGACCTACCGACAATCATACCTCCGCTTATTGGTTGTTGTCGCAAGTTTATACCAGCGATATAGCGGCAAAAAATCCTATTTCTGGGAAGCGCAGCGTCTCACGCTACATGACTGCAACGCCGCTGACTTGAAACAGGCGTTTGTGGATGTCGTATCCGGAACCGAAGACCTACGGGACGCCCAGGCGACTCTCGAGCTCGCCCTGGACGCTGGGGGCAAGATAGTTGCTGAGCAATTTCGCTCCAAGGAATCTTTTGACTCGATATCACCCGAGGAGCGCGAGCTCGTGCAGGCCAGAATGCAATTCTTCCACTCAGCGATGGTAGGCCAGGATGTTCAAGGACTTTACCTAGTGACGAAACCACGACTGCACCTGGCACACCAGTGAATACTAAGTATGATAACCAGGTGACGCCCGACGCAATTATGCAACTCGGGACCGCGTTCTTGAGCTCGAAGACGTTACTGAGCGCAGTCGAGCTGGGGGTGTTCTCGGAGCTGGCAGGTTCGGGCGCGCTCGATGGAGAGGCGCTGCGCGAGCGCTTAGGCCTGCACCCGCGCAGCGGGACCGACTTCTTCGACGCGCTGGTCGCGCTGGGCATGCTTGAACGTGAGGACGGCCGCTACACCAACACACCCGCGACTGAGCTGTTCCTCGACCGGGCCAAGCCCTCCTACATGGGCGGCATCCTGGAGAGGGCGAACGCTCGTACGTATGGCTTCTGGGGGTCGCTGACCGAGACTCTGCGAACCGGACTACCGCAAACCGAGACGAAGGGCGGTGCGAACCTCTTCGAGGCGCTCTACGCTGACCCAGTCAAGTTGGCTCAGTTCGTCCGCGCGATGAGCGGGGTCAGCGCCGACACAGCGCGAGCGATCGCGACCAAGTTTCCCTGGCAGGATCACAGCAGTATGATCGACATTGGCTGCACGGAAGGCGCAGTATCGGTTCAGATCGCCTTGGCGCACAAGCACATCACCGGCGGCGGCTTCGATCTGCCCGCGATTGGTCCGATCTTCGATGCTTACGTCGCGAGGTTCGGGCTCAGCGAGCGACTGAGCTTCACCGCCGGCGACTTCTTCACCGACCCGCTGCCCCAGGCGGATGTGCTCATAATGGGGCACGTTCTGCACAACTGGGACATCGAACAGAAGCGCCTGTTGCTACAAAAGGCCTATGATGCCCTACCCCAGGATGGCACGCTGATCGTTTACGATACGATCATCGATGACGAACGGCGCAGCAACACGTTCGGTCTGCTGAACAGCCTCAACATGCTGATCCAGACGCCCGGAGGGGTCGGCTACACGGGCGCTGATTGCCGCGCCTGGATGCAGAAGGCAGGTTTTCGTAAAAGCTACGTCGAGCATCTCGTTGGGCCCGATTCAATGGTTGTCGGGAGTAAGTATGCCCTGTAGTTCTTGGTGGACATCGACGGTTCCTATCTTGACAGACTAATGAGCGACGTGTGATACTTGACCATGATTGTGCCATTGATAAATGGAGGCTCGGTGCCGCCTAATGCGACGGATGAGACAGACGGTGCGACAACACGTGCGCCGCGATATTCCAAAAGGTTCTTCAACGATGTCGCCAACTTGTTCGACCGATTAGGGCAATGCCTGGATGCGCCGGCACTTCCGATAAATCGCTGGCTGGAGGCGCACATGGGGTCTGGTCGCCGCGCCCTTGATGTCGGCTGTGGTACAGGCCGGAATACTGTCAAGCTGGCTGATTGTTACGATGACGTAGTAGGTGTCGACGTGGCACCTGCGATGATCGAGATCGCCGAGCGGGATCGGTTGCGGCCGAACATCCTTTACCAAACCCGTGACGTGCTGAGTCTGACGCCGGAACACGACGGCCGTTTCGACCTTGTGTTCGGTTTCGGTTGCGTCGTGCACATCGGACCGCCCGAGCTCGTGCTTGGCCACCTCCGGCGTCTAGTCGCGAAGGGTGGGGCGTTGTTATTTGTGGAAGCAATGTGGGAACCTGGGTGGGGAAGTCGGGATTGGCAAGTAGACCGTGCGTTCCGCATCGCGCGAGATATATGGAAAGCAACCGGCGACCTGGATGACGTCGCCGCCGTACTTCCGCTCGCGTTAAACCCGATGTTTCTCGAGCTTACCGAGAAAACCAGCATTCCGCCGACTCGTGAGGATTTTCTTCACGAGTATTCGGCCGCGTTGCCCGGTGTGACCATAGAGGAGAAAGACGTACTCGGATACAGAGTCGGCATTGTCTCATGGTGCGCAGAGGACGAATACTAGCGCAGAGTGCCGTATGGGTCGTCCTCACTAATTACTAATTGCACCCCTCGGAGAGGTGTGCGGTGCGGATGTGTTCGGGGCGAAATCCAAGTCCGATAACGCGACCGAGTAACTGTTTGGCCAGTGGGAGACGGCTGAGGAGCCTGATAACTCGTAGCGGCGGGGCGGATTGGGTGAGGCGGACAAGTTGGCTGGTCTGCCGTCGTTGGACCGCCTGCGCCCGGCGTACCGCAGGTTCGCGTCGGCGTTGCACTCGGTCCAAGTCCGCGATCTCGACCTCGCCTTCATACAAGCGGGTAGCGAGTTGGTTGGCGGTGGCGACGGCGTCAGCGATGGCGTAGTTGACCCCGACGGCACCGGCCGGGGACATGGCGTGGGCGGCGTCTCCGATGCACAACAAGCCGGGTTGATACCAGCGGTCGAGTCGATCGGTGCGCACCGACAGCAGCTTGACGTGCTCCCAACTGGTCAACTCATCGACGACGGTGTGCAGGAACGGCACTGCCTGCACCAGCCGGCCCCGGAACGCGTCCAGTCCCTCGGCCTGGACGCGTTCGAAGGTTCCCTTCTCGATGATGGTGCCGCACTGCCAGTAGTCGCCCCGGTCGATGGTGACAACGATCTGACCGCCACCAAGGTAGCCCAGCGTCGGCGGAGCGTCCTGACCGTGCGGCAATCGGAACCACAACACGTCGATCGGCATATCGAACTCGCGTACCGACAGGCCAGCGTACTCGCGTACGACGGAAAACCGTCCGTCGCAGGCCACCGTCAGCTTCGCCCGGACCTCCACTTCGCCAGCCGGGCTGCACGCCCGTACGCCCGCCACCCGATTCCCTTGCTGGATGAGGGAGGTGACCTCGGTACTCATATTCAGCTGGAACGTGGGGTATATCTTCGCCTTAGCCGCCAAGAAATTCAAAAAATCCCACTGCGGCATGAACGCGACGAACTTACAGCGGGTTGGCAGGTGGCGGAAGTCGACCAGAGCAAAGGTCTGCCCATCGATGCCGATCCGCAACTCGGGCATCTCCGTGTGGGGCAGCCGCAGTAACTCCTCAAGCAGCCCCAACTCCGCCATCACCTCGGTGGTAGCCGGATGGATTGTGTCGCCCCGGAAGTCACGGAAGAAGTCACCGTGCTTCTCCAACACGGTCACCTCGACGCCCGCGCGGGCCAGCAGGTAGCCCAGCATCATGCCCGCCGGACCACCACCGACCACACAACATTGAGTGTCCCAGGACCGTCGAGTGTGCGCGGATTCGCTCATGGTATCCTCTTTCCCTTCCTCGTAGTCCCGTCGAATCATGACATGAGCGCCGCGCTTACTTCTCTCTTCGTGCGAATCCAGCCACTCCTGAGAGAAAAGGACTACATACAGATCATTTCTTCGCGCGCTTGGCCACGAGCATGAGGTAGCCTAATTCCGGGATATCAACCACGTCCGCCGTGTCGAATCGGTCAGCCATCTCGTCACCAAACTTATCCACGAGGGCTGGTTGTACTTGCCTAATTCGCTCCGACAGCCAGATGAGGCTCCTGCGAAGCGTCTGCTCGCTGATGTCCAAGATCTCCTCGAGCCACAATCCCGCGTGTCGGAGCAAAGGTGGGTAGTCTTCGGCCTGCACCATGGTCGCCATGAAATCGTTGAGAAATCGGTCCACCGCAGGTTGTTCTGCGGGGGGAATTGGTGCGCGTTCGTACAAATCGGTCAGAACGAGCCGGGCTCCTGGCCGGAGTGACCGGGATATCTGCGCGAGCACCTGTCCACGGTCCGGCATATGCATGATTGACTCAAGGGCAATAGCAGCGTCGAAGGACTCTGCCAAAAACGGCAGTTCCATCGCATTTCCCTGCTGAAACGTCACCCGTTCAGCGAGTCCCGCTGATTCCGCAAGCGAGTTGGCGAGTTCAACCTGTTCTCGGCTTACCGAGATACCAGTCACTTGGGCACCGGTGAGTCGGGCCATACGCACACCAGGTCCACCGACCCCGCAACCGACATCGAGGACGTGACTTCCGGCTCCGATCTTCAATTTCTCGACCATCATATCGGTCAACCGGTCAGCCGCTTCGCTGGGAGGCGTCTCGTCGCTGTCCGGGTTGTCCCAGTAGCCGGCGTGCAGGTTGGTGCCCATCACGATTCTGTCGCTCAAAGCGAAACGATCATACTGGTGGCCAACTTCCTCGGGTACTGGCACGAGAGAAGATTTCCCCTGCGACATTATTTTCCTTTCCGTTCTTCGATGTCAGTGTGTTACAATAGCTAATTCAAGAAGGGGTAGTCTCTGGCCACCGTGCTACTCACGGTACACGTCCAAGGAAAGCGACCAGTCGGTCTGAGGCCGAGTCGCTCTCAATAGGCACCTCAGTGGCGAACCCGATGCCGCGCCGTCCGGGATGAACCAGCTTCCGATCGATTTCCAGCAGAGGTTCGGCAAGTTCGGTGGGAATGTCGGCGTTCTCGCCGGTTGCCCGGGCGATGTCCCAACCGTGCACGACAACATCGGTCAGGCTACGCCTGACCACCTCAGATGCCGGGGTTGGCCCGTAGGGCATCGCACACGTGCGTTCCAGCACCCCGGGCGTATGCCATATCGCCAACGCGCGCTCCGCCAGGGTCGCGAACGCCAACCCCGGGTTGTCACCAATCTTGTCGGTGCCGGCCCACCGTTCCGAATCCACAGTACTCGGGTCCACCTCATTGGCGGCCGCGGCGGCGCAGTACTCCATGGCTCCCAGTGTGTGATTGAGTAGCCCTCGCAGATCCCACCGAGTACATGGCGTCGCCGCCGTCAGGTCCTCTGGTCGTACCTTTGCCACCCGCTTCGCGGTCCAGGCATATCCCACTTCCAGCAGCTCGATGATGTCCATCACGCACGAACCTCCCATTTTCGCCGTGCGACCACTAGATATTTATTTCACGTGTGTGCAATTTGGGCCGCCAGTCCCCAGATTAATGCCAACAGGGTCAGAAACTGAAGCGACACACGAATCGTCTGCAGCTTGACGAAACTACCGAACACCGCAGCAAGCCGCTCCTCGTCTCCACCTGCGTTCCGCTGCTTAAAGTTGGTTGGGGCTGCCCGGCTAGTGACTACCGAGTGCGCCAGGGTGAGCACGATGACCGCCCACAACGCAGTGATAACCTGCCCGCTCGACTGATTGAGAATCCCCACGACTGCGGCAGCGATAGCTATAAGGGCCCCGCCGATCCCGAGCACGCCATAAAAAACTACGCCGTTGCGCAGATCAGCCGCCTTGCTGTATTCAGAATACGCCACTACTCCGATCCGATGCCGCGCCGGAAGCTGTTTGATCGACTGGTCCATACTCGCCCCAACCAGCAGGCCGTTGACCAACACGGCGATCAACAACAACCAAATTGCCATATTCACGTGTTCTCACCCCTCTGATTTGGCCGGCCTGCGTCATCTACCGCCAAACCATCCGCCAGCACACTAGCCACCCCAACAGGGTCGACTGCGAATCCCACAACCTGACCCAACACAACCGAAGCCAGCAGCATCTGCGCTGCCGCCGTCGTGTCATGTTCCCGTAATTCTCCTCTGGCGATCCGAACCGTGAGGTAGTCGGCCAGCAGCTGCTGCCCCTCGACGACGACGACCTTAAGACCTTCCCGGATTCGCTCGTTGTTGATCGCCCCACTGAAGAACAACGCCACCATCTCGGCACGGTCGGCCAGCAGTCGAGAAAAATCTGACAGCACCTCCGACAATACCGCATCAGCCGAATGGCCGGTTGACCCCTTAAGTAGCTGACGCAGCTCGGGAAGGAAACCACGCTCGGCGATCACCGCCAGCGCAAGTGCCTCTTTGTTCTCAAAGTAGTGATAGAGCAGCCCCGGCGTCACTCCCGCAGCTGCGGCCACATCCTTTATACTCGCCGCCTCCATACCCTTGCCGCCAAACACCGCCATAGCCGCGTCAAGCAACTGTTCACGGCGCCATTCCGCCTGTGCATGCCGACGTGTGGGCCGTTCGCCGTCGTTGTGCATCGCGGCTTACCACCTCTTCTACGGCTGGCTGCATCCTCATGCTGACTAGACCGTGATTGATTGATCGACCAATCAACTTCGAGGTTAACAGGCGTGGTCGGTCCGAGCAAGGGTGCGACGAGGATTTTCGGCAAAGTTGATCTGCCCGCTAACGTGGCGCGACCACAAACCTGCGGTATACGGCGACGCATGCCCTGGCGGACTACCCTTTGCTGTCGCTGGTGGAACACCAGTGCCCCCAAGGAGGATCCATGTCCAGCGCCTGCAACAACCCACCCGCCACGGCACCGGCCGAAACTCCGCCCGCGATGCGGCTGATCCAGATGATTCAGAGCGCTCAGGTCACCCAAATCTTGGCTACCGTTGCTCGACTGGGTCTGGCCGACCTGCTCGCCGAGGGACCGCGCTCCAACGCCGAGCTGGCCGGGGCCACCGGCGCGGATCCCGATGGGCTTACCCGGTTGTTGCGCGCCGCCACCACCGTGGAGCTGATCACTGAGACCGAACCGGACAGGTTCTCGCTCACTCCCCTTGGGGCCTACCTGGCCACCAACGCCCAGCCCGCGTCCCTGCGTGACCTAGCCATGGCGCTGGCCGCCCCAGGGCATTGGCTGCCCATCGGGTGCCTGTTCGATGCGGTGATGACCGGCCGTGCCAGCACCACCACCGCGCTGGGAATGGGGCTCTGGGACTACTACCAGGAGCACCCCGAGGAAGACGCGATGTTCGCCCGGGCCATGGGGAACGTGTCCACCAGAATCTCCACCGAGATCGCGGCCTGCTACGACGCGACCCGGTTCAGCCGGATCGTCGATGTCGGCGGCAGCCAGGGCGTTCTGCTCGCTGGCCTGCTGGCGGCGGCGCCGCAGGCCACCGGCGTGCTCTTCGACCGGCCGGAGGTGATCGCCGAGGCCCGACCGGTGATCACTGCCCGTGGGCTGGCCAAGCGGGTGGAACTCGTCGGCGGCGACTTCTTCACCGAAGTACCACCCGGCGGTGACCTGTATGTGCTCAAATCGGTCCTACACGACTGGGATGACGCCCACGCGCTGCGGATCCTGGCCATCTGGCCAACGTCAGTCAGTGACTATTTCAACGTCCGCTGGGTCGAGCTGGCGGAGGGGTTCCGCGCGGGGTTGCGGCGCACGCAAGAGGACCGTCGTGACTAGTCCGGCGCCCGCTGCGGCGATCATCAGCGGGGTGGCGGCGGCCAGGTGGACGTCGCCATAGAGCAGGTGACCGACGGTAGCGGTGGCCACCAGCGGGATCGCCTGGACCAGGCCGGTACCGGCCAGCTGGGCCGGGCGCAGCTGCCGCGGGTAGGTGATGAGGAGCAACGCGATGACCAGCGAGGTGAGCAGGTCGCTGGAGATCGCGGCCAACGGCGCGACCCGAAAGACCAGCACCAGCAGCGAGTCCGTTGCGTTCAGGCGAGTCGGGCCGAGAGCAGGATCAGCGCCGCCGCGGCGGCGAGGACACCGACGGCGATGTGCGGGCCGTCAAGAATGTGGTGCCCGCTGGTGCCAAGGCTCAGCGCGAGGGTGACCAGAGCGACGCCCAAGGCGGTGCCCAGGCTGCGGGTCATACTGACCAGTCCACCGCCAGTGGCGGCGGACTGGACCGGGATGGCCCCCATGACCAGGGTGTTGTTCGCTGGGGTGAAGGTGCCCAGCGCGACACCGAGCAGGGCGAGCAGAGTGACCAACCATCCGGTGCTCGGCGGCGTGGCCAGCAGCCCGGCGAGGACGGCGATGCTCACCGCAGCGCCGAGAGTGGCCCGGGTACGGTCGGTCCATGAGCGCGGCAACAGCCGCTCGGCCCCGACCGCGGCGAGGGCGAACCCGGCGGGCAGGGCGGTGAGCACCAGCCCGGCGTGCAGTTCGGAGGAGCCGCCGTCAGTCAAGACGACCGGGATCAGGACAAGCGGGCCGAACAGCACGAGATAGCCGCACAGGGCGCCGAGCAGGCCGGCGCGGACCGCGCGGGTGCGCAGCAGCGCAAGCTGGACCAGCGGGGCGGCGGCACGGCGTTGGCGCAGGACGAACCCGACCGCCGCGATGGCCGAGAGACCCAGTAGCACGATCGCGACCCAGCCGGGTAGCGGCAGCCCCGAGACGACCGAGATCCCGAGCAGCAGGCTGGTGGTCGCGGTGGCCAGCAGCAGCAACCCGGACCGGTCCAACCCCGCGGTGGGGGCGCGGCGTCGGGTGCGGGGCAGCAGGTAGATCCCGGCGACGACGCCGAGGACACCGACGGGGATGTTGATGCCGAACACCCACCGCCACCCCAGGGTGGACACCAGCAGCCCACCGACGGTAGGTCCCAGCGCCAGGCCGGTGGCCTGGGCGCCGGCCTGGATCCCCAGGGCGGCCCGCATTCGATGCGAGGGGGCGCTGGTGACGACCAGCGCGACGCTGTTGGCCTGCAGCATCGCCGCGCCGATGGCCTGCACAACCCGGGCACCGATCAGCACCCCCAATGATGGCGCCAGGCCGCACAGCGCCGACATGACGGTGAACACCACGAACCCGTAGAGGTAGGTCAGCTTGCGGCCATGGATATCGGCCAGGCGCCCGACGGGGATCAGCAGGGCGGTCAGCGCCAGCAGGTAGGACAGCGACACCCACTGCACCCCGGCCAGCGACGCGTGGAACTGCGCCCGCAGCGGCCGGTAGGTCAGGGTGACGATACTGGCATCAAGCTGGCCCATGAACGCGCCGAAACACACCGTGCCCACGGCCAGCCACCAGGCGTGTGGCCACTCGCGCAGCCGGACAGGCCGGGCCCGCTCCCGGCCCAGGACGCCCAACAATCCAGACACAGTGCTCATCGGTCTGCGACGATCCCCTCGATCGGGATCCCCTCGTCTCAGTTAAATTCTACTAAGAGTAATATTTCTTGGAAAAATTTAACGCTGTATATCACCTGAATAGAGTATAAATTCTCCTGAAAGAGCGATATTCTCGCGCCAAGAGTTACTACCCCGCCACTCGACGTAAGGCTCCAGGCCAGGCAGCCGGGTCAGCACTCCCGGAGGGGTCGACCCGGCGGCCGGCATACCGACCCCGCTAGCGTGCCCTCTCGTGAGTAACGACGGCCCCGATGTCCGGGCCGGGATCGTGGTCACCGGTACGGAGCTGCTCAGCGGCCAGATCACCGACCGCAACGGCCCATGGCTGGCGCAGCGGCTGGGCGAGCTGGGCGTCGAGGTAGCCCACCTAGTGTGCACCGGAGATCGACCAGCGGACCTGGCGGCGGCACTGCGATTCCTCGCCAGCCAGGGAGTCGAGCTGGTCGTCACCAGCGGTGGGCTTGGCCCGACCGCGGACGACCTGACCGCCGAGGTCGTCGCCGGATTCGCCGGAGTGGAGCTGGAGCTCGATGCGGCGATGGAGCGCCAGATCGCCGCCATCCTCGCCCGGTTCAGTCACCTGGCGCACTTCAGCCCCGAGGCGCTGCGGGTAGCCAACCGCAAGCAGGCGATGGTGCCCCGCGGCGCGCAGCCGCTCGACCCGGTGGGGACGGCACCTGGGCTGGTGGTCCCGGTCGCGGGCGGGCCGACAGTGATCGTGCTGCCCGGACCACCTAGCGAGCTGCGGGCGATGTGGCCCGCAGCGCTGGCCACCTCCGCCGTCGCAGCGGTACTGGCGCGCGCTCGGCCCTTGGAATCAGCGCGGCTGCGGCTGTTCGGGCTGCCCGAGTCGCAGCTCGCGGCGACCCTGCGCGAGGTGAGCGCGACGCTGGACCTGGCCCCGCTGGAGATCACCACTTGCCTGCGAAGCGCCGAGCTGGAGATTGACATCCGGTATCGGCCCGGCGCCGAGGCGATCCGCGACGCGCTGGTTGAGGCGATCCGTACCCGGCATTCGCGGCAGCTGTTCTCCACCGACGGCAGCTCGCTGGACGACCAGCTCGCCGGTCTGCTGCGGGGGCGGCTGATCGGGCTCGGCGAGTCGTGCACCGGCGGGCTGCTGGCCGCCCGGCTCACCGAGCGCCCAGGATCGTCGGACTACCTCGCGGGTAGCGTGGTGGCCTACTCCAATGCCGCCAAGACCGAGCTGCTGGGCGTGCCCGCCGAGCTGATCGAGCAGCATGGCGCGGTGTCACCGGAAGTGGCCTCGGCGATGGCCGACGGGGCGCGCCACCGCTTCGGTGCCAACATCGGATGCGGGATCACCGGAGTAGCCGGTCCAGGCGGGGGCACCGACACCAAGCCGGTCGGCTACGTGTGCATCTGCGTGCGGACCAGCGACGGCGCGGCTCTGGCCAGAGACCCAGTGCTGCCCGGCGACCGCGCCGAAATCCGTGACCGGTCCGTGACCATCGCGATGCACCTGGTCCGGCGGATCTTGACAGGCGCCGGTTACCGATCGAGCGCGTGACGGTCCGACTTGCCCTTCACCGCAGCGTAAGCGGCCGAGCCGACGAATAGCACCCCGCCGATCACCACCGCCCAGAGCACCAGCGTGAGCGCGACACCCAGCACCCAGCCCAGCACCGTGAACCCCATCCAGATCAACGCAATGATCCCGAGCACCTTGATCACGGTTTGCATGCTGGTCTCCTAGCACGTGTGGCGGGCCCAGGGGGAGGAACTGACTCGCTGCTCTCCAGTACACACCCATCCAGGGCCTGGGCGCATCGGGGTGGAGATCAGCGGCCGTTTCACGATTTTTTTATAGTCGCGGTGGTCAGGCCTCCCTGCCCCGAGCGGGTATCCCGGCGCGGGGCCTCGGTGGGCGTCGCTGGCCACCCGGTGTGGCGCGACACGGGCCGCTGTCCGCTCTGCCGCTGCGCCCCCGCCGCCCCACGGGGAGGGTTGGGGGGATCCGTTGCGTAGTTGCCACAGACGGCAACTTGGGGCGAGAAGTTGCCACCTGTGGCAACTCCCCACACCGCGACAGTCCTTCCCCAGACCTCACCGACAGTGACATCAGTACGTGGCGTGGCAGAGCGAAAAAAACTCCCGAAGCTCGGACTAGCGCGGGATGTCCGGGCGAGACCCGACGACGGCGTCGGGATGGATCTCCGCGGCTGGCGAGGGCAGCGGCGGTCGAGCTTCAGGGGAGACCTGCTGGTGGTCCTGCGTGACCTCTGCCCGGGCCACCGCCGCCCATGCCGTGAGGAACAGCAGGAACCGAGAGACGAAGTAGGCGAACACCATCAGTCCGATTACCGGGCCGAACAGCCGTCCGGTGGGGCTGTTGGTGACGGTGTTCAGATAAATAGCAAAGGCCTGCTTGAGGACTTCGAAACCAATCGCCCCGAACAACGCGGCGCTCATCGCGCTGCGCAGCGGCACCGGTTGCCTCGGCAGCCGCGCGATCACCCAAAGGAACACCAGCCACATGCCGGCCACCGACGCCGACGCAGCGAGGGCCACGAGCACCAGCCGGGCCCCGTAGATCTGCCCTAAACCCAGCGCGTTGAGGATGACGCCGGCAAACGCGGTGCCGATGCCGGTCAGGGCGAAGGATGCCACCAGCGCCAACCCCAGGCTGAGCAGCGCCAGCAGGTCGAAGACCTTCTTGCGCAGGAAGCCCTCCGGCGCAGGCGGCGGCTCCCCCTGGGTTGATTGCCACTGGGTTGATTGCCACTGGGTTGATTGCCACTGGGTTGATTGCCACTGGGTTGATTGCCACTG
>JBOHFR010000026.1:58475-62797 GCA_050699715.1 Pseudonocardiaceae bacterium
CTGGGTTGATTGCCACTGGGTTGATTGCCACTGGGTTGATTGCCACTGGGTTGATTGCCACTGGGTTGATTGCCACTGAGCGGTGAGCGCCTCGCGGAGGTTGGCCATCCAGCCTAGCCCGGAATACAGCGCGCCCAGCAAGCCCGTGATCCCCACTCCGCCGCGAGACTTGATCGCCTCGATGATGACCTGGTCGAGAGTCGGACCCAACCCGGCAGGCGCCGCTGACTGGATCTGATCTTGCAGGTGGCGCAGCAGCTCCGGGTTGCCGGCGAGCACGAAACCCGCAGCTGCGAAGGCAATCATCAACAGCGGCACGAGGGAAAGCACACTGAAGAACGTGATCGCCGCAGCGTAATGATCCCCGTGGTGGGCGGTGTAGGACTGCCCGGAGCGCACCAGATGGTCCAACCACGGGTAGCGCAACCGATACCGCTGGAGTAGGCCCGGCTGCCCGTCGTCCTGCTGTGGGCTAGTACCCCGCATAACCGTCTACGGTAGCGCCCCGGGCCGGTCAGTCGCAGTCGCTGCCCGGCGTCGGGTTGAGGTATTCCCGCGCGGCCCAGTGGCCCGGCGTGAGTTGCCGGAAGCCGTTGAGGATGGTCCGGTCGGCAGACACCACCTCTCCCTTGGTGAAAGTCTGCACCACGGCGGCGTTGTTGTCGGGACTGGACCGCACCTTGAGTTGATCTGCGGTCACCGTCACCGTACACCCCTGGTCGTTGTGTGCAGCAAACAATAGAAATGCGCCGACCACCACGACTCCCCCGACAACGTACCGCTGCTTTTTTGTCGTCGCCACCTGCCACTCCCCGCTGTCACGATCTCACTTTGGGTATGAGGCCATGCTTCACAACCCCATTGCTTGCCGCAACCCCCGGCCAAGCTCCTCGAGGAAGGCCTCGGTGGTCAGAAATGGGGTATCTGGGCCGATCAGCAAGGCCAGGTCCTTGGTCATTGCGCCGCTCTCGACAGTGTCGACGCAGACCCGCTCCAGGGTCTGGGCGAATCGGGTGACCTCGGGGGTCGCGTCTAGCGCGCCGCGGTGGCGCAGGCCTTGCGTCCACGCGAAGATCGACGCAATCGGGTTAGTCGAGGTGGGCTTGCCCTGCTGATACGCCCGGAAGTGCCGGGTGACGGTGCCGTGCGCGGCCTCCGCCTCGACGGTCCGGCCGTCTGGAGTCAGCAGCACGCTGCTCATCAGGCCCAGTGAGCCGAAGCCCTGCGCGATGATGTCGGACTGCACGTCGCCGTCGTAGTTCTTGCAGGCCCAGACGTAGCCGCCGGGCCACTTCAGCGCGGCGGCCACCATGTCGTCGATCAACCGGTGTTCGTAGGTGAGGCCGTGCTCCTCGAAGTCGGCTTTGAACTCCGCTTCATAGATCTCGGCGAACACGTCTTTGAACATGCCGTCGTAGGCCTTGAGGATCGTGTTCTTGGTCGACAGGTAGACCGGGTACTCGCGGGCCAGGCCGTAGCGCAGCGATGCCCGGGCGAAATCCTCGATGGATGCGCGGTAGTTGAACATCCCGAGCGCGACACCGCCGCTCTCATCGAACCGCGCCACCTCCGCCACCAGCGGCTCGCGGCCGTCATCGGGGGTGTAGGTGATCGTCACAGTGCCCGGCCCCGGGACGGTGAAATCGGTGGCCTTGTACTGGTCGCCATGCGCGTGCCGGCCGATGATGATCGGCTTGGTCCAGTGCGGCACGAGCCGGGGGACGTTGGAGCAGATGATCGGTTCCCGGAAGATCACACCACCGAGAATGTTGCGGATCGTCCCGTTGGGTGAGCGCCACATCTTCTTCAAGCCGAACTCCTCGACCCGCGCCTCATCGGGCGTGATGGTGGCACATTTGACGCCCACCCCATGCCGGGCGATCGCGTGCGCGGCCGCCACGGTGACCTGATCGTCGGTGGCGTCCCGGTGCTGGATGCCGAGGTCGTAGTAGTCGAGGGTGAGGTCGAGATAAGGCAGGATCAGCGTGTCCTTGATGACCCGCCAGATAACCCGGGTCATCTCATCACCGTCGAGCTCGACGACGGTCCCCATTACCTTGATCAAGATGTCCTCCTTCGTCGGACCCGTGAGTGGCGATAAGAGCTATGACTCTTATCGCCACTCACAGGCCGACCACGTCGGCCTGCTTGGCCGCAACGGCCTGCGCGGCCCGTCGCAGCTGCGCGAGCTCGTCGGCGGTCAGCGGGGTCTCCACCACCCGGTGTACCCCACCCCGCCCCAGCTCAGCGGTGACGCCCAGGTAAACATTGGAGATTCCATACTCGCCGTCCACCCAGGCGCAGACTGGCAGCACGGCACCGGAGTCCTCGTGCACGGCGCGCACCATGCGGGCCACCGCGGCGGACGGGGCGTAGTACGCCGACCCGGTCTTGAGCAGGGCGAGAACCTCGGCACCACCGTTTCGAGTGCGGGTGACCAGCTCCTCGATCTTCTCGGCGGGCAGCAGGTCGGTCAGTGGGGCACCGTCCACCGTGCACGCGCTGGGCACCGGAACCATGCTGTCACCGTGCGAACCCAGCGTCAGGGTACGCACCGAGGACACCGGGACGGCGAGCTCGTCGGCGACGAAGCTGGTGAACCGCGCGGTGTCGAGCATCCCAGCCTGGCCCATCACCCGGTGCCGGGGGAACCCGGTGGCGAGCTGCGCCAGCGCCGTCATCTCATCCAGCGGGTTGGACACCACGATGACGACCGCGTCGGGGGCATGCCGGGCCACGTTCTCCGCGACCTGCCGGACGATGCGGGCGTTCACCCCGAGCAGGTCCATCCGGCTCATCCCCGGCTTGCGGGGCAGCCCAGCGGTGATCACCACGATGTCGCTGCCGGCGATCGCCACATAGCCCGAGCCGTCCGCTCCGGTAGTCTGCCCGACGACCCTGGTCTCGAAGCCCTCCACCGGTCGGGACTGGTTGATGTCCAGCGCCAAGCCCTCCGGCTTGCCCTCGATGATGTCGGTGAGCACGACCGTGTCGAACAGGTCGTACTCGGCCAGCCGTTGTGCGGTGGTCGAACCGTAGAAGCCGGCTCCGATGACCGCGACCGTGCCGGAACGTGCCATGCGTGATCAATCCTCCCCTGAGCAATCTTCCCTGGGCAATGTTCTCTTCTCGGGCAAACCAGACGTCAGCTTACCGCCAGCGGTCCCCCGGTGATCGTCAGTGCCACGAGCAGCATCAGCAGCCCGAAGACGCCGTAGGTGAGCACATCCACGGCGCGGCGGCGGATTCCGAGCAACCCGGTCCGCTCAGGCGCAAGCACCGCCCGCAACCCCGCGGCGAGCAGCAGCGCGCCGCCGATGATCACAGTACCCTCCCGCCAGTGGTACTGCGCGATGCGCACCATGCCCACCGCCACCACGGCCAGGACCAGGCCGAAGGTCAGCTGTGGTCGCGGGCTCGTCCGCCTGGTCATGCGGGGCATCCTCGCACCGGAGCTGCTGCTCACCGCGTGCGGTCACACCCCCAGGTCCACCAGCAGCCCGTTCGCCACGGCGAAGCGGATCGCGGTGTCCACGTCGATCCGGGCACCACTCAGCTGCGCCTGCACCAGAGCGTCGGCGTCCAGCCGGGCCCCGCGCAGGTCAGCGCCCTCCAGCCGGGCCCCCAGCAAGCGAGCCCCGGTCAGGTCGGCGCCGGAGAGGTCAGCACCCCGCAGGTCGGCCCGCACCAGGTTCGCCTCGGTCAGCCGCAACCCGGCGAGCACGGTCTGCCGAAGGTCGGCGTGGCCCAGCCCAGTGAGGCGCAGGTCGACCTCGCGCAGCGTCCACGGTCGCAACCGGCAGTCGGTGACCGTGCTGCCCAGCATCGAGCAGCTCTGCAGCACCGAGCCGGCCAGCGTGGTGCGCCGGAAGGTGCAGGTGTGGAAAGCACTCGCGCGGTGCTCGGAGTCGCCCAGGTCGGCGCCGGTGAAGTCGCAACCGGTGAACCGGCAGCCGCGGGTGCGCAACCCACGCAGGTCGGCCTCGATGAACCGGCAGTCGACGAAACAGCGCCCCGCCCACTCCTGATCGGCGAACACCGCATCGCTGAAGTCCTCGCCAGTGACGTCCTCGCTGGCGCGATTCTCTTTGGCGGTTTCAGGCATGCCCCTACTCTGCCAGCCAGCTCCATCCGGGCTCGCCGGCCCACCATGATCGCTGTTTGGAGTGTGCCACGAGCGCAGGGCCCCGGCAAAGTCGTGGGAACACCTGTGAACTGCGGCTATGCCCGGCAGCAAGGCGTGCAAGCTGGTGAGGGCGTGCCTGTTGATCTCTTTTTTTGTGATCAACTCTACTGTTGCCGAGTTCGACAGGAGAGCTGCT
>JBOHFR010000027.1:0-62674 GCA_050699715.1 Pseudonocardiaceae bacterium
CACACGCTCGAATCCGGATCGCTTCCAGCGTGGCGTGATCAAGCTTCCGGCCATCGTTATCCCGCATAGGAGAATTAAACCACAAGTAGACCGCAAAGTCCACTTACTTTCGATCTCCTTAGTAACTCCTCGGCTAGGTAGAAGGCAAAGTCTGACTTTGCGGCCTTAAAGTGATCGTTCGTGTGCCAAGTCGCGTACCAATCGTCTTTCGTTAGGGCGCTGTTCTTGCGGTTCTCCTTCATCTTCTTGTAGGCGAGCGATGGATGTTTGAAGTCCAGGAAGTCCCGTACGAACTCGTTCTCGGAGTTCTGTGCCGCGACAGGCGCGGCGCGTCTCAATTGCTCGCTCCATGATTTCTTGCATTCCCGTGTTGCCGCTGCCCAAGATCGAGGCGCGCAGCAGCTCAAATTCAAAGGTTCCGTAGCCCGTGGCAGTAGCGGTATTACCCGTCTCCTTGAGGCCGTGGTTCAAAGTACAGCCTGCGCCTCGAATAACGTCGTCGGTCGCGACCACTTTCGGATCTTCATCGCCGTCGGTGATGAAGACGCCTCGACAGTACGCATCCTCGCCTCCATCGAAAAGCGGGCGAAAATGATCGAATCCATAGGCGGAGTCAATCACAATGACCTCGACAGCCATATCGCGAAGACTCTTGCCCATGATCTCAGAGAAGCGTTGGATCAACATTGCCTCGGTAATGCCCTCAACAAATACTGCGCCCCGGGCAAACAGTAACTGCGACCTGGTCACGTCTAGGAATTTGTGCAGATACCTGCGATCGTGATCGCGTCCGGCGTATACCTTAGACAGGTGCAGCGGCTGGGCCACGTTGTCAGCCTCGACGCGCCGCATGACGATGATGCGATTGAGGTCGGTCTTGGCTGTTATCGTTGGCGAATGTGACGTTACGAAGATTTGGTGGTCCTGGATCTGGTTGAGCGCGTAGAAGAACGAGTCTTGTAGCTGTGGGTGGAGATGAGCCTCGGGCTCCTCGATGAGAAAAAATGTCTGAGTATGGTTGTCGACGTCGACCTGGCCCCTGCGCGACAGGACAATACTCGCATAAATCAGCTGATTGATACCTAAGCCATTGCTGCTCAACGGGAGCTTGCCCATTCCATGCAACGAGTGCTCGAACATGGGCTGCATGGAATTAAATAGGCCGTATGGAATTAAATAGGCCGTCAGAAATCCCCCAGGGCGCGAAAGATAGTGCCCCCTCGGGAATCTGATGGGGCTTTGCATACTCCGACAGGTTCTTGCCGGCCGCTGCGTGGTGCTTGTTCTCAGTTACGTCCCGGATAAGCTCAATCGCCTTTTGTCGGAGTATGCCAGGGATGGCTTCACGATCGTTCTCCCTGCCCGATAAGGTGTGGCTCAGAATTAATCGCTCGATCTCGGTGCCTACCCGGATGCGATCGTCTACCAGGTCCCGTAGAGGAGCTAGGTACACGGCTCGGAGAGAATCGAGCACCTCGTACGGAAGTGGATTATTCAGGTTCGGACCACCCTTGAGCTCGCTGCGACGGTTGTCATAGCGGGCCTTGCTCGCGCTGTATTGGAAGGTTGCCTGGTATCTCAGACGGAAGACTGCGTACTCCGACTCCTCCGTGCTCTCGTCAAGTTGTTCGCGCTCATCGGGACAAAACATCTCGTAGAACTGGGCGGGCAGATCGGAGTCAGATGGTCCAAGGAATGTTGCCGAGAATGAGACCGTCACCGATGGGGGTGTGCTTTCATCGTAAGTGGTATTAACATCGGTTGCTCGCAACCGGATCAGATCTTCCTTCTTCTCGAAAGTCCCGATGCTGAAGATCAATCTTAGGGCGTCAACCACAGCGGTCTTGGCGGCGTTGTTTGCACCAATCAGGACATTGAGGCCTGGCTGAAACGTGAAGGTGGACTGCCGGATAGCCCGAAAGTTCTTAATCTCTAGCCTTCTGAGGAATACCCGAGGAGCTCTTGTCTCCTCGGGTATTCTCTCGGCTACCTCCTCAAGCGTTTCCTTGACCTGTGCGATGTCTTTAGGAGGTGACAATCCGAAACCCTTCTTTGTAAATTTTGCGGTGGTCGACATTGTAGCTTACCTCTGCAGCGTCGCGCGGCTCCCTGGATCACTCGTCTGGCGGCTGGTGAGTCGAGAAGCGCTGTGAGGATCTTGGGGTCCTGTGCCCACTGGGGCGTCTCCACGGTGACGAGCCACCCGCGCACTGGCCTAGCGTTTCGCGTTCTCTGCATGATCTGGGGTTTTGCAAGATCTTGATGCAGGGTTTGCACAGGTAAGAGGCGGTTTTCCACCGTGGTCAACGGTACTGGACAAATCGGACATATGCCGAGAGGTGGTGGGCGCGTGCGATCTACGCTGCTTGTGTGGCTGAGGAGCGCGGCGCGAGCGGGTGGCAGCGGTTCGGTGAGAAGACGGTCTATGACAATCGGTGGGTGCGGTTGGGGTTGGTGGATGTGGGGGCACCGAACGGGGAGCGGTGGGATTACCACGTGGTGCACCTGGACCGGATCGCGGTGGCACTGATCGTGGACAGCCAGGATCGAGCGTTGATGTTGTGGCGGTACCGGTTCGTCACGGAGCAGTGGGGATATGAGCTGCTAGGCGGTCTTGTGGATGAGGGTGAGAATGCGGTGGTGACGGCTGCTCGGGAGGCGGAGGAGGAGAGCGGGTGGCGTCCGGTGGGGGAGCCGGAGCGTCTGGTGAGTTTTGAGCCGCTTCCGGGGCAGGTGACGGCGCCGGTGGATGTCTTTTTGTGGCGGGCGGCGGAGCGGATCGGGGAGCCGACCGACACCGAAGAAGTCGGTCGGGTGGAGTGGGTGCCGTTGTCGCGGGTGCCGGAGTTGGCGCGGCGTCAGGAGTTGCTCGGGTCGGGGACGTTGGTCGCGTTGCTGTATTACCTGACGTCACGTAGAGGTGCTGCAGGGTAGCACGAGACGGTTGAGCCGTCGTTGGTGCCGGTCGGATTTGATCTGCCCGGCGAGGCGGCGAGCCTGCCGGGCATAGGCAAGGGCGGCGTCGCGGTCACCAGTGGCGGCGTGGGCGTAGGCGAGGTCGACGAGCAGGCTGATGCGGGCGCGGACGAAGTCCGCCGGGAGTTGCGCGAGAGCAGTGGTGAGCTGGGTGATGGCTTCGGGTGCGCCGAGGCGGGCGAGTGCGTTGCCGCGCCAGCGGTCGAGGTGGGAGTCGCCGAGGAACAGAAACGGCAGCGCGGGGTCGACGGGGTCGGCCGGGAGCAGGCTGGAAGCGGTGTCGAAGGCGCGCCGCGCGTCGTCCGCGTGGCCTGCTGCGGCGAGGGTTTCGCCGTGCGCGGCGGCCAGCCAGGCATGGAGTAGGGGTGTGGCGGTGCCGGTGGCGAGGGTGCGGGCGTGGGTGAGTTGGTCGAGGGCGGCGGTGGTCTCGTCGAGGTCGAGGAGAACGAAGGCTTGTTCGGCGGTGGCGTGGGCGAGCAGCGCGGGTGAGCCGGCTTCGCGGGCGGCGGTTTTGGCGCGTTCGTAGTGGGTCCATGCTTGGCCGGGGGCGGCGCGGTCGAGTGCTTGCCAGCCGGCGAGGGTGGATGCCTCGACCAGTACCCCGGCCAGCGCCGCCCGCTGGGGTCCGGCGCGGTAGGTCAGGAGTTGCTGTACTTGGTCGATCTGGGTGCGGAGCTGGTCGAGCTGCGTGAGGGCGCCGAAGCGCCGGTCGAGGTGGCGGGCGTGGTCGACCTGATGACGGAAGACCTCAACGGTCTCGCTGTCAACGGTGCGGGCGACGGCGAGCCGGGATCGTAGCTCGGCGGCTTCGGGGTGCTCTTCGGGCTCGTCGGGGAAGCCGAGTTCAGCGTTGGTGCGGCCGTAGATCTCGCGGAACAGTCGCCGGTAGATCTCGCTGGGTTGTTCTTTCCCGTTCTCCCATCGCGACAGTTTGGTCTTCAGGCTCGCTGGGTTCGCGATCGGCAGGTTGAGTGCGTTGGCGCGGCGGGTGAGGAGGTCGATCACCTGCGCTGCGGTGTAACCGAGGTGTCGGCGCACGGTCTGCAATGACGTCAGCACGGTCGGCTCCGGTCGCGGATAAACCGGTCCTGAGCTGCGCGGTTAATGGTGGTTAATGGTCTGGTCGTTAACCGGTGACAATTACGAAGCGGCACCTGGTGGGCGTTTCCTAGTGCCATGCAAGAAATCACCGACACCACCGACGGTCGGCTACCGGCGGGTCTACCCATCGCCGGACGCCAGCTCATCCAGGCGTCGTTCAATGGCGGCGAGGCGTCGGTCGATCGAGGTCAGCCGGGCGATCACTGGGTCGACCGGCGAGGTTTCCGGCTGGCCCCGATCCGGCGGAGTGCAACCGCGCAGCAGGGCGTCGAGGTGCTCGGGGTGCCAACCCAGCGCGAGGGAGAGCGCTTCCAGTGTGCGGGCGTTACGGCGGCGTTGGGTGGTGTTGCGATGCAACTCGCGCACGATGGCCACCGATACCTGAGCCCGTTCGGCCAGTTCGCGTTGCCGCCAGTTGAGTTCAGTCAGCCTCGCATCGATCGCCCGCGCGACCGCCGCCCAGTCCTGTGCCACCTATTCCTCCGCGCTCCGCCCTGAGCGCCGAAGAGTAGCCCCGACCACCGCTTCTGTATTCCGCACGCTATCAAGCACTGAAATCAGTTCAATAAACAGATGACATCATGCTTTCGATGGGGAGTTCGATTATGGACAGCACCAACAAGAGCGCCGGGAGTCCGGCGTTCTACACCGTCCCGGAGGCCGCCCGCGTGCTGCGGGTGACCCCGGCGACGCTCTACCGCGCCATCCGCGACGACGCCTTCCCGGCCGTGCGGATTCGCACCCGCTACGTCATCCCGGCCGCCGCCGTGGACCGGTTGGCGACCGAGGCCGCTGAGTCCGGTGGGTGCGTGGACGTGGCGCAGATGGCCGCACAGCGGCGTACCGCCCGCGAGGTGGCCCGCGCGACCAGCGGTGCGTCATGGTGACCGACGACGAGGACACCCCGGACTACGAGGCCTTGGCCGCCGGGCTCGATCGGTGGCGGCAGGTCCCGACCGACGTGCTCAGGGATGTCGTGATGCGCCGTGGTTTGTGCCTGTGGGGCCTGTGGCCAGCCGATGAGCCGGACTGGGACGGCTGCGCATCCAGTGACCGGTGCCTCGCCGCGGGGTTGTGTGCCGGGTGCCCGGTCATCGACCAGTGCTTAGAGCTGGATCTTCGTATTGCCAGTAAGTGCACGACCGGGGTGTGGGGGGCGCTGGCCGAGGACGACCGGCGTGCACTGCACCAAGTGTGGCAGCGACACCGCCAGCAGCAACAGGGAACTACCCAGGAAGGAGGGCCGACGCCGTGACCGTCAACTTGAGCCCGGCGCAGGTGGTCGCAGTTGTGGGCGTGCTGTTGGCCCTGTTGATGATGTGGCGCTCGGGCACCCGGCGGGGACGACCGGCGGCCGATGGCGCCCGCGGGGTGTCCCGGGTTGCGTCGTTGGCCGGGCACGTGCTGGGCACGGCCGGGGTGATCGTCGGCGCGCAGTGGGCGGCGATCACCTACGCCCCGGGCAGCACGCTGTTCTGGGTCGTCCTCGCCCTCCCGGGATTGATCACCGCACATGCCCTTACTAGGACAGTGACCTCGTTGGACACCACCTATGGGCGAGGTGATCGGCGATGAGCACGCCAGGCGAGGCGGTGTTGATCCCTGCGGAGCCGGTGCTCGACGGCGAGCTGATCGACGACGACCGACCCGGCGAGCACGAGCGGTACCGACAGGCGTCACGGTGGCAGCGCTCCCCGCGCGTTCCTGCCGCGCTCAAGAGCCGCTCCCACGCGGCACAGGCAGCCAAGGACGCCGCCGTCACCGTGGCGCGCGCACCATGGTGGTTCGTGGCCGCGACCGGTCGGGGGACGGTGCTGGCCGTGCGGGCGTGGCGGAGGTGGGTGACCGTGCGTGACTATCGGGAGGCCGCTGAGCAGTCGGAGAAGTTGGCGGATAAGTACGTCGAGATCCGCGAGCTGACCCTGCTCCGGTGGCGCGTCACCGGAGCCCTGGCCGGGACCGGTACGGCCGGGCTGGCGGTGGGCGAGATGGTCTACGGCCCCCGAGTGCTGTGGATCACGGTCGTGACCGGCTCGGCGGTGTTGGCGATCACCGGCCGGCGCAAGGACGGCAGCCCCGGCCGGCGCGCCGTGCTCGCCGGTCCCCGGTCGCTGACCTGGACCATGGACCCACAGGTGCTGGTCGACGCCTTCCGGGACGCCAAACTGATTGGTAAGGACGAGACGCTGCGGTTGGTGGAGCGGGCGGGCCGGGTGGGGGCCGGGTGGGCGATCACCGTCGACCTCCCGGCCACCCGCAAGGCCACCGATGTGATCAAAAACCGCGAGGCGTTGGCGTCCGCGCTCGCCGTGGATGAGGTTCAACTGCTCGTCGAGCGGGTCCGGGGCAACGGCGGGCACGCCGGGCGGGTCGCGATGTGGGTAGCCGACACCGACCCCTACACCACCCCACCCCTGCGCACCCCACTGCTCGACGTGGTGTGCTGGGATGCGTGGCGGCCGGTGCCGTTCGGCCGGGACGCCCGGGACCGCCGCATCAGCCTCCCTCTGGTGTGGACCTCCCTGCTCGTCGGCGCGATCCCCCGCCAGGGCAAGACCTTCGCCACCCGCCTGGCCGCCGCCGGCCTGGTCCTCGACCCGCACACCCGGCTTTACATCGCTGATTTCAAAGCCGGGAAGGACTGGGACGCCGCCGCTCAGGTCGCGCACCGGTTCATGTCCGGCGACGAACCCGCCCACGTCCTCACCCTGGCCGCGTGGCTGGTCGAACTCGTCACCGAAGTCCAAGGCCGCTACCGGCGCATGCGCGACCTCGACAACCAGACCTGCCCCGAATCGAAAATCACCCCCGCGATGTCCCGCGACCCAGCACTGAACATGCCCATCACCGGCATCTTCATCGACGAAGTCCAAGTCCCCCTCGAAGAACGCACCCCCATCGACGTGCACAACAAAAAAATCCCCGCCGGACAGTACATCGGTGAACTCCTCACCTGGCTGGCCAAGAAAGGACCCGCCGCCGGAATCGTCCTCGTGCTGGCCACCCAACGACCGGACTCGAAAACGATCCCGTCGGCGCTGCGCGCTGTCCTCGGGTCCCGGTTCGCGCTGCGCGTGATGGACTGGCGCGACAGCAACATCATCCTCGGCGAGCAGATGAACACCCGGGGCTGGGACAGCAGTCGGCTGCTGCCCTCGCACAAGGGCGTCGGCATTCTCCGCCCCGATGGGGAGACCGCTGCCGGTGCCGACGCCCTGGCCATGATGGTCCGCACCGACTACATGCCCAACAACGACTGGGCCACACTCTGCGAACGCGGCCGGGAATTACGCGCGGTGGCCGGTACCCTCACCGGCCACGCCATCGGCACCGGATCCACGCCCGCGCTCGACCCGGCCACCGTCGCTCACGTCATCGGGGCAAGCCAGCTCACCGCCGAGGAACCTCCAGCCTGTGACCTTCCGGAGCCGCTCGCCTCGGTGGTCGACTACCTCGGCGCCGACCTCGACGATGACGGCCGCGAGTTCATCCCCACCGCTGAACTCGTCGACGCCCTCGACGTCGAACCGACCGCCTTCGGGCGACAGATGGGCGACCTCGGCTGCCGCCCCCGCCGGGGCCACGTCACCCACGATGACGGCACCACCCGGCAAGCTCGGGGCTACCTCACCGCCGACATCCGAGCCGCGATCCAGGCCCAGCACGACGATCCGGAGCCCGAGGGTGACCCCGCGTGAACCCGTCACAGTCGGCGGTAACCCGTCACAGCTGCTGTGACGGGTTACCGTGCACTCCTAGCTGAGGAAATGTCGTGTGTGACGGGTTGGTGGACCCCCACCAGACCCGTCACACCCGTCACGAACGGTGCGAGAGGGGCCCCTGGTGGGATGCGGGCTCAGCGGTGGGTCCGGAATCTTCCGCTCCCGGCGGATTATTGTGATTTTTCGGCGGGGTCGTGAGGCTTCCGTCGCGAGGCGTGAGGCGATCTCTCCTACGGTGCGCTGGGCGCGGTCGCGTAGCTGGGGATGGTGGCGTCCGTGCTGGTGGCGACGATGCCGCGAGTCGGCTGCCGCACGGAGGGCCGCGACCGCCGCGATGACGAGCAGAGGGCCCCACAGACCAATGAGAGCGACGGTGATCAGCGTGTCGACGGAAGCCCCCAAGGAGGTCCGCGACAGGGCCGCCCGGTAGGCGTCGCGGGGCGGGTGGGGTGCGCCGTGGCGTGTGACCGTCGGCGGGGTGGCGTTCCGCCCGCTGACGGCCGTCAAGGGCTCGGTGTGCTCGCCCACGTCTGCACCTCATGTCCGCGGTCGCTGGAGTCACGGCCGGGAGCCGGGGTTCGTCGGGGTTGCACCGCGCTCCCGGCCGTGACGTGGTGGCCCGGCGGCGTTGTTGGGCAGGCGCGGCACCGGGACACCCTGCTCAGTCGCCCTCTGCGACGAGCTGAAATAATCTTGCGACAAGCGCGGTATCAGCGACAAGGACACCGGGCCGCCATCCCAACGCCACAGACACGCCCTACCCAGGAGGTGAGCAGGATTGGCCGACCGGCCACCACGGACACTGCTCGAACACCACATCCGGCAGCTCTGCATGACCCACGAGGAATTCGTGCAGCACGCCCAAGACTTCGCCCGGGACAACCGCGAACCGGGCACGCTGAGCCTGCGGCACCTTCAACGACTCGTCAGCGGCCAACCCCTCGGCGCGCTCCGACCCGCCACCGCACGACTACTCGAAGGACTCTTCGGCGAGCCCATCGCGACTCTCCTCGCACCACCGAAGACCGTCGCCGACAATGGCGAGAATCCCACCAGCGAACTGCGCCAACTACTCAACATCGCCCGGCGCGTCGATCCCTCGGTCATCACCCTTCTGCACCAGCAACTCGACGACATCCGCCGACTCGACCGGCAACTTGGTGCGATCGTCGTCCGAGATGAACTCAACACCAAAATTCGCCAAGTCGAGCGGCTCGCCTCGTACAGCCTCGCTCCGGGCACCCGGGAACCGCTCGCCGCGCTGCTCTCCGAGATGCACACCCTCGCCGGATGGCAAGCACTCGACCTCGGCGACGTACTCCATTCCTGGCAACACTATGAACACTCCCGATCCGCCGCCGCCCAATCCAACTCCATCCCGCACGAATCACACGCCGCCGCCGAACAAGCATTCGTCCTCATCGACGCCGACGCGACCCGCGACGCCGCCGACCTACTCGACGGCGCCCGGCACCGCGCCGACACAGCCTCACCCCGCGTCCTGCGGGCCTGGCTGGCAGCCGCGCACGGCGAAGCCCTCGCCGCCGACGGCGATCACACCGCCAGCCTGCACGCCTTCGACCGGGCCGCCGAACTCCTGCCTGACGATCCGGCCGACGACCGGCCCTACGTCGCGCTCGACCCCGTGCACCTCGCCCGCTGGCGCGGCCACGCACTGGCCCGGTTTGGCCACCCAGACGCCATCACCGTCCTCACCGACGCCCTCGATCGCCTCGACCCCTCCTTCGTCCGCGCCGAAACCGCACTCCACGTCGACCTGGCGACCGCCCTAGCAGCTCACGGCGACCGGGACGAAGCCCGCACCCACGCCGACCACGCATCCCAGCTCGCCACACAAGTCGGCTCAGCACGCCAGCGCCGACGCGTCACCACCCTCCTCGCCACCGTCTGCTAATGGCTGGCGTCTGGTAGCCCGGTCGGCACCTCGCCTACCTGGGGTGGGCGAGGTAGTCGGGAGGCGATGAGGTCTGCGGCCTTGGTGTCGGCACCGGCGACCCAAGCCGCGTAAACCTTGAGCGTGGTCGCCCCTCCACCGCCGTGACCTAGCCTGCCTGCCACGGTTCGCAGGTCGACCCCGCCAGCGAGCAGCTCGGTTGCGCTGTAGTGCCGGAGTGCATGTAGGTGCGTGTCGATGCCGAGATCGGCGGTCATCTTCGCGTACCGGTGGCTGATGGCGTCCGGATCACAGTGCCGCCGGTGGTCGGGTGAGTAGGAGAACACGAAAGCGTCGTCGTCGAGCGCGGTGCCGAGTTCCGCGCAGCGGCGCTGCGCGCACTCTTTGTGGTCGGTCAAGATCGAGACGGTGTCGTGGTCGAGTTTGATTACCCGCATTTGGTGGGTCTTGGTGTCCTTGAGGATCGTCTTGCCGTTGCGCCGCACCAGGCTGCGCCGGATGGTCAGCAGTCCTGAGATCAGATCGATATGTTCCCAGGCGAGTCCGACCAGTTCACCGCGCCGGGCGCCGGTAATGAAGGTCAGCCAGACGAAGGTGCCCCACTCGGCGTCCTGCGCCCAGGCGGCGTTCGCGATCTTGGCGGCTTCCTCTGTCGACGGCGGGTCGGGCTGCGGCGCGGGCATGTGTGGTCGCTGGGCGGCGTCCAGCGGGTTGACGGTGATCCAGCCCCATCGTTTCGCTGCGTTCAGGGCGCCGCTGAGCACCGCGTGGCACTGGCGGACCGAGGAGACCGCGAGTGGTTTGCAGACGTGCTCTGTGCGTCGCTGGTCGCAGGTGTGCGGCCGGGGTGTGCGGTGCTCGACGAAAACACGGCCGTGGCACCGACGTCGGCACGCCTGGAGTTCGGCGTAGAGCTGCTCGAACGGGCGCGGGCCCTGCCGGCACAGTTGGCCCAGGGGAGTGTCGCCGAGTGTCGGACGGATGAAGCCGTTAATCAGCAGCCGGTAGCTGGCCCGGGTCGTCTCCTCGACCTCATGCCCAGATAACCACTCATCGAGCAGATAGCCGAGTGTGACGTTCGTCCGGGCTGCCGTGTTGTCCCGTACCTGCGCGCGCAACTGGTCGCGAACCAGGATCGCCGCGTCCTCGGTCTCGGCCGAGTCACTGAGCATGAGCTGCCGACCGGTCACCGGATTGTACCCGGCGGAGATACGGATCTGGTAGGTGGCGCCCCGCTGGCGGATGCCGGTCAGGTCCTTCGGAGGCTGCTTCCTGCGTGCCATAACGGCAGCGTACAGCGCGTTAATGGACAGTCCGATGGACAAAGATCCCAATAACTGATCTTCTTTCGGTCATTTAAGCTGGTGAGAGGTGGTGCGCCGCCAGGGACTCGAACCCCGAACCCGCTGATTAAGAGTCAGCTGCTCTGCCAGTTGAGCTAGCGGCGCCGGTGTCGGCCCATGCTCGGGCTGACGGCGAGGACGCTAGCACGTTGGTACCGATCGGTCCGAACCAGCCTACAAGCAACCGGGCAACGTCGCCATGCGTCGGTACACACGTATCCAGCTAGCAAGGTAGATCACGGAATTGGATGGTGCCCGTGCGGGTGAGTAGGTCGTGTCCGGCGACCGGAGGTCAGAACACAGTGTCAGGGCTCTTCAGGCGTGGCGTCGTGATCGTGCTCGGAGTGCTGGTGGCGGGGTGCACCGTGGGCCATACCAGTGCGTTGAGTCCGGTGGGGCACGTGGCCACCCCGTCGCTGCCTGCGCCGGTCGCGACCATCATCAGCGATCCGCCGGATCACGCGGTCGGCGTCTCACCGCTGGCGCCCATCACGGTCACCGTCGCGAAGGGCAAGCTCGGTCAGGTGTCCTTGACCAATCCACAGGGAGTTCCGGTTCTCGGCCAGGTTGAGCCCGACGGCACGACCTGGAAGACCACCAAGCCACTGGGCTATAGCAAGATCTACACGCTCACCGCCAGCGCGGTCGGCGACGACAACCGGCTGGTGCGCGTGACGTCCATGTTCACCACCATCGAGCCGCGGACCCTGACCTATCCGTCCATCAACCCACTCGATGGGGAGACGGTCGGCGTAGGCCAGCCGATCTCTATGTATTTCGATGAGCCGATCGCGGACAAGCAGGCCGCCGAGGATGCGATCACTGTGACCACGAGCCCGCACGTCGAGGGCGCTTTCTACTGGTTTTCCCGCAGAGAGGTGCACTGGCGCCCGCAGCAGTTCTGGGAACCGGGGACCCAGGTCAACGTGGACATTCACGATTACGGCAAGGATTTCGGCAACGGGGTGTACGGCGAGGAGGACCGGACGTCGCACTTCACGATCGGTGACGCCGTCATCGCCCGGGCCGACGGCGCGACCCACCAGATGACTGTCGAGATCAACGGCCGGGTGGTGCGCACGATGCCGATCTCCATGGGCAAACCGAACACCCCCAGCGCCAAGGGCGTGCATGTGGTCACCGACCGCAACGTCACCAAGGTCATGGACTCGACCACGTTTGGCCTCGCCCTCGATGCCGGCGGGTACATCGCCAAGGTGCAATGGGCCACCCGTATCTCCAACAGCGGTGAGTTCGTGCACTCCGCGCCGTGGTCAGTCGCCCAGCAGGGCAACAGCAACGTCAGCCACGGCTGTATCAATCTCTCGCCGGACAACGCGAAATGGTTCTTCGATAACGTGAAGAAGGGCGACCTTGTCATCAACACCAGCACCGGGGGCCCCGACCTCAAGCCCTACGACGGCTTCGGGGATTGGCAGGTCCCGTGGGGGCAGTGGGTGTCGGGCAACAAATAGTCGAGCTACCGGGTGGCGGCGTGCTTGGCGATCAGGCGGTGAGCCTGGTCGGGTTGCTCGAAAATCGCGAGGTGCGCGCCGTCGAGAACCTGCAGCTTCGCCCGATAGACGGCGGCGACAATCCTCTTGGCATGCGGATCGACCGGAGTCACAGAGTCCTGTGATCCGCCGATCACCAGCGTCGGCGTGTTGATCCGGCCGAGCGACCGGCGACCGTCCCAGCAGGCGATGGCCGTGCAGCACTCGGCGTAGCCATCGTCCGGAGTACCGCCGATCATCTTGATTGTCTTGTCCACGATCTCCGGGTGCGCAGCTGCCCAGTCCGGGGTGTACCAGCCGGAGACCACCTCGGGCGCTATCCCCGAGGTGCCCACCCAACGGACTGATGCGGCCCGCTCCACCCACGGCCCGTGGTCGTCGAAATGGGCGGTGGCGCTGCACAAGACGAGAGACGACAGCCGTTGCGGGACGTTCGCCGCGAGGCAGATCCCGACCAGGCCACCCAACGACAGGCCACAGAAGGCCGCTCGCTCGATACTGAGCCGGTCCAGCAGCGCCACCACATCGACGGCTAGATCCACGATCGTGAAAGCCCCACCCGGGGCTGAGGATCGGCCATGTCCGCGATGGTCGTACCGGAGCACCTGGAACCGCTCGGCTAATGCCTCGACCAGCGGATCCCAGATCTCCAGCGTGGTACCCAGCGGTCCGGCTAGAACCAGCACCGGTGAGTCCGACGCCCCCGTGAGCTCGTAGTGGACATCCACGGTTCTCATACCTAGAACCCTAATGCCAGCCGGTTATCAGCCGTCGAAAAACGTGGGGTGAGTGACGGGACTCGAACCCGCGGCATCCTGGACCACAACCAGGTGCTCTACCAACTGAGCTACACCCACCATGCGGCTGCCTGACGCAGCGCTGCCGACCATGATAGCGGGGGTGACGCCTGGGGTCACCGAGTGGGCACCCCTCCGGTGACCGCCTGGGCTGCCGCGTGCGCCTCCTCAGAGCTAGGGCCTGGCTCGGGCACGAACACGGTGCTCCGGTAGTACGCCAGCTCGCGGATGGACTCGGTAATGTCGGCCAGCGCACGGTGTGCCAGACCCTTGGCTGGCTGTGCGTAGTAGACCCGCGGGTACCAGCGCCGGCACAGCTCCTTGATAGCTGACACGTCAACCATCCGGTAGTGCAGGTGCCCGTCGAGCTCGGCCATGTCGCGGGCGAGGAATGCCCGGTCGGTGGCCACCGAGTTGCCAGCCAGCGGCGCCGAGCGGCCCTCGGGTACCCAGGCGCGGACATAGGCCAGCACCTGCCGCTCCGCCTCGGCAAGGCTCACGGTGGACCGCCGCACCGCCTCGGTCAGGCCGGAGCGCGCGTGCATCTCCCGCACCACTTCAGGCATCGAGTCCAGCGCGGCGTCATCGGCATGGATCACCACGTCGACGCCCTCGCCGAGCACTCGCAGCTGCCCGTCGGTGACCAGCGCGGCGATCTCGATCAGCGCGTCCTTGCCGGCGTCCAGCCCCGTCATCTCACAGTCGATCCACACCAGACGGTCGTTCACGACTCCGAGCCTAGTGCCTACGTGGCGTCCGCACGTGCTGCTGCAAGAAACGGCTCAAGTAGCCCCGGCACCGCCCGCGCGGCAACGGCTAACCCCTCGGCGGTGGCGACGTCGATCACGGGGTACCCGCCGCTACCGGCCGCAGTGGTCGCGGTCACGGTGATCAGGCCGGCCCGGCGCTGGAAAAACGACTGCGACACCGTCCAGCCGATCACGCCGGAGCACTGCAGCGCGACGGTACCTCGGACCCCGGCTCCGTGTCGAGTGATGAGATAGTGGCTGGTGAGCGCGTGTCCCAAGGCGCGGTAGGCGTCCAGCGCGAGCAGCACCGCCACCGGCAGCAGGCCCAGTGTCGCCCACGGCACCCAGGCCGGCGCCGGAGCCAGCCACAGTGCCGCGGAGCCCGCCAGCACCGGCAGCGTCGCGCGGACCAGCCGACGCCGCAGCGCCACCAGCGGGTGCCTGCACAACGTGGTGCTGGTGGGGGAGGGGTGCTGCGCGAGCACCGCCCCCGACACCCGGTGCGCCTCGTTGCGCGGGGCGGGCGGCAGCAGAGCTCCTCGGCCGTGGCCACGGCGGCCCCCCAGCCCGGTCGCCACCGCGACGGTCCGCGCCCCACGCCCGACCCGCAGCAGCGGCGGCTCGATCACCTCGACCCCGCGCAGCCGGCGCTCCTCCAGCGACACCGACCGGGTGGTGAGCAGTCCCCGGCGGATCCGCAGGGTGCCGCCCAGCTCGCGGACCAGCCGGAACCCCCACCAAGCCTCAACGAAGATCAGCACCGAGCCCACCAGCGCGATCACCAGCACCAGCACGGCAAACGCGGCGACGCCCAGCCACAGCGGAGCCGTGGCCAGTCTCTCCCGGACCCCGCCAATGTCCACCGCGTCGGCACCGACGTCACTAATGAGCTGGACGAACGTCCCGGCGACGGCGCCCACCGCCACCAGGCTGGACACTGTGAGCGGGGCGAAGCGCAGCCAGGACCAGTTCAGCGCGGCCAGCTCGGTCGCAGTGACCCTTGAGGGTTCCAGCTGCCCCGTGTCCAGGGGATCCAGCAGGCGCTGGCGCACTCGCTCGGCCTCGGCGGCGGAAATCGCGTCGAGGGTCAGCTCGCGCGACTCGACGCCGTCGGTGCGCTCCCCAGTCCCGATCTTGACCACCGACAGTCGGAATAGCCGGTGCATCGGCCCGGCGGTGACGTCGACGCTGCGAATCCGGTCCCGAGGAACTGACCGGGCGCGGCGGTTCAGCAAGCCCGAACGCAGCTCGACGCGAGTGCTGGTGATCCGGTAGCGGGTGGTGAACCATCGCAGCGTCCCGGCGAGCAGCACAACCAGCGCACCGGCTAGCAACCCGTGGACGCGCCCGCTGAGGTCCTGCCCCACGCCGAGCACCAGCACCACCGCGATGACCGGGAGAAACCCGGCAAGCTGGCGCAGTGGGGTGATGGCGAGCATCCGGGGGTCGAGGCGCTGCCAGCCGGGCTCGGGTGGCCTGATCTGGGTCATGTGGCGTCCCCGGGGGTTGCCTGGGTGGTCTCGGTGAGTTGCTCGACGAGGCGCTCGGCCACCGCGCGGTCCAGCCCCGCCAACCGCAACGCTCCGGCCGCCGATGCTGTGGTGACCGTGACGGTGGCCAGCCCGAACAGCTGCTGCAGTGGCCCACGTTCGGTGTCCACGGTCTGGATCCGGGACATCGGCGCGACCCGCCATTCCTGGCTGATCCAGCCCGTCGACGTGTAGACCGCGTCGTCGGTGGTCTCCCACCGGTGCACCCGGAACCGCCATCGCGGCATCACCAGCAAGTATCCCACGCCGACAACGACCACCGCGGCGGTGCTGGGGATCAGCCACGGCCGCGCGTCGGCCCAGGCGAGCAGGCCGACCGCCAGCGGGATCAGCACGGCCGCCACCTGAAGCGCGGCCTGGGTGGCCCACCAGGTGATCGCGCGGGGGCTCACCCGGTGGCGCGGCGGACGCAACCGCAACGGCTCACTCACGACACGAGCCTAGAAGCCCCGGCCAACCAGACCGGGCAGGAGGGTTCACTGCCGTTACTTACCGTAACAAGATGTCCACAGTTACACCCCTATCGGATAATTATTTACTGTACTGGATTATTATCTGTCCCATTCGCTACCGCATTGCCGGCAATGCGTACACGGAGTGCCAGTGGAGCAGACTGGGATAGCCCGTTCACGCTGGAGTTCGGGTTGGGCTATGCTGCCGTCGGTCGGGAACCAAACAGCTAAAGCAGCCGTCTCAGCGGTCGCCGAGCTGCCCGGAATCTAGTTGCGAGAAGGGCGAGTGAGGATGGCCGGCAAGGGCAAGGAAGGTCCCACAATGCAGCACAGCAAAACCGCCCGAACAATGGGGCGCGTCGTCGCCTCCTTGGCGTCCGTCTGGTCGATGCTGGTCCTCGCCGGGCCTGCCTTGGCGGCGGAGAAAGTCGCTACGGTTCATGAGTACGGCCACGACCAGTTCTCCGTGTATTTGACCGGTGACGAGGCCCGTTATGGTGGAGACCGCGAAGGGCGGGGCTTCGCTCGTCTCGACCTCGACCCGGAAAACGAGAGAGTCTGCTACGTCATCACGTGGAGCAGGCTCGAGGGTGAGGTGACGGCCCTCGATCTGCACGCCTCCCCTCGTCGCGGCGACGGCCCGCGTTGGATCAGCTTCTTCAACAACGAGCGCTTCGACGGGTACCGACGCACGATCTCGAGCTGCGTTTATAGTGAGCGGTGGAGGATCCTCGCCGTCATCAACGACCCCTCCTACTACTATCTCACGCTCCGCACCACCGCGCACGAAGCCGGCGCGATCCGCGGCCAGCTGGATTAGTGCTTGCATAGCGGGAGGCGGAGCGCGATCCGTCTCCCGCTATGCGTGAAGACCATACATGAAGATACATAAAGATATATTAGGTATATAGAAAGGTTTCATGATGCAGTGCGGCACAGGAACTCGGGCAATAGGGCGGATCCCCGTGGGGCGGGTCGCAGCCTGCCTGGCGTCTGTCTCATCGATCCTCGTCCTCGTTGGGCCGACCTCGGCGGCGGCGGACGAGGCCGCCCCGATGTATCAGGCCGAGAATGGTCACTTTTCCATCCAGTTGACTGGCCGGGAGGTTCCTGACGGCGGTGACCCCGATGGGCAGGGCTCGGCTACGCTCGACCTCAACCCGCAAAAAGAGCAGGCCTGCTTCACTATCACCTGGACCCGGCTGAGCGGTGAGGTCACCGCCCTACACCTGCACGCCGCCGCCCGTGGCAGCGAGGGCCCGCATTGGATCGATTTCTTCAACAACCAGAAATTCCCCGGCGCGCAAAGCACGGCCGCAGGTTGCATCTTTACCCCCCGAGACAAGATCGACGCTGTCATCAACAATCCGGCGGACTACTACCTGAACGTCCACTCGACTACCTTCGAGAAGGGTGCGCTCCGCGGCCAGCTGAATTAGCCAGCTGAATTTAGTAAGCTTCGCCCTGTTCTTGGGACAGCCGAGCGAGCATGCCCTCACAGCTGCGCACGACCACTCGCGCCCGGTCGCTGGCGCCACGATCGGACAGCGGGCTCTCGGCGCGCCGCTGCCAGCGGGCCAGGGCGGCGATCACGGCCTCGCGCAGCGCTGCGGGATCCGCGTCGGGTTCCAGGCTGAGCCGGTTGGGTATCGTGGCTCCGTGTCCACCGAGCAACCGTTCCGCATCGGAGCGGGCGTCGGGCGGCAGCGCCACATCGGGAGCGCGCAGTTCCGCGAGCAGCCGCAGCTCGCGGAACTCGTGTGCACCGGCCAGGATTCGTTCAACCTCACCGGCCAGCTGGTGGGCCTCGGGGCGAGGTTGCTCCCGCATGGTGCGCTCCACAAGGAGCAGCGCCGAGCGGGCCTTGAGCACGTCGCGGCGCTCGGTGAACTGGGTGGCCAGCACAGTGCGCAGCTCGTCCAGACCGCTGCGCCGCACCAGCTCCTCGGCGAGCCTGGCCGGTTCGCGGTGCCCTTGACGGATCAGCGTGGTCGCCAGCCGCAGCCCGAACAGCCCGAACCGCTCTATCAGCGCGCTACGGGTTTGCGCTGGCAGGGTCGGGTGCGCCTGCGCTGCGGCGAACCGGTCGGCCGAGAGGAGGAGGGAATCCAGCTCAGATCGGGACGCCTGCGCCAGTTCGCGCAGCGCGCTGAACTCTGCCTGCCGCAGCGTTCGGGCGGTTTGCGCGAGCAGGCCGGCCACCGCGACCACGGTCTGGCACAACCGCGCCACCTTAGGCTCGGTGCGGTAGCGCCGGGCGACCTGCCGCGCCGAGACCATCGCATCGAGCCTGCCGGCACCGATCTCGTCGGCTCGGGACAGCACCGCGACCGTATTGACGACTGCGGCGGGTGCCCCAGCCTGGTCGTAAAACGACTCGAGAAACCGCACGTCAGTGGCGTGCAGGTGACGCATGAGGTAGATGACGGCGTCGGCGTCGCTGGGCTGGTCGTCGGGCGCGAGCAGTGCGATGGCGCGAGCCGAGAGGTGTGTCGACAGCGACGCGATACCCGGGGTGTCGATCAGTGTGGTGGCCCGCAGGCTGCGGGAGGGCCAGTCGACGAGTAGCCGCTCGACGTCCTCGGGAGCGTTGCCCCGCAGGTCGAACTCCAACCGACCATCGGTCCGGGTCAGCGGCAGCTGCCGCGGTGCCCCCACCAGCGGCATCAGGGTGACCCTCGGGCTTGCGGCGTCCCGGTACCAGGTGACGACTCGGGTGCACTCCCCGGCGTCGGTCGGGGCGATCTGCTCGCCGACCAGGGCGTTGAGCAGCGTCGACTTGCCGGCTTTGACCTTGCCCGCGACCGCCACCCGAAGCGGTTCGTCGAGCCGGTCGATCTGGTCGCGCAGCTGGGTGGCCGTCGCTGGGCTGTCGCGGTAGACCTCGGCAGCACGGCGCAACACCGCCCGGACTGCGGTACTGATGCCGGGGGTCGCCCTCGTCGGCGAGCTCACGACCCGTGTCCTGGGGTGATCAGGAGCGCGCGGGCGTCGTCTCGCAGCGCGTCGATCCGCTTCAGCTCGGTTTCCAGGCGGCTGATCTGCCGCTGCTGGTGGGATCCTGCAGTGTTCGCGGCCTTCTCCGCGGCCTGGATGGACTCAGACAGTGAGCGGTGCAGCTCGCTTGCCACCTCGCTGAAGTGATCTCGCAGCAGCCGTTGGACCTGGCGTAACCGGTCCCGGCATTCCTTGCCGACGTGAAAGATGACGTCGTCAACCTGTCGCCGCAGCAGCAGCTGAGCCTCGGCCTGCTGCCGCTTGCGGCGGGTCTGCTTGTCCTCGCGCAGTGTCTTGGTCCCGAGCATCAATCCGGCGGCGATCGAGATCGGGTTGATCAGAGCCATCCCGGCCAGTGTGGTCATCATGCCGAACATGAGCACGCCACCGTAGGAGCCCCGCATTCCGGTGAGCAGCTTGCCGAGAAACCTCGGGTCCTCGACGTGCGGTGCTGGTAGGTCGGGCACCTCGTCCAGCGTGCTGGCCGCTTCCCCCAACCGCAGCTCAGGAAGCAGCTCGCCACCATCTTCGGCGAAGTGCTCGGCCACCTGGTGGGCGAGCAGCTGGACCCGCTGGTTCGCCCACACGAAATTGTCAGAGGTGGCTGCGGCGAGCTGCTGGGTGAGCCATTCGGTGAACTGCTCCCAGATCGCGCTCGGATCGGCCTGCTCCAGCGCCGCCTCGCCGTGCCGGATCACCTGGCGCAACCGGTCACGCAGGTCGAACTCGATGTCGGCGTTCAGGTCGGCCATCCCGTCGCTGAGCGTGTGCTGCCATCGTGAGGTGCGGCGATGCAGATTCTCGGCGCGGGACTTGGCGGCCTGCAGCTCGGCCATCAGCGCTGTAGCGCCGTCGGGGCTGCGCTGCGCCTGCAGTTCTGCCCGTAGCGAGACCGCAAGGTAGTCGGTGACGGTACAGACGTCATGCGCCACGCTGCGCCGGCTCAGCCGATCGGCCTGCGCCACGGCGTCCAGCAGGTACCGCACCAGAGCCGGAAACCCGGACTCCTGCGCCAGTTGGCTGTCCTCGGTGCGCATCGCATGCAGACGCAACGTCGAGGACACCGGCAGCAGGTCCGCTTCCACTGTGGCGCCCGCTAGGTGGACGCGGTCCAACTCGGCGATGCGCCGCCATTGCGGGTAAAGGTCGATCTTGGTGAGTACGCAAGCGATGTTGGGACACAGCTTCATCGCTTGGCGCAGGAAGTCAATCTCTGGCTCGGAGTACTCCTGCGAGGCGTCGGACACCAGCAGCACGGCGTCGGCGGTGGGCAGCGCGGCCAGGGTGCTGGTGGTGTGCACCGAGCTGAGCCCGCCGACGCCGGTCGTGTCGACCAGGACCAGCCCGCCGGCCAGGATCTGCCGGGGAATACCAACCTCGGCGCGCAGCAGGCCGTGCCGGTGAGCCGCCTGGCCCGCCTCGGACACGTGACTAGCGAGCGTGTCGAGGGGGACCTGGATCCGGGTGGTCTCCGCGCTGTCTGAGCTGGCGTCATGATCCCTGCCGCGCACCAGCGTCGCGCGGGGAGCCTGCGAGTAGGAGATCTCCGTGGGCACCGCGGTGGCGATGTCGTCGTCCACCGGGCAGACCGCAGCGTCAATCAGCGCGTTGACGAGCAGGCTCTTGCCCTGTTTGAACTCGCCGACCACCAGCACCCGCACGGTGGGGTCGAGCAGTCGCCGGCGCGTGTGCGCCAGTCGTTGTCCGAGGTCACGCCGGTCGCCGGCCTCGGCCAGGCCGATGGTCCGGTCAACGACGTCCAGGCCTGCCGGCCCTGCTGCGCTCACTGAGTTGCCCTCTCCCACCAGCGGTCATGCCCACCAGATCCGCCACCGGCGGGGTTGGCGGTGGCGGATCTGGTGGGGTGCTTGGCCCGTCTGGAGGTTGCTCCGGTGGGTCAGGTGGGTAGGTGGTGCTCGGTGTGGCTGAGCACGTTGAGCTCATTGTCGTGCACCGGCAGCGCGATCGACGGGCTGAGGTTGGTGTTCAGCAGGCCGTGCTGGTCGGTGTGGGTGATTGCTGAGTCGTGGTCGAAAGACTCATGGTTGTTGAGGTTGTGGTCGAAGGACTCGTTGTCGAAGGACGGGTGGTTGAGGGAATCCGTGGTGGCGTTGTGGTGTGACTCGTCGTTGTAAGAATCGACGGTGGTCTGGTGCGGTTCCCGGTTATGGGAGTCGTTGAAGGAGTCGCGGTTCGTGGTGTCTTGTGAGTTGCGTGGCGAGTTCTCCAGCGCGCTGTTGTTGGTGGCGACGTTGCTGCGCTGAGGATTGGTGGCGTTGTCGTTGTTGTCGTGCCCGGAGACGCCACCGTGGTCGGCGATGTTGTTGCCGGTGAACGCGGTACGGACAGAGTGGTCGTCGAGGCGGGTGGTGTTGCCCACGCTGTCACCGTCGCCGAGGACGTTGTTGTTGCCGTTGGCCACGGCACCATTGAGGTCACCACCGGAGGCCACAGAGTGATCCGTCGCGGTCACCGAGTGGTCATCGAAGTGTTGGGCGAGGGTGCCCTCGTTCCAGATGTGCTGGTTCACCGACTTGTCGACCAGCGTGTCGTGGTTGTCGGTGTAGGAATAATTATTGGTGACGTACTGCAGCTGGTGCACCGGGCTGGTGTGGGGGTCGGGCCCGTAGTTGTGGTCGGGCCGGTCGCTGTGGTCCGGCCGGTCGCTGTGGTCGGGCCGGTCGCTGGTGGGGTGCGGGGAGAAGCTGGTGGGCTCAGGGTGGTGCTCGGGGCTGCCAACGAAGGTTACCGGGTGGTATTCAGCGACGTAGGACATCGCGTCGGACACATCCTCGCTGCACACCTCGCCCAGGCCAGCGTCAGCTAGCGCCTTGTGCGGGTCGGCGACGAAAGCGGCTTTGGCGTCGCTGTCGCGCAGCAGGTTGAGGATGAACTCCAGCAGGCTTTGCGCTGTGGTCATGACTGTCTGTGCTCCCTTGTGGTGGCAGGTACGGGGCCGGCAGGGTCGAGCTGCCTGGCGGTGAGGGACCTAAGCTAGGTGCCCCACCGCGGCTGGGCATCGGGGATCGCACCGGGTTGTCTTCCGCCGCGTTAGGGGATTGGAGGAGGGAGGGGTACGCGAGGATGAGCTACTGGCTCGGGATTGACCTGGGTACCACCTTCACCGCCGCGGCGATCTGCCGCGAGGAGGGGGGCCGGCGAGCGCTGCCTGAGGTGATCCCGCTGGGCACCCGTTCCACTGCGGTGAGCTCGGTGGTCTATCTCGCGCCCGATGGGCAGGTGGTGGTGGGGGAGGCCGCCGAGCGTCGCGCCGTCACCGATCCTGAGCGGGTGGTCCGCGAGTTCAAGCGGCGCATCGGTGACGAGGTCCCGATGGTGATCGGTGGCCTGCCGCACTCCGCACCGGAGATCGCCGCCATGGTGCTTCGCTGGGTCATCGACCGGGTCGCGCAACGCGAGAGTGGCCCCGCTGCCGGTATTGTGATCACACACCCGGCCAGCTGGGGCACGTACAAGATCCAGACCATGGCGCGGGCGTTCCACGCGGCTGGCCTGCCCGAGATCGCCTTCCGCACCGAGCCCGAGGCCGCCGCCGCCAGCTATGCGCTCCAGGAACGGATCGAGCCGGGCAGCACCATCGCGGTCTATGACCTCGGCGGCGGAACCTTCGACGCGGCCGTCGTCCGCAAGACCGGCGCCAGCACCTTCTCCGTGCTCGGGCGCCCCCAGGGGCTTGACCACCTTGGCGGCGCGGACTTTGACGACGTCGTCCTCAGCCACGTCCGCGCTGCGGTTCCCGCCCTGGCGCAGCTCGACCCCACCGACCCCACCACCCTCGCCGCGACCGCCGCGCTACGACGAGAATGCACCGAAGCCAAAGAAGCGCTCTCCGCCGATACCGACGTCACGATCCCTGTCCTGGCCCCCGGGATCCACTCCCAGGTCCGGTTGGTCCGGGCCGAGTTCGAAGACATGATCCGCCCCCACGTGACCCGGACCATCGAGGCACTACACCAGGCATTGCGATCCGCTGAGCTCACCGCGCAAGATCTCGACGTGGTGCTGTTGGTCGGCGGCTCTTCCCGGGTACCACTCGTCGCGCAACTCGTCTCCGCTGAACTAGGCCGCCCCGTCGCCGTGGACGCCGACCCTAAAGCCGCCATCGCGCTCGGCGCCGCCCTCTCCGCGCTCCCCACCGACACCACCGCTGCGGACCTCGTTGGCGACCCGCCGGTTCAGGGCGACGCCGTCCCCGAGCCTCCCGCCGAGTCCACCGTCGCGGGTTTCACCCAGGCGCAGACCCCGCAACGACCATCCCTGACAGCCATCCCGCTAGACGTCGACACCGCCCAGCTCCACGGGCGCCGAGCCCGCTCCCGGCGGGTGAGGCAGGTCGCCCTAGCCGGAGTCCTCGCCTTACTCACCCTCGCGGGCGTGGCATCAGTGCCGTTCCTGATTTCCCGCGGCGGTCCCAGCCCGCAGGCGGACGCCGGAACCCCGGCGCCCAGTGGCCCGCTGGCGCCCAGGGCTCCGGCCTCCGATGCCGCTAGCCCAGCACCGGAGGCCGGGAGGATCAGCGACGAGAGCTCACCCAGGGGGAGCTCCGGCGGCCTCGTGCGTACGACACCCCCCGCCGTACCGAGCAAACCGGCCAGCGGCGTCGCCAAGCTGGATCCCGCCAGGGTACCCACCAGCGCGCCCGCGCCCCCCTGGGCCACCAGTTACAGCTGGACCACTAGCTGGTCTATCCCTCCTGCCTCAAGCACACCGTCGCCTAGTCCGTCGCCCGACCCGTCGCCCGGTCCGTCACCCCACCCATCGCCCGATCCGTCACCCAGTCCGTCACCTCACCCGTCACCCGGTCCGTCACCTCATCCGTCGCTCAGTCCGTCACCCCACCCATCGCCCGATCCGTCACCCACCCCGCTCCCCATTGATAAGGCGGGGTAAGTGAACCAAGCAACGGGGGCTCGCCCCCGACCGCTGCGCGAGGGCTCAGCGGCTTCGCTGGCTGGGTTGGCGTCGGCGCAGGCGTTGTACAACGCGGTCTGCGCCGATCTGTCGGCGCACCTCACCGTCGGTGTCGTCGGGCCCGGCGGGTGCGGGAAGAGCGCGCTGCTGGCCGCACTGCGTCAGGCCTATCTGGTGGCTGGGGTCACCGTCGTCGGGATGGACGCGGTGGCTGTTGGACTCACGCCGTCCGTGGACGTGGCCGTGCTGGTCGATGACGCCCACCAGCTGGCGGGTCCCGACCTCGACCGGCTGCGCCGCCTGGCGCTGGCCAGCGAAGCACGGCTCGTCGTCGCGTACCGACCCTGGCCGCGCACGCCCGAGCTGGCCGCGCTTGAGGACGCTCTGGGCGCTCACCTGCCGCCGGTGTTGTTGGATCGGCTGGACCGGCGAGGAATCCAGCTCCGCTGCGCGGCGCTGCTTGGCGGGGCACTGCCCTCGGCGATGGTTGACCTGCTCTGCGAGCAGACCGGCGGGGTGCCGAGGCTGATCGACCGGGTCGTGGCCGTGCTACCCACCCCAGGCACGCTCAACGGCGACTGTCCAGAGCTGCCGCCGGAGGTCGTCGAGCACGTTCGTCACGACCTCGGCCGGCTTGCCCCCCAGCTACGCGCATTGCTGCTGGCAGTGGGGCTCGGCGCGGCCCCTGACCCCGAGATCCTCGCTCAAGTGCTCGCGCTGGATCTCGCTGTGGTCACCGACCTGTTGTCGATGGCGCACTCCAGCGGTCTCCTGCTGGGCGTGAGCCTGGGCGAGGAGGCCAGGGTGATCCCGCTGGTGCGCCGGGCGCTGGTGGCCGGTGCCGCGCCAGGTACCCGACGGGTGGTCCAGCGGCTGGTGCTCGCCGCCCACCTCGAACGTGGCCGGCCAGTGCTCAAAGTGGCCCATCAGCTGGTCGAAGCCGGTGCCCGAGGCAGCGACCTCGCAGCCGTCTTCGCAGCGGCCGCCGACGCCGCCCTGTCCGAGCCGACCGGGTCTGACGCCCCGGCGCGGGCCGCGCAGCTGTACGACCAGGCCGTCACCGCCGGGGCTGACGCGGCCTTGTTGGCACCCCGGCGGGCGCAGGCATCGGCTCTCGCCGGTGACCTGGACCGGGCGCTGCGCCTTGCCGATGAGGCATTGTCCGACCCCTCGTGCCCCGATCTGGCCAGGGCCGGCAACGTCGCGGCTGCGGTCCTGGCCCAGCGCGGTCTGCTGGCTCGCAGCGCTGAGGTCTACCGCTGGGTCGGCACGGCAAGAATGGGCTCGGCGGCACCGCTGGCCGCGCTGGCGCTGCTCGGTACCGGGTCGCTGGCGCAGGCTCGGGAGGTGCTGGCGGCCTCCGACGGTGACCGGCCGCCGACGCTGGTGGCCGGGGCGGAGTCGCTGATGGCCACTGGCGTGCTGGAGTCGGTACTCGGCTCCCCGACGGTGGCTCTGTCGATGCTGACCCGAGCCGCCGCACTTCTCGAACCGGGCGGACCAGCTGTGCTGCTGCCGGATACCCCGGCGGCCCTGGCGGCGATCGTGGCGCTGCATTGCGGAGAGCTCGACGTCGCAGTCTCGGTCCTGGAACGGGCCCTAGCCAGCGGCGCTGGTGGGTTGTGTGCCCGAGCCCGTTACCAGTTACTGCTGGCCTGGACTGCGATGATCCGGGGCGACATCTCGCTGGCCAGGGGCTGGCCCGCCCGCACTGTCCCCGAATCGGGCACCCTTGAACCACGGGAGGAACTGTTCGCCGCCGCGCTGGCGGTCGGCCTGGCCCGGCGCGAGAGCGATATCCCCGCGCTGCAGGCAGCCTGGGCCGCAGCCCGGGAAGCGATCGTGCGGCACCCGGCGGACTTGTTCGCCCTGTTGCCGCTGGGTGAGCTGGCCGTGGCCGCAGCCAGGCTCGGAGACTTCGACCGGGTGGCGCCGCACCTGGAACAGGCCCGGATTCTGCTGGAACGGTTGGGTGATCCGCCGCTGTGGGCCGCGCCGCTGCACTGGTACGGCCTGCATGCCGCGATCCTGCGCGAGCAACCCAGTGCGGCCGAGCCGCATGCGGCGGCCTTGATGACGGCGGCGAAGAGCCATCACTACGCCGCCGTGCTCGCTGCCGCCGGCCGCGCCTGGATGCGGGTGCTGGCCGGAGAGTTCGACCCCGCCGAGGTAGAGTCCGCAGCCCGTGGACTGCAGTCGATCGGGCTGGCCAACGATGGATCCCGGCTGGCGGGCCAGGCCGCGATCCGCACCACCGATCGCAAGGTCATGGTCACTCTGCTCGGATGTGCTCGGGCGTTGCGGGCCACCGGCCCCGGCGCGTCCGGTTCTTCGGTGGCCGATGGGCCAGCCGAGCCGATGCCCCCCTCGCGTCCTGCTGGTGGGCCAGCGGGCACAGCCCTGCTGAGCGACCGGGAACGGGAGGTCGCCGATCTCATCTTGACCGGACTGACTTACCGGCAGATCGGGGAACGATTGTTCATCTCGGCCAAGACCGTGGAACACCACGTCGCCCGGATGCGCCAACGACTGGACGTGACCAGTCGAGACGAGTTGTTCGCCCAGCTCCGAATGTGTGTCGGAGATGCAGCGCTGTAGCCCGGTAAACCGTGGGTCACTGCCCATTGGGTTCGGGGCTGGTGCGTTGCGCCGGGGTGTGTGCGGGCAGCATCTGCAGCCGGTCGTGCAGATTTTGGGAGGCTCGACTCGGCTGGCGTTCGCTGAGCAGGTCGGCATCCAGGGCGCTCAGGCAGCGTCGTGTGGTTTCCCGCAGAAAGGCGGGTGGCACCGTGTCCAGAACGCTGTTCGCGAGCGCGGCGGCGTCGGCGGTGCTGTGTTCGGCCGCGTGGGTGCGGGCTAAGACGACCACCGCTGCGGCCCACCCGCCCGATCCGGGGCTTTTCAGCTCAATCGAACGTTCCGCATGCACGCGGACTGCGCGGGTGTCACCAAGGTGCAAGAACGCCTCGGCGAGATGCTGATGGAGTTCGGCGCGGTCGAATCCGAAGCGTCCCGGCTCGTCGCTGCCGGCGGCGTCCATGTGGTGTTGGGCGGCTGTGGCCGCACGCTGGGCATCGTCGCCGTGGCCGAGGGCGGCTAGCGCGCGGAGTTCGCACCATGCGGTGATCTGGGCACGGTGCAATGGGGTGTCGGCGTATTCGCTGGCCTGCCGGGCGAGATCGAGCGCGTCGGCAGGGCGGTCGCCGAAGAACGCGACCATAGACTGTGCGCCCAAGCTCCACCCAGCCAGCCGCTGGTCGCTGACCGTGATGCCCAGTCGCGCGCCGGTGCCTAGATGGATATGTGCACCAGGGTAATCGGAGAGGGTGAAGGCCAGGTCACCGAGTTGCGCGGAGAGCCACCCGGCCAGCCGCCGCAACTCTGTGCGATGTCTCTCATGCTGGTCAGGGGCAAGCATGTCGACGACCATCGTGCGGCACCGATGGATCTGAGCGGCCAGAACGCGTGGGGTGTAGCGGGCGGCACGGAGTCAGCGACGGCGGTCAGTGCGTTGTCCACCATGGCGGCTCCCGGCTCAATCGGTTGCGTGGGGTAACCGTACCCACCATCGGCCATCATGCCACTCAGCTTGATGCCAAGCTGGCATAGCGGCACCTGATAGACCCGTGCCAGTGCGTGCGCATAGTCCAGCTCGGGTTGAACGGCATCGTGTTCCCACCGGCATAACCGTGAACTGGTCAACCCCGGCTCGGCCAGCCCCGCGTGCCGGTAGGATCCTCGGCATGACCATTTCCCTCCGCTGATCATGAAGAGTATCCCACCACCGTCGCCTCCTACATTGCCGCGCGGGGCAATGTCTGCTCTCGCGGCGGCATTGAGCCGGGCAGCCGTCCTCGGCGACTCTGGAACACGCCCGCCGAGGAAAGGAGGTGAGTGGGCATGGACGATCGTGACGACGAGCTCGTAGTAGCAGTCGAGCAGCTCTCCCGCGTGCAGAACCGGGGCGATTTCCAGATGTCCGATGGGGCGCAAGGGGACTCCGGCGATAGCCGGGATCCGTAATTCGCTGCACCCCACTGGTGTCGCGTGAAGGCCTGGACAGCGGTTCTGGCCTCCACGTGCTCTTGCCCCACAAGCACGAGAGGTTGGCCATGCACGATCACCGGCTGATCCGCGGCGTCGAGCGCGCACTGGGCTGGACCGGTCCTAGCGCGTTGGGCACCCAATTCGCCCGAGGAAAGCTGCCCGAGCCCGAGCTGACCACCCGGCTGCTGACCCCGACGCGACTGCTCGACGTGCTGATGCGACGCAGCCTGTCTCCACCGCAAGTTCGCTGTCTGCGCAACGGCACCGAGCTACACCCTCGCGACTACATTGCCGAGATCATGAGCCGGCGAGGTCAAGCCATTCCGATGGTAGACATGCGACGTCTCGGTCATCTTCTTGAATCCGGTTGCACGCTGGTCGTAGATGCGATCAATCGCTGGGACGCCACGATGGACGTCGCCTGCCGCTCCTGGCAGTGGTGGGTCAAAGAGAGAGTCCAGGTCAACGCTTACCTGACTACGCAGGACACCTCTGGATTCGCCTTGCACTGGGACGACCACGACGTCGTCATCGTGCAGCTTGCGGGTGAAAAGAGTTGGGACGTGCGCGCGCCTTCCCGCCCGGTGCCTATGTACCGTGACGCCGCACCAAACGCCGAGCCCAGCGATGAGCGGGTGTGGCCTGGGACAATGACGGTCGGTGACGTAATGCACATCCCCCGTGGTTACTGGCACCAGGCCACCCGCACCACCCACGGTGCCGGGTACAGCCTGCATGCGACGTTCGGAATTGAGCAGCGCACTGGCGTGGACTGGTTGACATGGCTGGCTGATCAATCCCGGAAGAACGAACTGTTCCGCCACGACCTCATCCGACACAGCCCGCAAGAGCAGCATGCTCAAGCCCGAGCGCTCGCTGAGACCGCCTGTTGCCTGGTCACGTCGGCCTCACCGGAGGAGTTTCTCGCGGTGCGGGAACAGCAACAGTCTCCGCCACGTCAGGTTTGCACACGCGGGGTGTTCGGTCCTCCGGCGGTGGTTGCCTGCGTGACCGATTTCCCACCCCACTCGAACCCATGCGGGGACACCATCATCGTGTTCGGTGCGGAAAAACGGATCACCGTCGCCGCGAAAGCCGAGCCAGCTCTGCGGATGCTGCTGTGCGGGCAACCGGTGGACCTGGTCGCGGTCAGCGCGGCGACCGGGATCGATGCGGTGACATTGGCCAATGTGCTCATCGAGGAGGGACTATGCGCAGAAGTGACCGACGAATTGCTCTCGGGCTATACCGGTCTGATCCCCACCGACAATTCTTAGAAACCGCCCTGGCGCTCGGGGTGACTGACATCGACACGGCCTACAACTACCAGGGCTTCACCTCACATAGAAGGTTGGCTGCTACGGCGGGTGATCTGCTGAGCGAGTTCAGAATCTCCACCAAGGTTGGCTTCTTCGCTGGCGATCGAGGTCCCGAGCACTCTCTGGATCCTGTGCGGCTGCGCTGGGCAGTACACGAGACCGTACAAGAATTGGGAGTTCAGCCGGACGTGGTGCTGCTGCACAACCCCGAACGGACACTGGCCGCATTGGCACCCGAACAGGGCCGCGACCATTGGGCAGCAGCCTGTACCGCTCTGGATGAGATCGTATCGGCAAGGTGGTGCCGGTCGTGGGGCGTGGCTTGCTGGGACCCTCGGCCGGTCCTCACCGTCCTCGACCCTTTGCTACCAGCCCAGGCGCTGATCATGGTTCGCGCCGGCCTCCTTGTCCGTGCCGAAATCCTGGACGGTAGCGAGCGGTTGGCCACGCGGTTCGGCCTCAGCACCCACGGTCGGTGGGGCCGGATCGCCCGGTACCGGTCGCTGTTGCGCGCCAAGGCACTCATTGCTGAAGCGAGCTGATCAGTCGGGTCGCCTCCCGCCGCGAGGGCTCGGCCAGTGGCCCAGCGTAGCCGTCACCGGCAGCGATGATCTCGGCGCAGAAGAATAGCTGAGACAGCAAACCGGCTTTGCTGTCCAGCTCTGCCCGGTACTCCCGCTGCACACGCTCGGCCAACGCGGGCACCGCCAGGGAGTTGCCCCACAGGGTTGCGGCGTCCCAACCGCGCGGCGCCAAACCCCAATCCTCCCAGTCCAGCAGCCAGCACTCTGGGGCGGTCAGATTGGTCCACGCCAGGTCGGCGTGCGCCGCAGCCCATTCGGTGACAGTGGTCTCAACACGGCAGGCAAACACACGTTCGATGGTGGCAGTCACCCGCTTCTGCGAGATCAGGGCCGTATGCGGGGTTGCTATGCGGGTCGTGGTCTGTGCCGCAAGTGTGCGCAGCGACGTGCCCAGGGTCACCCACCACGCTTCGGCCAACCCGGGATCGGTGTCGAGGACGCCACCCAGTCTGATCGGGGACGCGGTAATGAGCTCGGTCTCATCGGCCCGCCACAGCAGGCACCGCTCCCGGTCTAGCCACGACAGGCCTCGGTACCATGCCAGTTTGGCGATGGTTGCGGGCAAACATGCTGCGGCTTCCACACCGTTCCCTTGCCCGGTGAGCTTGGCGAACGGCCGCGCCTCGAGACGAATCCAGGTGTCACGGTCGGTACGCGCTCCCACCGAACGCCGCTTCACCACGGCGGCCTCCCGATCCAGCCGCACGTCCAGGCAACGCTCCACACGATCCATCACGTCCCCGCAGGGCTGCGTCCTGAGATCCACCGTCACTTCCCCACCGGCTCGTAGAGGGTGGTGCGCTGGGCCAGTGGGCGGCCCAGGGGCTCGACGATCGCGCGGAAGCCGGCCTCGTCCAGGCCCTGGCCGTGGCTGGCACCGGCTGCGCGGCTGATGTTCTCGTTCATCAGCGTGCCGCCCAGGTCGTCGACTCCGGCTTGGAGCAGCTGGCGGGCACCGGAGGCACCGAGTTTGACCCAGGACGCCTGCACGTGGTCGATCAGCCCGTGCAACGCGATCCGGGCTACCGCGTGCACCAGCAGCACTTCTCGCCAGGTTGGTCCCCGTCGGGCCGCCCGCTTGAGGTACATCGGGGTCGCCATGTGCACGAAGGGCAGCCCGACGAACTCGGTGAACCCGCCGGTCTGCGCCTGCAGCTCACGGGCGCGCAGCAGGTGCCGAGCCCAGTGCACGGGCTGCTCGATAGCCCCGAACATCATCGTGACATTGGAGCGCAACCCCACCGAGTGCGCTACCCGGTGCGCTTCCAGCCATTCCTCGGTGGTGATCTTGTCAGGGCACAGCACCGCGCGGATCTCGTCGTCGAGGATCTCTGCGGCGGTGCCGGGCAGTGAGCGCAGGCCCGCCGCACGCAGCCGGACCAGGTAGTCGGCCAGTGGCTCGCCCAGCCGCCGGGCGCCTTCAGTGACCTCCAGCGCGGTGAAGCCGTGGATGTGGATTCCGGGCGCGGCCTCGTGGATGGTCCGGCACACCGTGAGGTAGTAGTCGCCGTCAAAGCTGGGATGGATGCCGCCTTGCAGGCACACCTCAGTGGCGCCCCATCGCTGCGCCTCCAGCACCCGCGCCACGATCTCGGGCAGCGAGAGCAGGTACGGCGCGCCTCGCAAGTTCAGCGACAGCTTGCCTTTGGAGAACCCGCAGAACCGGCACCGATAGGTGCACACGTTGGTGTAGTTGATGTTGCGATTGACCACGTAGGTCACGGTGTCGCCGACGGTTGCCGCGCGCAGCTCGTCGGCCAGCCCGGCAACGGCGCCGACCTCGGGCCCGCGGGCGTGCAGCAAGGTCACCAGCTCGTCGAGCCCGGGGCGCTGGCCGGCGCGAACCCCGTCGAGCACCGCACGCACCGCGCCGGCCGCTCGCGCTGGCGCAGGAAGCAGTATCGGCGGCGCGACGCCGGTGCCGGAGTACCAGGCGGTGGAGCGGCGCCCGGCCAGCGTCACCTCAGCGCCGTCGCCGACGTTGGTGGCCTGCTGCGCGCATTCCGGGAACACCGCGCCCGGATCGTCCCGGCCGAGCCCCTCGGCGTCGGAACGGTCCAGCACCCCGAAACGCACCGCCTCATCCAGCCACCGAGCTGGATCCAGGGCATACTCCGGGTATACGGTGAGCCGTGGCGCCAGGGTGTGGCCCGCCGCGTGCGTCGCGCCGCGCAGCTCGTCCAGCACAGGCCACGGTCGCTCGGGATTGACGTGATCCACGGTGCTGGGGGAGATCCCGCCCCAGTCGTCGATGCCAGCGGCAAGGACGCTCACCGGATCGTCGGTGAGATTGGGCGGGGCTTGCACGTGCACCTGCGCAGGCAGCAGGAGCCGAGCCAGCGCGATGGCTCGGAGGTGCTCCTGCGGTGCGCAAGGCGCGACGTGGCGCATCGCGGTGCCCGTCTTGGGCAGGAAGTTCTGCACGATCACTTCCTGCACATGCCCGTACCGGTGGTGCGCCGCCGCGATCGCTTCCAGCGCCACCACGCGGTCGGCTTCGGTCTCGCCGATGCCGACCAGGATCCCGGTGGTGAACGGGATCGCCAGCTCACCTGCGGCGTGCAGGGTGGCTAGCCGCCGGTCCGGGTGCTTGTCCGGAGCGCCCCGGTGCGCGGCTAGATCCGGCCGCAACGACTCCATCATCATTCCCTGGCTGGCGGTCACCTCGCGCAGCGCGGCTAGCTCGTCGTGGTGCAATGCGCCGGCATTGGCGTGCGGGAGCAGCCCGGTCTGCTCGAGTACCGCGCGGCACGCCGCCACCAGGTAGTCCACCGTCGAGTCGTACCCGTGATCGGCCAGCCAGCTCCGGGCCGACGGGTAGCGGTGCTCGGGGCGCTCGCCGAGAGTGAACAGCGCTTCGTGGCAGCCAAGCTCCGCGCCCCGACCAGCGATCGCCAGCACCTCGTCGAGCTCCAGGTAGGCCGATGGAAGTTCGCGGGGAGCGTGCGCGAAGGTGCAGTAGCCGCAGCGATCCCGGCACAGCATGGTCAACGGCAAGAACACCTTGGGGGAGTAGGTCACCCGCGTGCCGTGCACCGCGTCGCGCACCACGCGAGCCCGGCCCAGCAACTCCCCAGTCTCCAGCTCAGTGAGCCCCGCTGTGCTCATCACACCTTCCTCCATCCCGTCATGGAGAGGTCATTAAGAGGTCCGCGAGAGGTCATCGAGCGCGGGTCAGCGCGTCGCCAGACGGACCCGGTCGCGGCCGGCGGCTTTGGCGGCCATCAGGGCGCCGTCGGCGGCAAGGAGCAATTGGTCGATTTTGTCGCCATCGTTGGGCCCGACCGCTGCCCCGATCGACACCGATATGCCGTCCACTGTGACTGGCGCATCGAGTGGACCGTCGACCAGGACGTGCAGCCGGCTGATGCGCTCGCGGATCCGGTCCGCGATGTGCTCGACTTGGGCGATCCCTACGCCGGGCAGCAGAATCACGAACTCCTCGCCGCCGAACCGTCCGACCAGATCATAGGGCCGGGTTTCGGAGCGGAGCTTATCGGCGACGGCGCGCAGCAGCTGGTCGCCGACGAGATGCCCCAGCCGGTCGTTGAACGACTTGAAATGATCCAGGTCCAACATCAGCACTCCGAACGGGTCGGCGAGCCGGCGGGACCGCTCGAGCTCCCGGTTAGCTGCCTCGCGCCAGAAGCCTGCGGTGAGCAGACCGGTCTTGCTGTCTGTGCGGGCGGCCTGCTGGAAGTGCGGTAGCAACAATGCGCGGTGCAGTGCGAAAATGGTGATCATGAGAACGGCGATCAGCCACGGTTGGAAGGCGAGCATTACGGCGATCGCGACTCCCAGCCCGAGCGAGGCCACCACCACGAGCTGGTCGCTCGGGTTGACCAGGACCTGGCGAGCCGGCTGCAGCGGATCGGACATCCGCACCGCGCTTGCCACCAATACGTAATTGGTCAACCAGTATGCTATCCCGGCGCCGATCAGGATAGCGAGCCCCAGCAGGCCGTGCGGGATGATCGGGTACCCGGTGGGCTGGAGGAGCTGCAGGACCGCGACGGCGGCAGTGGGCGCTAGCACCATCGTCGCGCCGGAGAACAGCGTGCGATACAACCTGCCAGAGCGACCCCGGCACCAGGAGTGCAGGTAGACCACCGTGGTCACGGCAAAAACCAGCGGTAGCGCAACCGTCAGCGCCGCCGCGAAGATCCATAAAGAGGTGAGGTCGGTCAGCAGGCCGTTGCTGGTCACCCGCTCACGCAGGCTCTCGATCCGGCGAACCGCCTCTCGGTGCACGACCGCCCCCGCGACCAGCAGCGCGAAGCGGAACAGATCGCCGGAGTTGACCGGTATCGCCGCGATCATCCCAACAGTCAGCGCTACCGCTGCGATGTCCACGGTGAGGACATAGGCGATGACGACTTTCCGCTCGCGCCACAGCCTCCAGCGCCGCGGATGCACAGCCATCAGGCTGTGCATCCGCTTGACGCGCATCTGCTCGACGTGCTCAAACCCATGGCTCATACTCACTAGGTCCCCCGGCAGTGACGTTGAGCGATCTCCCTCAGCGTAATCGGCAGGCGACTCTTTGTCATCCTCCGAGCGGAGTGCCACATCCAGCAGATTTTCTGTCACTGTCAGTTGTACGGTACCGCCGAATGGGTGAATGCTACCGATGAGCCGGGAGCCGGGATTTCCCGTGCGTCGATCACCGCTGGTATGAAGTGTCACCCAACGTTGCATCATGCTCTGGTGAAGGAGTGGTGGTGGTGAGCAGACGGGGACGAGCGCCGCGAGTGCTGGCCCTGCTTGCGCTGGTATCCGTGGTGCCCGCCACGTCGCTGTCCTGCTCCGCTAGCGCGCCACCGCCGCCATCCCCAGCGCTCGCCCCACCCGTCTCGCGGATTCCGTCCAGCCCGATCCCGTCCAGCCCGGCACCCAGCCCGCCGCCGGTGTCGCCGTTCACTGGCCTGCCCACCGATCTCGACGCGCCAGTACTCGGCGTCAAGATCGATAATGCCGCGGTGGCCCGCCCGCAAAGCGGACTTGCGCTGGCGGATGTGGTCTATGTCGAGCCAGTCGAGAGCGGCTTGAGCCGGCTGCTCGCGGTGTATCAGTCCCAGGTCCCGTCGGTGGTGGGGCCGGTGCGCAGCACGCGAGTGTCAGACCTGGAGCTACTGGCCAACGTGGGTCGACCCGCGCTGGCGTTCTCCGGCGCGGCACCGGAAGTCGGCGCGTTGGTGGCGCGCGCGCCGGTGCTGGACGTCTCGGCCTTGGCGCGGCCGGGTGACTACTACCGAGACCGGCGAAGGTCGATTCCGCACAACCTCTATGGCGACGCCAAGGCGCTACGCCAAGGCGGCACCCCACCGCGGGATATCGGGTTCCGCTTCGGGCCTGTTCCGCCTGGCGGCCGCCCGGTGGCGGAGACCGAAGTCAGGTACCCAGCGACCACCATCGGGGTGCAGTGGGTGTCTTCGGAGGCTCGGTGGGTGATCTCCATGGACGGTGCGCCGCTTACCTCTGCTGCTGGACCGCGACCCACTGCGGCAACCGTGGTGTTGCAGCGAGTGCCGGTGCGTAACACCGCGATCCGCGACGCCGCTGGATCACCGTCGCCGTTCGCGGCGACGGTGGGCGCCGGTGCTGCGGTTGTGCTTCGCGACGGGCTCGCCTTCACCGGGAGCTGGTCGCGCCCAGCCTCAGACGCGATCACCACGTTCACCCTGCCGGATGGATCACCGCTGACCTTCGCGCCCGGCCCGGTATGGGTGGTACTGGTGCCGTCCTAGTCGCTAGCGGGCCAACTGCAATGATCTCCGGCGCAGTGATCTCCGACCCGCTCGGGCCCAGTGGCACAGAAGTACTGTGGCACAGAAATACTAGTGGGGGGTATGTTGGTACTGGATAGGGGTATCGCGGAGGGGTCAGGAGAGGACAGCGCGGTGGCGAGCTACACCAAGGACCGGGACGCCTACCTCAACCGGCTCCGCCGGATCGAAGGTCAAATACGCGGCCTGCAGCGCATGGTGGAGCAGGACCAATACTGCATCAATGTCCTGACCCAAGTCTCGGCCGCCACGAAAGCATTGCAATCCTTCGCGCTGGCTCTGCTCGAAGAACATATGGCCACCTGCGTGGTCGACGCCGCGGCCGACCGGGCCGATGCGGCCGCCAAGGTCAAGGAAGCAGCCGACGCGATCGCTCGCCTGGTTCGCTCGTGACGCGCCCCGCAGGACACCGCAACCAGCTCCGCAACCAATCCAAGGAGGTCAAGAAAGCCATGGACATGGGGGACATAACCACTGGTAGTGAGTACAGCGAGTACATCATCACGGGGATGGTCTGCCAGCACTGTGTCTCGGCGGTGACGCAAGAGCTCAGCGCCATCGAGAGCGTGACCGATGTGCAGGTAGACCTGGCCACCGGCCAGGTCACCGTCACCAGCGACGGGCTCGTGGACGATGCCGCAGTTCGCGCCGCGATCGACGAGGCCGGCTACGAGATCTCAGCCGAGATCTCAGCCTAGACACGTGGCCACCGTCGATGATCGCAGTCGCGGCACGGTAACCGGACCCGGCGAGCGCAACCACCAGGTCGAGCTGGTGATCGGTGGTATGACGTGCGCGTCCTGTGCGGCGCGCATCGAGAAGAGGCTCAACCGGCTCGAGGGAGTCAACGCCAGCGTCAACTACGCCACCGAGAAGGCGCGCGTCAGCTACACCGACGGTGTCGCACCCGAGGATCTGGTGGCAACCGTGGCCCGCACTGGCTACACCGCCGAGCTACCTCAGGACACCGCTATCGAGGTCGGTACCGACGGCGCTGAGTTCCGGGTCCTGCGGGAACGGCTGGTGGGTAGCGCAGTGCTGGCCGTCCAGGTGATCGCGATGTCGATGGTGGCGATGGTGCCGGGACTGCGGGTGCCGCACAACTTCGAGGCGCTGTCACTTTTCCTGACCGCCCCAGTTGTGGTGTGGGGGGCATGGCCCTTCCACCAGGCCGCGTGGCGGAACCTTCGCCACGGCGCGGCCACCATGGACACCCTGATCTCGATGGGTGTGTCGGCAGCGTTCCTGTGGAGCTGCTACGCGTGGTTCGTCGGTAGCGGTGGCTTCATCACCTTGCACGAGGTCGTTCCCTCGGGATATCACGCGCATAGTCGGGTCTACTTTGAGGTTGCCGCCGGTGTCACGGTGTTCCTGCTGGCCGGTCGCTACTTCGAGGCGCGCTCCAAACGTCGCGCGGGTGCGGCGTTGCGGGCGTTGCTGGACCTCGGTGCCTCGGACGTCGCGGTGCTGCGAGGCGGGCAGGAGATGCGCATCCCCATCGAGGCGCTCGTGGTCGGCGATGAGTTCGTGGTCCGCCCGGGGGAGAAGATCGCCACTGACGGAGAGGTGGTGGAAGGGTCCTCCGCCGTTGACGAGAGCATGCTGACCGGCGAGTCGGTACCGAGTGAGGTCAACCCGGGCTCGGTGGTCACCGGCGGGACGGTGAACGCCTCCGGCCGCTTGCGGGTGCGGGCCTGTCGGGTCGGTGCGCACACTCGCCTCGCGCAGATGGCGCGGCTGGTCACGGACGCGCAGAACGGCAAGGCCAAGGTGCAGCGGCTGGCGGACCGGGTCTCGGCGGTGTTCGTGCCGATCGTGATCGCGTTCGCGGTGGCCACCTTGTGCGTCTGGCTGGTCATCGGTGCCACCGTCGGTACCGCATTCGCCGCCGCGATCGCCGTGCTGATCATCGCCTGTCCGTGCGCCCTTGGCCTGGCCACACCCACCGCGCTGCTGGTCGGTACCGGTCGCGGTGCACAGCTGGGCATCCTCATCAAGGGGCCCGAGGTGCTGGAGTCCACCCGGCGGGTGGACACGGTGCTGCTGGACAAGACCGGCACGGTCACCACCGGCACGATGACCCTGGTCGACGTGCTGCCCGCAGCCGGCGAGAACCCCGACGAGGTGCTGAGCCGGGCCGCCGCCGTGGAGAACGCCTCCGAGCACCCCGTCGCCCTCGCGATCGCCACCGGGGGCCTGCGGCGGTTGGGCACGCTGCCCGCGGTGGTCGGCTTCCGCTCGGCTCGGGGGCTGGGCGTGCAGGGTGAAGTGCACGGTGCCGTGGTGCTGGTGGGCCGGCCGGTCTGGTTGGCCGAGCAATGGTCGGTGGCGCTACCGCAGCACCTAGTGGCGGCTGCGGCGCAGGCGGAGACCCACGGCCGCACCGTCGTCGCGGTGGCCTGGGACGGCCGGGCGCGGGGCCTGCTCTCGGTAGCTGACACGGTCAAGCCGAGCAGCGCCGAGGCGGTGCGCCAGCTCCGCGCGTTGGGGCTGACACCGGTGCTGCTGAGCGGCGACAACGAGACCGTTGCCCGCTCAGTGGCCGCTGAGGTCGGCATCGACACAGTGATCGCCGGGGTGTCGCCCGAAGGGAAGGTCCAGGAGGTGCGTCGGCTCCAGCGGGCCGGGAGGGTGGTGGCGATGGTCGGCGATGGGCTCAACGACGCCGCGGCGCTGGCCCAAGCCGACCTGGGGCTGGCCATGGGCACCGGCACCGACGCTGCCATCGAGGCCAGCGACCTCACCCTAGTCCGCGGTGACTTGCGGGTGGTCGCCGATGCGATCCGGCTGTCCCGGCGCACCTTGCGCACCATCAAGGGCAACCTGTTCTGGGCTTTCGGCTACAACGTGGCCGCGCTCCCGCTGGCGGCGGCGGGCCTGCTCAACCCCATGATCGCCGGAGCGGCGATGGCGTTCTCGTCGGTGTTCGTGGTGTCCAACAGCCTGCGGCTGCGCGGTTTCCGCCCGCTGACGCCCTCGGCGCCCTGACCCGACGGTTGTCTGGCACGGCGGTTGTCTGGCACGGCGGTTGTCTGGCACGGCGGTTGTCTGGTACAGGTCAGCTGGGTACGTGATCGCCGTGCCCCGCCTCCCGCAGGGCCTGGCGCAGGGTGTCCGCGGCGGCATCGAGCTCGGCCGGGTCTGGGTCACGGTCGGCTTCGTCGAAGTCGAAGTCGTCAATAGTCCACGCGGGGAACACATGCACGTGCAGGTGCGCCACCTCGAACCCGGCTACCACGAGGCCAGCCCTCGGTGCGTCGAAGCCTGTTTTCTGCGCCGCGCCGATGTGCTTCGCCACCACCACGAGATGGGTTATCAGGTCGGCGTCCGCATCGGTCCACTCGTCGACTTCGGCACGGGGGACAACCAGGGTGTGCCCAGGCCGCAGCGGAGCGATGGTGAGAAACGCGACGCAACAGTCGTCACGCCAGACGAACCGACCCGGAATCTCGCCCTTGATGATGCGGCTGAACAGCGTCGACACGATTCTCCTCTGGTGTATCGCGGGCCATCATTGTCAGGGGGACAGCGCCGGTTCATGCCGGTTCATAGGGACAACGCCGGAAGACTACGATGCGGTGGCGCGTTCCAGCCAGGAGCGCAGCTGCGCGCCACCGTCCTCGGCTGGATCGGTGACAGTGATCCGGGGACCAGTGAACGCCCGGGAGCGGCTTGACGTCCCGCCGACCAGCAACACCGGGCCGGGGTGGCGGCGGGCCAGTTGCGCGAAGTCTCCGTCGCCGGTGGCCAGCAGCAGCGGCTGGTCACCGGTGTGGTATGCGCCGGCCAGCAGCAGGTCCGCGCGCTGCCAACCGCTGGCCGGCAGCACCTGAGCCCGCGGCGGCCAGTCGAGCGCTTCCAACGCAGTCGGCGCACCGGCCACCACGACCTCGGCGGATAGCACGATGTCCAGTGCCGCGACGAGCAGCCGCAGCCGCGGCACGTCGAGGTTGTCCCCGTCGATCAGTACCTGCACGGTGCGATCATGCACCTGCCAGGGTGGGCGGGTTTCCCCGCCGCTTCGGGTGAATGCTGGTGACTCTTTGTGTCCTATCCGGCTACCCTGGCCGGGTGCCAACTTTCGACGCCGCGGCGGTGGACTGCCAGGTATCGGTCTTTCGTGAGGGGCTGCTGACCTCATTCGGCCACGACGTGACCCTGCAGGTGACGAACTTGTCCCTGGACGTAGGGGACGACGACGGGATCACAGCCGACTTCGACTCGGGCTCGCTGCGGGTGACGACTGATATCTCAGCGTCTGATCGGAAGGACATCGAGAAAAACGCCCAGAAGATGCTCGAGCCGGGGAAGTATCCGAAGATCCAGTTTCGCTCAGTATCGGTGGTGCTCGACGGCACCCGGGCGCGTATCGAGGGTGACCTCACGCTGCACGGCGTGACGAAGCCGATCTCTGTCGAGGCGCTCGACGACGGCCAGCGCTGGAAGGCCACGATCATTCTTGATCAGCGCGCATTTGGCATCAAGCCGTTTTCCGCTATGCTCGGCGCCCTCAAGGTCAAGCCCGACGTCGAAGTGACCATCAGCGTCCCGCATCCCTGACGGACCATTAAGGCCGTACGCGGCCACTGACCCGGCAGCGAGGGCGGGTTCGCTGCCCTGTGGGCTGATGGCCTGTGCGCGGATGGCCTGTGTTCGGATGCCCTGTAGCCGGATCGCGGGGTTGGCGTCCCCGGCTGGCGCAACGTGACGCTGGACGATTGTGCTGCCAATCCCTTGCGGTTGCACTACTGTGGCAGTTATTATCGTCCGAACAGGTGATTTCCGCTACTTAACGTTACCAAGCGGGAGGAGTGCTCCCTCGCTGGTAGTCGGGGTCTGGCGCGATGAGGAGACCAGCACCGTCGCGCGTGAAGCTAGTCCGGCACCACCCGCAGGGAAAATGGAGTTGATCTGATGAGCACGCTGAGCCAGCCTCCGGTGCGGTTTGGAATCCTCGGGTATCTCGCTCAAGTGGCGAAAGCCCTCACGCCGATCGAACGGCGTCGAGCTCAGTGGATGTTCGCCGTGATCGTGGCCCTGCACATCGTCGGGTTCTTCGTGTTCATCGTGTTCGTGGTCCCCGGGCACTACAAAGGGCTGGGCATCGGCGTCGCCGGACTGGCTTACTCGTTGGGGCTTCGCCACGCCTTCGACGCCGACCACATCTCCGCGATTGACAACACCACCCGCAAGCTGATGAACGAGGGCAAACGCCCACTCAGCATCGGCTTCTGGTTCTCCCTCGGGCACTCCACGATCGTGGTCTCGATCGGGATAGGGATCGTCATCGCCGAGAAAGCGGTCTACCACGCGGTCTCGCACAGCGACTCGGGCCTTGAGCAGTTCGGTGGGATCTTCGGCACGGTCGTCTCGGCGGGATTCCTGTACCTGATCGGCATCCTTAACCTCGTCATCCTGGTCGGCATCTTCCGGGTGTTCCGGTCGATGCGCAGGGGCACCTACGACGAGGCGGAGCTCGAGCGGCAGTTGCAGAACCGCGGGCTGATGTACCGCTTCTTCGGCCGGTGGATGAAGACGATCGACAAGGAATGGAAGATGTATCCCGTCGGCGTGGTGTTCGGCATGGGCTTCGACACTGCGACCGAGGTCGCTCTGCTGGCGACAACCGCCCTGCTGGCCAGCCAGCACCTGCCTTTCTACGCGATCCTCTGCCTGCCCATCCTGTTCACCGCCGGCATGACCCTGCTGGACACCATTGACGGCATCTTCATGAACTTTGCCTACTCGTGGGCGTTCTTCAACCCGGTCCGCAAGATCTTCTACAACCTCGCAATCACTGGGCTGTCGGTGGCGATCTGCCTGTTCATCGGCACCATTGAGATCCTTGGCCTGCTACCCAACGAGGTCAGCAGCCTGCAAGGCGGCTTCTGGGACTACATGGCCAACTTCGACATCAACAAGGCGGGCTTCGTGATCGTCGGCATGTTCATCGTCACCTGGGCCGGCGCGCTGATGTTCTGGAAGTTCGGCCACGTCGAAGAGAGATGGGGCGCACGGCTGAGCACGGCCAGCGCCACCACCGGTGATGGCGCAGGTGAGGACTAACCTCACGTCAGCCTTCCACGAGCGTGGTGGCGGGGACCCGCACCGTGCCTAGCAGCGGGGCGTCCTGGTCCACCTTGATGAGGTTCAGCAGCGGCCCTGTCATCGTGGTCGTGACCAGTGCCACGACCACCATCAAGGTGTAGAGGCGATCATCCAGTAACCCCAGTTGCTGGCCTGCGGCGAGGATGATCAGCTCGGTCAGCCCTCGGGTGTTCATCAGCGCGGCGAGGGCAGCCGACTGTCGGCCCGTGAGGCTGTGTGCTCGCGCGGCCAGGAACGTGCCACCGAACTTGCCACCGACCGCAGCCAGGAGGATGAGCCCCAGGGACACCAGACCGGTCCCGTCGATCTGGGACAGGTCCACCCGCAGGCCGGCGACGATGAAGAAGACCGGCAGCAGCAGCACCTCGTTGACGCGGCCGATCTGGGTGCTGATCGTTTCGGCCCACTCGGCCATCCCCTCCTTCGGTACCGCGATGCCGAACAAGAACGCGCCGAAGATGATATGCAGCCCGACCCACTCGGTGGCCGTGCCGGAGAGCAGCAGGCCAACGACCAGGACAGCGATCATGGTTTGGCTGACTTGCCCACCGCCCTGCCGCGCCACGTACCACCGCAGCAGCGGCCGGACCACCCCGAACAGCACGACGAGGTACGGCAGCACCACCAGCAACCGCCAGTGCGTCGCGCCCCCGTGCCCGGAGATCGCGACAATCACCGCGAGCAAGGACCATGCGAGCACGTCGGCCAGCGCGGCACAGGTGCACGCCAACACACCGAGTGGTGACCGGTGCATCCCGCGGTCTCGCAGGATGCGAACCAGCACGGGGAACGCGGTGACCGACAACGCGGCGCCGATGAACAGCACGAAGCTTGTCCTGTCCGGCGTCACGTGCTGGGTCGCCAGGTAGAACGCTAGTGCCACGCCCAGGACGAACGGCAACAGAACCGAGCTCAGTGACAGCGTCGTCGCGACCCGTATCTTCCCGTGTAGCACTGTCCGGTCCAGTTCCAGGCCGACGATGAACATGAACACCGCGACGCCAATGTTCGCCAGCGCCCCGAGCATCGGCCGTACTTCAGCGGGGAACAGTGCGTTTGCGATCACGCCGTGGAACAGCGTCGGGCCGAGCAGGATTCCGGCGAGGATCTCGCCCACCACGGCGGGCTGGCCGAGTCGTCTGGCTGCTGCGCCGAAGACGCGAGCTATCAGCACGATGATCGCCAGATCGAAGAGGAGAAAAGTCGCCTGTGTGGTGGTCACCGTCACTCCTTGTCAGGACTTGTGGCCATGAACCGGAAGTAGCTGGAGCGCAATACCAAGACTCCGTTATATTCCCGATGTGATCACTTGTGGGTGATCCGAGAAGTTTGAGCAGGAAATGCCGTCTGTGTCAAGGATGTCGGCTAAACCATGACGATCGAAACAGGCCGGCTGGGCTGTTTACCGCAGCGAAACACGCGCTGTCTGGGCTGGCAGCGAGTTCGCCGGGTGCTTAATGGGCGAATCCTGACCCGCCTACGCCGCGATTACATCCGGTGACCGAGACCATGGTTTTCCCCGGGCTCGTTGGCCGACGAGAGTATGGCCCATCAAGCGCGCCGCGGATCGAGTGCGCCGAGGACCAGTCGTTTGCGGAGCCACCACGGGGAGGCGGCGAACAGCGCGCCCATCGCCGCGGCGCTGCCCTGGACGTCCTCACGGCCGGTCAGGTAAGCCCAGCGGTGTCGCTGGGGTAGCGCGAAGAACACGTCGAAAAAGTCCGGGACCAGTTCTGGGGGGAAACGCAGTAGCGACTCGAGGCTGCGGCGGCGTAGGGCGTGTACCGCCAGCGCGGCCGGGCTCCACACCGCCTGCCACGCCGCGGTTCCGGCGGCCGCAGCCCCGCCGCGCTGCAGCGCATCGTGCACGGCGGTGGCCACCCGAGGGGCCAACCGCAGCGCCGTGGCGACGCTGTAGCCGGTAGCCGGGTGCACCATCGGGCTCGCCGCCCCGAACGGCACCACTGGTCCGCGCCAGTCCCCGGGTGTCGGTAGCGGCCGGTCCACCGGGAAGCGCACCCGCTCCTCTGCACCCGGTGGCAGGGCGATGCGGTGGTGGGCCAATCGGGCGTGCAACCGGCGACGCAGCACGGACAGCTCCAGCCCTGGGCGCCGGGCCAGCGAGGTCTCCTCGAGCAGCACGTGACCCGAAGTCACCGGCACCGCGTAGAGAAACGTGGGCCATCCCGTCTCGCCGTGGTGTGGCCGCCAGTCCATGAACAACGCGCTGCCCGGAGCCACCAGATCCCGCGCGGCATCGGCGTCAACCAGCACACCCACCGCGGTCTGCTCAGCGGCGCTCCGGCGGGAAGGAGCACCGAGCACCGAGCGTGGCGCGCCGGTTGCATCGAGCAGAACGGCTGCCCGCCGCCTGCTGCCACCCAGGTCCATGGTGACCCCATCCGGGTCCGGGCGAGCATCCCGCACCCGACCGTTGCGCACCCTGACCGGTGCGGCGGCGAACCCGTCCCGCAACGCGGCGTTGTCCAGCACCACGTACTCCCAGCCCAAGCGGTGCCCGGTGGTGCCGATCGCCTCGCCGTGGCCGCTGCCCGCCACCGCCGCGTCAGCCTCGGCCGGCAGCTCCGCCCGCCAGGCGCCGTAGGTGGCCCGCCACGGCCGGTCCGGCGCGGGGTCCACCAGCTCGGTGTCCAGCCCCAGCCGCGCGCACGCCGCCGCCACCGCCCATCCTGCCGGACCACCCCCGGCCACCAGCACGTCGATCACAGCTGCACGCTAGCGTGTGTTGGTGAGCGGCGTTGCGCGGCCGGCAGTGGTTGGGCTCGCCGACGGGACCCATCGAATTATCTTCCCGTGGGTCCAGCGTCGAGGTAGGGCATGGGCACGTCGTCGGCATGGTGGTGGGGTAGTGATTGGGCGGGGATCTGGCCGAGCCGGCCGGCTTGGTAGTCGGCGATGGCCTGGGCGATCTCCTGCTTGGTGTTCATCACGAAGGGGCCGTAGTGCACCACTGGCTCACCGATTGGCTGGCCGCCGAGCATGAGCACCTCGAGGTTGGGGTGGTGGCCTTCCTGCGTGGTGTCGGCGGCGATACGAACGGTGTCGCCTGGTCCGAACACGGCCAGCTGCCCGGTGTGGATGGGCCGGTGCTCGGTGCCGACGTTGCCCCGCCCGGCCAGCACGTAGGCCAGCGCGTTGAACTCCGTCGGCCAGGGCAGCTCAAGCGTCGCACCGGGGCTGACCGTGGCGTGGATCATGGTTATCGGGGTGAATGTCGAGCCGGGACCGGCGTACCCGGCGATCACCCGGATCAGCGCGCCACCGTCTGGGGAGGAGAGCAGGCTGGCTTCCTGGCCGCGGATGTCCTGGTATCGGGGCGCGTTCCATTTGCTTGCCGCAGGCAGGTTCACCCATAGCTGGATGCCGTGGAACGGACCACCGGAGACCACTAGCTGCTCTGGTGGCGCCTCGATGTGCAGGATCCCGGCGCCGACGGTCATCCACTGGGTGTCCCCGTTGGTGATCCGCCCCCCACCACCGTTGGAGTCTTGGTGGTCGAAGATGCCGTCGATGATGTAGGTGACGGTTTCGAACCCGCGGTGCGGATGCCAGGGGGTGCCTTTGGGCTCGCCTGGGGCGTAGTCCACTTCGCCCATCTGGTCCATGTGCACGAACGGGTCGAGGTCGTGCACGCTGACCCCGGCGAACGCGCGCCGGACCGGGAAGCCCTCGCCCTCAACGCCGCTCGGCGCGGTCGTCACCGAGCGGACCGGCCGCTCGATGACGGTGGCCTGGTCCACGGCGGGGATGCGCGGCAAGGCGAGGATGTCGTTGACGGTCACTGCTGGCATAGCTGTCTCCTTGCGACCGACCGGGTGGCTCTGTCGTTCAGCTGAACGTACCGATCGCTCTGCGCAGCACACCACATGGCTTGGTCGATGGCTGCCTGCGCCGCGTGGGTCTCGCGCAGCGCGTAGTCGGCTACCTCTTCCCAGCCTAGGACACCGGGGAAGTACGGACGCCCGGGGAACTGTGTGAACTCGGTGATCGAGACCGAGTCGTCGTATTTCTCCTCGTCGTGGCGGCTGGCCTTGGGCGGGACGATGTGGTCTTCGGCGAACGCGATGAACAGCAGCGGCGCCCGCTTGCGGTGGAAGTCCACCCCCCACGTAGTCAAGCAGACCATCCCACGATTACCGGCCCGCTTGGCCATCACCGCAAGCAGAGCGGACTTGCCGATCCCCGCCTCGCCTCTCACGACCACAGCGCCACCCCGCTCGTGTGCTCGGTCGATCCACTCACCGAGTGCACGGCTCTCGCGCGCACGCCCCACCAAGGCGGACATCACGACTCCGGGAGAGATTCTCGTCCCGCCGAAAGGTGCCGTCCAACAGTACCTGCGACACGCCGACCCCTACCGAACGGTCAGGGCTCTTGCCTCACAGCCGTACGAGGTAGTCGCCGGGTGCGCCATTGTTGCCGATCTTGCGTGAGCCCTCCGACGCCGAGGCGATCCGGTTCGGGCAGCGTTCGGTCACTTATCGACACCTGAGGGAGAAGTTGATCTGAGCCGAGCCAGCGCGTCTCAGCTGGTGCCGGGTGCAACGGTGAGGCCGCGGTCGGTGGCCACGCGGGCGAGCCGGTCATCGAAGGTGGCCAGCGTGGCCAGGGCCCGTTCGGCGGTCAGCAGCACGCAGCAGTCCGGCATTCTCAGGCCGGTGTGGGCGCGCAGCTCGGCCAGCTGTCCGCCCACGTCGCGCGGCAGCTCGTGTACCTCGATGCGCAGCCGGTCCAGGATGTCCTGGGTGGCGCGGCGCCGGCCGGCCCGGGTCGGGGAGACCAGCACCTCGGCCAGCGTCAGTACGCTGACCACCTTGGGCTGGCCGACCAGGCTGGCCAGCAGCCGGGTGGCGCGGTCGTGGTGCGCGTCGACGGTGTCCAAGTGCGCGATCAGCACGCAGGCGTCCAGGACGATCACGCGGGCCAGTCCTGGCGCAGCGTATCCAGGTCGCCGGCCTGGTAGATCCCCGTCAGTGCGCCGCTGGTGTCGGCCACGGCCGCCCGCTCGGCATCCAGGGAGGCCCGCAGCGCCGCGTGGCCCTCCGCGACCAGTCGCTTGAGCAACTCGGTCGGCGGCAGGCCCGGCCAGCGGGCGGCGGCGTCGGCCAGCGCTGCGGTGATCTCGTCGGTCTCGGTGAGCGTGTGTCGGGGTCGCCCGGTCGGCATACCCGTCAGTGTCGCACCAATAACGAAAGGTGCAACACTTCGGTGGGGTGGGGTGGAAACGACGGAGCGTGCGCCTGGTCACCCTTCCTGCTGAATATGTCTGGCCGGGATCAGACGAGGTCGGTGAACTCGTTGCTCTTCACGCCGCTGATCCAGGCAGCCAGCTCGGTGCGGGCGAGGAACAGCACGGCCACGCCGGGCTGCTTGCTGTCCCGCAGCGCGATCCGGCCACCGCCCAGCGCCGCAACCTCGACGCATTGATCACTACCGCCACTGCCGGCGCAGCGGCTGCTCTTGCGCCACACTGCGTGGGATAGGTCCGCTTGGGTCATCCCGCGCCTTCTTTCCGTCTCTTGGGTCACTGGTATCGCTCTAGGGTAGTAGAGATGAGCTCCGCGGACTCCGCTGGGGACAACGCCAGCGAACTGAGCACGGCGAAGTCCATAGTGCAACGCCGCACATCGTTCTGCTCCTCCAGATAGATCGAGCCTGCGGGCCCCTCCACGAAGCCCACATCGTGCGCCAGGTCGGGCAACGTAACGATGGCGAACGCCCCTTCCATGCCGGGATGCGCACCAGCCGCGAACGGCAGCACCTGGATGGCAATGTTGGGCTGGCCGGTCAGCTCCAGCAGGCGTTCGAGCTGGCCGCGCATCACCCGGCTGCCGCCCACCGGGCAGTGCAGCACCGCCTCGCTGAGGATCCCCGCGTAGAGAAGCGGGTCGGCGCCGGTGAGCACGTGCTGGCGAATCATCCGGGCGGCGATCCGATTCTCTACCACTTCGATCGGCAAGATGGGTGCGATGGTGGTCATCAGCACGCGGGCGTAGTCGGAGGTCTGTAGGAGGCCGGGGACCAGGGCCAGCGCGAACTCGCGCACCGTAGTGGCTGCCTGCTCCAGCCCGACCATGGTCTGGAACGGCTGGGGCAGCGCGCTGGACTGCCACCAGCCCTTCTGTCGGGCTTCGCGGGCCATCTGGACCAGAACGGCGGTGTCGTCGGCAGGCACCTCGTAGACCGCCGCCAGGTGCTCGACCTCGGTGGGCTGCGGCGCGTACAAGCGAGTCTCGACCCGCTGCAGCTTCGAGCGCGACCAGCGCGGCGAGTGCGGCTTGAGCCGCGCGGCGGCCTCCTCGATGGTCAGCTGGGTACGGTCCCGGTGGCCCCGCAGCGACTCGGCCAACTGCCACAGCCGCAGTGTCGGGCTGAACCCGCGATTCATCACGACCTCCCGTAAGTCCGGTGATAGTGCCCGCCAGCCGGCATGCCGGCTACCCCTTTCGGGGTAAACTAGGAAACCCATTGATTTTTTGAGTTTCCCGTTCTAGGATAGGCCAATCCAATCGTAGGGTGTCTGTCAGGGCCTACACGCGGCACGCCGCGTCCGCCCCCGGACGCCGCGAGATCCCATGAACCAGGGGAGGACAACACATGACGAGCCACGAAGGCAGTGACGACCGGGAGATGGACCGCGAACCATGGGGTGATGAGCTACTGGGTGATGAGGAGCCTCTGTGGCGAGGAAGAGTTGGCCGAGGAGGTGCGTGAGTTCGTCGCCGAGGAGGCGTCGCGGGTGTTCGCGCTGGTCGAGGAGTACGGCGAGCGGGTCGACGGCTGGATCGTCGCCTGGGGGCTGGTCTTCGACGACCGCGTCGAGGTGATCGGGGCGAACGGCGGGCTGCGGATGACTGTTCGCTCAGTCGAACGCGCCCAGCGGGCGTTGACCCGGCGCCGGAAGATCCGCCCTGTGCGGACCGACCACGCCACGGCCCACCGACCCGAGCAGATCACCGCGATCACGAGGTGACTCCCCACTGTGCGCCAGAAACTGCCGCCCCGACGGCCCTGGAGATTCAGGGCGGCACGCCACTAGCCGGGGCCACGGTGGTGGATGGCTCCAAGAACGCCGCTTTGCCACTCCTGGCCGCAGCGGCCTGCTTGCAGCAACAGGTCGAGCTACGGGGGGTTCCGGCTTGCGCGGATGTCGAGGCGATGCTGAGCCTGTTGCAGCGGCTCGGGTGGGCGGTGTCCCTGCGCCAGGATCTGTCCCAGGTCACCGTGGGTGCGGTACAGGCTCGAGGTCGGCAGCCCGACCTAGCCGACGCAGCCGCGATCCGCGCCTCTTACTACCTGGTGGCACCGGTGATCACTGCCTACGGTGGTGCCCGGTTGCCGTGGCCAGGCGGGTGCAGCGTCGGGGACCGTGGCATGGAGCTGCACTTCGCCGTCTATGAGGCGTTTGGCGACCACGTGGACTCAGGTACCAATGGTTACATCGTGCGGGCTGCGAGCGGCGGTCGGCCAGGGAGTGGCACAGTGCACCTCACCCTGCCGTTCCGCAGCCGCGGCGCCACTGTCGCGGCACTGTTGCGCGCGGTGGTAGACGCGCGGCCCGTGGTGATCAGCAACGCGAACCTGTCGGCCGAGTTGCACGCCCTGTACCGGGCGCTGTCGGCCGCAGGGTACGAGGTGCAGGTAGACACCCACCAGGTCAGCCTGTGGCCCGGCAGACCTGGTGGGCGGACCCGTTGGCGGGTACCGGGTGACAAGATAGAGGCCGGAACGTTGGCATGTGCGATCGCCGCGACTGGAGGGCGCGGCCATGTCGACGGGACCCTAGCCGAGGATATCGTCCCGTTGGTAAAGGCGCTGGCTCTGCTCGGTGTGCCGGCGACATGCACACCAACCGGGCAATCCGGCGGCGGGAGACTGGTGGTGAAGGGGCCTGCGAAGCCAACTGGCGGCTCATTGCGGGCTTTGGCGTCCTTGGCACCCGGCGGGCTGGACGCTGACTGGGAACCCGGGCTGATGGCGCTGGCGCTCGGCCTGCCCGGCGAGCACGTCTTCGCTGATGCGATCAATCCTGGTCGGCACGGCAACCTTATCCCGCAGCTGCGGAAGCTCGGAGCGATCATCACCGAGACCAGCCCGACCGAGTGCCGGCTGACAGGTCCGCAGTCCTTGACTGGCGCGACGGTGGAGGCCATCGACATCCGCACCGGCTCGGCGCTGCTGATCGCCGCCCTCGCCGCAACTGGCACCTCCGTCCTGACCGGCCTGTCGCAGCTACGACGTGGCCACGCCGACCTGCCTGGCAAACTCGCGGCCCTCGGCGCGCAACTCTGGGTCAGGGGGCAGATGTGACCCCCGGGACGCTGTTCGAGCAGCGATGCCTGCGACGCATCGTGGCCACCACCGATGTGCACTCCGCTCTTGACCATGCCCCCCTTTTCGCCTCGCACCTGCATGCCCTGCGCGGTGGGGCGCTGATCGTCGATTGCGGTGACTTCTTCGAAGGCACCGGCTACTACGTGCTTGGCGGCGGGCAATCCGAGACCGCGCTGCTAACTGCCCTGTACGACGTGGCCGCGCCCGGCAACCATGGTTACCGCCACCACCTGGACGACGCCGCTCTACACGCCATCACGGTGTGCGCCAACATCACCGGCCAGAGCGGAGTGCCGGTGTTCGCGCCACTGGCCGTTTTCGAGATCGGCGGCGCCACGGTGGCGGTGGCCGGAGTGCTCGGCATCGAGGCGTTCACCTCCATCCCGCCTGCCGAGCGGACCGGCCACAAGATCGTGGATCCGGTTGTCGCGCTGCGCGCCTTGCACCGCAAGCACTGCGGCGTGGACTCCTGGATCGTGCTCAGCCACGCCGGATTCGCCCACGACCTGGTGCTGGCCCGTGCTTGCCCGTTCCTGGACGTCATCTTCTCCGGGCACTGCCACAGCCCGGAATCAGGACCGGTAACTGTCGGCGGGGTCACCGTGGTGAAGGGCCCCGAACTCGCGGGCGGTTACGCCACCGCCCAACAAGATAACCACCAGTGGCGAGCCGCTGTCACGGCGTTCGGTCTACCCGAGGCGCTGGACGTGCCACCCGACGGGCTCCGGGCGGTCCTGGACCAGGTCGCAGACCTGCGCGAAATGCTAGACGAGCCGGTGGGCGTGCTGGATGGCCGCTTCGCCGGCCGTGCACCGCCTCGACACGAGCTGCTCTCTCACCTTGCACGAGCAGCCCGGAAGATGACCGGTGCCGACGTTGCGGTGTTCAACCAGACCTGCTTGCGTGAGTCCGCGCTCGGTTCCGTGCTGCATGCGGGCGAGCTGATGACGCTGGAGCCTTTCGATAACACCTTGACCTGCGTGTGGACTACCGACCCGGCCGCTTTCATCGAACACCTGACCGTGACCGCCGGGCCGCTGGTCTGCGACCCTCAACCGCTCCCCGGACCGCCTCCTGGTCGGGCGGTCACGGTCGTCACCACCGCCTACCTGGCCGTCACCCACCTGGACGGTTGGCACCCGGTGATGCCGTACCCGGCCCGGGGTGACTGGCCTGTGTCGGTGCGAGAGTTGCTACGCGGGGCCCTTCTCGCCGAGGTCGCCGGCCGACATTAGGGGGCTGCATTGATCCTGACCAGACCCGAGATCACCGCCGCCGTTGTCGAGGGCAGGGTGCGCATCAGCCCATTCTCACCCGACCAGGTCAACCCCAACAGCTACAACGTGCGCCTGGGCCGCACACTGCTGGTCTACGTCTGCGACGTAATCGACGCCTACCACCCCAACCCCATCGAGACGATCACCATCGGCCAGCCCGGATATGTGCTCCAACCCGGTGAACTTTACCTTGGCCACACTGTCGAAGAAGTCGGCTCAGACCGATACGTGCCACTGCTATTCGGCCGGTCCTCGGTCGGCCGGCTCGGATTGTTCGTCGAGATCACCGCGCCGATCGGCGACATCGGCTTCCACGGTCAATGGACGTTGATGCTCTCCCCGGTTCGGCCACTGCGGGTGTACGCCGGAATGGAGATCGGGCAGATCATGTTCTTTGTCTCCACTGGCACCGTGGACCTCTACACCGGCAAGTACCAGGCTTCAACCGGCCCCCAGGCCTCGCGGTACTGGCACGACGTCCACCTGCCCCACCCGGCGCCAGGCCGCCCAGATCGGCGAGCGGGATGATCCTCACCCGGGCCGCTATCGCCGACGCGCACCAGGCCGGGGACATCCTCATCGACCCCTATGATCCGGCCCGGCTATCCCCGAACGCCTACGACTGGCGTCTTGGCGAGCAGATCCGCACCTGCACCTGCGTTACCGACGGTGTGCTGGACGCGGCCGCCCCCACCGAGTACACCGAGACCACCATCCCCGCAGCCGGAATGGTGCTGCGGCCCAAGGTGCTGTATCTGGGCGTCACCCACGAACGGACCGGGTCGGAGCGGTATGCCCAGCTCATCAACGGTGACCGCACCGTCGGCGCCCTCGGCATCTGGGTCCACGTCTCCGCGCCGCTCGGGCACGTCGGGCACTCCATCCGCTGGACACTGGAGATCCGCGTCGCCCGCCTCGTTCGCGTCTACCCGCTCATGACCTTCGGGAAGATCGTGTTTTTGGAGACCTACGGCGATCCCGACAGTTACCAGCGCACCACCGCCAAATACGCCCGCACCGACGGCATCGACATCTCCCGCCTCCACGAAGAACTCCGCAACGGCGCGAAGTACAGCGAGAAGACGATGGTGAACCGACGATGACCGGATCCGGACCACCCGTGGTAACAGGGCTGGACCTGCCCGCCGACGCGGCCGGCGGCAGCGTCGAACTCCTGTACGACCTGTACGCCCGGCCGGACGCGCCGATCGGCGGCCAGGTGTTCATGCTCACTGCGGCGGGGAACGGCTGCGGCAGACCCTCGTCTGGACTGACGCTGCTCGAGGTGCCAGGCAAATGCCTGGAGGGGCCGCCCTTTTGGCGATACGTCACCGAGCTCACCACCTGCCTGACCGCCACGGTGAACCCCCCTGGCGGGGCGGTCGCGCATCTGCAGCACCTGGCGTTCGGCGCCTCACCGGCCCTGATCGACGCGTTCCCCGAGCTGCGACGCATTGCCTTGGTACATGGCACTGATCTGCTGTTTGCCGAGGCCCATCCCACTCAACTCCGGGTCCTTCAGCACGTCGTTGACGCGGCGGCGATCGTCGTGCCGACCACCGCGATGGCCGACCGGCTTCGCCGCCTCGCCCCACACCTAGACCCGGCCCGTGTGGTGCACATCCCGTGGGGCATTCCTGATCAGCTCCTCAACGCTCCGCCGCTCCCGCCCAGGCAGCGGACCAACGGCGAGCTGCGGCTGCTGTACGCCGGGCGGCTGACCGCCGAGAAAGGCGCCGACGGACTGGCGGCAGTGTGCGCCGAGGTTTCCGGCGTGCGCCTGTCCATCGCCGCCCCCCACCACGATTACGCGGCCCTGAACAACCGGGTGAACCTACCCACCGTCCAGGTGGAGTATCTGGGCTGGTTGCCGCGACTGCGGCTGTGGGAAGCGTTTGCCGACCACGACCTCCTCGTCGTTCCTTCCACTACCCTGGAAGCCTTCGGGTTGGTCGCCATCGAGGCTCAAGCCTGCGGCTTGCCAGTCGCCCACCAACCAGTACCCGGTCTGCGAGAAGTCCTGGCCGGCAGCGCCTTGCCCATTGACTTCGCCGACCCGACCGCGCTTGCCGCCGAACTGAACTGGCTGCGCAGGGACGCCGCCGCTTTGACTCAGCTACGCACCGCCGGGCTGCGCAATGCCGCTCGTTATCCGCTCAGCCAGACCGTCCGGCGACTCGCTGACCTCAGCGACCAGATCACCTGATCCACTCACCACACCGAAGTAAGCTCCCCGCACATGCCCGCTGCACGCCACACAGCACGCTCCGCGACTGGCATCGCCGCGCCTATCTCCGAGCTGCTGCAGGGCGGCATCGACGCCCGCGTCTACCCCGGAGTGGTCTGGGCAGTCGGCGATACCGGCGGGTGGCAGGCCAGCGGTGCGCTCGGGGTCCTCGACCCCACCAACCCGTCAAGACCGATGACCACCGACACTGTCTTCGACGTCGCCAGCCTCACCAAGATCATGGCCGTGTGGGCGCTGGTGGGCATGCTCTGGGAGAGCGGCACGCTCGCGCTGGACGACCCACTCGCTGCGCTTGTTCCCGAGCTGGACGGTTACCCGCTCGGCCCCGTCACCGTCCACCAGCTCCTCACCCACACCGCCGGGGTCCCGCTGCGCGCCAACCTCAGAGCGCTGTACGGCACCGACCCTGCGGCCATTCGCTGCGGTGTCTTCCAGGAGCAGCTGCACCGGCCGCCGGGCGAAGCCGTCGAGTACACCGACCGGGCCGCGCTCATCCTCGGCTTTCTCATCGAGCGCCTCACCGGAAGGGGCCTTGACGACACCGCCCATGAGCACCTCTGGGCGCCACTGGGCATGACCGAGACCAGGTTCGGGCCGCTCCCGCCCCACCTAGCCGCCCGGTGCGCGCCCACCGAACTGGAGGAACAGACCGGAGTCCATCTTAAGGGCATCGTCCACGACTTCTCCGCCCGCCTGCTCGGCGGCGTGTGTGGGATCGCCGGCGTCTTCTCCACCCTCGTCGACACCGAGAAGTTCCTGCGCTACCTGCTCGACCCGACAGTGACATCCGGTGCGCCCAGTTTCGGGTCGGGCTGGGTCGCCGAATCCCTCCAACCTCACACCGGCCACCTGGAACCTGTCCGGGGTCTGTTCTGGCTACCCGCTCCGGGCACCGACCCTGCTGACGACATCTACGTCCACTACGGGTTCACCGGCACCGGCATGTGGATCTCCCCCAAGCAGCGGCGCTGGGCGGTCCTGCTCACCAACAAGCTCTACTTCAGCCGCGAACACCAGCCTCTCACCGACATCCGCAACACCTTCCGCGAGCTTGTCTTCGCCCTAGGGGAGCGCTGAGTGGGCAGTGCGGCCGGCGACATCATCGACCGGATCATGGACTTGCCCGCAGGCTTGCCCGCCAACCAGTGCATCGCCACCTACCTGGCCCCACACGGTCACCCGCCAACGTCAGTGTCGTCCATCGCGCCCGGCTACCATGGGGCCATGACTTCGTCGGCCTTCTTGGACCTGTCGGACACCGACCGGTACCTGCTGCGCCGGTTGGCTGTGCGCCAGCATGTTCCGGCCGAGGAGTTGGCTACCGGTTTGGCACCGACCGAGATCGATCAGCAGATACCTGGTGCGCGCGAGGCATACGAAAACCGCGATCAGACCGCTGCTGAGCTGCTGCGGCGCCACGGCATCGACCCGACGTCGCCGGATTATCGGACTGTGGCGGAGTCTGCCCGAAGCGTGCTTGACCAGATCGATCAGCTCGGCTCGGACCGCACCGAGTGATCAACCCCCGACCTCTGCTGTTGGACTCCACTGTTCTTCTTCTGTCCTACGAACGCGATCTGACCAGGCGCGCCCAGGCGTTTGTGGTTGAAGCCATGACCGATGGCCGGATCTTGGTGGTCCCAGCGCTATCTCTCGCAATCGCCGCCGCCGAACTTGCTGGCCGAAATCGTGAGCTCAGTTGGCTGGTCGACGACCCCGAAGGACCACTGCAGATTCTTCCGCTGTCGATGAACGCACTGGACGTGGGCACACGCGCTGCGGAAACGGGACCGCTGGATGCCCCGAATCTCGAGCTGGCACACGTGGTGCACGAAGCTCGTGACATCCGTGCCGTGGTATTGACCTACGAACCCAAGCTCTACGACGGCCAGGCTCTTGATGTGATCGACATGCGGCCCCGGTAGCTGTCAATCCCACGTGGGCACTGCGCCATTGTTGCCGATCTTGCATCAGCCCACCGACGCCGAGGCGATCCGGTTCGGGCAGCGTTCGGTGACGTATCGCCACCTGAGCGTGGTGACCGCGGCGCTGGCGGGTCGAGTGGCCGGTGCCCGGCGGGTCGCGATCTGGGCGCAGCCGGAGCTGGAGACCTGTGTGGCGATGGTGGCGGTACTCGCGGCCGGGGTGCCCGCGGTGCCGGTCAATCCCCGGCTGGGGACCCGAGAGCTGCACCACCTCGTCTCCGACGCGACACCTGAGCTGGTGCTCGCTACCCCGGAAGCTACCTTGCCGGGGGAGTGGGGTGCCCTGCCTCGGCTCGACGTTGACTTGCGGGCGCGGGGTGGGACGACGGCGCCCGAGCCGGATCCCGAGTCGCCAGCACTGATCGTCTACACCTCGGGCACCACCGGCCCGCCCAAGGGTGTGGTGCTGCCCCGCCGCGCGCTGGCCGCGGACATCGACGCGCTGGCCACGGCCTGGGGATGGACTGCCCAGGACGTCCTGGTGCACGCGCTGCCGCTGTTCCACGTGCACGGCCTGGTGCTCGGCGTGCTTGGGCCGCTGCGGCTCGGGGGCGCGCTGCACCATCTGGGCTCGTTCTCGGTCGACGGGGTGGCCCGGGAACTGGGTGGCTCCGCGACGATGCTGTTCGGGGTGCCGACGATGTACCACCGGCTGGCCGCGGCCGCTGAGCGGGATCCCCGAATCGCCGCGGCGCTGGGCCGAGCGCGGCTGCTCGTCTCGGGCTCGGCCGCGCTGTCCGCCCGCGACCACCAGCGAATCGCGGCGGCCACCGGTCAGCAGGTGGTGCAGCGGTACGGGATGACCGAGTCGTTGATCACTTGCGCGGAGCGGGTCGAGGGGCCGCGCCGGCCGGGCACCGTCGGGCCGCCGTTGGACGGGGTGGCGCTGCGACTGGTGGACGACCACGGCGGGATCCTCCAGGTGCCAGACGACGGCACCGTCGGCGAGATCGAGGTCGCTGGCCCGACGCTGTTCCTCGGCTACCTCAACCGGCCCGACGCCACCGCCGAGGCGATGCGCGACGGCTGGTTTCGCACCGGCGACCTCGCCACTCGCGGCCCGGACGGTGACCTAAGGCTGGTCGGGCGCCGTGCCACGGACCTGATCTCCAGTGGTGGATACAAGATCGGCGCGGGGGAGATCGAGAACGCTTTGCTGGAGCACCCGCAGGTCACCGACGTGGCGGTGACCGGGGAGCCGGATCCCGACCTCGGAGAGCGGGTGGTGGCCTGGGTCGTTGCCGCCCATGATCCGCCGCCCGCCGCCGAGGAGCTCGCGGAGCACGTCGCGAGGCTGCTCGCGCCGCACAAGCGACCCCGGGTGGTGCACTACCTCCCCGCGCTGCCCCGCAATGAGATGGGCAAGGTCCGCAAGAGTGACTTAGCGCCGGGGAGCACCCGCCAGCCGGGTGCGGAGCAGGCCCAGTAACGTGTCCGGCTCGGACATCTGGGGGTTGCGGAGTGGGTGCAGCGCGGGCGGTGGGATTGCTGCTTGGGGTCGCTGCCGACGCTGCGTTCGGTGATCCGTCCCGCCATCACCCGGTGGCTGTTTTCGGGCGAGCAGCCGCGAGGGCCGAACGTGCCTGTTACGCCGAACACCGGCTGGCCGGGCTGGTCTACACCGGTGCCCTGGTCGGTGCCGTGGCGGCGCTCGGGAGTCTGCTGGAACGGGCCGGGCGCGGGCGGGCTGCCGTGCAGGCGGCGGGAACCGCGCTAGCTACCTGGATCGTGGTGGGCGGGGCCTCCCTAGCCGAGGAAGGTGCCGCGATGGCCCGGGCGCTGGACGCAGGCGACCTCGACACCGCCCGGGCGCGACTGCCGCACCTGTGTGGTCGCGACCCGGACGATCTCGATGTGGCTGGCATGGCGCGGGCGAGTGTGGAGTCGATCGCCGAGAACACCTCCGACGCTGTCGTCGCCCCGCTGGTCTGGGGTGCGGTGGCCGGCGTGCCCGGGTTACTGGCCTACCGGGCGATCAACACCCTGGATGCGATGGTCGGGTACCGCTCGCCGCGGTACCGGCGGTTCGGTTGGGCCGCGGCGCGGCTGGACGACCTGGCCAACCTGCTGCCCTCCCGAGCCGCCGCCGCGCTGACCACCCTGTGCGCGCCGCTGGTGGGCGGTTCGGCCCTCGGGGCGTGGCAAGCGTGGCGGCGCGACGCGGCCGCGCATCCCAGCCCCAACGCCGGGCAGGTCGAGGCGGCGTTCGCGGGTGCGCTGGAGGTGCGTCTCGGCGGGCGCACGGTCTACCCGCACGGCACGGAGCAGCGCCCGGTCTTGGGCCACGGCCGCACTCCCGATGCCGGTGATCTCATTCGAGGAGTCGAGCTGTCCCGGGTTGTCGGGCTCGCGGCCACGGCGCTGTGCGCGGCGCTGGCCACGGTGGCTCAGCGGCCGTACCGGTCGGCAAGCGTGGCCATCGGCGGATCATGCGGGTCATCTGTGTCGTCGCTGCTATCCGGTGACCGGTTGTCTTCGCGACGCCATTCGGTCGCCTCCCGCCAGGCGAAGTAGGCCAGCCCCAGTGGGGCCATCGTGCCGAAGGCGATCCACTGCAGCGCGTAGGCGAAAGAGGGCCCGGGGTCAAGCTGCGGCAGCGGCAGCGCGGACAACACCCCGGGGGCACCGTCCACCAGCTGGAGGTAACCCGGATCGAGTCGCACCCCGGTGGCGGCGCTCACGGTGCGGATACTCACCGCGTACACCTGCCGGTGACCATCCTGCCGCACGACCTCGCCGTCTTGCGGATCTTGTTCGTCGGCTCGCAGCCGGCCGGTCACGGTCATCTCGCCACCCGGGACCGGAGGGTACTCAGGTATCCGCACTCCCTCGGCCGGGCGCAGATAACCGCGGTCCACCAGGATGGTTGATCCATCGGCCAGCCGCAGCGGTACCAACACCTCGTACGCTGGCTCACCCTGCACGGTGCGCAGCCGGACGACCAGCTCAGCGTCGGGCAGGTAGTGCCCGGTGACCTGAACTTGCCGCCACTCAGTGGCTCGCGTCGGCGCGGTGTGGGCGGCGAGTGCGCCGCGCAGCGGTTGCAGCGGAGTCGTGAAAGAGCTCTCAATGCTGGTGTTGCGCTCCGCTCGCTGCGCCGCACGGCGGAACTGCCACGGCGCGAGCACGGTGAACGCCGCCACGGCGAAGCAGATCACCGCCGCGGTCAGCGCCACCCAACCGGGGCGCAGCAGGAACCGCCACCGCACACCACCACGGTAACCGGTGCGATATGGCTACCGGGCAACGGTCAAGCGGGCGAGCCGGCGAGTGGTTGGCCAGTGGACGTCGTGCGCCCAGCCAAGCTTCTCGAAGATCCAGATAAGGCGGGCGGTCATGTTGGTCTTGAAGGCCCGGTGGGTGAAGTAACGGTGGAAGCCGGTGGTCACTCCGAGGCCGCAGAAGAAGTAGAAGAACAGAAGAAGTAGAAGAACAGGGCTAAACCGATGTCGGTCCAGGTCAGGCCCCAACCCCAGGCGAAAGGGACGGCGACGATCAGGGCGAGCGTCGGCAGTGCGACGAACAGCACGACGAGGAGTTGCTCGCCCTCGGGGCGCCGGCCGTTCAGCATGGGGTTCATCGTCATGGTTTCCTCACGTCGTCATCACGATCGGCGGTGCCATCTCGTGCCGATCAACGCTGAGTGCTCCATGGCGGGGTCTTGGCCATGTCCACAGTGCGCCAGAACATCTACTAGCCAGGTTGGACGCACCGATCCGTGACGTCACGCTCGGCGCGTGTACCCTACATCACATTCTAGCGTCGGCTGCGGACGGCGGCGTAGCGCCCGGTCCGGCGTCCGGCGGTGGTCGCATTGCCGGTGACCAGGTGGACACGATGACGACGCAAGCGCCCCGGATCGTCTCGCTGCTCCCGTCCGCGACCGAGATCGTCTGCGCGCTGGGGCTGGCCGACTCGCTGGTCGGCGTGACCCACGAGTGTGACTACCCGAGCGGCGTCGACCGCAAGCCCCAGCTGACCGCCAGCCGCATCTCGCACCAGAGCATGACCAGCGCGGAGATCGACCATGCGGTGCGCTCACAGCTCGACGGGCATGGCTGCATCTATGACCTCGACGAGGTCCGGCTGCGGGCGCTCGCCCCCGACGTGATCCTGACCCAGGAGCTTTGCGACGTCTGCGCGGTCAGCTACCGCACGGTGCAGCAGGCCGTGCGCAGGCTGGACGCCGACGTCACCGTCGTCTCGCTGGAGCCGACCACAATCGCCGACATCCTGGCCACCATCGTCACCGTCGGTGCGATGACCGGCCGCGACGCCCAGGCGCACACCCTGGTGGGCGGCCTGCGCGCCCGCCTCGACGCGCTGGCCGCGTCAGTGTCCGGGGTTACCCGCCGCCCGCGCACCCTGGTCCTCGAGTGGCTGGAGCCTCCCTTCGCGCCGGGTCACTGGGTGCCCCAGCAGGTCGGCGTCGCGGGCGGCGACCCGGGGTTCGGCACTGCCGGCGGGGTGTCCCGGACGACCACGGCCGAGGAGATCAGCGCCTACTCCCCGGAGGTGATCGTGCTGGCGCCCTGCGGCTTCTACGCGGTCGACACGCTGCGTGAGCTGACCAGGGCCCGGCTGCCCGCCGGTTGGTCAGAGCTGCCTGCGGTCCGGGCCGGCAACGTGTGGGCAGTCGACGCGACCTCGTACTTCAGCCGCCCGGGCCCGCGGGTGATCGACGGTGCCGAGATCCTCGCCCGCATCCTGCACCCCGATGTGCTCGGCCCACCCGAGAAGCGGCACGCCCAGCGCGTGCCGCCGGAGCTGATGTACGTCTGACCCGACCGGCATCTGGGCGGATAGGTGCGTCTGAGTTATGGTTCCCAGCGACGAGCCGCTGTTATGCGCCATGCTGGAGGCCATCACCGTTTTCCGAAAGCGGCCGTTGTCGTCTAGGTGACCAGCTGAGAGTGGAAGGCCGATGGCAGAGACCGTGCAGGCGATGCGGGATCATTGGTGGTGGCGACCTGGTTGGCGGGTGGGCCGGTCGTTCTACACCTGGCACGTGACGTTCGATGACCAACCCGCAGCGCACTAGCTGGCTGCCGACTACGCCCCCATACTTGAGAGTCTGCCCACGCTCGACTTGATCCCGGTGCGCTGGCTGCATCTGCCCATGCAGGGCATCGGTTTCACCGACGAAGTGGATCGTGCCGACGTCGGAGCGATCGTGGATGCCGCCCGCAGCCGCTGCACCGAGCTGGCTCCGTTCACGGTCACACTTGGCCCGCCTCGGGTGGATCCCGAAGCGCTGATGTTGCCGGTGCGGCCCACGGAGCCGGTTGCACGCTTGCGCGCCACGCTGCGGTCCGCGATCGCGGACGTGTGGGGGCCCGACAGCGTGCCCGAGGACCCCGACGGCTTCCGCCCGCATGTTTCGCTTGCGTACTCAAACGCGGCTGGCCCTGCTGCGCCGATCGCCCAGCGGTTAACGGCATGGCCGGTCACCTCGGACGAGATTACCGTTCGCCGCGCGACGTTGATCGACCTCAACCGCGATTACAGGGTGTACCAGTGGGCCGACATTGCTACGGCTGAACTAGGCAGGTAACGCTTTGCGACACTCCGACGACGAAGTGTAATGCGAGGCTGGTGTTGCGATCGGCCGAGGAAGGCCGCAGACTCTGAGGCGGGCTGGGGGTCACTGTGGCGAGGTCGACGTAGCGTTTCTCCGAGATCGACACGATCTTGCTGGCCACCACGACAATGTCTCCGTCGAGCAGGTGCCGGTCCTGTTCGTCCAGCACGCTGAGGATAAGGGCGGTGATCGAGTCACCCTCCCTGATCGTCGGGAAGGACTCCACGCTGAACACGGAGAACGCGCTGGTCACGGTCATGAAGATTCCCTGGTGGTGAGGGTGCGGAGTAGTTTGGTGGTGGTGGCCCGCCAGGTCCGGGCTCGCATGGTCATGGTGCTGGTGGCGGCCAGCCAGGCGCTCACCAGCCCTGCGGCGCTGACCGCCGCTGCCTGTGCTCGATGTGGCTGTCGGACACTACCCGGTGCCCTTATGGCGTGGCGGCGCCGTTGCTACGCTCGCCAGCCGTGACTGTTCCGACAGAGGTCGACTGCGTCGTGGTGTCCTACAACAGTGCCGTGGATCTTCCGGCCTGCATTGACTCGCTCACCGGCCAGGAGGGCGTCTCCGCGCGTGTCGTCGTGGTGGATAACCTCTCGTCCGATGACAGCGTGGAAACCGCGCGGCAGCGGGGTTCCGCGGTCGTCGTGAACGACTCGAACCGCGGCTTCGCCGCGGCCGTGAACCAGGGACTACAGCAGGGCTGCGCACCGTGGGTGCTCGTTCTGAATCCGGACGCACAGCTGGCGTCCGGCGCGCTGTGCGCTCTTGTCGAGAGGGCTCGGGCGGACGCGACTGTGGGCTGTGTGGGGCCTCGTACACTCGATGACGACGGCGCCGAGTATCCGAGTCGTCGATCTTTTCCCAGCATCGTGACGGCTACGGTCCACGGGTTTATTGGTTCCCTGTGGCCGGCTAATCCGGCGACCCGTCGGTACCACGCCGAGGGCATTCCTCGTGATCGGTCTTCCGTCGTGGATTGGGTGTCGGGGTCCTGCATGCTGCTGCCGCGACATGCTTGGGAGAGCGTCGGGGGATTCGATGAGCGTTATTTCATGTACGTCGAGGACATGGACTTGTGTTTCCGGCTGCGGCGCGCCGGGTGGAAGACCGTGTATGAGCCGGCCGCGACGGTCATGCACTCTCGTGGGCGATCGTCGCGGCATCGTCCGCTCCGGTCGGTCTTACCCCACCACGTCGGGGCGGCCCGCTTCTATTGGCGGTCAGCCGGCCGGTGGCACCGGCCGATCACGTGGCCCCTTGCCGTTGTTGCGTTGGCCGTCCGGGGTGCCGTGCAGGTGTCAGTGGGAGCGCTGCGTGCTGATCGCTGAGGTAGCG
>JBOHFR010000028.1:0-61719 GCA_050699715.1 Pseudonocardiaceae bacterium
CCGCGCACCGACAAAAACCGGCGCTCCATCCGGCCCCAGACCAGAATTCGCCGCGCGACGATGCCAGCGAACCAGTGCCGCACCGCATCACTCCTTCGTGCGGGGGAGTGGGCCGTCCCAGGGTCTGCCGGGCACAGCCACTGTGATGGCTTCCTGTCCTCGACGACGCAAGAGGAGCGTGACCATCGGACGACGCTGGAGGAACTTGATCACCGAAAGTGAGGTGGGCGGTGCGGAATTGCACGGTCACCGCTCACCCTGGGGCCTTACCTCGCCGATTCGAACACCTGGATCAACGAAATGCCCGCTCGTCGCGATCACCAGGACACGCACTACTGGGGGTGGCCATAGTTTGACTTTGGTCAACGTGTCTGCAAGGTCTCGACCCCGGTCAGGGGCGTGCGTGTGCATGGGCAATTGCACGTTCTTGTGCTCGGGGAAGGCGCGCAGCAGATCGTAGAGCAGGCGCTCGAAGCCGTCGTCGTCCAGCCGATCCCAGGGCAAGGCGATGGTGGCCGTTCTGGTGAGGTGTTCGGCTGCCGCCTGACCAAGGTCGAAGTCCGGGACCGGAAGCGGATCGGTGTTAGTGAAACCGGCTGCCTGGACATCGGGTCGGACGCTGGGCCAGTCGAACGCGTGGATGTCGTGCCAGTCGTGTCCCTGCCCGAAGTGCAGGTGACGGTGCAGATCGTCCCAGTGGCTCCGGCGCGCGGCAACGTTGCCCATCAGCCGCTCGATCTCGCCGACGGCGGCGGTGATCTGGTCGACGGCAGATCCCGTGAGGGGATCCTGCGAGTCTCGGGGCACCCCGTCGAGCAGGCGCGGGAGTGCGGTGTCGATGACGGCGGTGAGCTGCTCAAGTCGCTCGCGGGCGGCTCGACTCCGGGCCCGGTTGAGCCGAAACCGGTATTCGGCGAGCTCCTTGCCGGGCTTCTGCCCCTTTTTGTTAACAAGGAACGGGCCTATGCTGATCTTGAAGCAGTCGATGTAAGCCTGGCCGAGCTCATCGATGTCGGGGAGTTCGTCGGTGATGGTCCAGCCGTCGATCGGCGGCAGGCCGGCCAGTGGGATGTAGCGCCAGTGGGATGTAGCGGCAGGCGGAGAAGTCCCGCTGCGCGGCGGTCAAGGCCTCGCTCAGCACCAAGGCTGCTACCGGTTCGGCGGAGGTGTCTGGACCGAGCAGGACACTACCGAGCTGGTGGGCCAGCAACGCGGCCGGATCGACCTCATCGGCGAGCACAGAGAGGGAAGAAGACGAGGTCAAGCCAGTGGCCAGCAGAAACCTACGACGTCGCACCCGCTCGTCCTCCTCACACCTGGGCCCCGGGATCCGGGTCACCATACGGCTTGAGGGTCGGATGGACCGGGTAGGCGCGTTGGTGAGGAGTCCGAACACTTCGAGCGGGAGGGCGAGCACGCCTGCCAGGGTGCGCAGCAACGTGACATCCCGCAGCGGTACCCGCCCAGTTTCCCACCGGGAGACCTGGCTGGCCGAGTAGCCGCAGCGTCGGCCGAGCTCAGCCTGGCTCCATCCGAGGGCAGTGCGGGCGATCCGGATCACGGTGCCAGGTTCGTGGTGCTGGGCCAGCAGGGCCGCGACGACCCCGCTGTTGTCGGCGGTCGACTGCATGGGCACCTCCTCCAGGGCCTGCTCGCCGCAGCCTTTCCACGGTAGCGGGAACCAGGAGAAATCAAGGGGATTTGCAGGATCCGCACACCGAGTGCGGCACCGGCACGATCATCTGTCCACAGCGCGTGATCGCGGGTTGTGTGGCAGGCGCCCACACATTCCCACCAGGAGCAGAAGGGTCCCGCCGATGTATACTTCGACTCCGCCGGTACGGAGGCCTTCGCCGAACGACTTGGGTGGGCGATGGACACGGCCCGCATCGTGTTCTCCACGCCGATCATGACCAACGCCGGCCGATATGCTGACCGGCCGTTAGCGGCGTGCGCGGTACCTCCGGTCAACCTGCGTGGCGACCTGGCCCTAGTCAAGACCATGGTGGACGACTACCACCGGGCCGGCATGGGCACCGGATTCAACCTCGATGGCCTCGACGATCCGGTAGGCGTGCTGCGGTATCTCAACGAGATCGCCGTCACCGGCGCCAACAGCGGCGCCGAGGACCGCCCGGTGGGCAACATGGCGATCCTGTCGCTGTCGGATCCCCGGGCCGGCGAGTTCATCGGCTGCAAGGTTGGTGCCGATGCACGGAAGGAGCAGTGGAAGTTCAACATCTCGTTGCACGTCACCGACGCCGAAATGCGCGCCGCCATCACCACCGCCGGCCGGGAGCGAGAACTGCTGATGGCCGCTGCCGAGGCCGCACACGCCTGCGCCGATCCTGGATTGTTGTTCACCGACCGCATGAACGAAGCCAACCCCACCCCCGAGGTCGGGGAATACGTGTCCACCGCGCCTTGCGCGGAGGTCGGCCTCGTGGTGGGGGAAACCTGCCAGTTCGGCTACGTCAACCTCGGCCGCTTCCATACCGGCAGCGGTACCATCCCGATCGATTGGGACGCGCTGGGCGACACCGTGGGCACCCTGGTGCGGGCACTGGACGACGCGATCGAGGCCAGCCTGGCCCATTACCTCAGCGCGCTGTCAGCGCGGGTGATAGCCACCAAACGCAAGATCGGCGTCGGCGTATGCGGCCTGGCTGACCTGCTGCTCACCGCCGGCCTGGCCTATGACAGCCCCGACGGCCGCCAGCTCACCCAGGAGGTGCTCGCATTCATCAACTACACTTCCAAGCTCGCCTCGGTAGAGCTAGCCGCTCGACGCGGCCCGTGCCCAGCCATCCACACCGGACGGTCCCGCTACGCCGACCCTGCCTTCCTTAAGCGGTTCGTGTCCCTAGAAGTGCGCAGCGTCAACGCCGGGAACTGGGAGGTGCTGGCTGCGGAGATCGCCCAGACTGGGCTGCTGCGCAACTCCTCGACGATCGCCATCCCGCCCACCGGGCGCAGCGCCCCGGTCATCGGTGCCTCGACCGGGATCGAGCCGCTGTTCCGGCTTACCGATCCGCACCAGCTCGGACACCTCCACCCTGCGGCACACGCGGTCTTGGAGCAGGCGGGCCGCAGCGACCTACTCGGGCACGTGATGACCCACGGTCGGCTGCCCGAGGATGCGAGTCTGCCTGCCCCGATCGCCTCGGTGCTAGCCACCGCCACCCAGATCGCGCCATCCGGACATCTGGCGATGGCCGCTGCGGTGCAGGCCTGTGTGGACGAGGCAGTGTCCAAGACAGTGAACCTGCCCGCCACGGCGCGGGCGATCGATGTCTACGACACCTATCTGTCCGCCTGGAGGCTGGCCTGCAAGGGCATTACTGTCTACGTCGATGGCTCCCGCCAGGCCCAACCCAAGGCACAGAAATCGGCGCCGGGGACATCAACCCGCGTTCCGTCGCGGCCCGCTCCCACTGCCGACACACCTGTTCGGCCAGCTCATCCGCCGCGCGTTCCAACAGTGATCGCGAAGCCCGGGTTGGTCGCGGGGACTTCCACAGCCACACAGCGACGCCCGTCGCGGTGCTTGCGACGCTCAGGAACGTCGCAACCAGCTTGCTGGCCGAGTCCCGATTGGGAGCATTGAGAACGTATTCCACGACCACACCTGTGCCCGCAACGAGCAACAATAGCCCGATCCACCGCCAGATGCGTCGTCGTTCGACCTCCACGGCTACAGTCTGCCATCACGCTATGACGGTCCGTGGTTCACTATCATGCTTGATCCGCTCCTGATGGCCGTGTGCACAGTGCGGTTGCGCTGGACGGATCAGGGGCGAGCGGGCAACGTTGCGTGCGGTCAGCAGGCCGCTACGCTGGATCTTTCTCCCGGGGGAGGAGCCTGACCGCCGTGGCAGGGAAACGCCGCAGGTTGGCTGAGCGCCGCAGAGTGGTCGGCTATGCGCAGGAACAGCTCGCCATGGTGCTCGACGTGGAGCGTTCCACCGTGCAGCGCTGGGAAGCAGGGGAGACGACACCACAGCCCTGGTTGCGGCCGAAGCTAGCCGAGGCCCTAGCCGTGTCCCTGGACGAGCTGGACGCCATGCTCGCCGAAGGACAGACGGATGACGATGGACAATCAACGAACTCGGAGCAGCTATCCAACGATCCCGAGCACGACCCAGTGCTCGTCGCTCCCTGGAACCATCACGGTACCGTCGAGGCGGCAGCTGCGCTGAGGGGTGGTGATGAACGGGTGAAGCGCCGAGTGATCCTGGCCCTGCCTGGCGCTGCGTTGACCGCTCCCGCACACCAGTGGCTGGTGCACGAACCGGAACCACTGGTGTCCGGGCTGGCTGGACGGCGGGTGCCAGCTGAGCTGGTTTATCGGCTCCCAACCATGATCGTCGAGTTGCGGGTGATGGATGAGGTGGCTGGCGGTGGCGATGTACTGGCCTTGGCCCAATATCATTTCGACTGGGTCGCTGGTCTCCTCGACCAAGCCTCCTACGATGACGCTACGGGCCGCACCCTCCATGGGGCGCTCGCCGAACTTGGACTGTGTGTCGGGTGGCTCTGCTACGACACCGGTCAGCATGGGCTGGGGCAGCGCTACAACATCGCGGCCCTGCGCGCTGCCCATTCTGCTAATGACCGGCAACTCGGCGCCCACATCCTGGGCGAAATGGCCTACCAAGCTGCCCACCAGGGGCGAGCTGCCGAAGCCGTAACGCTCACCGAGACCGCCGTGGCAGGCACGCGGGGTCAGCAGACGCCACGACTCCTCGCCCAGCTGTACATTCAACAGGCCCATGCCTTCGCGGCCAGGAAAGACGCCTCAGCCTGCGCTACGGCGATCTTCCAGGCCCGTACCCATATCGAGCAGTCCACGACCGACGATGACCCGCCCTACCTGTACTGGGTGCGACCGGCCGACATCACCGCCAGCGCCGGTGAGTGTCTGCTGCAGCTGGGCCAGGCTGATCAGGCAGCAGCCCTGATCGACCAAGGCCTTGCCCTGTTCGGTGCACCCTTCGAGCGCGATCGAGTGTACTACCTGACCCACCTCGCCGAAGCCTTGGCGTGCCAAGGCAAGCAGCGTGACCTGGAAGCCGCCGCTGCCCACGGCATAGCGGCAATCCAGCTGGCCGAGAGCCTGTCCTCGACCCTCATTGCTGATCGTATCCGCGACCTCACCCAGCAGATGAAGCCGCACGTCAAGCTCCCGGCTGTAGTGGAGTTCTTGGAGCGCGCGCAAGAGTTCGTGGCGGTGTAACGGGTGGTTCGTGCACGACGAGCAGGCTTCGCGTTGCGGCGGCGCGCGCCAGCGTCGAGGGCAGCGCCCTGATCGATGCCCTCAGACGGCGCGTCGTCGGTTGCCCGTCAGCGATCTTGGCGGATCCGAGATGAGGGTGTCCGCTGCCACGAGTCGAGCAAAGTCGACCTGCTTGGGCGGGGTTGCATCCGCGTGTGCCATGACGGCCAGGGCCTCTTGAGCGAGGATCCCGTAGCCGATGGTGGTCGGGTGTAGTCCATCGAGGGCCACGAGACCCCCCTGAGTCCGTCCTGAGGCGTCGGATTGGAAGAACCGCGTGTCCGGGGGGGCCGGGGAGTGAGCATCTTGAGGGCGGCGGGTAGGTCGTAAGCTTTGGTGTCCCACCAGGAGGGGCGGCTGTCAGGACTGTCGATGTAGCGCCGGTAGGCGAGTCGGTCCAGCAGCCCGCACACGTCTAGGAGCAGCCAGTCTCTGGGTGACTTGGGCGGTGCGTGCCGCGTAGACCAATCGCTTGATCGAGTAGTTGTACTGGTCGATCGCGGAGTCAATCGCGCGCTTGACTCACCGTGGTGAGCGGCACTGGGACGTTGGACTCCACCCCATCCAGCGTTTCAGGCCGGTGCCCTCATACTGACGACAACCCGAGGCGCGGCACGATTCGAGAGCCAGCTCCCCAAAGCCTCCAGAGTCCTCGTCCTGGGCGAAGGACCTCGACTGACCGGACGCGCCATCAGGGATACCCTCCATGCCCAGGGGTATGGCGTGGTCCTGACCGAGGGCGGTCCCAGACTCACCGCCAGCCTCGTCGCGGAGAACCTCCTGGGCGAGCTTTTTCTCACTCTCTCCCCAGTGCTGGCGGGCCGGATCGACAACCTAGAGCCGCCCCGGACTGATCCAGGGCTTTGAGCACCCTCCGCCGGACCTGCCCACAGCGAACCTACTCAGTGTCCGTCAACACGGCTCACACCTAATACCGTCAACACGGCTCACACCTATACCTTCGGTACCGGCTCCCGCGAGATCGTTGAATTGAGCCACCGCACGCTCATGTCGGCGATGAAGGCGGCGACGAGGGCTCGTAGGGCGAGGGTGAGGTGGTGGCGCAGGTAGCTGGTGGTCTCCTGATCCAGGGGCGTCAACGTTGCTATCAGAGCTGGCCGACTGCGGTCAGGCGAAGGACGGCGGTTCCGGACTCATCGGAGGCGGGCAGGTCGACCTCGGCGGTGATGGCCCAGTCGTGGTGCCCGGCCGGGTCGTCCAGGATCTGCCGCACGATCCACCGTTCGGGCTGGTGATCGATGATCAGTAGCTGCGGGCCGCGGGCGTCGGCGCCGGTGCCGATCTCGTCGTGCTCGTCGAAGTAGGGTTCCACGGCCGCTCGCCAGGACTCCGCGTCCCATCCGGCGTTGGCGTCGAGCTCACCCAGCTCGTCCCATCGCCGCCGGGCCGCCAGCTCCACCCGGCGGAACAGCGCATTGCGCACCAGGACCCGGAAGGCCCGCGCGTTGGCCGTCACCGGCGCGGGCCGCTGGTCCAGCGACGCCGGTGGCGCGTCCTGCGCCGGTGGGTTGCGCAGTTTCTCCCACTCGTCCAGCAAGCTGGAGTCGACCTGGCGGACCAGCTCGCCGAGCCACTCCTGCAGGTCACGCAGCGCGTCGGTCTTGGCGTCCTCGGGCACCGTGCGGCGCAGCGCCTGGTAGGCGTCGGCCAGGTAGCGCAGCACCAGCCCCTCGGAGCGGGCCAGGCCGTAGAACCCGACGTACTCGGTGAAGGTCATCGCCCGCTCGGCGAGATCCCGGGCCACCGACTTGGGGGACAATCGGTGGTCGGCCACCCACGGATGGCCGCCCCGGTAGGTCTCCAACGCAGCACCCAGCAGCTCAGCCAGCGGCATCGGGTAACTGACGTCGTCCAGCAGCCGCATCCGCTCCTCGTACTCGATACCCTCGGCTTTCATCGCCGCCACGGCCTCCCCCTTGGCCTTGGACAGTTGCGCGCTCAGCACCTGCCTCGGGTCCTCCAGGGTGGCCTCGAGGACCGACAGCACGTCCAGCGGGTAGTCAACCGAGTCCGGGTCGAGCAGTTCGATCACGGCCAGGGCGAACGGGGACAGCGCCTGGTTGAGCGCGAAGTTCAGTTGCAGCTCGCCGGTGAGCCGCACGGTGCGACCTTCGGCGTCTGGCACCGCCAACCGCTCGACGACGCCGGCGGCCAGCAACGCGCGGTACATCGCGATGGCCGCTCTGATGTGCCGGCGCTGCGCGGGGCGGTCCTCGTGGTTGTCGGTGAGCAGGTGGCGCATGACCGCGAACGCGTCGCCTGCTCGGTTGGCGACGTTGAGCAGCATCGCGTGGCTCACGACGAAACTGGATGTCAGCGGCTCCGGCTCGGCCGCGATCAGCCGGTCGAAGGTGCGATCGCTCCAGGACACTGATCCCTCGGGGGGCTTCTTGTGCACCACTCTGCGGCGCTTGCGGGGATCGTCTCCGGCCTTGGCCAGTGCCTTGGTGTTCTCCACCACGTACTCGGGGGCTTGCACGACGACATCCCCGGCCACGTCGTAACCGGCCCGCCCGGCCCGGCCGGCGATCTGGTGAAACTCCCGCGCGGTGAGATGGCGGGTGCGGGTTCCGTCGTATTTGCCCAGCGCGGTGAACAGCACCGTGCGGATCGGCACGTTGATCCCCACGCCCAGGGTGTCGGTACCGCAAATAATCTTCAATAGGCCGGCCTGGGCGAGCCGCTCGACGAGCCGGCGGTACTTCGGCAGCATCCCGGCGTGGTGCACCCCGATCCCGTGGCGCACCAGGCGGGACAGGGTCCGCCCGAAACCAGCGGCGAACCGGAACCCCCCGATCAGCTCGGCGATGGCCTCTTTTTCCGCCCGGTTGCAGACATTGATGCTGGTCAGCGCCTGAGCCTGCTCGGCGGCCGCAGCCTGGGTGAAGTGCACCACATAGACCGGGGCCGCTTTGGTGGCCAGCAATTCCTCCAGCGTCTCGTGCAGCGGTGTGGTCACGTACCGGAAATGCAGCGGAACCGGTCGCTGCGCGGAGCGGACCACCGAGGTGGGCCGGCCGGTGCGCCGGGTCAAGTCCTGCTCGAAGCGGGTGACGTCGCCCAGCGTCGCGGACATCAGCAGGAACTGGGCCCGGGGCAGCTCCAGCAGCGGCACCTGCCACGCCCAGCCTCGATCAGGGTCGGCGTAGAAGTGGAACTCATCCATCACGACCAGGCCGACGTCGGTGTCTGGCCCGCTGCGCAGCGCCATGTTGGCCAGCACCTCCGCGGTGGCGCAGATGATGGGCGCTCCGATGTTGACACTGGAGTCACCGGTGGCCATCCCGACCTGCTCAGCGCCGAAAACGTCGCACGCCGCAAAGAACTTCTCCGACACCAGCGCCTTGATCGGCGCGGTGTAGACGCTGCGCTTGCCCTGTGCTAGCGCGGTAGCGTGCGCGCCGGTGGCGACCAGGCTCTTACCGGATCCGGTCGGGGTGGCCAGGATCACATTGGAGCCTGAGACGATCTCGATCAGCGCCTCCTCCTGGGCCGGGTACAGGGTCAGGCCCTGGCCCGAGGCCCAGGCCACAAAAGTGTCGAACAGCTCGTCGGGTCCGGAACCGGTGGGCAGCGTCTGGGTGAGCGTCATGGTGACCACGATCGTGCTCTCGACCTGTCATCTAAGGCCAGCCGGGGCCATCCAAGGCCAGCCGGGGTCATTAGGCGGGGCCAGCCGTTGCGAAGCGGGGCAGCCCGGGCCAGCGCGCCGACCCAGCTGCGGCGCGATAATCTGCTTGCCGGTCGGGGATGCCGGGTGCCCGTGCTCCAAGCACAGCGCAGTCAAGAGTGGGCGCAGAAGGGGTGACCGCATATCGACACGGGTCAGCTGATTGCCGGCCACTACCGGGTGCTCGACCGGATTGGCGTCGGCGGCATGGGTGTGGTCTGGCAGGCCAAGGACGAGCGGCTGCAGCGGCTGGTTGCGGTGAAACAGCTGCTGCTGCAGCCGGAGCTGAGCCCCCGGGCGACCGACGAGGCCCGGGCCCGGGCGCTGCGCGAGGCGCGTATCGCCGCGCGCTTGCATCACCCGAATGCCATCGTCGTCTACGACGTGGCCGAGCACGAGGGTGAGCCCTGCCTGGTGCTGGAGTACCTGCCCTCGCGCAGTCTCGCCGCGGTGTTGGGCGAGCGAGGCTGCCTCCCGGTGCCCGAGGTCGCCGCGATTGGCAGGCAGATCGCCTCGGCGCTGGCTGCCGCGCATGCAGCGCAAATTGTCCACCGAGACGTCAAGCCGGGGAACATCCTGATCACTGACGACGGCACCGCCAAGATCACCGACTTCGGTGTCTCGCGTGCTGTGGGTGACATCACGGTCACCCAGACCGGGATGATGGCCGGCACCCCGGCCTACCTTGCTCCGGAGGTGGCTCGCGGGCAGATCCCGACCTCGGCGTCGGATGTCTTCTCCCTCGGCGCCACGCTCTACGCCGCGGTCGAGGGGCGGGGCCCGTTCGGCGCGAGCGACAACCCGTTCGCGCTGCTGCACGCGGTGGCTGGTGGGCAGGTGGCGCCCCCTCGGCACGCGGGCCCGCTGTCAGCGGTGCTGATGAGGCTGCTGGCCACCGACCCGGCGGCGCGTCCCGACATGCACCGTGTCAGCCTGGAGTTGGCCGAGGTGCGGACCGGTCGACCGGCGCCCAGCTCAGCCCCGGACCGCAGCCCAGCCCCGGACCGCAGCCCAACCGCCGCGATAGCGCCGACCCAGGTGACCACGCCCTCCTGGTCCGGGGAGAGCTTTCCGACCTACCCGAAGCAACGGCGTGTGCGGGCGGGCGTGCTTGTCGGAGCCGTCCTCGCGGTGCTCGCCTTCGCCGGTGTCGGGGTGCTGCTGTGGGAAGGCTCATCCGGGGGACAGGGCACGCGCTCCGTCGGGCCAGCGGCCATCTCACCGCCCCTGGCGTCGCCGGTACCGGCACCGACCGTGATATCGCCGCCGCCGCAGGTGGAGCGAATGGACCATGCCCAGCCAATCGGATGGAGTGACGCCGGACAGCTGGTGATCGACTACTACAACGGCCTGGGCAATCTGTCCTCGGCCTGGCAACTGCTGTCACCCACCGCGCGGGCTGTCTTCGGTGGCGAGTCGGATTTCCGGTCGCATTGGAGCCAGTACTCCTCGGTCAGCGCGCGCAACGCCTTTGGGGTCACTGACAATCCCGACGGCTCAGTGCGAGTGCCCGTCGAGGTCACCTACACCACGGGCGGCAGCGCTCAGGTCATCAAGCGGGCGCTACGGGTGACCCGGCTGGATGGCCACCTGCTCATTGACTCGGATCCGCGGTGATGTCCGTACCGGTCATTCCCGGGCCCATTCCCGGGCCCCGGCAGACATAGGTCATGGCCGGCGGCAGGTGTCGCCACATGGTGCGAGTGGGCAGTACCTCGCCGAAGACTCGCCCCAGCTCATGGCGGAACCGGCGGGCTGCGGGCGTCCAGTAGCCCCAGCTGTAGGCGGCGGCGGTGAACACTCCGTCGGTCGCCAGCGCGGCGGCAAAGATCGTCAGAAACTCGCGTTGTTGCTGCGGGCTGAACAGGGTCCACGGCAGTACAGAGACGATCACGTCGGCGCGGTCCACACCGTGGTCGGCGAGGATGGCCGCCAGCGTGGCGGCGTCCGCGGTGACCACCCGCACGCCCAGCTCGCGGGACCGCAACCGATTGGCCAGCCCGGGGTCCTTCTCGACCGCGATCACCACCGCGTCGTGGTCCGCCTCCCGGGCGATCACCGCAGTGACCGCCCCGGCGCCGGCACCGAGTTCCACCACGACTGCGGGCTGCCCGGCCTGGCCCGCTCCGGGTACCACAGCGGCCAGCCGCCGGGCCAGCTCGGGACCGGAGGGCAACAGTGTCCCGACATCGCGGGGAGACCGCATCGCCGCCGCGAGGAAGGTGCCCCAGCCGCCACCGAGCGCGCGCTGGACGGGATTTTGTGGATGCGAGCCGGAATGCGAGGCCATAGGTCACAGTGCACACCACCCGGTGCGGCACCGCACTACCAAGTCCTTAGGCTGCGTGTCGCGACGACCACACCGGACGACCATGGGAGGTCATCTGTATGGCTCCGCTGCGCATTGACCGCTACCTCGACGCGCTGGGTGCGCAGTCCGCGCTGTTCGCCGAGGCGCTGCACGGTGCCGACCTGCAGCTGCGCGTGCCGACCTGCCCGGACTGGACGTTGCACCAGCTCGCCGGGCACCTCGGGCAGGTCCATCGGTGGGCCACCGCGATCGTCACTCGGCGCGTCACCGCCCCGCTCGATCCCCGCACGCTGGATCTGGCCTCGGCGCCCAAGGATCCCGACGGGCTTGGCGCCTGGTTGTGCGACGGTGCCGGTGCGCTGGTGGACGTGATCCGAGCGGCCGACCCGCGGACGCCTGTGTGGAGCTGGGCTGACGACCACAGCGTCGGCTTCTGGGCTCGCCGACAGGCGCACGAGACCGCGGTGCACCGTGCCGACGCCGAGCTGACGCTGGGTCGCGAGTTCGCCCTGGAGGCTGATCTGGCCGCCGATGCGATCTCCGAGTGGCTGGGCCTGCTCTGCTTGCCACAGGCTGTCGACATGCGGCCTGACCGCACCACGCTGCGTGGCGAGGGCCAGATCCTGCACCTGCACTCCACTGACCCGGGGCTGGGCGAGGCGGGCGAGTGGATCGTGCGCCGGACCCCGTCGGGTCCGGCGTGGGAGCATGGCCACGCCAAGGGTGATGTGGCGGTCCGAGGCCCGGTGGTGGACCTGCTCCTGGTCCTCATGCGCCGCGTCCCACCGGCCGAGGCACCGATCACCGTGCTCGGCGACGCCAGCGTTTTAGCGCGCTGGTTAGAAGATATCCGGGTTTAGGCCTATGAGGGTGTGGGACGCTGGACTCCCGGTCTGCGCCCTGGGCGGAACCCGGGTGTGATCAGGAGGGTCCGAGGTGCTGCCGAGCCAACCCCGGCCAGAGGCGCGGGATCCGTCCGACCGGCTGCTGACCGTCCCCAACGTGCTCAGCCTGCTCCGGCTGGCCGGTATCCCGCTGTTTCTGTGGCTGCTGCTCGGCCCGCACGACGACCTGCTCGCCGTGCTCGTGCTGGTCCTGTCGGGCCTCACCGACTGGCTGGATGGCAAGCTCGCCCGCCTCCTGAACCAGTCCAGCAGGCTGGGTGCGTTGCTCGACCCGGTGGTCGATCGGCTCTACACGCTGAGCACCCTGCTCGTCTTCGCCGCGCGGGAGATCCTGCCGTGGTGGGTGGTGGCCGTGCTGATCGGCCGGGATCTCGTGCTGTTGTTGACACTGCCGGTGCTGCGCCACTATGGCTACGGTCCGCTGCCGGTGCACTATGTGGGCAAGGCGGCCACTCTCTGCCTGCTCTATGCTTTCCCCCTACTCCTGCTGGCCCACGACGTGCGGGGTTGGGTGGGCGCGGTCGCCCAGGCGTTCGCGGTGGCCTTCACCGGGTGGGGCGGCAGTTTGTATGTCTGGGCGGGGGTGCTCTACCTCCTTCAGGTTCGGTTGATAGTGCGCGCCGCGAGGCATGCAAATCCTGGATAGATTGGGGAGGGACGCGCGGTGGTTCCTGAGGGGCTGCGGTACAGTCCGGAGCACGAGTGGGTGGTGACCACTGCACAGGGCACTGTGCGGTTGGGTATCACGGATTATGCGCAGGAGCAGCTCGGAGACATCGTCCACGTGGAGTTACCAGGAGTTGGTGACTCGGTGGCGCTGGGAGACCCTCTCGGTGAGGTGGAGTCGACCAAAAGCGTGTCGGAGGTGTTCGCCCCGGTGGCAGGCGAGGTGGTGGCCCGCAACGATGCCCTGGAGGACAGCCCTGAACTGGTCAATTACGATCCCTACGGCGCTGGCTGGATGATCGAGATCAAGCCGGCCGACACGTCCGCGATGGACTCTTTGTTGGGCGCCGAGGACTACCGCGTGCTCATCGGGGAGCAGGGAGCCTGACCCGCGTGCGGTGATCCGACCCCATTTGACACCGCTTGACACCGACCGGCGCTGACCTCCGTCCGCGATACCCTGTCAGCCCACGGTAGGTTGTGATCCGATCACAAGCCACCACCCCTGGCAAAGGAGAGCCCAGCGTGAGCATGAAGGACGGGCCCGGTGTACCACCAGAGCGGGGCCCGGAGAAGACCTCGGTGTTCCGGGCCGACTTCCTCACTGAGCACGAGAGCGTCGAGGTGCCGGCGTCACCCATCGCCGGTATCGATGCATTGCCTGCGGGCTCCGCTCTGCTGGTGGTCAAGCGCGGCCCTAACGCCGGTTCCCGGTTTCTCCTCGACCGGTCCACCACGAGCGCGGGCCGGCACCCGGAGAGCGACATCTTCCTCGACGACGTGACGGTGTCCCGCCGGCACGCCGAGTTCCGCCGCGAGGGTGGCGGGTTCCTGGTGGTGGACGTGGGCAGCCTGAACGGCACCTACGTCAACCGTGAGCCGGTGGATACTGCGGTGCTGGCCAATGGTGACGAGGTGCAGATCGGCAAGTTCCGGCTCGTGTTCCTGACCGGTCCGCGTGCCGGGGACCGAGGGGCTGACCAGGAGTTGCGATGACGGCCCCGGGCCGCTCCGGGCATCGGTCCGGGATGAGCATTGGCTCGGTACTCACCCAGTTGCGGGTGGATTTTCCCGACGTCACCATCTCCAAGATCCGGTTTCTGGAGTCCGAGGGGTTGGTCCAGCCGGAGCGTACCGCTGCTGGCTACCGGCAGTTCTCACCAGCGGATGTGGAACGGTTACGCTACGTGCTCGCCGCTCAGCGCGACCACTATTTGCCGCTGAGGGTTATCAAGGAGCACTTGGATGCGCGGGTGCGGGGTGCGACTGAACCAGGCTCCTCGGAGGACCTCGCCGCCGATGCTGCGCGGATGACCCAGGAGGAGCTGCTCGCCGCCGCCGGCATTGGCCGGGCGGTCCTGGCCGAGCTCGAGCAGTTCGGGTTGGTTCGGCCCGGTCCAGCAGGCTTCTACGACACCGATGCGGTGCTGGTGGCCAGGACCGCGCAGGAGATGACCGATTTTGGGCTGGAACCCCGGCACCTGCGCTCCTTCCGGGCGTCGGCGGACCGGGAGGTGGGCTTGTTGGCGCAGATCGTCACCCCAATGAGCCGGCAGCGAGATCCCGATGCGCGGGCCCGCGCCGATGAGGTGGTCCGGGAGCTGGCGGTGCTGTCGTTGCGGCTGCACGCCCTGCTTGTGAAGATCGGGCTGCGTGGCGTCATCGGGAGCTGAGCCCAGGCTAGAAGCCCCAAAAACGGCACCGAGAAGATCACAGCGAGAATTGGGACTGCTGAGGACTCGGCATCGGGACGGTCCCGCGTGTAGCGTCTTAGAGTAGCGATGGTGGAGACGTGACTGGGCTGGCAGCATACTCCGGCCGGTGTCTAGCCCACTACCGAGCACGACGATCCTCGAGGCACCCGGGCCGTAGGGTGCACCGGGAGGGAGGCGCAACGCGATGAGCGAGATGCGTGTCGTCGGGGTGCGGGTGGAGTTGCCGGCGAACCAGCCGATCCTGCTGTTGCGGGAGGTTGGGGGCGAGCGCTACCTGCCGATCTGGATTGGCTCTGGGGAGGCGACCGCCATCGCCCTGGAGCAGCAGGGCGTGCAACCGCCCCGGCCGATGACCCACGACCTGCTCCGAGACGTGATCCGCTTGCTGGGCGGGGAGCTGAAACAGGTCAGGATCACCGAACTGCAAGAAGGCACCTTCTTCGCCGAGCTGGTCTTCAAAGGCAACGTGCGGATCTCTGCCCGGCCGAGTGACTCGGTTGCCCTCGCCTTGCGGGTCGGGGTGCCGATCCACGCCGAGGAGTCGGTGCTCTGCGAGGCTGGCCTGATCATCCCGGACGATCCGGACAACGAGGTCGAGAGGTTCCGTGAGTTCCTCGAGTCAGTCTCCCCGGAGGACTTCCGCAGAGCGGACACCTGATCAACGAATCCCTTGAGCTGAAGTTGAGGCTGAGACTCCGCGCGTCGGATTGACCGGCTACTCGGTGAAGCCTACCGTCGATCCTGATAGTGAGTCCCGGCGGTGCGAGTGGGAGGCATTGGGTGGTCGAGGGACCGCACGGCGGAGCGGACACCCCGGGGGATAACGTCACCCAGTCCGAAGCTGGTGCCCCGGCCGACGAAGCTGGCGCCCCGGCAGAGCAGGGCGCCCTGTTCCCGGAGTCCGCTCTGGGTGACCCGCACGGTGTGACTGACCATCTGCTGGGCTACCGTGGCCCAGCGGCCTGCCAGATTGCCGGGATCACCTACCGTCAGCTGGATTATTGGGCACGGACCAGCCTGGTGGTGCCCTCGATCCGCGGCGCTTCCGGCTCAGGCAGCCAGCGGCTGTACTCGTTCAAAGACATCTTGGTGCTCAAAGTAGTCAAGCGGCTGTTGGACGCTGGGGTGTCGCTGCAGAACATCCGCGTGGCCGTGGATCATCTGCGCAGCCGCGGCGTGCACGACCTGGCCCGCATCACGCTGTTCAGCGACGGCACCACGGTGTATGAGTGCACCTCCCCTGAGGACGTGGTGGATCTGCTGCAGGGTGGTCAGGGTGTGTTCGGCATTGCCGTCAGTGGCGCGCTGAAGGAGATCACCGGATCGATCAGCCAGTTCCCCCCGGAGCGCGCCGATGGCGGCCACGTCGCGAGCGCTCCGGAAGACGAGCTCACCAAGCGTCGGCGGTCCCGCCGAATCAGCTGATCCCGCCCGCGCTGTGTAGCCGATCACAGTAGGCGTGTTGGGGGCGTCTGGGAGCGTCAGAAGGCCACCGCCACGAGTACGTTGGGTGCGTAGTCGCTAATTTCCGCGCGGGGATCTCGGCCATAGCTGTCCGGGCGTACGCTGCCCGCCGGTGTGGTCCCGACCCCCGGAGGTCACCGCGATGAGCACTCCCGACCGGCGCTCCCTGGCCGAGCTGGAGCACGGCACTCCCTTCGCCGACCGGCATATCGGGCCGCGTCCGGCCGAGTTGGCGCGGATGCTGGACGTCATCGGCGTGGAGTCCTTGGAGCAGCTAGCGCGGCTGGCGCTGCCGCCTACCCTGGCCGACCCAGACGCCATCCCGGACCTGCCGGCCCCGGCTACCGAGACGCAGGCGCTGGCTGAGCTGCGCGCCCGAGCCGCCCAGTGCCATCCGAGGGTGCCGATGATCGGAATGGGGTATCACGGCACGGTGACCCCGCCGGTGATCCGTCGCTCGGTGCTGGAGAACCCAGCCTGGTATACCGCCTACACGCCGTACCAGCCGGAGATCTCCCAGGGTCGGCTGGAGGCGCTGCTCAACTTCCAGACGATGATCTGCGACCTCACCGGCCTGCCGGTGGCCAACGCCTCCATGCTCGACGAGGCCACGGCGGCCGCCGAGGCGATGACCCTGCTGCGCCGCGCTAGCCGAAGCACCTCAGCACGGTTCGTGGTGGACGCGGACACGTTGCCGCAGACGTTGGCTGTGTTGGCCACCCGCGCCGAGCCGCTGGGCATCGAGCTGGACGTCGCGGACCTGTCGAGCGGGTTCCCGGGCGGGGAGCTCTTCGGTGTGCTGCTGCCCTACCCAGGCGCCTCCGGTGTGGTGCGCGACCACGCGATGTTCATCGAGCAGGCGCACCAGCGCGGCGCCGCGGTGGCCGTCGCGGCCGACCCACTGGCCCTGACCCTGCTGGTACCGCCGGGGGAGATCGGCGCCGACGTCGCGATCGGATCGACCCAGCGCTTCGGAGTGCCGCTGGGCTTCGGCGGGCCGCACGCCGCCTACCTGGCGGTGCGCGATGGGCTGGAACGCCAGCTGCCCGGCAGGCTGGTCGGCGTGTCCCGCGACGCTGAGGGCTCTGCCGCGTTGCGCCTGGCGCTACAGACCCGCGAGCAGCACATTCGCCGGGAGAAGGCCACCAGCAATATCTGCACCGCGCAGGTGCTGCTGGCCGTGATGGCCTCGATGTACGCGGTCTACCACGGGCCTGACGGGCTGGCGGACATCGCGCGGCGGGCGCACCGGATGGCTGCGGTGCTGGCCGCTGGGTTGCGGGGCGGCGGCGTCGAGGTGGTCTTCGATGAGTTCTTCGACACGGTGCTCGCCAGGGTGCCCGGCCGGGCCGCCGAGGTGGTTCGCGCCGCTCGCGCGGCCGGGGTGGACCTGCGCCAGGCCGATGCCGATCACGTCGGGATCAGTTGCGCCGAGACCACCACCCGCGAGCACCTGCGGGTGGTCTGGGATGCCTTCGCCGTGCCCTGCGCCGATCCGGACACGCTCGACCGCCAGACCCCCGACGCCATCCCGGCCGCGTTGCGGCGCACGACGCCGTTGCTCACCCACCCGGTGTTCTCCAGCTACCGCAGCGAGACCGCGCTGCTGCGCTACCTGCGCACGCTGGCCGACAAGGACCTGGCGCTGGACCGCGGCATGATCCCGCTGGGCTCCTGCACGATGAAGCTCAACGCCACTGCGGAGATGGAGCCGATCAGCTGGCCGCAGTTCGCCGAGCTGCACCCCTTCGCGCCCCGAGAGGACGCGCGGGGCCTGCTCGAGGTGGCCAGCGACCTGAGGCGTTGGCTCGCCGCGCTCACCGGTTACGACGCGATCAGCCTAGCGCCCAACGCGGGTAGCCAGGGTGAGTTCGCGGGCCTGCTGGCCATCCGCGCCTACCACCGCGCTCGCGGCGAGACCGGTCGCGACGTCTGCCTCATCCCCGCCAGCGCGCACGGCACCAACGCGGCCTCGGCGGTGATGGCCGGGATGCGCGTCGTGGTGATCGGGTGTGACCGCGGTGGCGACGTCGACCTCGACGACCTCCGCGCGAAGATCGCCCAGCACGGTGCCGAGCTCGCCGCCATCATGATCACCTATCCGTCCACGCACGGGGTGTACGAGCCCGGTGTGGCCCAGGTGTGCGCGCTGGTGCACGAGGCCGGGGGGCAGGTCTACGTCGACGGGGCCAACCTCAACGCGCTGCTTGGGCTGGCCCGGCCGGGCCGTTTCGGCGCCGACGTCGGCCACCTCAACCTGCACAAGACGTTCTGCATCCCGCACGGCGGTGGCGGGCCGGGGGTGGGACCGGTCGGCGTGCGGGCGCACCTGGCGCCGTTCCTGTCTGGACACCCGGAGACGGACCCTGATGCCGTGGTGGGCCCGGTGGCCGCGGCGCCGTGGGGCAGCGCGTCGCTCCTGCCGATCTGCTGGGCCTACATCCGGATGATGGGCGCGCAGGGCCTGCGTCGCGCCACCCTCACCGCGGTGGCCGCCGCGAACTATGTCGCCCGACGCCTTAATGAGTGCTTCCCGGTGCTCTATGTCGGCAATAACGGGCTGGTCGCCCACGAATGCATCCTGGACCTGCGGCCGATCACCAAGGCCACCGGTGTCACCGTCACCGACGTCGCCAAGCGGCTGGCCGACTATGGCCTGCACGCCCCGACCATGTCGTTCCCGGTCGCGGGCACCCTGATGGTCGAGCCCACCGAGAGTGAGAGCCTGGCCGAGTTGGATCGCTTCTGCGACGCCATGATCTCGATCCGGGAGGAGATCGATCGGGTCGCCGAGGGGGAGTGGCCCGCCGAGGACAACCCACTGCGCTGCGCCCCGCACACCGCGAGTTGCCTGACTGACAAGTGGAGCCACCCCTACAGCCGAGAACTCGCCGCTTACCCGATGGGCCGGAGCACCACCAAGGTGTGGCCTGCGGCGCGGCGCGTCGACCAGGCCCACGGGGACCGCAACCTGATGTGCTCCTGCCCCCCGATCGAGGCCTTCGGCTAGGTGCCATCTCATTTGCCGTCCGGAGTGGTCAGGGGGAAGCTGTGCGCTCCGTTGGGGTTGTCCAGCCAGACGTACTGGCGGTGGGGGTCGTCCAGGGCGGTGACGCCGAACCGGGTTCGGTCGGGGTGGTCCAGTGTCTGGAATGCTGTGACGGCGTGTTCGATGGTGTCCCATAGCCGGCGTGGCCCACGGTGGACGACCTCCCAGGTGCCGTCCTCGCTGGGGGTGAGCTGGACCTCGGCCAGGGCGTCGGTGGTGTGCGCGACGACGCTGCCGGATTGTTGACCACCGGCTATCCGCAAGCCGGGCAGGTGCAGCCAGAGAAAGAGTGCCAGGTCAGGGTCATCGGTCAGCAGCGCGGCCGGGTCCAGCGCGGTGGTGCCGTAGTGCGCCATGCCGGTGGCGGTGAAGCCGGTGGACTGCCCCTGCCCTAGGGGTTGTCGGTGTGCTCGCGCAGGGGCATGAACCACGCCGGGTAAGGGTGGATGTAGCCGGTGACCTCATCAGGGGCGGTCTTGTCCAGCACGAGCAGCGGTCCGGAGGTCCCGGCGTCCAGGGGCGCGACGATTCGGCCGCCGTCGGCGAGCTGGCGGATCCACTCCGGGGGGATCTGGGTGATGGCGCAGGTGGCGAGGATCCGGTCGAAGGGGGCGTGCTCGGCCCAGCCGTTCGCGCCGTTGCCGGTGCTCAGACACGGGTGGCAGCCGATCTCGGCCAGGTGCTCGCGGGCCTGCGCGATGAGCCCGGGGTGGATGTCGACCGAGCAGATGTTGCCCTCGCCGAGGCGCTGGCACAGCAGGGCGGTGTTGTAGCCGGTGCCGGTGCCGACCTCCAGCACCCGGTGGCCGCTGCGGGTGTCGAGCGCCTCGAGCATGACGGCCATCACGGCGGGCCTGCTGGATGACGAGGTGGGCAGCTCCTGCTCGCCGTCGCCGGCCGGGGCCGTCTGGGTGAGCAGCGCTGCGTCGGAGTACACCGCCTCCAGCCACTCGCGTTGGCCGGCGTACAGCACAGCACCGTCATCAGCCACCACCCGGGGGGTGAACAGGTGGCGCGGGATGGCGGCGAACGCGCTGGCCCACACTGGGTCGTTCAGCACTCTCTGGGTCACGAGCTGGGCGGTCAGCCCGGCGGCGCGGGGTCTCCAGTCGGTGTTCGCGATGACGGTGTCCATGGGTCTACCCTCCGGTCAGTTCCTCAGCGATGGCCTCGGCGATGGGCAGCCCACACTCCTCGGCTAACCACCCCCACATCCCTGACCCGTTGGCCTCCAACACCACCCACTCCCCGTCGGGTGTGACCACGAAATCGAACGCCGAGTACGCCCTCACACCGTTTCTCTTGCCACGCCTGGAACAGATGTGCCGTGGTGTCCACGCCATCAAGGGTGTCGAGGTCCTCGGTCGCCACGCGCCGGGTGAACACGACCGACTCGCCGCCGCCCTCCCACACGATCGGCTCGGCCAGCGGCTTGACCACAAGATCCCCCTGCGCGGCGGCGAAGGCTCGCACCGCTGCGGGATCGTTGGTGACCAGACTCGGCGGGGTGGCCAGCCCCGCCTGCTGTAGCAGGACTAGTTGGCGGGGCTTGTACTCGGCGTCGGCGAGTGCTGAGGGATGCGAGAGTCATCGGACGGGCAGGCTGGCCAGCACCCCGCCCAGCCCGACGCGGGCCTGAGCGTGGCTGAATCGGCGCTCCGGCCCGGACAACCCGTCGGGCAAGTCGAAGTCACGAGGCTTGCGGTAGTACACGGCCGTGATCTCACCCAGCCGCAGCGTCTGCCCGTCGATAGCGACCTCACCTTGCCAGTTACCGTGACCGCCGTCCAGACGGACGTCCAGGTTCATTCGCTGTGGGAAGTCGGCGGTGTCCAGCAGCATCCAGCGCACGCCGCGCGCGTCCAAGTGTTTGCCGACCTCGGCGGCTGACCAATCACCAGCGTCGCCGAGCACGAGCACCACCGGCTCGACCGCAGTCATGATCAGTCGTCCGGGACGGTGTAGGAGTCGTCGACGATCTTGCCGTCCAGCCCCGTCTTCTCCGGAATCGTCCGCTGGGTGACCGGTGTGCGGTGCTTGGCCCGCACCACCCCGCCGGGGCCGGCGGTCGGTCGGGGTGCCACACCGCGCAGCACATATGGGCGTAGCTGACTGGGTGGCTCGTCGCTGACCGGGGGCACGGCCAAGTCCATCGGAAATCGGTGCTGGGCTGGCATCAACGGATTGCGGTCCACAGTGATCGCCTCCTTGGTCCACGGCTCACCCAAGCATCGGCTGCGACGAGCTTTCACAGTAGACGGACTCTCAACCCGCATGCGGCACCGCTCCGTTGGACACCTCGGCGGACGCAACCCGCTCGCCGCAGCGCGTGAAACGCGCCGAAGGCACTGCTGGGGGTGATTGTCCTGCGGACACGCCATAACCTCTGCCGAAAGATATTGGGGGAGGTTGCTATGGAAGATCGTGAGTTGACAGTACGCGGTCGGGAGCTGGGTGCGGGGTTGCGGGACGCGATGGAGGGTGCTGGGCTCAATGGCCGGGAGGCCGGGCATCTGCTTGGTTGGTCGGAGAGTTGGATGTCGCTGCGTTCCTCGGGGCATGCCGGGTCAAGAACCCCGAGCGGGACCGGCTGCTCGGGCTGTGCTGGTCACGCACAGTCGGGGTTCGTCGCGCTGTCCAAACACGATCATCCGCAACGCTGGCGGGAGCTGGTCGGGGGGAACGAGCCAGTGATCACTCAGGTCGATGAGGGTCACACTGCGGCGAGCGACACGGGCCGGTCACCGTCCAGCTCGTGCAGCAAGCCCTCGATCGTGGCCGGCATGCTCGACGCGCTGGACGTGTGCCCAGGGCACGCGGTGCTGGAGATCGGGACCGGCAGCGGGTGGAACGCGGCGCTGTTGTGCCGGCGAGTGGGCACGCGGGGCCGGGTGGTCAGCATCGACGTCGATCCGGTGATCGCCGAGGCCGCGCGAGCGGCGTTGGCCAGTGCCGGGTACTCGCCGCTGATGATCACCGGAGACGGGGTGGAAGGCCACCCGGATGGGGCGCCCTATGACCGAGTGGTGGTCACCGCCGCGGTCCGCGAGATCGTCCCAGGGCCTGGCTGGAGCAAACCCGGCCTGGTGGTCGCATTGTCCTGCCGTGGGGAACCGACTATTGCAACGGCGTCATGCTAACCCTGCACGTGGCCCCCGACCGGACCGTCACCGGTCGCTTCAGCGGGGATCTCGCGTTCATGCGACTACGCTCCCACCGTCGCCGTTTCCACGAACCTGACCAGGCCCAGGTCCAGCACGCGCAGGTGAGCACCACCGACGTGCACGGGTGGGATTTCTTCCGCATGATCAACAGTGATCAGGCCGCCTTCGCCATCGGGCTGAAGGTGCCCCACTGCGCGCTCACCGTTGAGCTCAACGCATTCGGCGAAGACCACAACGTCCTGGAGCTCGACGACATCACCACCGCATCCTGGGCCCGGTTGGACGCCAACCTCACCTCACCCGACAAGCTCGTGGTCCGCCAGCTCGGCCCACGCCGGCTGTGGGATGAAGCCGAAGCCGCCTACGATTGGTGGTATGCGCACGACAAGCCCACCCTCGCCCGGTTCGGAATGACCGTGACCGCCGACACCCAAACCGTGTGGCTCGACACGCCAAGCACCGTCATCCGAACCGTCACCTCGACCACGTGAACCACCCCACGGAGCGGGTGACGGTGACGCTGCCCGTCGAGCAGGCGGAATGGCTTCGGCGGTTGGCGGGAGACGACTCGCAGGCCCACGTTTCGTGAGCGCTATCGGTGGGGTGGTGATGACCAGTGATCCCGCTCTGCTGTGCGCTGGCGGCGGACATCGAGATCGACGACCTCTCCTAGCGACGCACGTCTCGGAGGGGGTTGCCGTGATGTCCAGCGGACCTGGGTCCCCGTTGCCATATGAGACGAACAATGAGATTCCCCGCAGGCCCGCCGCCCTGTTGAGGGGGTTGTGCTGGCGCCAGATCTCAGCGTGCCGGGTGCGGTCGCCCCACACATCCGGCGGGAACGGCCAGCCTGGGGTGCCCAGGGTATCCAGGACTCCGCTGAACGAGGCAGCCGCGCGGAACAGATGTGGCGAGTGGGCGGCGTAGAGGATGGCGCCCAGCCCTCCCATGGACAGTCCGGCCACCGCCCGGTGATCGCTGGCTCGCCAGTCACGCTGGAGCACCTGGAGCAGGTGGAAGATCTCCCAGGCAGGTGGCCCGCCTCGGCCTTCGTTGAACCAGTCCGAGTAATACCCGTCCGTCCCTGCCTCGGGCATCACCACCAACAGGGGAAGCCCGGCTGTTAGGGTGGCGACATCGGTGGAGCGGGTCCAGCATCGATATGTGTCTGGATCGTTGGCGCCGTGGAGCAAGTAAAGAACTGGCCAGCGGCGGTTTGGGTCCGCATCATAGCCGGCCGGGACCAGCAACCGAACCTTTGCCTCGCCGACCGAGGGCGAATCAAGCACCACATCCCGAGTTCGATTATCGATCTTGTTCACCGAGACCACGCGAGCAGCCTCGCTGGGGGCGGCGACCGACGGCTCGCCCGGCGCTGCGCAACCCCCAGCGAGTACAGCATCGGCAAGCATCAGGGACACTACGCGCAACCACAGCATACCCCTCTATTGACTTCATATGAGCCCTATATAGACCTTAGTCGGGCTGGCTCCGGTGACCAACCCCAACCCTGCTGCGGATGGTCGGCCGACACGTCCATCGCCACAACAGTCACGGGTGTCTCTTCCGTCTCGGAAATTGCACCGTTGAGATTACAGTCCCTGCGCTAGGGTGGGACAAGCTCGACGAGAGTGAGCAGATCGACTAGATTTGTCCGAGGCGAGCCAGCCAGTGTCGTGGTTGCGCTAGAGATCGAATTTGGCGGCGCCAGCGGCAAGGGGGTGGCTCGGGAGTCGTGGCGGAATCTGAGAGTGTCGACGAGGACGTTCGAACAACTCCGGGATTGGTGGCGCCTGGTGTGGCCCGACTATCTCGCCGGCAAGTCGGGCTCGAACTAGAGTTCCCGGTTGTGAAAATCGCGACAGGTCGGGGTATGGACCGTGCTGCCGCAGAGGGTCTTTGGCTCTCTTTCGCAGACTGCGACTCGTCCTGGACAACCGTGCGAGAAATGCTCACCGGCGTTATCACAGGTGTATGCCGCAAGTCCGCTGGATTTGTTGAACGCGTGAACACGGATACTGGTGTCTGTACCGTCGAAGTGGCCCTCGCGCCACAGGAGACGATCGGCTTGGCGGTCAATGCTGCAAACGTTGTGATACGAGATCTCCAACGGCTTCTAGAGCAGATTGGGTACACGATTCTTTGTGCGGGAACGCAGCCTCGGACGTGGTTTGACCCTGCCCGAAAGACTCCGAGGGACTGGTATCTTCTGCTTTCGCGGCGACTTAGTTTTCATCATTGGTTCGTTCCCATCGCATCCCATCAGGTGTCGATTGACGTGACTGCCGATGAGGCTGTCCGTGTTGTCAACGTGCTCTGCGGATTCGCTGGGATCTTCGCGGGATTGACCGCCAGTTCTCCGATCGCTCGCGGAGGTGTTCAGTCATGGAAAGAGACGCGGAACTGGATTTGGCACGAGCGGTGCAAGAGAATCAAATCCACAGAGGCCGCCTACACGTCGAACGGCATCCCGATGGCACCATTTTTCGACACCGGGGCGTACGTTGAGTACTGCTGGAATTCGCACATCTTCTTCCTGACGGATCTCAAGAGTAACGGATATGAGGTTGACCGAGGGAAGTCTTTCAAAGACTTGATTCTTTCCCGGGAGCCGGTGACGGCCCGACGCTGGGATCGCAAGTTGGTGAAGGTCGACCCAAATCGAGAAATGCTAGACAGGATCCATCAGTACGGTTGGCTTGCGGCGAAGCTTCACTACATGTTCGACGCCAGCACTGACCTCGAAAGCGTTCGTGCGGCTCTTGAGTTGGAGCGAATTGGAGAATACTTCGAAGAACATGCTATTAATTGTTATGTGGAGAACCGGACGTGTGGGGTCGCCCCAGAAGGAGAGGAAGGAGTGGCCGCTGCTCTCACGCTGGGGGTGGTGGAGCGGCTAGACGATGCCGAAACGCTTCTACGTGAACTTGAATGGAACGAGTGGCGCCGCTTGTGGATAAGCGCGAGTGAACGAGGCGTGCGGTTGAACGACGCCAAGGCTCTCGAGATGATGCGGGAATTTGTCGATCTGGCCAGGATGGGACTTCGTGCGCGGGGCGCGGGGGAGGAGCAGTTTCTAGAACCTGTGCTGGCACGTTTGGAGCGGCGTGAAACGCCGGCCGACGATATGATAAGAACGTTTAATCTTGGTGGAATTCGGCAGTTAATTGAGGATTTTAGGCGCTCGACCTGATGCTCGACCTGATGCACAGATTGTCGCAGTGAACATCGTTGTGTGGCGGTATACGCACACGAGGGCCCGGAGGAACTCGCATCATGTCAATCTCGGTCGTGAACACAATCGGCGCGGACGACACCGCGGAACCATTTCCACTCACCGAGATCCAGTACGCTTACTGGGTCGGCAGAGGCCCCAGCTTTGTGCTGGGCAACGTCGCACCGCACGCCTACTTCGAGTTGGAGGGCAGGCGGCTCGAGCCGGTTGTGCTGGGTGTGGCCTGGAACAGACTGATCGCCCGGCACGGCATGCTGCGCGCGGTCGTCGGCGAGGACGGGCGGCAGCGGATCCTGCCTGATGTGCCGGAGTTCGAGATTGGATTCGTCGACCTGTCCACGGCACCGCAGGACGAGGTAGACGCCACGCTGACGGCGATCCGTGAAGAGATGTCGCACCGGGTTTACATCGCGGCGGACTGGCCACTGTTCGACATCCGGATCAGCAGGCTGCCTCAGCATGACCGGCTACACATCAGCCTGGACCTGCTGATGGTCGACCTGGCCAGCGTCGCGCTGCTGTTCAGCGAGTGGCAGACGCTGTGCGAGAACTCCAACCGCGAACTCGAGCCGGTGGATGTCTCCTTCCGCGACTACGTGCTGGCGCTGGAGGGCATGGCCGGATCACCGCGCCACCAGCAGTCACTGAGCTACTGGACCTCGCGCGCTGAGAACCTGGCTCCACCGCCGGACCTGCCGCTGGGGCGCTCGCCGGTCGGCGTACACAAGCCCCGGTTCAGCCACCGCGAGTTCCACCTGCCGCAGGACGACTGGAAAAGACTGCAGGACCGGGCCGAGGTACGCGGGCTGACGCCGACCGCGGTGCTGGCCACCGCGTTTGCTGCGGTGCTTGCCGCGTGGAGTGGCACGCTGCGGTTCACGTTGAACCTGACGCTGTTCAACCGGCTGCCGCTGGTGCTTGCGCGGGACGACGCTGGGCATCGGAGCGGAGCGAATTCTTCTTCGCCTGCACCCAGTTCTGCTTCGCCGCACGTCGGCCACACCCCTCGTATAAGAGGTAAACAGTGGGTCGGGTATAGGTGGTGCCTACATGTGCTGGCATACGAGTAGCTACAGCGGTGCGTGCGGCGGCTGCGTCGAGGTCGCGTCGACCGGGGGAGCGGGTCCTGGTGTGCGACTCCAAGAACCTCGACGGCCCCGCCCTGGCCGTCCCCTCCCTGACCTGGCGGACGTTATGACCGGGTGGTGGTTACCGCCGCGGTCCGCGAGATCGTCCCACGGGCCTGGCTGGACGCCAACCTCACCTCACCCGACAAGCTCGTGGTCCGCCAGCTCGGCCCACGCCGGCTGTGGGATGAAGCCGAAGCCGCCTACGACTGGTGGTATGCGCACGACAAGCCCACCCTCGCCCGGTTCGGAATGACCGTGACCGCCGACACCCAAACCGTGTGGCTCGACACGCCAAGCACCGTCATCCGAACCGTCACCCCGACCACGTGAAATTGGCGTGCCCGCAGCGTGCCTGACGTTGCGGTGCTCGCGTGGCGACTATGGAGTATCCCGTGGGCTCCTATCACGCTAACCAGACCGGCCGGAGTTTCTTACCGTGACTTCTCGTTCCGTTCCCGAAGCCGAATTTCTCGCGAAATGCCGCGTCAGCTCGATGCAGGAGCTCATCGAGAAGATAACTGCCCATCCTGCCACCTTCTGGCGGTTCCCTCTCGACGTCTTCGGCGATGTCGAGGGCGGCCCTCAGACCGGATTCGTCAAGCCTAGCCCCAACGCAGGCGCTTGGCCGAGGACCGAAACCACGCTGCTCTAGCGTGCCCCGTAGCTCCCGCAACATTCGACTACGGGTCGACTCGATGCTGCCCGGGGGCATGCCAGTGACTCGGGACACCTCGGCGTAGCTGCAATTGGGCTGGTAGAACAGCAACTGGATCAACGCTTGGCGGCGTCCCGTCAGCTCTCCCACGGCGGTGTCCACCGCCCGCTGGGACTCACTGGCGACGACCACGACGTCCGGCCCGTCCTCCATGGCAACCAGCTGCTTGCCGGCAACGTCATCAGGTATCTCCCGGTGCTTGCGCCGGATCAGCGCAAGGCACTCCCGGCTGGCTGTCGTCGCCAGCCAGCCCCCCAGGCGTTCTCGGTCAATCGTGTCGAACCGCTCTATCACCCGCAGCCAGGTGTTCTGCACGGCGTCTTCCGCGTCGGCCGGCTGCAGCCGGAACGAGGCTACGGTGGACCGCACCAGACGGTTGTACCGGCGAACCAGCTCCTCCCACGCCAATGGGTCGCGGTCGCTCGCGCGCGCCAGTAGGTCGGCAACGTCTCTTGGGTCCGCCAATCGGGGTGACTGCGCCGTGACGTCCACCGCGTTCCCCCGTCTAGTGCCCAAGGGACGCTAGAGCGACAAGCGCCATCACGTCCCTGCATTTGCCGTCTAGTCGGGAGATCGCCGTGTCCACTCCTTTCTGCGGCCCGGCCACCATCACCTACCTACATAGGTCCGTCGGGTAGGCGCCTGTCACACAAGCGGGGTCGGTCCAGACTCCGATCCGGATTCGGTGCGCTGGTATGCGTCGGGTAGCCTTTCGGTATGCGTACTACGGAGCGGGTGACGGTGACCCCTGCCCGTCGAGCAGGCGGAACGGCTTCGGCGGTTGGCGGGTGAGGGTGGCGCGGGGAGCATCTCGGCCTATGTCAGCAAGGCGGTCCGGGAGCAACTCGACAAGGACGCCGCGTTGGACCGGCTGACACGCCTGTACGCCGAGCGGGGTGTCACCTTGCACGCGGAGCACCATGCGTGGGCGCGTCACCTCCTCGGGCTGGCGGGAGACGACTCGCAGACCCACGTTTCGTGAGCGCTATCGGTGGGGTGGTTCTGGACTCCACCGCGCTCCTCGCGTTTGTTTCTGGCCGCCCCTACGCTGCGGCGGTGGTGTGGCACGCGGTGGAGCAGGGTGTGGTGTTGGTGGTGCCGGCGGCATCGCTGGCTGACGCCCAAGCCCGGCTGGCACCAGCGGACCACGAGCTCCCCTAGCGACGCATCCGGGACGTTAACTCGTGGCTGGCGAACAACGAGTCGACGGTCGACGTCCCGCTGACTTCGCGTTCGAAGTCAAGCAGGAGCTGCTTGCGGGTAAGCCCGCCACCGTAACCGGTGAGATCACCGGTCGAGCCCACCACGCGGTGGCAGGGCACGATGATGCCGATGGGGTTCTTCCCGTTGGCGAGGCCGACCGCGCGCGACGCGGTGGGCTTGCCGAGCCGGTTGGCCAGCTCGCCGTAGGAAATGGTTTCCCCGTACGGGATCTCACGCAGCGCGGCCCACACTCGCCGCTGGAACTCGGTGCCAGCCAACGTGATGGGCAGGTCAAATTCGGTCCTACGCCCGGCGAAGTACTCGTCGAGCTGAGCTACCACGTCGGTGAACGGCTCGGGGTTCGGTTCGCCGAAGGTGTTCTCCGGCGGCCGGTGCCGCTGCTGCTCCATGTAGAGCCCCGACATGGTCCCGCCTGTCGCGACCAGGGTGAGCTTGCCGACGGGGCTGTCCATCACGGTGTGCGCGCGACGAACCGTGCCGGGAATTGTCATCGGTGATCCTGCTTTCAGTCAGCTTGCTCTCGGCATCTGGTTGATCGCGTGGTCACTGGTGGCCCACAGGTACTGCACCGCATACGCGCGCCACGGCCGCCAGGCCTCCGCGTGCGCGGTGAGCGCGGCCACCCCGGTGGGCAGCCCGAGATCCCGTGCCGCCACCCTGACCCCGAGGTCGGTGGGCACGAACGCGTCCGGGTCGCCGAGCGCGCGCATCGCGATCATCTCCACGGTCCAGGGTCCCAGGCCGGGCAGATCAGACAACCGCTGCCGAGCTAGGTGCCAGTCGCTGCCCGGGCTGAGGTCGAGGTCGCCGTCAGCGAGCGCGGTGACCAGCGTGGTCAGCGTCGCCCGACGGGTCTTCGGCATGGCGAGTGTCTCCGGATCGAGCCCGGCCAGTGTCGCAGGGTCGGGGAACAGGTGGGTCAGGTTGCCTGCGGGGTCGTTCACCTGCCCACCGTGCGCGGTAACCAGTCGAGCGGCGTGCGTGCGCGCCGCAGCGGTGGACACCTGCTGACCGAGCACCGCGCGAACGGCGAACTCGGCCGCGTCGACGGTGCGGGGCACCCGCCTGCCAGGGTTGCTCGCCACCAGCGGGGCGAGCACCGGATCCACGGAAAGCAGCTCGTCGACCGCAACCGGATCAGCGTCCAGGTCGAGCAGCCACCGGCACCGGCTGATCGCCGTCGACAGGTCGCGCAGGTCGGACAGCACCAACTGGCAGCCGATGTACTCCGGGTGCGGCGCAAGCGCGACGATGGCGGACCCGTGGGGCAGGCACATGGTGCGCCGGTAGGCACCCTCGTGCCACTCCTCCACGCCCGGCACGCCGGTCGCCACCAGGTGTCCGAACAGGTTGTCCGGACACAACGTCGACCGGAACGGCAAGCGCACGGACAGGGTTGTCCCGGGCGTTCCCTCCTGCCGCCCGGCCCATTCCACGCCGGGCCGCCGGTGCGCCGCGCGCTGGCGCAGCTCGGTCGGCGACCGCGCGAAGACCTCGCGCACCGTGTCGTTAAACGTGCGCACGCTGGAGAATCCAGCGGCCAACGCCACCTCGGCCATCGGCAGCGTCGTGGTCTCGATCAGCAGCCGAGCGGTCTGTGCCCGCTGCGCCCTGGCGATCGCCAGCGGCCCCGCGCCCAACTCCGCGTAGAGCTGCCGCTCGACCTGGCGGACGCTGTATCCCAGCCGCCGCGCAAGCCCAGGCACCCCGTCGGTGTCAACGACGCCGTCGGTGATCAGCCGCATGGCGCGGGCCACCACGTCCGCCCGCTCGTTCCACTGCGGTGAACCGGGACTGGCATCGGGCCTGCACCGCTTGCACGCCCGGAATCCCGCCTGCTGGGCCGCCGCCGCGCTCGGGTAGAACCGCATGTTCTCGACCTTGGGCGGCACCACCGGGCAGCTCGGTCGGCAGTAGATCCCCGTGGTCAGCACCGCGGTGAAAAACCACCCATCGAAGCGGGCGTCCTTCGACTGGACGGCCCGGACACAACGCTCGACCTCGGCGTACATATCCACAGTCTCGTCCACCTCACCCCCGCAGGCTGGCGAGAATACGACGTCGAGTTCGCACCCGTTCGCGAGGGCAAACCCTTATATCGTGGCTGACCCCCGATGGGGGCTGCTGAGCTGGCTGAGTTCGTCGGTTCCGTCGAGGTAGGCCTTGGCTTGTAGGGTGAACAGCTCGGCGTACCCGCCGCCGTTGGTCATCAGCTCGTCGTGAGTGCCGTGCTCGGTGATGCGGCCGTGGTCCAGGACGATGATCTGGTCGGCGTGGCGGATATTAGCGAGCCGGTGGGTGATCAGCACCGTCGTCCGGGTCGGTCCCGGGCGCTCGCCGTTGCCCGCTGCGGCACCCGTACGGCGCAGCGATTGGAGGGATTGGAAGACGGCGTGCTCGGCGCGGGCGTCCATCGCGGCGGTGGGTTCGTCGGCGACGAGCAGGGGGGCGTTTCGGTACAGGCTGCAAACCAGCTGGACCCCAGCCGCGAGCACCGTCAAGCGCGGTGAGGTCTGCCAGGCTAGGCGTAGCAGCACGCCCAGCGCGAGCGGCGCCGCCCGCAACGCCCGGCCGGTGCCCGAGCCGGCTATCGCCTCGCCGACCTTCGCCCAGGACGGGGTCGTGAGGTCGTCCACCCCGATCAGCGTCGGTGCGCCCGCATCGGGTGCGGCAGCGCCAGTGGTCCGCCCGAACCTCATCGACGAGTCCTTTCCCGCGGGCCAGGGTAGCTGGCAGGAGATAGCCAAGGCTGCCCCGGAAATCTTTACGGGACAGGAGCCACCGATGACTCACGCGATCTGGGTGGCGCTAGGGCTCGACGGTGGAGAGGTCGACGGGCTCTTCGGTGTCGAGGCTCGCCGTGCGGACCAACGCTTCGACGATCTGGTGGCCGCGTTCGATTTGGGGGTGGTCGATCTCGAAGGTGGCGCTGGCGAAGTATCCGCGCCGCGCTTTGTCCGGGTCGGGATGTGGGTTGTGGTAGAGCCGCTCGGCGAGGTCGCGCAGGCGGAGCATCGCGGGCACGCCGAGGATCATGAAGCGGGGCATGCCGTTGAAGGCGATCTCCAGGTGGGCCAGTAGCTCGGCGTAGGCGTTGTTGAAGGCCACCGCGTGCTCGTACACCGCTTTGTCGTCGTACCGGGTGTAGTCGGCGATGGAGGCGTTCGGGTCGATCCGGTAGGCATCTTCCCAGCGCACGTCGATCTCGGGGCCGGTGGGTGGCACGTCGGGGGTGTCGTGCGGGCCGTAGGTGCGCCCGGTGAGGATCTCGTTGAACCGGAAGTAGTGGGCGACCTGGCGTGCCTCGCCGAATAGCTGGTCGTCGCTGTCGAAGATGGAGGCGTTGAGTCCCTCGCCTTGTTCGGTGATCACTCGCAGCGCGAGCAGCGCGGAGGTCAGGTTGGTGACGGGAAACGCCTCGCCACCGGAGTTGTAGAAGTCCTCCGGGCCGACTTGACGCTGGCTGGGTCCGCAAAAGACGTTGGCCTCGCCGAGCTCGGTAACCAGCGTGAGCAGTCCCTGGCGGATGAAGTCGTAGAACTGCCCGATCGAGGTCCAGCCCTGCTCCGGCTGGAGCGGGCCGTGGTCCACGTGCTGCGGGTGCTCGATGAGCAGGAAGGTCCGCATCGCCTCCGGGGAGAAGTGCCGCAGCGGGATCTCGACGGTCAGGGCACTGTAGGGAAGCCTCGCCGGATAGCTGCGGACGAAGTCTGGATGGGCCACCCTGGGCCGGCCGCCGAGGGCGTTGAGCAGGTTGGCGACCAGCGTCATGTGCAGCATCTCCTCCAACACGACGCTGCGGATCGCGTAGTACGCGGCCTTGTTCGTGCCGGCCTGGATCGTGTACATCGCGGTCAGATACGGCGGGATGGTGAGATGCTCGATCTCCAACGCGCCCTGGAGGTAGGTCCGCAGCTCAGACAGGCTCTTGGGGAGCGCGAACGGAAGCTCCCGGTCGCCGAGGACGAGGCCATCGGTCATGGTTGGACCTCCACAACGGCCGCGTCGGCGTTCGCGCGGTCGCCGCTGAGGTTCGCCGGGCGGCGCAGCGCCACGAGGTCGCGGTGGATCTGCTCAGCGCTGCGCAGCGCGAGAGCCGCCATAGTCAGCGAGGGGTTGGAAGTGCCGATCGAGGGCATGCTGCCGCAGCCCACCGCGTACAGGTTGGGGTGGTCCCAGCAGCGCTGGAAGGAGTTGACGACCGAGCTGGTCGAGTCCTCGCCCATAATGTGCGTGCCCGCGCCGTGCCCGGCTCCCTTGTAGGCGTAGTCCTGGTCGCGGTAGCGGAAGTAGCCCAGCGGGGCGACGCCGTCGCGGGGGCTGTGGTATGTGTGCTCCTCGGCCCAGAGTTCGGCGTAGATGACCGTCGCGACGCGTTTCGCCGCCCGCATGCCCTCCTTGACGTGGTCGCTGAGGTTGTAGGTCAGCACCGGGCGGGGGTTTCCCATCGCGTCGCGGTACCGCTCGTCGATCGTCACCCGGTTATCGCGGTCAGCGGGCTGCTCGACGGCGAGCTGGAGCTGAAGCTGACGGCCGATCTGATCGCCCAGGCTCTGCCGCAGCGCCGTGCCGAAGACGGCCGCCGCAACGATGTTGCCGTTGCGGTCACCGCCGACGCCCAGCGCGGTGCCCACATTGCTCATCGGCGCTCCCGTAGCCCAGCCCCAGCCCCAGTTGCCGATCTCGATCCGAAACGGTGCGCGCTTGCGGCGGGCGTCCCCGAAGCGGAACGCCTCCCAGCCAGAGGTGGAGCCGGGGCCGCGGAATGGGCCGATCTGGCCGTCGTCGGCGGGGGTGAGAGCCCAGCTGAGCATCGTCGGATGGTCCATCAGGTTGCGACCCAGCTCGCCGCTGCCCCTCGCTAGACCTGAGGCGAGCAGCAGCCGGGCGTTCTCGATCGAGTGCCCGGCCACGACGACGATGTCGGCCTCAGCCGTGTACGGGCGGCTGGCCGCCGACACCGGGTCGTCATACGTGCGGTACTCGACGCCCTTGATGCGTCCGTCGCTTCCGTTGATCACCCGGGTGACCACGCAGCGCGGGGCGAGCGTGACGGAGTCGGCGAACTCCGCTTGGGTGCGCAGCGGCGTCCACTTTGCCTGTGCGGGACACAACGGCACACAGCTGGCGTTGCCGACGCAGCGTTCACCGTAGTTCACCAGGCCGACCGAACCCTGGGGTCGGTAACCCAGGCCGCCCGCGTAGCGGGGGTCGGGGGTGCTGTTGCGACCCTGCGGCACGCTGAGGACCTTCAGCGCGAAGTCCGCGTCCCCCACCGGGTCGTGAACCACTCGCCCGTCGAGGCCCCGGCAGACCTCGTCAAGGTAGCTCGGCGGGATCTTGTGCATTGGGTAGACGTAGCTGGGGTCTGACACGATGCCCAGCTCGCGCTGCTCCTGGGCATCGCCCGCGACACCGATCTCCCGCTCTGCGGCGGCGTAGTACGGCTCCAGATCGGCATAGCCGATCGGCCAGTCACGACCGTAGCCATAGCGCGTCTTCACGGCGAAATCCTCGGGGTGCATCCGCAGGCAGATACCGAGCCAGTGCATCCCGCTACCACCGACCGCCCGCAGGTAATCGGTGCCATAGGGCAGCGCACCATCCTGGACGAAGTAGCCATTCGCCGTGAAGCCCAGGCCGTCGGGGGCGAGGTCGAGGACATCGGGGGACAGCGCGGCGGCGTTGTGCCGGAACGCGGAGTTGGGCACCTTCGCCACCGCTGAGCGGAACGTGTCGACCGCGTCGAGGTGACCCTCCCACGTCTCACGACCACCGGTGCCCGCCTCCAGGACGAGCACCTGCCAGCCCTGCCGGCCGAGCTGCTTGGCTACCAGGCTGCCCGCAATACCCGCACCGACGACGATGACGTCGTAACGCCGCCGGCTCGCGACCGTTTCGCCCGCCGTCCTGGTCATCACGCGGTGGGGGAGAAGATGGACGGCGGCAGCGCCGAGGGGAAGTCCGACCACATCAGAAGCGGCCCGGGTGCGGCGACTGGCACGGGCGGTTCAGGCCAGGACAGTGGGGGCGGCTTCAGCGCCCAGGTGGCGAAGCCGGGTGCCTTGGCACCGGCCGGGTGGCCGTTGAAGGTCCGCCAGACCAGCCCCTCGGTATAGGCCTCAGGCGAGACGATGAACTCGATGTTGGGCGCCGCACGGCGCAGCAACCCGTGCGCCTCGGGGGCCAGTTGCGGCCAAGCGCCGGTGTACCACAGGTACGTCAGCGCCCGCGCCACCTCCAAGTCGATGCCGCGCAGAGCGTCGAGATCTCGATCTACCGCATCGAGCACCGCATCGAGCACCGCAGCTCCGACCTGATTGCGGGCCGTGGCGAGGTACAGATCAGCCATACCCGTCGCCAGCAGGTCAAACGGCGCAAAACCGGTCAGGACCGCGCCCAGCTCCGCGAACCGGCGCCCTTCCTCGCTGCACCGCACGGTCTGCACGTCACGGGAACCATCCATCGGATCGCTGTCGCCACTCACCCGCACACCGCCTTCACAAGATGATCAGCCAAGCGCTGACCGAACGCCATTGCCGTGCGGGTCGGATTCCCCATACCCGACGGACCGTGACACCCCCGACACTGTAAACCCCTTTCCGGTCAGGACATCCCTAGCAGGTTCCACCGTCAGTTCCGGGTCGATGACCCGTAGGCGAGCCGTCTAGCGCATAAGGTCCGTAGCCAGGACTGGCCGGCGGTGTTCATGGACTGGACCTAAACTAAGCAGGGCTGATGCGTCTGTCCGGGGATTGCCGTGCAGTTCCGGCATCGGGAGTTCCAAACCTGGTTGGCTATCTGCGGCCAGCAGAGCGATGGCATCAGTCACGGTGATTGACTACCGGACCGGCGAGGCCTCAACCGGGAAACAGTCCTCAGGCGGCAGGTCCCGCAACGCGGGCCGCGCTCGTGGCGATGGACAAGGATGGAGGCCAAGGCAAGACGAGTGGCGTAGGCGGGAGCTGCATGATCGGCCGTTGGATTGGACGCGGGCCCGCTTCACTTCTGTTCGCCCTGTGCACGTATCCTTGTGGCTGAGGTGATGCACGTTGGCCGGAACCGCGCCGGTCAGCCCAAGATCGACTAAGCCTGAGCGCCCAACCGACGCGATCGGCGGGAACGATGTGCGCGGCGCGCCGCACGGCCACTTCGGGTCCGTGGGCAGTCGTGGGTAACTCATGGGGTGACAGCCCGATTGCCGGTGACCTGGGGCATCTGGGAGACCGTCTGGCGCGGCTGCGTCGGTTCGCGGACGTGACGCAGGAGGGCTTGGCGGAGCGGTCCGGGGTCTCGGTCGACGTGATTCGGAAGCTGGAGCAGCACCGTAAGCACTCGGCGCGGTTGCCGACGCTGCACAAGCTTGCCGCCGGTCTTGGCGTGGAGGTCACGCGGTTGCTGGGTGACCCTCCGGCGCTGTCGAACGGTGAGGCCGAGTCGCCTGCGCTGGTGGCGGTGCGGCGGGCGATTATGCCGTCGCGTCTGGCAGTGACACCGGAGCCGGACGGTGCTGAGCCGCTGTCTCTCGACCTGTTGAGGGCGGAGATCGCTGAGGGCTGGACGCTGTATCACGCTGCTGAGTTCGGGCGGTTGACGCATGCGCTACCGGGGATTATCGAGGATGCTCGCCTTGTTGTGGCTGTGGGGCGAGGTGAGCAACGCAGTGGGGCATATGCCGCGTTGGGTAAGGCTCTGCAGCTTGGCGGCCATCTGGCCATCCGGCTGGGGAAGACAGACTTGGCGCTGTCAAGTCTGGAACGGGCATTGCTGGCGGCGGATTCGGCAGAAGACCCATTACTGGCTCCGATGGTGTCTAACTCGGTTGCGTGGGCGTATCAGCGACAGAACCGCTTGGATGACGCGCAGCAGCTCGCCGTTCGTGCCGCTGATGACGTCGAGCGTAACGGCCCCCGAACCGCTGCTGAAGTCCGGGTGTGGGGCGGTCTGTTGATCTCGGCGGCGACAAGCGCCGGACGAGCCGGGAACTACGAGCAGGCTAGTGACATGTTCAAGGTCGCCGAAGATGCAGCGGGTCGGCTTGCGACGCTTCCACCGCCAGCGAACGCCAAGTTGGTGTCGGTGTTCAACCGTTCAGCCGTGCGGATCGAACGAGTGCGGCTGACGGTGCAGCACGGATGGCCGGAACAGGCGCTCGCCCTGGCACGAGGCATCCGGGTGAGCGGGGATACACCGCCGTCGTGGCGGACCTGGCTACTGCTGGATGTGGCGCGGGCCTGCACCGATCTTGGCGATGCTGAGGGGGCACTGAAGGCGTTGGAGTCCTTGTATCGCCGAAGCCCGCAGTGGATGCGGCATCATACCCTGGCGGTGGCGATCGTGCGCGACTTGTGGGCAAGCCCGGCCCGGCCGCCGAGGCTGCGCAGGTTGGCGGAATTTCTGGGTGTGATCGGCTAGCCTCGCGAAACTAGGACGTTCCGTCCCTGGGGTGTCCCACATTGCTGTGGAACTCTCGGGATATGACGAACGATCAGTTACGGAAAGCAATTGCTCAGCTTGCTGATACGCCAGCGCGGAACTGGTGGTGACGGTGATCGTTGAAATTGCCTCGTTATTGGGCTTCCTGATTTTCCTGATCGTGCCGGGTATTGTGTCGTTGTGCTGGAAACGCAGCCGGGGCCGCCCCGCTAGGTAGGCCAGGAACCGGCGGGACAGAACCGGCCGGTACTGCTCGCCACGGGCACCGAGGTGATCGCCAAACTCAGCTGGTGTATCCGGCGCGCGGTGGTGCGGCCCAGCAAGCCGTCGGACTTCCGTTGTGGGCAGCACAGGTGAGTTTGGTGATTGACGGAGAGATTGTCATAGCCATAGTCGCCACGGCCAAACGGGCACCGGACGATGAGTGGCGCGGTTGGCGCTGATATGCCTGGTGCTGCTTGAGCGACACAAAGTGAATGATAAGGGCCGTTGCCGGTATTGCCGAACACCGCGTTTCTACCTGGAACAGCCGCGAAAATCCTTTGACGAGACTGGTATGTCACCCATCCGGCGCCACCCGTTGCACACCGTGCTCACCCGCCCCCAATCCTGCCGGTCGAGCATGGGAATAGTCTGGTGAACCGAGGGTGTGGGCGATGCCTTGCCCGGTCCAGGGCTGGCGGACCATGAGCTCCGACAGGGCGAACGTGCGATGACCGTCCTCGACGGTGAGCCCTAGCTCGGCTCGGTGATGAGTCCGTTCCACCCAAGTGCATCGCCTCTCAGAGCGCGGGTAGGGCGCGGGCCGCTGAATCGAACCGGTCGCAGAACTCTGCCGCAGCGGCTGCGCCAGCGGCCTCGCGGACCGGTCGCAGTTCGCGGAGCACCCGGCCCGAGGTCAGGGTCGTGCCCAGCTCGGGCAGGATCATCAGTCCGTGCGCGATCGCCTGGTCGAGGTCCCCGGCCTGCACCAGGGTTCCAGCCAGATCCGCCCGGTAAACAGCCAGGTCGCGGGGGGATCGGGCGGTATCGTCGAGGACCGTGTGATAGAGCCTGGCTGCCTGGGTGGGCGCGCCGAGTTGTGCCTTACCCATGGCCTCGTAGCCGGTGATCTCCGAGTGCCTGACGAACTGGGTCCAGGTCGGGTCGGTCTCGTGGGGGCCGCGGTCCACTTCGCGACGGGCGGTCATGATGGCTGAGCGGAACGCGATCTCGTCGCCCAGTTGAGCGTGCGCCAGCGACCGCCGCAGCGAGACCAGGGCGTGCAGTGCCGGGGAGGGCTCATGACGGGCGGCGTCCGCGGCGCGGTCGGCGAACCTCAGCGCTTCCCGGGCAAAGCCCTGCTGGCCTGTGTGACACGCCAGGTACGCGCACTGCTGCAGCATATTGGCGTACACGCGCACGCACTGCTCGGCGGCACCTGCACTGTCGGCCAGCAGCGCGGCTTGCTCGTACAGTCGGCGGGCCAGCGGCTGGTTGTTGGCGTCGTAGGCGAACCAGGCGCTTTGGATTCCCAGGTCCGCCGTGACGACCAGCAATTCACGGCCAATCGCCGCCGTGTGGTCGCTCTCATCGAGCATCCTGCGAGCGTGCGCAAAATGCCGCAGCGCCTCGGGCAGCAGGGCGCCACCACCGACCGTATGGTCCTGGCTGCGCAGCCAGGTCAGGACCGCCTGCAAGTACCGCACCTGCGCCTGATCCACCCGGGTCGGTACCGGCAGGACGGCTGAGGTGGCGAGCCCCGCTGACAACGTGGTGAACTCCCGGCGATCCATGCCCACAGTATCGACTTCCCCGAGCGCGATGTCATTATCGCTGTCCAGGGTGGCATCTGGTTGGCCGAGGATGAGCGGCAGCAGCGCCCTCCGGGGCATGCCGACCGCGTCGGCGAAGGCCAGCAGCCTGCGGATGTCGTACAGGGTGTCACGCAGCCCCCGCTCCGTCCGGCATACCAGGGACTGCGACCACCCCTCGACCAGGTTGCCCAACTCCATCTGGGAGAGCCCCGACGCCGTCCGGAAGATCCCGACGACCGCAGGGATGTCGACGTGGGCCAGCGCCTCGCGCATCGGGTGCGAGTCCCACAGCCACGTCGGCACGATCCCGGCCGAGTCGCGGGACGCCCGAGCGCACGCTGAGCACAGCGGATCGGGGTTGTACCGGGACAGCGTGGTTACCTGGCACGCGAGGCAGACCCGACCGCCCGCACGCGACATGCTCATTCCCGAGTCCTCCCCATGGCTCGTCCGACCGTCCGCCCCACGCGGAAGGGGTGAGAGCGCTCGGACGATAGCTGGTGGCGTCCTCTCCCGCTATGCCAATGCGTCATGGCCCTCCGCTACCGAGGGCGTTTCGTCAGAAGATCCCGCACCAGGTGGCGAAGCTCGCAACCGTGCTCGATCGACGCTGGTCCTGCCGGGCGAGTAGGCGAACGTCCTGATCAGGCTGACCGACACGGTCGCGCGAGTGGCAAGCTGGTATTGGGTGAGCCCGGCAAGCTTGCGCTCCTCGGCGACGCGAGCACCGACTCCTCCGGTGATGACCATGCGCATAGGGTGCCACGGACCAGAACGCTCCGGCGCTTTACCGCCAGGGCTCCGAAGGAGGCGGGCATGGGTGGTGCCTACAGGCGGTGGCGGCGGGCGGTGGCGGGAGTTGTGCTGGCCGCGGCGACGCTGGTGGGTTGCGGCTCCGGCGCTGCTGGGCGAGTCGTGCTGGTCTTCGACACCGGTCCCGATGGTGTGGGCCAGAACAGGATCGCGGCGGCGGAGTGCAGCAGGGCTTCTGGAGGTCGGTACATCATCGAGCAGCAGACCCAGCCCAGCCGGAAGACCGATGATGATCGGCTGTACCTGGCGCGCCGGCTGGCCGCTCACGATACTGGCCTGGACATCATGGAACTCGACGACACCTGGACCGCGGAGTTCGCCCAGGCGGGATGGATCGTGCCGTACCCGCCCGAGGTGGCTCGGCAGATCGGGCAGGGGACCCTTCGGGTCATGCTGGGGACCGGGACATACCAAGGCAGGTTGTATGCCGCGCCGCTGAACACCAACACTCAGCTGCTCTGGTACCGCAAGGACCTGGTACCCCACCCGCCGGAGACCTGGGATGAGATGATCCAGATGGCGGATGGCCTGGCGGCGCGGGGCCTGCCGCACTACATCGAGGTGCAGGGCGCGCGGTATGAGGGTTTGACGGTGTGGTTCAACACCCTGCTCGCCAGTGCCGACGGTGCGATTGTCTCGGAGAACGGCGATGTGCAGGTGGCCCGGGGCGATGCCGCCCGGCGGGCCGTGGGCGTCATGGCGCGGCTCGCCACGTCCCGGGCCGCAGACCCGTCCCTGTCGCTGAGTGGCGAGGACGACGGCCGGTTGGCGATGCAAGCGGGACGTGCGGCGTTCGAGGTCAACTACCCGTTTGTCTACGCCTCGATGTACGAGGACGGCGGCGGCACGTTCATCGATCCGCAAGGGCGGCCGACAAGCCAGAACACCGGACGCCGGGTCGGGGACGTGTTCGGCTGGGCCCCCTATCCCTCCGTCGTGGCGGGCACGCCCGCGAGGGTGACCCTCGGCGGGCACAACCTGGGGGTGAGCGCCATCTCGCGGCATCCGGCGGAGGCGTTCGAGGCGGTGCAGTGCCTGCGCAACCGGGACAACCAGTTGCGCATCGCGGTGGCTGTGCAGAGATTGCCCACGCTGGTCGCGTTGTACGACGACCCGGCATTGCAGAAACGATACCCTGCCTGGCAGGCGATTCGGGATTCGTTGAACAACGCCAGCGTGCGGCCGAGGACACCGGCTTATGAGAGTATCTCGATCGTGATCGCCAACCTGCTCAACCCGCCAGCGAAGATCAATCCGAACACCGTGGTGGGTCAGCTGGCCGATCAGATCGCCAAGGCCGTCAGGTCACAGGGGCTGGTGCCATGACGACCGTGCAGCCGGGTGTCCGCGTCGCCGCGCCGACGAGAGGGCGCCAACGGGTGCCTGTCCCCGAGAAGGTCCGGGTGGAGCATCGGCTGGCGGCGCTGCTCTGCGCGCCAGCGGTGCTGGTGATCCTGGCGGTGACCGGTTACCCGATCGGCTACGCGATCTACCTGTCGCTGGAGCGGTTCGACCTGCGCTTCCCCGACCGACACGCCTTCATCGGGCTGGCCAATTACGGCGCGGTGCTGGGTTCTGGTTACTGGTGGCAGGCGTTCACCGTCACGGTGATCATCACGGTGGTCTCGGTGGCGATTGAGTTCGTGATCGGGCTGGCGCTGGCGCTGGCGATGTACCGCACAGTGGTCGGTCGGGGCCTGGTGCGCACCGTAGTGCTGATCCCGTACGGCATTGTCGCGGTGGTCGCCTCCTACAGCTGGGAGTTCGCCTGGACACCGGGCAAAGGCTATCTGGCCGCGCTGTTGCCCCAGGGCGTTGCACCGCTGACCGATCAGGTTGCGACCATCGCGTTGATTATTCTGGCCGAGGTGTGGAAGACGACGCCGTTCATGGCGCTGTTGCTGCTCGCCGGGCTCGCGTTGGTCCCCGAAGACCTGCTCAAGGCCGCCGCGATGGACGGAGCCGGGCCATGGCAGCGGCTGACCAGGGTGATCCTGCCGATAATGAAGCCGGTGATCCTGGCGGCGCTGTTGTTCCGCACTCTGGATGCGTTCCGGGTATTCGACATCATCTACATCTTGACTCGAGGCGCCAACGGCACGGAGTCGGTGTCGATTCTCGGTTACGACAATCTGTTCAGCGCGCTCAACCTGGGCATCGGCTCGGCGATCAGCGTCCTGATCTTCATCATCGTGGCGCTGATCGCATTGGTGTTCGTCAAGCTGTTCGGCGTGGCGGCGCCGGGCGCCGAGGCTCAGGAAAAGAGGTGGTGATGGGTACCGGGTGGGGGCGTAAGGGTTGGTGGGCGATCGCCGACCTCGTCATCCTGGTCTACGCGCTGGTGCCGGTGCTGTGGATCGTCAGTCTGTCATTCAAACCTCTCGGCTCGATCAATGATGGCCGGTTCATCCCCGCCGAGTTCACCTGGTCGAACTACCGGCAGATCTTCCAACTGGCCCCGTTCGTCAGCGCGTTGCGCAACTCGATCGGCATCACGCTCATCGCGACCGGGCTGTCGGTGGTGATCGGCACGCTGGCGGCCTACGCGATCGCGCGGTTGTCCTTCCCGGGCAAGAAGCTGCTGGTCGGCGGCGTGCTGCTGATCGCGATGTTCCCGCCGATCTCGCTCATCACGCCGTTGTTTGACATCGAGCGCACGGTCGGCCTGGTCGACACCTGGCCCGGGCTGATCCTGCCCTACATCACCTTCTCGCTGCCACTGGCGATCTACATCCTGTCGGCGTTCTTCCGGGAGATCCCTTGGGAGCTGGAGAAGGCAGCTCAGATGGATGGTGCGACGCCGTTCCAAGCGTTCCGCAGCGTGATCGTCCCGCTGGCCGCACCGGGGGTGTTCACCACCGCGATCCTGGTGTTCATCTTTTGCTGGAACGACTTCCTGTTCGCGGTCTCGCTGACCTCCACCGAGGCGTCCCAAACCACCACGGTGGCCATCGCCGAGTTCAGCGGGGCCTCGGAGTTCACCGAGCCCACCGGGTCCATCTCGGCGGCCGCCGTGCTGCTGACCATCCCGATCGTTCTTTTCGTGCTGTTCTTCCAACGTCGGATCGTCGCCGGGCTGACCGCCGGCGCAGTCAAGGGGTAGCGGTGGCCACGATCGTCCTGGACAAGGTGACCAAGCGGTTCACCGACGACGGCCCACCCGTCGTGCGGGAGGTGGACCTCGAGATCGCCGACGGCGAGTTCGTCATCCTCGTCGGGCCCTCCGGGTGTGGGAAGTCGACGACCTTGAACATGATCGCCGGCTTGGAGGACATCACCTCCGGCGAGTTGCGCATCGGGGGAGAGCGGGTCAACGAGCGAGCGCCTAAGGACCGCGACCTGGCGATGGTGTTTCAGTCCTACGCGCTCTACCCGCACATGACCGTTCGGGAGAACATCGCCTTCCCGCTCAAGCTCGCCCGGGCCGGCAAAGCCACCATTGCGGCCCGGGTGGCTGAGACCGCGCGCAGGCTCGACCTCACTCCGCTCCTGGACCGCAAGCCGGCCACGCTCTCCGGTGGGCAGCGCCAGCGGGTGGCGATGGGACGCGCGATCGTGCGCCAGCCCAAAGCGTTCCTGATGGATGAGCCATTGTCCAACTTGGACGCGACGCTGCGGGTGCAGATGCAGGTTGTGGTGTCCCGGCTGCAGAAGGAGCTGGGCATTAGCACTGTCTATGTGACCCACGACCAGACCGAGGCGATGCGGCTGGGGGATCGGGTGGTCGTGCTGCGCGGCGGGGTGGTGCAGCAGGTCGGCGCGCCGCAGTTCCTCTACGAACATCCAGCGAACGTGTTCGTGGCGGGGTTCATCGGCTCGCCGGCGATGAACTTCCTGCCCGCGCGGCTGAACGAGAGTGCTTTGTGGTGTGCGGTGGGTGAGCTGCCGCTATCCGACTGGATGCGTCGCACGTTGGAAGCGGCGGACGCACCCCGTGCCGTCATCGTGGGGGTGCGGCCGGAGCACTTCGAGGATGCTGCTCTGGTGGAGCCCGAGGCCAAGGAGCACGGGGTGACGTTCACGGCGCAGGTCGAGATGCTGGAATCACTGGGCGCGGAGAAGTATGCCCACTTCGCCCTGGAGGATGAGTTCTCCAGCGCGGCCACGGTGGAGAAACTGGCCGCGCAGGCAGGTGTCGTCGATGTGTCGGGCGTCATCCCGTTGGTCACCCGGCTGTCCGTCGCGTCGGCCGCGACTGCGGGGGAGAAGGCCCAGGTCTGGTTCGACCCGGCCCAAGTCCAGGTCTTCGACCCCGCCGATGGGCGCAACCTCACCCCGGCGCCCGGCGCCCCCGCTTCCACTGGGGCCTCAGGACGCGCCTCCAAGCTCCCCAGATTGTCCTGGGGGCGTTGATCAGCAGGTCAGTTGTGATGGCCAGAATTCTCTCGTCGGCTAGCTCGTAGCGGATCTCGGCGATCATGGTCTCCCGATACTGCTCGCCCTCGCCCGGTGGCTGCACTGCGCCGATGGCACATGCCACCAGTTCGACCCGGTCTCGACAATCACCCAGCGCAAGGCTGAGCACACCGCAGGCCAGGGAATCGGTTCTTTCACCTTCCCCCCAGCGAGGGCTGGCGTCCGCTAGCTGGCTACGCGATACCGGGCCGGGCTGCTGGGCTCAGCCCAGCCGGCCGTGCACTGACTCTGGCGCCCGAACGCGCCGACGCACCTTGGAGGGCCTTGCGGGCCGCCGCGGCGCCTTCCCCGGTGAGTCGGTAATAACGGCGCCTCGGCCGGGCCGCCTCATGCGGATCGACATTTTCCCACTGGTCGGTCAACCAGCAATGATCGAGAAGCCGTTGCAGGATCGGGTAGGTGGTCCCCGGCAGCAGGTTGGTGCGTTCGGTGATCTCCAAGCCGTAAAGGGCCGCGGTGGGGTCGTCATCCCACACCTGCAGGAGGGCCTCCAGCACCATCCGAACGGTTGTCGTCATCCTGAGAGCCATAGCTGAAGTCTAGTGAGGGCTTGTCCGAAGTCAACTGAGGAAAAGTCAGCGCAGGACCGGGATGGTCTCCCGTCTGACCCTTGCTAGAAGTCATTATAGGCTGTATCGTCGTAAAAAGAGGAAGTGATCCGAGTCACCTCCCGGACCGCGGTGCCGCAACCCACATCACCGATGAGGAAAGGAGAAGGCGATCATGTCAACGTCTTATCGGAGCGCGACGCGCCTCCCCGGACCCGGGGGTGGACCTGCAGCCGAACCGGAACGCACGTTAAGCCGGTTCGGGCAGGTCGGAGTGGGTGCTCAGGGGTGGGGTTGCGCGGGTCGTGAGCGTTCGTTCTGGTTCGATCCCAGCCCGTCTATGATCTTGATTGGGGGTTGGATCGCCTGGTAGTGTCGCGTTCAGTGACTGTGATCTTGGTGTCCGGAAGTCCTCAGTAACGGACAAGATCCAATGTAGGGTCCGGAGACCCCGATCGAGCCTCCAGGAGCGTCCGGAACCCAGTCCGCAATCAATGTTCTGGAACATCCGCCACAGAGCTGAGTTTCGGCACATGATCAGGCCCCGGTCGGGACCCACAAATATCAACGTGATCTTGTCCGATACCGTGTCCGGAAGCTCTGATGTCCCAAGAGAGCAGTACCCAAGCTCCCGGCGTACCCCTACTGACCTGCACGGACGGAGCTAATCGTGCGTTCCGGTTCCGATGTTGGTCCTCCCCCGCAACGCCACACTGGACACCCAACAACCTGACAACGCCCCGCGCACAGGGCAGGGTCCCCCGATCTGTCCCGCGCCGCGCTGCCCTGGATCAGCAGAATGGGATACCTTGCTCGCATGACGCAGTACCGCACCGATGAGGGCCTGCCCCCGCTGGCCCCACTTGAAGCCAGCGACACGGAACGTAACCGGGCAATCGTGGCCCGCATGGTGGCCCGACACGGTGCGCCATCGCTGGACGACTACCGCCGCGTCTACGCTGCGTGCGGTCTCGACTGGCCGGGTGACGATGAGGTCCGCCGACGCTACCCCGTTTCAGCCCCTGCCGCGTGATCGGTGGGAAAGTTGTAGATGCATCTGCGCTGGCCGCGTTGATCCGGGGGCGGTTGTCTGCGGTCGCCTGGTTCGCCACCGCTGAGGCCGCCGGGCTCGTGCTGTACCTGCCTACGCTTGCCCTGGCTGAAGTCCGCGCGGTGCGGCCCGACGCGGGTGAAGAGCTAGCCGAAGTGATGGGCCACTCAATGATCGTGCTCGGCGAGCTCGACGCGGCCAACGCTCGCCAGGTTGACCGGCTCCTCACCGATGCCGACATGTTCGACGCGATGGCCGGGCACGTTGTGCACGTCGCCCGCCAACGGAGCTGGCCAGCGTTGAGCGCTGATCCTGGCCGCTTGCGCCGTATCGACCCGGGTATCGAGATCGACCTACTCTGACACACACGAGCACACTTGTGTCCCTGTTGCTGGATGTGTGACAGCTGACGATGTTGGGTTGTACCGGCAAGCTGGCTGTTCTCCCTCAGCTACGGAGGGGTGCACCTCTGAGCGTGGCACACGGACACGACATCGACAACATTTGGTCGATCAGGATCCCGCAAGCGCCTAGTGGGGGTGCACATGGCCGAGTACATCAGGTTCAGCCTGGCCGACGGAGGCCACATTCTGGTCGAGTCTGCGGCGGGTGACGGTGTCCAGCTGACCTCGCGGGCGGCCAGAGCTGTCGACGCGGCTTCCGAGTCGTTCGGCGGAGCGCTCTCCAGTGTCCGGAAGGCAGGACTTCCGGACACCAAGATCACAGTCACTGAACGCGACACTACCAGGCGATCCAACCCCCAATCAAGATCATAGACGGGCTGGGATCGAACCAGAACGAACGCTCACGACCCGCGCAACCCCACCCCTGAGCACCCACTCCGACCTGCCCGAACCGGCTTAACGTGCGTTCCGGTTCCGCTGCAGGTCCACCCCCGTGCCCACGCTGCCGGGCCGCGCTGTCTGAATGGAGGAGGTAGCCGAGGTATGGGCCGTACCCGATCCGTCATTCTGAAAGCAGCCTTGGCGGGCAACGGGAGACTGCCGTGAAATGCGATAATGACCAGGCCTCCTCGACGTATGCCAGAAGGCTCCACGATCACGTCTGGGGTCGGACAATCGTTCGTCGACTCGACATCATGAGCGACGAAAAACCGGGATTGGCCGGTTTTGGGCCGGGCGAGGCGGTGGCCTTACCGCACTGAGACTTGAGGCGATTTGAGGCCACCGCCGGTCGACCTGCGTTAGTATTCCCTAGCCCCCAGAGTATCCCCTAGCCCCCAAGATGCCAAGGACCCCACTCCCATCGCGGCTGCTCCCTAGGATGTGCGCGAGTCCCCTGCGAGTGTATCGGGGGTCGTCGAATGGGATGCAGCCCGCGTAGCGACCGCGGCTGCTCTCGCAACCAAAGCGGTTATCGCCTTGCCCATCACTGTAACCTGTTCCCATTGCACCCATTGCAAAAATTTCCGAGATCCTCATAACGCTCCCTTTCCCTTTTTCAGTCGAGGAGGAATCATGCACGCCAAAGGACACAAAAGTGACCTAGGAGATTATGCGCAGTCGCCTGGACTGGGCGGCGGATACGCTGTCGACCAACCTGTTATCTGATGTTTAGGCCTGCGCCCGGAAAACATTTACATGACACGCTACGACGCAGTCCGGCGTCATAGCGGACGCTGCCCCGAGAGTTACGCCGGCAGCGTGTCAATCGACCGTACTCAGCTGACCCGAGCTGACCCTCCTCACTCTCCGTGGTCACGCAAGCTCGAAAATAGGGCAAGGCGGTAGCAAATGCAACCGTAACTTTGCGTACATCAACGATCACGCTTCGTGAAGACGCCTGGTTCGGCGGCTACGGTAACACATGGCGGACACCCCCGTACCGGCGTCGGAGACCACTGGCCGACGGAGCGGCTGAAGCGCAGTGGGCACGGACAGCAACGAACACTCGGCTTCCAGGAACGTCAGCGTGGGGCGCCGGTGGGGCGCGAGACGTGGGTGGCGTCGCGAACCGTGCCGACGTATTCCTCGACCAGGTCTTCCAGCGCGACGACCCCCTCGGTGCCTCCGCCGGGACTCACCACACGGGCGAGGTGGCTGCCTGAGCGGCGCAGCAGGGCCAGCGCCTCCTCGAGTTTGGCGGTGGAGCGCATCTCGGGCAGCGGGCGGGCGCTGCCCGGCGGCACCGGTGTGTCCGGCGGCTTGCCGAGCAGCTCCAGCACGTCTTTGACGTGCAGGTAGCCCACCAACTGCCCGTCGGTGCCGGTGCGCAGCGGGAAGCGGGAAAAACCAGTCTGGGCCACCGCGCGCTCGATGTCGCCCAGGGTGGGCTCGGCGGGAACCGTGGTCAGCCCGGAGATAGGGATGAGCACGTCGGCGACGGTCCGGGTCCTCGTGGACAAGGTTTGGGTCAGCCTGCGGTGCTCTTGGCTGTCCAGCAGTCCCTCGCGGCTGGAGTCGGCGATCAGGTTGGCCAGCTCGTCGGGACTGTAGGCGCTGGACAGCTCGTCGCGGGGCGCCACGCCACAGAGCCGCAGAACCAGCCGTGCGGCCCGGCTGAACAGCGTGATGACGGGTCGCGTCACCCGCATGAACGCGGCCAGCGGCGGCACCATCCACAGCGCGGTGCGCTCGGGACCCGCGATGGCAATGTTCTTGGGCACCATCTCGCCGAGCAGGATGTGCGCCACCGTGACGATGCCCAGCGCGATGATGAAGGCTGCGGTGTGCGTCACCGCGTCGGGTACCCCGAGTGAACCGGTCAGCCACTCGAGCTGATAGGCGAGCGCGGGCTCACCGAGTGCGCCCAGCCCCAGCGAGCTGACGGTGATCCCGAGTTGCGCTGCGGCCAGCATCAGCGGCAGCATCTCCGCGGCCCGGATCACCGTGCGAGCCCGCTGCACCCCGCGCTGGGCCATCGCCTCCAACCGCTCTCGCCGGGCACTGATCAGGGCGAACTCGGCACCGACAAAGAACGCGTTACCGGCGAGCAGCACGAGCGCGACGAGCAGCGCGGTGGCACTCACCCGCTCACCTGCTCAGCCGGCGCGGTCCGGGTGAGCCGGAGATCCGCGATGCGGCGGCGGTCCATCCGCATCACGGTCAGCCGCCACCCGTCGAGCTCGACCTCGTCGCCGGCATCGGGGATGCGGCCCAACAGTTGCAGCACAAGCCCGGCCACGGTCTCGTAGTCGCCCTCGGGCATCACGAACCCGACAGCATCGGTGACCTCGTCGGCTCGCAGCAGCCCGGAAATGATCCAGCTCCGCTCATTCAGTGGTTGGACCAGGGAGACCTCCAGCGGATCGTGCTCGTCGCGGACGTCACCGACGATCTCCTCCACCAGGTCCTCGAGGGTGACGATGCCCGCGGTGCCGCCGTACTCGTCGACCACGATGGCGAGCTGTAGGCCCTGGCCGCGCAGCGCCTCGAGCAGCGCATCGCCGTCCAGCGAGCTGGGAACGGTGGGGACCGGGCTGGCCAGGGTGCCAACCTGGCACCCGGCGCGCTGGCCGGCTGGCACCGTGAAGGCCTGCTTGACGTGCACCACGCCACGCACATCGTCGAGATCGCTGCCATAGACCGGGAAGCGGGAGAATCCGGTCCGCCGCGCGGCGTCCACCAGGGCAAGCACCGGAGCGCCCGCTCGAAGCGCCTGCACCCGCACCCGGGGGGTCATCAGCTCCTCAGCGGTGCGCTCGCCGAAGCGCAGCGAACGATCCAGCAGGGTGGCGGTTGCCTCGTCCAGTGTGCCGTGTTGGGCGCTGCTGCGAACCAGGGAACCGAGCTCCTGCGGGGAGCGTGCGGAGCGCAGGTCCTCGGCCGGTTCGAGGCCCAGCCGGCGGACGATCCAGTTCGCCGCCCCATTCAGCGTGGAGATCAGCCACCGGAACGTGATCGAGAAAGTATTGAGTACCCCAGCGACCTGTCGGGCCGTCTGCAACGGCCGGGAGATGGCCAGATTCTGCGGGACGAGCTCGCCGAACACCATAGACAACGCGGTGGCCAGCGCTAACCCGATCCCCAACGACACCCCGCGCACGGCGTTGCCGGGTAGGCCGAGGGCGTGCAGGCCGGGCCGGATCAACCCGGCGATGGCCGGCTCCGCTACGTATCCGGTGAGCAGAGTGGTGATCGTGATGCCGACCTGGGCACCGGAGAGCTGGAAGGACAGCGTGCGCCGTGCGTGCTGGACTTGGCGGGATCGACGGTCGCCGACCTGCTGCACGTGCGCGTCGACAGTGCAGCGTTGCAGCGTGGTGAGGGCAAACTCGCCCGCGACGAAGACCAAGGTGCCCGCAGTCAGCGCGGCCAACCCGATGAGGCCCCAGAATGGGCCCCAGAAGAGATTCCAGATACCGCGCAGGACGTCCATCACATCGTCCGTGGAGGCGCTAAGCTAGGGCAGCCGAGCCTGGGGCCCGGCCACCTAGTACAACCGGGCGTCGATGCGGCGGGCACCGAGTTCGTCACTCCTTGCGGGCCAAGGTTGCGCCTATTCTACGGACGCGCGAGGTCCTGTCGAGTGCGAGCTGCGCCAGGCACGGCCAGGTGACCCCTACCAGCCGGTGGGGAGGGGGCGGCCTTCGGCGAAGCCGGCTGGGGACTGGACGCCGATGAGGGCTCGCTCGGAGAGCTCAGGGAGAGTCCGGGCGCCTACGTAGGTGCAGGCGCTGCGCACTCCGGCGCAGATGTAGTCGATGAGGTCCTCCACTCCGGGCCGGTGGGGGTCGAGGTACATCCGGGCGGTCGAGATGCCCTCCTCGAACAGTGCTTTGCGAGCCCGGTCGAAGGTATCGTCACGGGTGGTGCGGGCGGCGACGGCGCGCTTGGAGGCCATCCCGTACGACTCCTTGTAGGGCCGGCCGGTCTCGTCTCGATGCAGCTCACCGGGCGACTCGTAGGTGCCCGCGAACCACGAGCCGATCATCACGTTCGCCGCTCCCGCAGCCAGTGCCAGCGCGACATCCCTCGGGTGGCGCACCCCCCCATCGGCCCAGACGTGTCCGCCGGCCGCGTGAGCCGCAGCGGCGCACTCGGCCACTGCGGAGAACTGCGGTCGGCCGACTCCGGTCAGCATCCGGGTGGTGCACATCGCGCCCGGTCCCACCCCGATCTTGACGATGTCGGCGCCGGCCTCGAGCAGGTCGCGGGTGCCCTGTGCGGAGACCACATTCCCGGCCACCACTGGCACGCCCGGTCGGCGGGACCGCACCGCGCGCAGCGCGTCGAGCATCTTGCGCTGGTGGCCGTGGGCGGTGTCGACGACCAGCACGTCGACTCCCGCTGCGAGCAGCGCCTCAGTCTTGGCGCTGACGTCGCCGTTCACCCCGAGCGCCGCGGCCACCCGCAGCCGTCCATCGGCGTCGCGCGCGGGGGAGTACACCTCGGCGCGCAATGCCGCAGTGGGGGTCAGCACCCCGACCAGCCGGCCCTGGGCGTTCACCGCGAGCGCCAGCTTCTGGTGGCGGTGGTGCAGCTGATCGAAAACCTTGCGCGGTTCGGCATCAGCGGACACCACCACCAGGTCGGTCTGTGCCACGTCGGCCAGCCGAGTGAACCGGTCCACTCCGGTCAACTCGGCCTCGGTGACCAGCCCCACCGGAGCGCCCGCGTCATTGAGCACCACCACGGCCCGGTGCGCCCGCTTGGGCAGCAGGGTGATTGCGTCGGCGACGGCGTCGTGCGGGTCCAGGGTGAGTGCGGTGTCCAGCATCAGGTGCCGCGATTTCACCCACGCCACCGTCTCGGCGACCACCGCCGGGTCCACGTCCTGTGGCAGCACCACCAACCCGCCCCGGCGGGCCACCGTCTCAGCCATCCGGCGTCCCGCTACCGCGGTCATGTTGGCCACCACGAGCGGGATGGTGGTGCCCGATCCATCCACCGTGGACAAATCCGCATCGAACCGGGATGCTACGTCCGAGCGTGCGGGCACCAGGAAGACATCGTCATAGGTAAGGTCGTGCCCAGGTCTGCGATCACCAAGAAAGCGCACCTCAACGACGTTACCTGGGTTTCATCGGGCAATGGAGCCGCTGATGCCGCCGCGCGGACTGTTCGTCGGCCTCGCAACCCTGGACCTGGTCCAGCGGGTGGCGCGACGGCCCGGCGTGAACGAGAAGGTCGTCGCGCAGCGCAGCGATATCGCCGCCGGGGGACCGGCCGCTGCCGCCGCGGTGACGTTCGGTGCGCTGGGCGGCCGTAGCGTGCTGCTCTCCGCGCTGGGCCCTGGTCCGCTCGGCCGGTTGGCGGCGGGGGAGCTAGACCGTGCCGGCGTGCGCATCGTGGATGCCTGGGCAGCAGGTGCGGATCTCAGTATCTCGGCGATCACCGTGCTCGATGGCACCGGGCAACGGTCGGTGGTGTCCCGCAACGCTGAAGACATAACGGCTGTGGTACCCGGCGACCTGCCAGCGTTGACCCGAGACGCCGACGTTGTGCTGCTCGATGGGCACCATCCCGACCTGGCCGTGGCCGCCGCGCAGGCCGCGCAGGCCGCCGGGGTCCCGGTGGTGCTGGACTGCGGCAGCCCCAAACGGGTGTACGCCGAGCTGGTGGGGCTCGCCGACGCCGTGGTGTGCTCCGCCAACTTCACGGCAGGGGAGTGCGACGATTTCGACACCATCGCCGAGGCGCTGCTGGAGGATGGCGCCCGCCTGGTGGCGATGACAGCCGGGGCCGCGCCGGTGCGCTGGCGGACCCGGGAGGCCACCGGCGCCGTCGAGGTCCCGCCGGTCACCGTCCGGGACACCCTGGGTGCCGGCGACGTGCTGCACGGGGCGGTCGCCTTCGTCCGGGCCCGGGGGGTGACCGATCCCGAGCGCATCCTGAGCTTCGGCGTCGCGGTGGCCTGCCTGCGAGTCCAGCACGCCGGCCCGCGAACCTGGCGCAGCGACCAGCGGCTGCGCGGGTTGGTTGGTTAGATTCTGGTGAAGAGGGATCTTCGGAAGCAATCCGTCGAGGACGTGCTCAGCCACGTGGAGAGCAGTCTCAACCTGCGCCTGGACCGGCAGGCCTTGGTGCGCAAACGGCGCTCGCTCGGAGCTTGCACCGACCGAGGTACGTGGGTCCGCATCGAAGCCCGCCCGCTGGCCAAGATCGCCGCTCAGGGTCAGGCGGGCAATGGGATGGAAGCCGCCGCACTGCTGCACGGCATCGCCAAGCCCGCGTGGTTCACCGCGGTCTCCTGGCATGACTCACCGGGCCAGGTGCTCTGGCGCGCCGATGAAGTTGAGCTAGTCACCGCAGCCCCGGTGAGGTCCAACGGGCCTCTGAGCGGCGACGTCGAGCTCTCGGACGAATGGTGGGACACCCTCAACACATCACTTGACAATCTCGCTCGTCAGCACACGACCCGGGTCGCGACCCCCGACACCGACACGATCACCCAGGCCCTCGTCACCACCGAGATCAACCGGGCCTTCCCCGACCAGGTCGAGGCCACCGTCACCGACCATGAGTGGGTTCCCGCCCACGCAGACTTGAACTGGGCCAATCTCACCAGCCCCGAATGTTGGATACTCGACTGGGAAGATCACGGCCTCGCTCCCCGAGGACTGGACCCCGCGACGCTGGCGGCTCAGCTCCCTGACCGTCCCGACGCTCGCCGAGCGGGTCTATCGAGAGCGACGGGCGGATCTGGAAACCCGCTCGGGAAAGCTCATGGCGGTGTTTCACTGCGCGAAGGTCCTCAATGACTCCGGCGCTTCCACCGACCCGGTGTTCGAGCTCGCCGCGCGCGAAGCGGCCAAGCTCGTCGCCGACCTCCAACGCTGATTTCCCCTGCCGGGGTGGTGTTCACGACTCGGCGGCTGTGCCTAACGGAGTTCGAATGAGCTGCCGGTACCGGCCGATGGCGTCGTCGTTCACCACCAGTTCGGTGGCGGCGACGAGCTCACGGAGGTGTGCCGGATTGCTGGTGCCGATCACGACACGCGCCTCGCCTGGGACGTCACCTGGTCACCGAAACTCGCCGCGCAGACGTTGTGCCACCTCGGCCGCCACCACTGGGTGGTGGGCTGGAGCCACGACCAGCCGTGCTCACCGTGCCGCAACTGCTGGCGCGACCAACCCCGCTAGCTGGCCTCCTCCGTTAAGTCCACGCCGCGACCGTCGCCGATCAGGCTAGGTTCGTCGAGGGCGGCGAACCGCTCGGTGATGTCGCGCACTCCGTCCCCGAAGCCCCCGCCCGATCCGCGAGCGGGGGCACTCCGGGTGTTGCGGTCGATCAGTCGAACTCGCCAGCGCGCAGGCCGGCGGTGAACGCGGACCACTGCGCCGCGGTGACCATCAGGGCCGCGCCGGACGGGTCTTTGGAGTCCCGCACGGCACGCCCGGCGTTGAGGCCAGCGACCTCGACGCAGTTGCCGTCGTCGCTGCTGTAGCTACTCGTTTGCCATCGCAGATCCATGTCTGATCTCCTCTACATGTAGATGCGGGTGAGCAGGTCAACCGTGCTGTCCGGGTCTAGCGCAAGATCGACGAGACGTTCAAAGGTGCTGGCATACTGGTTGATTTCTGACGGTGATTCCAGGTAGAGCGCCGCGCCGTCCAGTTCGAGGTAGACGGTGTTCATCGGCTCTTGGGGGAACCGGAGCGCGGTGAAGGCCCCGCGCATGCCGCTGTGGGGCCCGGCGGAGAAGGGCAGTACGTGGACGGTGACGTTGGGAAGGTGGGCCGCCTCGACGAGCCGTTCAGCCTGGGTCCGCATGACCTCGGCTCCACCGACGTCGTAGCGCAGGGCGGCCTCGCTGATCACGGCCCGCAAGATGACGGGCTCGTCGTCGGTGAGTCGCTTCTGACGATCGGCCCGGAGCTGCACGATGCGGTCGATTTCCTGCCGGGTGCGCGCCGGGTTGAGGGCAAGGCTGATCACCTCGGTGTACTGGGGGATCTGGAGTACGCCGGGTATGAACATCGACTCGTAGGTCCATATCTCGGCAGCCGCCGTCTCCATACCGACGTAGTCGGCAAACCAGCTCGGTACGGTCTTGCCGTAGCTGACCCACCAGCCACGTTGATCGGCCTCGGCGCGTAGCTGCTCCAGCGCTTCGCCGTGAGGTGAGCCGACGTCATAGAACGGGATCAGCAGCTTGAGGTAGGCCTTACTCACCCGCTGTTTACCCTTCTCGATCTTGCTGATTGAGGTCGAGGGGATGCCCAGACACTCGGCGGCCTCCTTCTGGGTTTTACCGGCAGCCTCCCGCAGGCATCGCAGCTCCATGCCGAGCTGTCGGCGCCTCATCGTCGAACTGGCACCCATTGATTCCTCCGTAAGCAGGTAGTAGCCCACAGTGTGCTCCTCGTCAACCTGCTGGCTGGCAATGACCGTCATCTAGCACTTGCTCATAAGCATCTTCTCATTGTAAGGTTCTCATAGGCAGGTGATGGAGACTATCTGCTCAGATCAGCGAAGCATCCATCCGATGGTTCGCCAGGGAGGCTCCTCATGGTGGGCAAGGTCCGCAGCCGGCAGTCCCGACGTCGTGCTCTGGTGCCGCGCGGCAGGACCAGAGCTGGAGGCCCTCCCGTGCGGCCCGCGTTGTTGTCGATCGAACTCGGATCTCTGAGCAGCGGGGCCGCGTCCGCTGGTGATCATCGATGCCCCGATGGCGGAATCCGCCGTGACAAATCACCATGCGAGCCGCTACCTGGCGCTGTGTGGCGTGCGGCTCTCCGCGAGCGTGACCGCGCAGCAGCGCAGCCAGTTCCGGCCCTGATGAGGGGAGGGGGACACGATCCCGCCCCCCTCCTGAGAGATGAGGTCGACCATGACTGACGACGACACACGGTGGCACGGTTGCTGCGCCCTCACGGTAGGGACATATGACGAGAACGTTGGGCTCGGCGCACAGGTCGTGACCCGGCACGTGAGCGTCCTGGACAAGCCCGCTGTGGCGGCACTGTCCAACGTTCTCCAGGACGCGGCTGGCACGAGCGATCGGCATCCCTCAAGTGCGGCGTGGTGACGACGTGGCGCCCACGGTCGCTGTCCAGCAGCGGCCGTTCCCGCGGGTCGCTGGTGTGTCCGCCGTGCGGGCATCACCCCACGGAGGCGACCCGATTCCCGGCTGGCCGCCGGTGCAGCAGCCCCTGACTCCCGGCGGCCAGCCGGTCCCTTCTTCTGGTCAGGCGAGCGGGCGGGACACGATCCCGGCCCCTACGGAGAAATGAGGTCAACCATGACTGACGACTCACCCGCGAGGCAACCTCGCGACAACCGCACGCCGGTCCCGGTCAGCTCGACGCCGCGCCAGCCTGCGTGGGATCTCACCCTGCTGGTGGACCAGCGCGGCTTTCACGTGATCACCCTTGACGAGGCTGCCGCGACGACACTGTTCGACGTCCTCTGGATGTGTCTGCCCCTAGGCGCCCACCAGGTGACCGTACAACAGTCAACGACCGATGTCACCCTGGTTCGCGCGCTCGACCCGTCTGAGTCGCGGTGATCGGGGTGAACGGCACCGCGATCACCACGGCCTGGCTCGACGTGCGCGACGCCGCGCTGGCCGCCACCCGCCGAGGCTGGCCCGTGGTACCAGGCACGTTCCTGGGCCCGGACCGGCGATGGCGATGACGAGCAGTAGCGCCAGAGCCGGCCGGCACCGGGCCCCGTCCCGGTGGTGGCACTGGGAAGACGAGGGCGGCGGTGAGGTGGTCACGCTCGCGCAGCTGCTTCACCGCTGCCAGTACCGGCCGCCCCGGTACCAGCTGTTGCAGCGCCGCCCCGATCGAGTCATCGAACCTCGGCGGATCACGGTGATACCCCGGCCCCGCGCCGCCCAGGACTAACGCGCTGCTCACGCTCCGCGCCGTGGGTTCCGCGGCTGGATCAGCCCAGCTCCTCGCGGCGCGGTCACCGGACCGGGGCTCCTTTGCGGGGGTTCGGTGCGGGTCGGAGAAAACCAGGAGGCCCCATCCGCCTCACCCCCCGGCGGTGGGGCCTCCTGGGGCCCCGCGACAGGGAGCCTTTCAGGCAGCGACAGAGACCGGGACAAGCCCGCGAGGGGGATGAGACACCTGAGGTGAGTGTTGGTGAGCGCAAAGCATCACAAGCCGTCACGGTGGCGTCGCCGCCACCGCGCGGAGCGGGCGAGGCGCCCACGGTGGTCCCTGACCGAGATGGTCGACGGCGACGACACGGCGCATCTGGTGACCAGCGAGGCGTTCGAGACCGGCCTGCGCGAGCGCACGGGCCGCTACCAGATGGTGTGTGGACGCTGGATCGCGGTGGGGAGCATGGCCGCCCGACCGGATCACCACTGCCGGCCCTGCCAGATGATAGAGGCCTTGACATGAGCCCTCCGGAGTGCTCGCGATGACCGCCGACGATCAGTTCCACCGGTTCGTCCTCGTCGGTCCGGGCCACACCGTCATCGTGTGGCGGCAATCAGCTCTCCTCGATGGCGGCGTGGTGTGCCGGGCGATGGTGTTGACCTGTGTCCAAGCCGGTGAGATGGCGCGGGCGATCCTGGCGGACGCCCCATGAGGGTGAAATGGGGGGTCAGTGTTCTGGACTGGCGCGCTCACGCCATCGACGAGGTGCGCCCTCCTGAAGCCCGGCCGGCCGTTGGTTGAGCGGGCCGCCGTCAATGGTCCCTCGCTCCTGGCGGCCGGTCGGCCCGGCGGCGGCCCCGCGGATCAGCGTGCGGGGTCGCCGCCACCCACGCACGTCTGAGCTAACAAGATCGCACGGTTAGACAAACCACAACTGGGACAAGCACAGGGGGGACGCGTTGAGGATTCGCATCGTCGAGGCCACCAACAACCAGGGCAACTGGGCGAAGTTCCTCGTCGGAGCCTTCGCGCAGGAGTGCAAGCGGCCATCGAGCAGGCCAGGGCGGCGTGCACTTATGGCGACTTGATCTGCCACAACGGCCTGTGGGCCTACGCTCACGGCCAACTCGCGATGTTCTTCTCCCTCGAAAACCAGCTGCATCGGTCGTTGCGACACGCACGGCTAGGCCAACAACGCGCCGCGCCAGGTAGCCCAATGCTGCGGTTGCGCAGCCTGGAAGCGCTCGCTTGTTCCCGGCTTGCGCTCGCGAGCGACGCCGACGAGGCACTGGCCGCCGCTGACCGGGCGCGTGAGGGAGTCCTCGGCGATGATGAGATCCATGACCGGACCGGAGGAATGTTCACCTCCACCCCGGCCAAACACGCCTACCTGGCCGCCATGACGCACATCCACCTCGGCCACGCCGACGACGCGATACGGGAAGCATCCACGGCGATCGAGCTGTGGACTACCGGTCCACCCGAGGAATGCGCCGGATCGGTACTCGTCGTAGCCCGCATTGACCTTGTCACCGCCCACCTGATCCGCAGCGAGCTCGACGCCGCCGAACACGTGGCCAGGCCCCTTTTGGCCGTCGCACCCGAGCAGCGCACCACTATCGTCCTCACAAGACTTAATGGTCTCGAACGGCACCTCTCGGATGATCGATATGTCGGCAGTGTCCAGGCCGAACGGCTTGGCGGACAGATCGAGGACTTCCGCGCCACCTCAACTCTGTACCGACTACCCGGTCGATGACCGATCCTCACGCCACTCTCGTCCGGGCGCTGCGGAGCGCAGGACTACTCGACGACCCGGCATGGCGCGAAGCGTTCACGGCGATTGGCTGGCCCGCACAGCCAGCCGGGACAACCCGCCAGCTCCAGCATTAGGCCCAGTCTCGCCGCCCGCATGCTTCACGAGCTCGCGGTCACCGAGAACGACCACATCCTGGAGATCGGCACCGGAACCGGCTATCTGACCGCGCTGCTGTGCCACCGCCTCGGCGCGAGCAATATCACGAGCACCGACATCGATGCTGATCTGGTCGACTCTGCCGGCAGAATTCTCGCCGAGCTGGGGTACACCCCCACGCTGGCCACCGCCGATGGAACCCACGGCTATCCCGATCGCGCCCCCTACGACCGCGTCCTCGGTACCGCCGCGGTGGAAAAAGTCCCGCAGTCCTGGATTGACCAAACCCGGCCCGGTGGGCGCATCGTCACCCCGTTGCGCATCGTCACCCCGTTGCGCAGCGCCATCGCCGTCGTCCACGAGATCTGGCACACCGCAGGAGATCCCCGCCCGGATCGATACCAGCTCACCATCAACCCGCAGGGCCACACCATCTCGCTTGATGACCGCCACAGCCCCCACTCCTGGAAGTTGTGATCAACCGGTCGCCTCACCAGATGGCCGGCGGGCGAGTGGCTCCCGGCCGAGCGGCTGCGTCAGGTGATCGGTCGGCGGAGCCGGCGGGGTTGGCTGTATCACTGGCGAGCCCATGGTGAGCGTGATGAGCTGCCCGTGGTGCCTCAGCGTCAGTCCGGCACCATCCAGCAGCTGATACTCCGCTTGCCCAGGGGTGATCTCCACCCGCAGTCGCTGCCCGCGCCAGCGCAGCCGGAAGGCGATCCTGGTCGACGAATGGTGGGACACCCTCAACACATCACTTGACAATCTCGCTCGTCAGCGAACGACCCGGGTCGCGACCCCCGATACCGACACGAGCACGCAGGCCCTCGTCACCACCGAGATCCCCCGGGCCTTCCCCGACCAGGTCGACGCCTGAGCTTGACCCCCTGGCACGGACACCCGACCTGAGGCGGGCTCGTTCGTCGAAGTCACGGGCTGCTGACACGGTGTGGAACGGTTGGAGGCGGGCGCGCAGGTCGGTGATGGCGTGGGTGCAGCGGAATGACGTCACGGTGACGGCGAGGTCCAGGGCCCGGTTGGCGTTGTGCACCGCGACGTCGAGGTCGAGGTGGCCGCTGATGAGGGCGGCGCGGGCCAGGGCGGTCTGGCTCAGCGCGCCGCGGCGGGCCCGGTTCTGGTCGCGGGCTTCGACGGCTGAATGCCGGGCGAAGCGGGTCGACTCGACCGGCCGGGAGATATCACCGAAGGCGTTGGCCCACTCTCCGGCGAGGGAGGTGGTGTCGATGAATCGGGCTCATTCGGGCTCGTCGTCCCGGTGGACCTTCTCGAATGCGGCCTCGGACTGGGCGATGGCGTGCGCGGCCTCGCGGGATTCGCCGAGGGCGGCGTGGGCCCGGGCCTGCATCGCCCACAGGTCTGCGGCGCAGGCCGGGCTGTAGGCCCGGCTGAGCCCGTGGCGTCCGGCGATAGCCAGCTGCAACGCCTCTCGGGGATGGCCGAGCCTCCGGGCCTGGTCACTCAGTCCGGCCAACACGTGCGCGCCGAACGTGACGTCCCCGGAGGCCTGGGCCAGCCGCAGGGACTGCACCAGGTAGCGCTGCGCGAGAGCTTGCCGCCCATCCTCGTAGGTCATCCAGCCCAGCAGGTAGGTCTGCTCGCTGGCGGCGGCGAACAGGCTCGCGCCGACATCGGTGTCGGGGTCAGCGTCGCGCACCAGCGGCAGCACGTGGCCGGTGACGTACTGGGCCAGCGCGCGGCGGGCGTGGCCACCACCGCGCATCACGTCGGCTTCCTGATAGACGGCGAACGCCTCCCGGATCGCCGCGACCTGCTCGTGGTCGACTCTGCCTGCGGGACCCGGCGTGCTGGCGTCCAGGGTGGCGAGCAGCCAGTCACGGCTCGGGGCGATAGCGGCGACCGCGACAATCGGGGCGTCGTGCAGGAAATTGCGGCGGTGCACGTCGTTCCTCCCGAGGTCGGCGACTACCGCCACGGTAGCTCCCACACTCGGCTGGTAGAACAGTCCGGTGTCGGTGCCAGCGTCGTCGGCCAGCCCGATCTCCTCAGATTGCACCAGGTAGCCGAAGTGCTCGCTGAACAACTCGCACAGGATCGCCGGAACCGGTGGCTGCGGGTGTTGCCCGGCGAACCAGGCCCGGACCCGGCTGGCATCGGTGTTCAGGTGCAGGCCCCGTGCCTGGCCGCGCCGACGGCCTGCTGCGCCGGACGTTGCTTGCGGTCTTGGTGGCGGGGGCACAGGCCGGGCCGCGTGCCCCGGGGGGCATCGGGTCGGTTCCGCTGCGGGCGTGCGCGGCGTTGTGTGAGTTGTTGGGGGAGCATCCGGTTGATCAGTGGGGTCGTTGCCGGTCGTGCCGCTGGCCTGGGTCGGTGTTCGGGCCGCGGTGGCAGTCGTGCCGGGTGTATTACAAGGCGAATCTGTGTCTGCGTCAGCTTGACGAGGTGCTGCTGCTGAGTCCGCTGATCGAGGAGCTGGGGCTGGACGCCATGTTACCACCCACCGGGCCCGGGTCCGGCGCCGGCTGGTGATGCGTGCGGCCGGCGACTCCGAGTCGCCGTGCCTCATACGATGTTATGCTCTTGGATATGAGCACTGCGCGGGTGACGGTGTCCTTGCCGGAGGACGTGCGCCGGGCCAGTCAGCGCATCGCCGACGAGCTTGGGCTGTCGTTCTCCGCGGTGGTGTCTGAGGCGCTCACCGGGTGGCTTCGCGCTCGCCTGGTCGACGCCTGGCTCGCTGAGCACCAGGCCGAGCACGGTGCCTTCGACGAGGACGAGCTCCAGGCGCTCGCTGCGGAGGCCGGCGTGCCCTACCTGGCGCCTGGTCGTACCGAGGAGTCGGCGGCCTGAACCTCGTCCTCGACGCGGGGGCGCTCATCGCCCTGGACCGGGGTGACCGGCGAGTGGCTGGGTTGATCGAGCTCGGCCGGCGGGCGGGCGCATCGCTGCGCACTGCGGCCCCGGTGGTGGCTCAGGCGTGGCGGGGAGGTGCTCGGCAGGCTCGCCTTGCCCGGTTGCTGCCCATGATCGACGTGCGTGGCACCGGGCTGCACGAGGCCCGAGCGGCTGGTGAGCTGCTCGCAGCCAGCGGCACCAGCGACGCTGTCGATGCGCTGGTCGTCATGGTGGCGTTACCGGGCGATCAGTTGCTCACCAGCGATCCCGCTGACCTCCGCACGCTCGTGACGCATCGCGCCTTCCCGGTGACAGTCGTGCGCGTCTGAAATCTCCCGTTGCGTCGGGAAATCCAGAACGGGGGAAGTTACTTGGCCGGGCGGATTGCGGTCAGGATCTCGCCGAGAGTGCTCATGATCGTCGCGAGGGTGCCCTTGATGTCGGCCAGGTCCCGGCCGTGGGCGTCCAGCGTGGCGGTGTGGGCGTCCAGCGTGGCGGTGTGGGCGTCCAGCGTGGCGGTGTGGGCGTCCAGCGTGGCGGTGTGGGCGTCCAGCGTGGCGGTGTGGGCGTCCAGCGTGGCGGTG
>JBOHFR010000029.1:0-61550 GCA_050699715.1 Pseudonocardiaceae bacterium
GAACTCGGCAACAGTAGAGTTGATCACAAAAAAAGAGATCAACAGGCACGCCCTCACCAGCTTGCACGCCTTGCTGCCGGGCATAGCCGCAGTTCACAGGTGTTCCCGCGACTTTGCCGGGGCCCTGGGCGGCACCCCAGCTGGCCGACGACGAGTGGCTCGCGGCGTGGCGGGTGTTCCTGCTCGGGATGAACCACCGGCGCGACGTCCTGCGCGCCCGGCTGGGTGGGTTGGTGATCGCCGCGCCCCCTGCGGTGAAGGTGGTGGCCCAGCGGGAGAGCCCGGACCTGTGGTCGGTCCGGGACCTGCTCATCGAGCTGGCCCCCCGACCGATGATCTCCTCCGACCGCATCACGGAGCCGATCCGGTCTGACGAGCCGCGTCCAGCGTCCGGGGCTAGGGGTCTGCCCTACGAGTCAGACAATGCGGAGCTGACGCAAGAGGCTCAGGTGCTGCTGGCGATGCCGGTCGCGGAGCTGGCCGGCCCAGCACGCGAGCGCATCTCTCGCGCGGTGCACCGGGGCAACGAGCAGCTCGCCGCAGTGCTGCTGCTAGCCCAGTCCGACGGGTACCACGCCGCAGGAGATCCCGCCGGTGCCCTGAACCTCGTGCAGGAGGGCCTCACCCTGGACGATGTCGAGCCCCGAACTCGGGAGCGGTTACTGGACTCTGGTGTGGAGCTGGCCGTCAGTGTCTCCGAGCTGGAACTGGCCCGGCAGTACGCGGCCGAGTTGGTGGCGCTGACCGAGCGACGGGCGTCACCGGATGACCCCGACGCCCAGCGCGACCTTTCGCTCAGCTTCGAGCGGCTCGGGGACGTCACTCGTGCGCTCGGTGGCCCTGCCATCGCCGCCACTCACCACCAGCAGGCCCTGGACATTCGTCGGCGTCTGGCCGAGCAACTTGATACTCCTCAGGCGCAGCGCGACCTCTCGCTCAGCCTCGACCGGCTCGGGAACGTCGCTCATGACCTCGGTGATCCGGCTGCGGCCGCTACCTACTACCAGCAGGCCCTGGACATCGACCGGCGTCTCGCCGAGCAACTCGGCACTGCGCGCGCCCTGCAAGACCTGAAGGCGGGGCTTGTCGACCTTGCCCGGACCGAGGAAGAACTGGGCAATGCTGATGCCGCTGCGGCACTGCGGGCTGAGCTGGCCACCGTGTCGGACCGGCTCGCCGCGTTGAGCGACGACCCACCCCCGGGCTGATCATGATCTTACCCCCGTTCCCTGGGGGCCGTTCGTCAGGTTTCCTGGATTTTTTCCTCGCGACCGTCTCGGGCGTTGGAAATTGTCGGTGCTGGTTGCGATGATGGTCGCGTGACCACGGTTGAAGCCACTATCCTTGAGGAGGATCCTGCCCAGGCTCACATTCATGGGCTGCTGGGGGTGTTGCGGGATGCTGAGGCTGACTTTCGGCGGTCCTATTCGCAGGTTCTGGGAGTGGTCGCTGAGCTGGCGCGGGAGAACGCGGGTGCGGCTACTGGGTTCGGCAGCACGGCCCGGTTGTTGGCCGGGGTCAAGGTATAATTAGTGGCCCCAGGGCGAGGGGAGCCACGGTGGCATTCATGCTCGACATTTACGCGCGTGTGTCACGGTTTGGTGACGATCGGCAGCGCTCGACCGGGGGTCAGGTCGAGGACTGTGAGGCCAGGATCGAAGAGCGTGGGGCGCAGGTCGGCGAGGTGCACGTCGACAGTGGGCGCTCGGCGTGGAACCCGCGGGTGAAGCGTCCGGACTGGGAGCGGCTCATGTCTCGGCTGGAAGCCGGTGCGACGGGCGGTGTGGTGGTGTTCGACATGGCGCGTTTCTCTCGTCGGCCTATCGAGGGTGAGCGTCTGATCCTTGCCGCCGAGCGGGGGCTTGTCGTGCTGGACAGTGAGGGTGAGTACGATCTGACGACGGCCAACGGCCGCAAGACGTTCCGCGATCAGCTCAATGCTGCCGCGTATGAATCAGATCGGTTGTCCACTCGGGTCAAGCGGGGTAAGCGCGTGAAGGCGACGCGCGGGGAGCCCAACCACTCGTGGCGACCGTTTGGATTCGAGCAGGACGGTGTCACGGTTCGGGAGTCAGAGTCTGTCGTGCTCCGCGAGATGGTCGCGCGCGTTTTGGCTGGGGAGAGTCAAGATCGCCTCGCTTTCGATCTCAACCAGCGAGGGGTTACCACGTCTACCGGTGCTCGCTGGACGCGTGAGTCGCTCAAACAGCTACTTTTAAGGGCGCGCAACGCGGGGCAGGTCGTCCACAACGGCGTGGTGGTGAGTCACCTGCCCGGTGAGCCGATTCTCGACAACGAGACATGGGAACGGCTGAATGCTTTGTACGCCTCGCGTCGCCGTGGCCGTCTGGACTCTGTCATCTACCTGTGCTCGGGCCTCGTGTGCTGCGGGCGCTGTGGACGTCGGCTTACGGGACGGCCGCGGTCGCAGCTCAAGCCGTACCCGGACGGCGAGGTTCGTAGGGAGTATTGGTGTCAACCACGTCTACTCAACGGCGGCTGTGGTCGTATCACTGTTGATCAACGTGAGTTGGACCGGCACGTCGGGGCGCTGGTGGTGCGGATTCTGTCTGACCCGCGACATGCCGAAGCTGTCGAGCTGCCGCCAAGGCCACGGAGGATAAAAGGCGTCCGCTGCTCGCTGAGTTGAGTGAGTGTGAGCACCTTGCCGACGAGCTGTCCGGGCGGCTGGGTCGGCGGGAGATCACACTCAAGCGTTATGACGTCGTCATTACGCCGTTGGACAAGCGGATCACCGAGCTTCGCGCCGGGTTGGCTACGCTGGACAGCGTGCCGAGAGCAGTCACCGACCCTGCCGTCGAGGCCGCGTCACGTGAGGAATGGACGGCGCGATGGAACGCTGCCACGGTGGCCGAGCGGCGCAACCTCATCCGGCAAGCGTTGACGAATCAGCGGATCGTGGTCGCTCCCGCTGTCCGGTCGTCCGGGGTTCCGAAGTTCGACCCCAACCGCATTTGCCTTGAGGAGGTGCGCCACGCCGAATAGTCGCGCGACGGGTGCCCGTCTCGGTGAGGTTGGGTTCGTCAGGTCGCATCGTCGCGTGGAGTGGTCACAAATTCGCCCCGCACGTCTGGCAGCGCCGACGTTTTGCTTTAACCCAGTTTTCCCCGGCGAGCTTGACCTTTGCCAGGTCAGTCCAGCCCGTAGACGATACGGGGATGGTAGCCAGAACCGCTATCCCCTCATCAGAGTTCGCCCCGATCTGCTTGCCCTCGAGAATATATGCTACCTTGTCACCACGTTGCCAGCGAATAGTGCAGTTTGCTGAGCGCAGGTACACCCAGCCCGTAGGACTGGCGCCGCCGCGACTCATAGCCTGTACTCGCGAGCTTCCTCGGTGGTCTGATGAATCAGGTTAATCAAGCTGTCAGCCTGCGCCGGGTCGAGGATTGCTTCGCAGGTAAATGGGCAGTCGTAAGAAGTGATCCATACCTTCCCTCGGCATGCCTCCAAAGACAAAATGGTGTAGCCGTCTGGGCCCCGGCCTTTAACGGTGAGCTTGCGCCGTGACATGAGCACCGTCCCTGTCTGTGGGTGGTTGGGTTCGTTGGGGACCGGCTGGCCGCCGGGAGCCGAGCGTCGGGGGCCGCTCGCTCAACCGACAACCAGCCGGTGGTCTGTACAGGGTGGGCATATACGGGATGGCTTCGGCTATTTTCCGAAGAGATCCTCTGAGATGGTTTCGCGACGGTGCTGGTGAATTTCCATCATCTGCAACTGTGCGGGTGTGACGCCGCAGTACAAGACGACCGCGTGGAGGGTGATGTTGTCAACTGAGGAACTGGTGCGATTGGGCGCTGGGTCGCCACTCGCGCGGTAAATGTATTCCGCTGTTGCTTCCAGGATGTCAAACAAGGTTGCACCGTAGGCGTTGCCGATATCAACTATCCTGACAAGTTGAGGAAGGGACGCCCCTTTCTCGTAGGAACGTAGTGTTTCCGCTGGGATATTGCTGCGTGATGCTAGTTTTTCGAACGAGTATCCCGCGTTTGTTCGTCGCGACCGCAGTTCCAGCCCGAGGGCGATTCTGTAATCGGAAAGCGCGCGACGGTGGACGTCGAGAATGTTGTCGCTCATCCTGCTGAAACCTCATTCTGTCTACGTTCTGTCCGGGGGCTCGGGCCGGGCGGTGCCTGGCGGTGTGGCCACACATCAAGCTATGAGTGGACCTGCGGGTCGGATGCCCCTCCAGCGCATGATTTTTATGCGCGCCGCGCATGCTGACGTCGTGGAGGGGTTACGATGCGCATCCAACGGCAACGGTCGGCGACACGGGGCTGGGCATGACTTCCGCTGTTCGGTACTGCATGAGGTGCGGCAGTCGCTTGGCTCGCGACAGCCGCGCGAGCATGTGCGCGCCCTGTCGCCAGCTGAGCGGGATCGGGTCCGACCATGCCCCTGACCTCGGGCCGGACTTCTGGTACACAGATCACATGCGGGACGCATTCGCGTCTCGCAACATGGGGACGGTTGTGCGAGTGTACAGATACCACCCGGCACATGGGCATAAGCCGCTTCCGCAGGAGACCGTGAGCCGATGGCTCGGCACGGTTACTCAGTCCCAGCTGAGTCGCATCGAATCCGGGCGGAACCGGGTGGACACGCTCGACAAGCTCATCCATTACGCGCGCTCGCTCAAGATGCCGGCTGACCTCCTGTGGTTTGAGCTGCCAGACGAGAGAGTAGAGGATCCCAAGCGGTCCCGTGGAGTATTCGCACTGCCCGATGGCCCGCTGGTCGCCGCTACCAGCTTGAACACAGAGTCAGCGCTTGCCGATTCATTGCTAGCAACACTCGATCTGTACTCAAACACGGACAATCTAGCTGGTTCACGATCCCTCGTGAACATAGTGCCAGAGCAACTGCGATTCATTGAGAACCTTCTATTGAACACTCGCGACAAAGATCGTAAACAGCTTCTGCGGGTAGGAGCACGCTATGCGGAGTTTGCCGGGTGGATTTATCAGGACATGGGTGCGCTGAACAGTGCGATGCAAATGTCGAGTACTGCTCTCGACTACGCGCAAGAAGCGGGCGACGAGACGCTTATCTCGTATATCTTGATGCGGCGTAGTAACATCGCCACTGATGCTAAGCGGCCCGAGCTGGCGTTGAAGCTCGCGGACGCCTCATTGGACAAGGCGACCCATCTTCCTCCGCGTTATCACGCTGTCGCACTACGCCAACGAGCACACGTGTTTGCGCAGCTCGACCAGCCAGACGATTGTGCAAACACCCTCGAACTGGCGTTCAAATTCGCTGAGCGAAGCGCCGGCTCAGAAAAAGACCTGGCGCAGTACTGCACGTCCGAATATGTCGAGATGGAAGCTGCGCATTGCTGGATTGAACTGGGTCAAGCAGATAAGGCTATCAGCACATTGCAGCACAGTCTTGCGGGGTGGAAACCGGAGTTTCGTCGCGACTTGGGACTCTGCCTGGCCCGTCTTTCGGTCGCATACGCGAGCAGCGGTCAGATCGAGAATGCACTGATTGTTGCTGATCAGTCGCTGGAGATAGTCCGTGATGCTAGGTCATTCCGAACTGAAGGCCAGCTCGCTCGGATCCCAGGTATGCTGATAGAGCAAGGCGCCGGGGACGAAGCCCGGCGATTTGACAAGAGAATCAGGTCGCTGAAGTCGTGAAAGGAAGAGCATGCTGATCACTGCCGCAACGTCGGCTGATGAAGCTGAGCGTGGCGCCACGGTCGCTCTGCTACCGGTGGGCAGTTTCGAGCAGCATGGCGATCATCTGCCACTGGCAACGGATACCATCGTTGCGTGCGTTATCGCAAACCAGCTGGCGGCGACATATAATGTACTCCTCCTTCCACCAGTAACCATATCGTGCTCGCACGAGCATGAAGGCTTCGAGGGAACGGTAAGCATCAGCTCTCGAACGCTGATCGCCATCGTCGGCGACGTCCAGTCATCCCTGGCCAGATCCGGAATCAAGTACCTGGTGTTAGTCAACGGCCACGGCGGCAACTATGCACTGTCCAATGTCACGCAAGAAGCGAACGTCGCGGAGCGCAGAGTGGCCCTATTTCCGGGTCGGGAAGACTTTCGAATCGCACGCGAGCACGCCGGAATGGAGACCACCACCGGCGAGGACATGCACGGCGGCGAGTGGGAAACATCAATACTCCTGCACTCACACCCTGACCTTGTTCGTTCGACGTACTCGCAGAATGACCACGACGCACCACAACGCCCTCATCTCCTGATCACAGGAATACGAGCCTATGCGACGAAGGGGATAATCGGCAGGCCGTCCGTTGCCAGCGCAACGAAGGGACAGGCCGCGCTCGGCAGCCTAACCAGCTCTTTTTCGGACGTACTCAAAGTCCTGACTGGCTAGCACATCGGTCGGCGCGGTGTTATGCTCGCTGCGCATGAGATCTACGCGCGAGGTTAGTAGCGTGGTCTATCCCCGCCGCGCATAGAAGGTATGCACGACTTCTCTGAATTCGCGGTTGTCGCGGCCTTTCACTCAATGGCACGGCCCACGGTCCGCTGGGTCACCATCGAGTCAAAGGATCACATCTGTCATGAGTACCGCTATGCCTGGAGCCGGTTCGTCCGGTGTCTTGTCGATCCGGGAAACCGCATGGATTCTCGGGGTGGGGAAGCCCGAGGTGTCCCGGTTGATCCGCGTGGGTGTGTTGCCCACGCTGCGTCGCCGGTCTCGGTTGGTCGTGCCCGCGCATGCGTTGGCGCGGCTGCTGCCCGCCCCTGGCGAGGGGAGAGCGCGATGAACGACGAAGAGTTTGTCGAGAAGATCGCGGCCCGGCTGGATGACCAGGCCAAGACGCCGATCAGGACGTTGCTCGACCTGGTGACGGGTGAGGGCGTGTGCATGGGGATCCAGGTCGGCACCGAGAAACCGACCTGGATGGGCGACAAGGCGACTGACCGCGAGTTGGCCGCGACGATCTGCGTGGGTTGTTCGGTGGCCGACGAGTGTCTGGAACTGGAGTTCCGCACAGCCAGGTTCACCACGCTCGGGGTGTGGGGTGCGCTGGCCGAAGATGACCGGCGGGCCGTCTACCTGGCGTGGTTGCAGCGTCGGGAAGGGGGTCGGCGATGAACGTCACCCTCACTCCGACGCAGATGCTCGGCGGCCTGGCCGTGGTGCTGGTGCTGCTGTGGGTGTGGCGTGCCTCAGCGCGCCGCGCCCGGGCGGCGGTCGACGTGGCCGGGACAGGTGCACGGTTGCTGTCGCTGACCGGCCGCGTGCTTATCGGTGCGTCGGTGCTGGCCGGTGTGCAGTGGATGGCGCTCACGTATCCCGGCGCGCCTTGGTTGGTGCGGGTCGCCGCGCTGGGGCTGCCGGCCCTGTTCGCGTCCTCCACGCTGACGCGGGCGTTGACGGTCACCACCGTGGACACGCGACGAGGTGATCGGCGATGACCACACCTGAGAACCCGCGACAGCCCGCCGAGTTGGTGTCCGACAACGACATCACGTCCAGCGACCGTTCACCCAGGCCGGTGTTGCGACACGTGGCAGGGGAATGCACCGGGTACATGGTGCGGCGGGTGCGGGAATCGGAGTGGGTCGCGCGGCTCCGCTCGGTGGCCGCGTATCGGGCGCGGAAGGCGCCGCGCGACCTTGTCCGGCTGGTGTGGTTCCTGCTGCGTGGGCACGGCCGGTGGATCGCGAAGGGATGGACCTGGGCCACACACGGCGACCTGCGCACCGACGTCCGCGCCGCCCGGCTGGCCGGGGACGCGCAGGCACGCCGACAAGCACACGACGCCATCCGCGCCCACGCCAAGGCACGCTGGGCCAAACTCGGGATCGCGGTGCGCCGCATGGCGATCAGTAGTGCTGTAGCGCTGGTCGTGCTGGTAGTGCTGTTCCTGGGCGAGAAGGTGTTCGACCGGGCCGCCATGCCGGATTGGTTGGTCACCGTCTACCAGGTGCGCGATGTCCTGGGCGCAGCGGTCGAGGTCGGGCGGCCGTGGCTGCTCACGCTCGGACCGGTCGGCTGGGCGGTGGCGGCGGTGTGGGAAGGCCGAGACCGCACGCCGGGTGCGGGGTGGTTGACCCAGCCCGACCGCGACGACGCGGACTCGTGGGTGGACGAGCGGATGATCTCCCGCGCGCTTGCACATCTCGGAGTCGCGCCGTTGAACTCGTTCTTCAAAGACGGCGGCGAGTTGGTCTATCTCATCGCCGCGCGTAAGGACGGAGACGGCACGTTCGCGCGGGTGCGGTTGCCGCTCGGGGTGACCGCCGACATGGTCGCCGATCGCCGAGCGACATTGGCAGCCAACCTCGGCCGCGCGTCATTGGAAACATGGCCGACCAAGGCCGACGAGGATGGCGTGCTTGATCTGTGGATCGCTGACAAGGGCAAGCTCGGCGGCGGAGCCGGTGACTGGCCGTTGCTGCATGACGGAACCGTGGACCTGTTCGACGGAGTGCCCTTCGGCCTGACACAACGCGGGTTGATCGTCAACGCCCCGTTGATCGAGTCCAACTGGCTGATCGGTGGACGACCAGGGCAAGGCAAGACCGCAGCCATGCGAACGTTGCTGCTCGGTGCCGCGCTCGACCCGACCGCCGAGTTGTGGGTGTTCGTGATGGGTGAGAGCCCCGACTTCGAGCCCTTAGTACCGAGGCTGAGCCGTTACCGGATGGGGATGCACGACGCGGTGGCCACCGACACCGTGCAAGCACTCACCGACTTAACCGAGGACATGGAGCGACGCGGCCGCACACTGGGCGCGCAACCTGGCCGGCCACCGAAAGTGTCACGCAAGCTCGCCGACCATGCCGGGCTCGGAGTGCATCCGCTGGTGGTGGCGATCGATGAGTGCCACGAGTTGTTCCAGCACAAGACCTACGGCAAGCACGCGGAGGAGCTGGCCGTACGGTTGATCAAACGGGGCCGGAAGTACGGGATCATCCTGCTGCTGGCCACCCAGTCACCGACCAAGGACAGCATCCCCAAGGAGATCACCCGCAACATCTCCTGCGGGGTGGCGTTCGCGGTCGCCGACCACATCGCCAACGACGGGCTGCTCGGGGCGGGCCGGTACCGCGCCGGCATCCGCGCCACCGAGCTACGGATGAAGACCGACCGAGGCAGCTGCGTCGCAGTCGGCGTCACCGACGAGCGATGGGAACTGGTACGCACCTTCTACGTGCCCTTCGAGGACGGCATCGACCTGGTCTCACCGGTGGTCGCCCGCGCGCTGGCACTCCTCGCCGAGCACGGCCGCGAGCTGACCGTCACGGCCGAACCCGACGAACAGGCGCCGCCAGTCGATCACCTCGCCGACATCGCGCACGTGATCGGCGGCGAACGCCGGGTCCGCACGCACACCGTGCTGACCCGGCTCGCCACCCACAACCCCGGCGAGTACGACGGCTGGGTTTTCGCTGACCTATCGACCACGCTCGCCGCGCACGGCATCCACCCCGTCAAGTCACACGGCGTCATGGTCATCCGCGCCGATGACATCACCGCCGCGCTCGCCGCCCGCACCCACTCCGGCCAGGACGGAGAATGCGGGGACTTAACCGGGGAGGCATCGGGGAGGCGGGGAATTCTCCCCGGCACCTCCCCGCACTCAACTCCCCGCGTTGACCAGAGCAAACCCCGCTCGGGGAGGCAAACAGGAACCTCGCAAGAAGGAGTGGAAACCCCCGGAAACGAGGGTCCGGCACCACCGGCACCCGGCTCCCTCCCCGAAGGCAACGCCACCGGGGACCGCGATTGACCCCTAGATCAAGAACGGCCGAAAACAACACGGCACAACTACAACCGGACTACACGAAAGATGACCATGAAACAGAAGGTGGCTCAGTCGGCGTGGACGACGAAGCGATCGCATTCTGGGACGACACGTGCGCCGCCATGCCACCCCTGAGCCCAACAACCATCGAGGCCATCGCCGTCATCGTGCGCCGCATCGACCAACGACGCGCCCAACAGTGAACCCCACCCGTTGTGCGGGGTGCGCCAGCTTCCACGCTGGCACACCCCGCACAACGGTCACCGAGCGCACGGTGGGCGCACTGCGGCTTGTTCCTCGCGTGTCCCGACCCCGCTACTACGCACCGTGCAGGCCGCCGACCCGACCCTGTTCGCCCGTGGCCCAGCCGAGTTCCGGTGAGTCAAAACCGGACTGGATGACGGTGATCGACGCAGGCAAGGAGGACATCCACCCATGAGCGCAACCCGGGTAACCGCCCCGATCTCGCCCGAACTCAAACAGGTGCTGCGCACGCTCAAGGTCAGCAAGATGCTCGATACCCTGCCCTACGACCCCTACCTGGCCAGGTAGCAGCCCCTCTCGCACGCGGCGTTCCCCGACGTCCTGACCGACGAGGCCACTCGCCACGACACCAACTTCGCGACGCTGCGGGCACACACCACCGGACTGGATCCCAAGATCCGCTCGACCGAGCGCACAGCGGTGAGCGTAGAGTCTGCGCGCCGGACCACCCCACTGTGGACAGACGGTATGGCAACGAGTCTGTCACCGAAACTCCGCCGTCGCCGTGCACGGAAGGCATCACCGACAGCAGCGAGTGCCCGCTGACCAGCGAGCTACGGGCTGGTGGGCACCGGGCCACACCCCGGCAGTGCGGGGGTCACGGGTTCGAGTCCCGTCAGCTCCACCACCGTCCATGACCTGCGGGTAGTCGTGACAACTGTGTCAGTATGCGAACCGCAGATCACGATCAGGGGCGGCCATGGTCCGCCTGTTCCCTTCTGATCAAGGCGTCACCTGTGATGCCACACCGTGCCCATGCAGGAGAAAACGCTCGGGCGTATAGTTTTCGGGCCGGTCCCCGCGTGGCGTGCAGTTACGATGCTTGATCTGGTCTGTCGTGACGGCAGTCGCGTGGTCGAGCCGGGGTGATTACCGCTGCTGGTCGTCCGACGCGGGCGCTGTCGTTGACACCGGCAGTGTGCGCACCGCAACCAGCATCAAGCGGAGAAAACCTCGCTCGGTCAGCTTCTCGTCGTGGCGGAGTTGGAAGGCCCCCAGAATCGACACACCCAGCAGACCGCCGACCATGATCATTGATACTGCCCAGACGGGCAGTATCCGAGTGACCACCAGGAGCGCAGAGATCACGATGAGGAAGAGGGTCACACAGAAAGACCCCGACACCCACGGTGACTGTCGGAGTAGCTGTGCCTCCGGTCGGACCCCTGCGTAGGCGCGAAGTACATCCTCTACGTGGCTGCCCTCGATCTCGCGGACGCGCCTTTGGTGTCCACGCGCATCATGCACCGTCTGCCGTCCGGGCCGACGTGCGCGCAGTGCATGTGCCGTCGATAGCGATGCCCTCTCTTGGGCGGGCGCCCGCCATGCAGGTAACAGGTTGGGCCGTCATCAGGTCGCTCTGCGTCGCTCACAGTTGAAGCGTTCCACTTACTCGTTGGCCACTTCCACCCTGTGGGGTGCCGGAACTTAGCCATGTGCCATGACCTGGGCTTTTATGTGGCTCGTTCAGCTCGGGCTCCATCGAGAACCACCCGCTGCCAGGCGGCGGCTACCGACCGGGCGGATCGTGATCTCAGGCCCTTCGACGAGCACGGTGTGGTTCGTATGCTGGCATGTTAGGTCTACCACCGTTCGTGACCTGCGGCTTTGTCGTAGCGGTGTGTTATTGCGCGAACCGTATGCGGACCAAGTGTGGGCGATCGGCGGCGGGTGTCTTGTTCCCTGAGCTGTCGTGAAGGAGCTGGGGGCCGCCACGTGGGGTTGTAGGGATGGACAGGTGAGTGTGATTATAAGTAGAAAGGGCAGGTTAATCTTTTGCTTGGCTGCGGAGTAAGGCAAGGTCAATCTCAATGCGAATGTCGATAAAGCGCCCGTTTCGGTCACCATTGTCGTTGACCCAAGCTCGTTCTGGTACTGCTTGGTAAATACGTCGAGGCATGTCGTCAAGGAAATTTTCTGGAGCGCGGGGTGTTTTCCCCACCCTGTGCGCTAGAAGTTGGTGGGCATGGGCAATCTCGTCGGGATCAGATAGCTCTCTTGCTTGCGCCTGGATGTAAACTCCCCTGCCTGCTCCTGTCCCCTCGGGAATCGTGGAATTGTAGATAGCAAGGAATATATGAGGATTTTCTCGAATGTTTTTCGAATGTTGACTGTGGCGATCTGAAACCCAATAAAAGTTATAATCATGATCGAATGCCGAGTACACCGGACTGTTCCACGGTTGACTCATTGGCTGACTATCGTTGTGCGTGCGGATTGTCGCGATCGTGATGTACTGAATTTCCCGTATTGTCCGCTGTGCGCACTCTATGTGATCCAAAGACATGACACGCTTCCTCTCTTGGTGAACTTATCATTGATCCTTGGTGAACTTATCATTGATCCTTGCATCGCGGCGCTAAGAGTTCTGCATAGGGTGGTAGGTGGTTACCTTGAGCCGCCAACTTGTATTGGCGGCAACGTTGACCAGCGCCAGCCTCAGGTAGTTTAGCCCAAGAATCCAGCACTACCGCCGTGCTGATAACGTTGACTTTCCTGCCCGACAAACGGTTGTGGCGGGATCGTGTTGAGCCGAACAGTTTACCAGATCGCCGTCTGGCGCTTCCCTCTGCCACAGAATCAACCTAGTGATGAGTCGTCTGTGGTTCATTAGAAACCACGCGCCACACGCCGCGTGCCCACTGGGCGAACCCTGATCTTAGGCCCTTCAACCAGCAGGGTCTGGTTCTTGTGCTGGCACGTTAGGTCCATCACCACCTGTGACCTGCGGTTTTATTGTGAGAACTGTGTCATTGCGCGAACCGCAGATCATGATCAAGGGTACCAGAGCAGTGAATGATCATGATCTGCTTCGGTGTTCTCGGCGTATGCCGTGTTGCTGTAGTAGCCGTTTGATGCTGCGTTTGCTGAAGTCAGAGGTTTGGGCTAACTGTTGGGCGGTGGCACCGGACTTGTATAGATCGATCATGGCTTGCAGCTGGTCAGCGGAGAAGCGACCACGCATACTCTGCGGGCGAGTACCGATCGGACGGATCTTGATCTCCGGTCCCTCAACCAGAAGGGGCCGGTTCTTATGCTGACACGTTAGGTTTACCACCGTCTGTGACCTGCGGCTTGTCGCGACAACCGTGCTTAAAACCGCCAGTTGTTGAGTTCGGCGGCTACGCGGTCGAGGTAGGTTCGGTCGTCGGTGATCTCGGTTCCTTTGGGGAAGTATTCGCGGAGCGGTCCGTCGGTGTTTTCGTTGGTGGCTCGTTCCCAGGGTGCGTGGGGGTGGGCGAAGTACACCGTTACCTCGGTGGTCAGGGAGAACGCGGCGTGGGCGGCCATGGCGGTCTTGCCGGCCTTTCCGATCACGAGGTCCCCTTCCCAGTGGCCAGGCACAGCGCGGTCAGCGACCTCGACGGGGCGGGCGTCGATGCTGGTCATGCCCACGGTCCGGGCGCCAGGGCCGCTCCTGCGGCCCCGAGGCCGGCGCTGGGTGCGCCCGGTCCGCAGCAGGATTCCCAGCCGGGACAACTCACCTGTGGGCAGGGCGTAGATCCAGGTGTAGATGGCCTCATGCGACACCCACGCAGCCTGCTGGCCTGGGTGTTCGTAGCGCAACCGGCCAGCTTCCTGGTCTGGAGAGCCACCGACGCGCAGCTTGTCCACCACCCGCTGACGCAGCACGGGGTCAGCGTCGAGCTTGCGGGTCCTTGAGTAGCGACCGGTGCTCCGTGGCCGCCCGCTGGGCAGCCACGGCCCGGTAACCGTCCCAGCCACCATGCCGGGCGACCTCCCGCGACACCACGCTAGGACCACGCCCAATCCGCGTCGCGATCACCCGCCCCTCCAGACCCGCGATGGTCCCCCGGGAAATCTCCTCGCGGTCCCGCTCGGTCAGCATCCTGCGCTGGGCCATCTGGTTCCTCCTTGGCGATCACACTTCGCCGAGGATCTACACCAAGATCAATTGCTTCGACCGGTTGGGATCAAGAGGGGCTGCTCGAGGACACGGCTATGGTGATCATAGCCGTTGACACGGAGGGCGGTAGGTCAGAGCTAGTGGGGTTTGTTATTGTTTGCTCGTGGTTTGATGAATCTTAGGTGCTAGGGCCAGGAGGTTACCGTGATGAATACTTCGGCGCTACCCGAGTCGCCGGGAGAGAATTCTAGTGAATAGCATACTCCTGGCCGTTCTCCCAATTGTCGTAGTGGTACTCTTTGCCATCCTGTTCAAAGGCATGGTGGTGATCCCGCAAGCCACCGCCGCAGTGGTCGAGCGGCTGGGTCAGTACCGCACCACCCTCACCCCCGGATTGAACTTTCTGGTGCCCTTCCTCGACAGGATCCGGGAACGGATCGACCTGCGTGAGTAGGTGGTTTCCTTTCCCCCGCAATCAGTGATCAACAAGGATAACCTGACTGTCGACATCGACGCTGTCGTGTACTTCCGGGTGACAAACCCGAAAGATGCAGTGTACGAGATCTTCAACTACATCGCCGGACTCGAACAATTGGTCACTACGACATTGCGTAACGTTGTAGGCTCTATGAGCCTGGAGGACACACTGACTTCCCGAGACTTCATCAACGGCCAGTTGTCCGGAGTGCTCGACGAAGCTGCTGCGCTGTGGGGAATCCGAGTCGGTCGAGTGGAACTCAAGGCGATCGATCCGCCACAAATGATCCAGGACTCGATGGAGATGCAGATGCGCGCTGATCGGGAGAAGTGCGCCACCATCCTCACCGCCGAGGGTTCCAAGCAGGCCGCGATTCTCGCCGCTGAGGCCGAGAGGGAATCACGTATACTCCGGGCGCAGGGTGAGCGAGCGGCGGCTGAGGCCGACTTCCAGGCTCGTATCCTGCGCGCGCAGGCCGAGCGAGCCGTGAGCTTCCTACAGTCGCAGCGTCAGGATCCAATGCCACATCAATAGAAATTTTTGTTGGATTGACGAATAATGTTCGGGTCATAACCCCGACCGGTTATACAGCGAGGCATCCTTCGTCGCGCTCCGCGACGTCAGGGTTTCTACGCCACGCTCGACGAGGCGCCCTGGACCACACATGCTCCACAGTAAGCGACTTTATATCCGGATACTCGCTATTTTAGTTGCTCTAGGGAACGTGCGGCGGCTGGCGCGTAGTCGTGGTGACCACTGCTTATAGCATTTTGGTACACGGCTCGGGCCCCCGTCAAATGTCCCTCTTTATCAAGCAGTATCCCAAGTCTTAATGCGGCAATGGCCACCTTCTCGGAATCGCCGCTGATTATTGCCTGCTCATAAGTAGCTCGTGCACCAGCTACGTCGTGTTGAACGGAAGGCTTCCCCTTGGAGACCGCTGGAGCTTGCGTTATCGCTTCAATTAAAGTGCCGATGCGCACCCTAAAGTTTTCAAGGTCAAGATGAACGGCTTGTCGCTGCGGTAAGCTCTCTATTTTTTTGGGAAGGTCGTCGGGGTTAGGCATGGTTGTGCCGGGCTCCTCGCTGTATCAAGTGGGTTTGGTGATCAAGTTCGTGTGGACCCGGCGTGGCGGGTTGACGAGGGGGTGAACGTTTCGTTAGCTGTGTGACTGTCCGTTATGGTCGCGTAGCAGGGGGTCACAGGGGTATGGACGAGCTGGGGTTGTTCACGGCGGCGTTGGGGTTGAGCGGGCCGTGGCGGGTGACCTGCGGCGAGTTCGACGCCGGGGCCACCCAGCTGGATCTGTCTCTGGGTTTCGAGCGTGGTGCCCGGTTCGGGTGCCCGGTCAAGGACTGTGCCCAGGGCTGCTGCCCGGTGCGGGACACCGTGGACAAGACGTGGCGGTATCTGGACTTCTTCCAGCGCACGGCGTTGGTGCACGCCCGGCTGCCGCGGGTGCGCTGCCCCGGCCACGGCGTGCGCCAGGTGGACGTGCCGTGGGCACGCCCGGGGTCAGGGTTCACGCTGTTGTTCGAGGCGCTGGTGCTCACCGTCGCCGCGGCGATGCCGATGGCGAAGGTCGCGGCGATGACCCGCGAGCATGACACCAGGATCTGGCGGATCGTGGAACACCACGTCAACGCCGCCCGTGACCAGCTCGACGGCACCGGGGTGAGGCGGGTCGGGATGGATGAGACCTCCGCCCGTAAAGGCCAGGACTACATCAGCATCGTCGCCGACCTCGACGCCCGCCGGGTGGTCTTCGCCACCGAGGGCCGCTGCGCCGGGACCGTCGGGCGTTTCGCCGCGGATCTGACTGAGCACGGCGGCGACCCGGACAAGGTCACCGACACCAGCTCCGAGATGAGCACCGCGTTCCTCTCCGGTATCACGACACCTCTGCCCCACGCGAGGATGACCTTCGACCGTTTCCACCTGGCCGCCAAGCTCAGCGAGGCCATCGACACCGTGCGCCGCACCGAGGTCACCACCCGCCCCGAGCTCAAACACACCCGCTGGCTGTGGCTGAAAAACCACGCCACCCTCTCGGACAAGCAGCAAGGTGAGCTCCACCGGCTGATGCGCCCCTCAGCCCAGCTGGACACCGCCCGGGCACTGCGCTGGCGCGAGGACTTCCAGGCCTTCTACGACCAGGACCCCAGCTACGCCCCCGAGTACCTCCAGCGCTGGTGCTACGGCGCGAAACGCTCCCGCCTGCAACCCATCAAGGACTTCGTGGCCCTGGTCGAGAAACACTGGGACGCCCGTCCTCGCCTGGCACACAAACCACCTCAGCAACGGCCTGCTCGAAGGCATCAACTCCCTCGTCCAGGCCGCCAAAGCCCGCGCCCGAGGCTACCGCAACAACAACAAAATGATCACCATCGTCTACCTCACCGCAGCCACACTCCACCTCCCCACCCTCACCAACCCCACACCCGCCTACATTTCCTCACGCTGAGTAACCAACTACGCTGAGTAACCCACTGAAAACAGCGAAGAGCCCAGCCGACAGTGCCGGAGGGTCACCCAACAACATTGTGACCTCAACCCCGAGACCACTGGCAAGCTTGTGCAGTGTGGGCAGCCGCACCGAATGCTTACGGTGCTGCTCCAGCTTCCGGACCACATCCACGGAAATCCCTGAGCGTTCCGACAAGCGCTCTTGACTTAGGTCAGCGAGCCTTCGCAGCCGCGCTAGGCGATCTCCCAGATGCCCCGAGGCGCCGGCCATTGCGTTATCACTCACGAAGGTATCACTTCAATCACCGAGGTAGGCCCCCACCGATGCCCCGGGGAGCTACCCCGGGGCATCGGTGGGGGTGCGGCGTCAGGCTACTGGCTGGTTTTGATCAGCTGGCACCGACCCGCTGAGCGGTGACGTGTGCTGGGTCACTGCGGTCTCAGGGCACGGCGTGCCTGACCGCGACCAGCTCGCCCGCCGTTCGATCGACCTGTGGACAATGTTGAACCCCCGCACGTGTTCGGCCGACATGCCCTCACCGTGGTCGGCGAGGGCAATCAGCTCCTCGCATATGTAGCTCAGCCGGCCGATCTCCCGGCACGCCTCGGCGTGGTCACTTGCCCACCATGTCATTGTGCACCGCCAAGGATGGCACATCCGGCTCGACGCTCGCGGGTACCCCGAATTCATCCCACCCAAGACCGTGGACCCCCCAAGGCGACCACTCCACGACCCACTCCGGCAGTGAAGTCTGATCAGCAGAACCGATCATGACCGCACTGTCAGCGGTCGCTATCCTGACTTGGCGAACCACCCGCGCTGGGGGAAGTGGTGATGGGTCACGGACCCGATGACCGGGACGGCTTTCCCGGTCCAGCCATTGCGGGAGCGTGGCGAGTGGGCCAAGCTGCCTGGTCCCGCTACCGACCCGGTTGTTGGAGTCCCCGGGTGCCGAGCCGGTTAAGCAGGTTTTGAAGGCGGCGGTGGCGGAGCTGCACCTCACCACCCGGGCCTGCCTGAACCGACTGCGGGCACGGCGGGGTCAGTGGGAATCGAGAGTTTCCAGGCTGGCGCGAACCTTCGCCGCGGTCACCGAGTCGTCGAGATCTTCGAAGAGTGGCAGCGCTCGGTGCCAGTACTCGGCTGCCAGCTGCATTTGGTTGAGTCTGTGCAGGGTGTCGCCGATGTTGCGGAGAGTGTGCGCTTCGCCCCACCGGTCCCCAATCTCACGATAGGTGGTGCAGGCTTGCTGGAAATACTCGATGGCATCGTCGAACCGTCGAAGATCCCGGTACGTGTCACCGAGGTTGTGCAGTGCCATGGCTTCGCCTGATTGGTGATGGACGGAGCGAACGACGGTCAGGGTGCGCTGAAAGTAGTCGAGAGCATCCTCGAAACGCGCGAGTTTGCGATGGATGGCGCCGATGTTGAGCAGGGCGAAAGTCTGGCTCCATGGGTCGTCGATTTCCTGGCAGATGCATAGTGCTTGTTGTGAGTGGTCGAGGGCTTCGTCGTATCGCCCACGATGAAGGTAGGCCCTGCCGAGGCCGAGCAGGGCGATAACTCTGCCCCATGAATCGTCGATTTCTCGGCAGATGTGCAGTGCGCGCTGGTAGTGGTCAAGGGCCTCACCGTATCGCCGAAGATCAAGACAGGCCATGCCGAGACCGCCCAGGCTCCAGGCTTCGCCTTCCCGATCGTGCAGGTGCGCAGCGGCGGTGAGGCCGATGTGGTAAGTGACGATCAGGTCGGCCCAGTGCTTGCGGAGGGTGAAGAAGCCCAACAGAGCAAGGGGAAGCTTCCAGGCGATGACGTGCTCGCCGGTCTCGGCGGCGTGCCGAACGGCCGCCACCAGATTCGCCCGTTCGGCCTCGCACCAGTCGAGGGCCTGGGCATAGGTCGTGAGCTCTAGCGGTGCGCAGGCAACCGCCGGCTGATCGAGGGGGATGCGGCGGCGGTGCGGGTTGAGGATGCGGTCGGCGGCATCGCCGGTATGCAGATACCAGGTGAGCACTCGCCGCACGGCGGTGGTGCAGCCGTCGTCCGTTTCCGCCGACTTGGCGCATTCTGCGGCATAGGCCCGCAGCAGGTCGTGCAGCCGGTACCGGTCTTTGCTGGTCTCCTCGATCAGGTGGGTACCGGCCAAGGTTTCCAGCAGCCGTCGGGTCTGAGCGGGGGTGGTGTCGATGAGCGCGGCGGTGGCCGGGGCGCTGATGTCCGGTCCGGCGTGCAGGCCGAGCAGCCGGAACGCGCGCGCCACTTCGGGTGGTAGCGCGTGGTAGGACCAGGAGAACACCGTGCGCACCGCCGTGGCCTCGTCCTGCTCAGCGGTGGTGAGTAGGTCCAGGCGGTCGTGTACCACCGCCAGCTCACCAGCCAGGTCAGCCAGCGTGGCATGCGGGTGCGCGGCGGCGCGTTCGGCCGCGATGCGCAATGCCAGCGGCAGGTGAGCGCACCGGCTGGCCAGCTCGGCAGTCGATTCGGGTTCGGTGCTGACTCGGTGGTCGGCGATGACATCGCGCAACAACGCGATTGCCTCGGCAGGGGGCAGCAGGCCCACAATGACCCGGCTGGCTCCGTTGTGGGCAATAAGGCCGGACAGGCGACTGCGCGTAGTCACCACCACCCGACAGGTGGATGTGCCAGGCAGCAGTGGTCGTACCTGCTCAGCGGTGTTGGCGTTGTCCAGCACGAGCAGTACGCGGCGCCCGTCGAGCAGGGAACGGTACAGCGCGGCCCGTGCCCCCAAACCGGTGGGAATCCGCTCAGCAGGCACGTCCAGGGCACGCAAGAACTCTTCGAGGGCCTGTTCGGGGGCCATCGGCGAGCCAGAATCGTATCCGCGCAGGTTGACAAACAACTGCCCATCGGGGAAGTGATTACGGACCTGATGTGCCCAGCGCACCACCAGGGCGGTCTTGCCCACCCCCGCGGTGCCGGCGATCACCATGGCTGCAGGTCGACTCGCGTCACCCTGGGTCAGCAAGGCATCGAGCGCCGCCAGCTCAGCATCCCGCCCGGTGAAATGTGCCACATCCATCGGGAGTTGCCGCGGTGCGGGGAGCGGCCCAGCGGGGAGCGGCCCAGCGGGGAGCGGCCCAGCGGAGTGCCCCACAACCCAGGAGATCCCCGCCAGGGTGGGGTCGTACGTCGATGACTGTAGATCAGTTTTTCGCCGCGTGGCGGGGGGCGCGGGGGACACCGGCGTCGTAGCGTGGCCCAGTTTCTTGCGTCGCCGTTCCTCTCCCTTGCGCTGACGGTCGGCCGTGAGCGCCGCTCCGTGCAGCGAGCGCCAGTCGGCGTCCTTCTCGGCGGCCAGCGCTTTGATGAGGGCCTCGAACTTTTCCCACGCCGGGACGACAGACCAGGTCTCGAACCAACCCGCGATCGTGCTCCCCGCCAGCTCAAGGCCAGCGGCCGACGCCATGCGGTCGATGCGACGAGGTGCTGGATGCTCGTTCGCCGCCAGCGCCCGCTTGACGCAGTTCCACAGGCGGGTAACGTCCGCTGGGACGGGCACGAACTCGGTGTCGTCCAAGTTATCCACAGGTCCTAGTATGCGCCAGACCCCGCCGCTGAGACCCTGCGCTGACCGGCCGACTCGGTCCGAGTCCGCCCGACTCCGCCCGAAAAAATTCCTCGGGCGCGGTCCGCGCGGGAACCTTGTCCGCATGGATACCATTCTCTTCATGACGGCCGGGGTGACGGGGTCGTTCTTCGTTGGCGTATTGGTCGGGTCAGGCCTGCACACCATGAGCATTGACCGGCAATATCAACGCCTGGCGAAACTCGTCCGATACCACAATGAGCTTGATGCGACGCGGGACAAAAAATCGGAGGAGCACAGTCGTCCGAGCATCTTCGGCGTCCGGTAAGGGCCCGCTGTTTTGTGGTGTATTCGTGTGAGTTGAGCGGGAGCCGCCTACGGTCGTCGCAAGTGGCCGAACAGGCCGCTGGCCCCTGGGGGTGCGGGCCCACCGAGCTGACGGGGGGTTCTCCCCCCAAGGTTTACCCATAAGGCTTACTCACTGCCTGTCGAGGTATCAGACCCGACGACGGCGTGCTCCCTAACTGATGAAGCGATGGCCGAGGTGGCCGCGCGGTGAGGGTGGGAGTTGCTGTGAGCGAAGAGTTCTTCGAAGTCGTCGTGGTCGGGTCCGGCTTCGGTGGTGCTGTCACGGCCTGCCGGGCGGCGCAGGCTGGGCGCAATGTGCTCGTCCTCGAGCGCGGCAAGCTGTACCGGCCGGGGGAACTCCCGCAGCACCCCCTGGAGACGGCTACCGACTCCTGGGACCCCAGCGAAGGATTGTTCGGGCTGTTCCAGGTCTGGTCCTTCCGTCATCTCGACGCGGTGGTGTCCAGCGGTGTCGGTGGCGGCTCGCTGGTCTGTGCCGACGTGATGTCGCGGATGTCCGAGACGTGGTTCAGCGCGAATGCGCAGGGCTGGCCGCTGGAGTACGCCCACATCGAGGAGCACTACGGGACCGTTGAGAAGATGATCATCCAGCAGTCGGCCCCGCTGGCGCTCGCCTTCGCCGGGAGCGGGGAGCGCTCGGGGGATCCGTTCGCCGCAGCCGGTGACCGCGACCCTGGTTGCGACCCCGGCTCTGAGAACACCCTCGAGTTCAGCTACCTGTCGCAGGCGCAACGCTGCGGGGCTGAGATTCGGCCGCTGCACGAGGTGAAGCGGATCACTGCGGTCAACGGAGGGTATGAGCTGGACTACGTCGTGCACCGGCCTGCTCACCCGTCGGGAGAGCCGGCATTCAAGCGGGCATTCAAGCGGGTACGGGCGAAGACGGTCGTCGTCGCTGCGGGCGCGCTCGGCAGCACCTGGTTGCTGTTGGTCAACCGCCCCGGCCTGCCCTACCTGAGCGGGCAGCTGGGAACGAGGTTTTCCGGCAGCAATGACAGCAATGATGATGCCATCGGCTTTCTCAGGCTGACCGATGGCCGCCTGGACCTGGATCCCTTGAGCGAGTGGCCGACCGACGGGTCCTACAAGTACTTACGCGACGCCTGGAAGACGATGACCACGATGGGGAGGGCCTACAGCTCGCAGCTCCGCGATGTTGTCTCGTCCCTGTTCAGCCGCATGACCACCTGGGCGCCCCTGGGTGGGTGCCCGATGGGCCGCAACGCAGTGTACGGGGTGGTCGACAGATACGGCGAGGCATTCGGTCACCCGGGGCTCTTCGTCGCCGACGGCTCGGTGCTGCCCGCTTCGGTGGGCGCCAATCCGGCTCTGACGATCGCGGCACTGGCCGAGCGCTTCGCCACCAGGATTGTGGAGAGGAGCCAGTGATGTTCGAGGGCACCCAGGCCGGTGGTCCACTGGCACCCGAGCTGGACGGTCCGCCGCGCCGCGCCCTGATCATGGCTGGGGGCGGCCTGAAGGTGGCGTTCCAGGCCGGCGTTCTTCAGGTCTGGTTGGACGAGGCCCGCGATGGCGGGAGGCCGCTGGAGTTCATGCACGCCGACGGGGCCAGTGGGGGAGTGTTCAACCTCGCGATGTGGTGCCAGGGGATGAGCGGCCACCGGATCGCGGAGAACTGGCGGCGCACCTCGCCGATCCACGCCGCTCTGGAGCTGAACTGGCGTGGCTGGCTGCGTGCCGAGTCGATCCTCGCGATGCGCAAGTTCCGCACTCGGGTGTTGCACGACACCTGGGGGCTTGACTGGCAGCGGATCCACGCGTCCAGCCGCTCCGCCACGTTCAACGTCTTCGACTTCTCCGGGCAGCGGCTGGCCACCCTGCCACCGGCACAGATGAGCGAGGACCTGCTGGTAGCCGCGACCTCCCTGCCTGGGTGGTACCCGCCGGTGACCGTTCAGGGCAGGAGGTACATCGACGGAGTGTTCACCACCGATGCCAACCTCGAGGCCGCCATTGCGGCCGGTGCCAACGAGCTGTGGGTGGTCTGGACTGTCAGCACCGCCGGGCGCTGGCGCAACGGCCCGGTGGCTGAGTACTTCCAGGTGATCGAGGCATGTGCCAATGGAGCGCTGCAACGTGATCTGGACCGGATCGCGCGCAGCAACCTGGCGCACGCGCAGGGCGCCCCCGCGCAGTACCCGCACCCGGTCCGGATCGTCCCGCTGGTCCAGGAAGTGCCGTTGCACTACCTGCTGGTCTTCCGGCGCCGCAGCCTGAAGGCCGCCGTGGACCTGGGGGTGCAGCGGGCCAGGCAGTGGTGCCGGGAGCGCGGTCTGGACGTCTGTGTGGAGTCCGGCCCGGCCGTCGTCGGTGAGTGTGCCACCGTGGCGAGAGGTCTCCACTTCCGGCAGAGCATGGCGGGGGCGGTTGCGTTCGGCTCTTCCGACGTTCTTGTCTCGGCTCAGCTCGGTGATGCGCTCGGTGACGAGATGGCGCTGCGGCTCACGGTGGAGATCGACAACGTGGACGCGTTCTTCGCCGACCGCCAACACCGCAGCGCGGTCTCCGGATTCGTCCACTGCGAAGTTCTCGGTGGCGTGCTGCCGATCGAGAGCGGCAGCGTCACGCTGTTGCCCGCGAACGGGACCGGCCAGGCGGCCATGGTGGAGTACCGGCTCGACTTCACCGACCGGACTGGCCGAGAGCTGACCTTGCTCGGGACCAAGACTGTCCGCAACGATCCAGGGCCAGACCTGTGGCACGATGCCACCACCTTGGACGTGCGGCTCTTTCTGCGTCACCACCACCTCAACGGCTCCGGGCCAGCGAGTCCGCCGGTGCTGAGCGGTCGGCTGCGGCTGTCCCTGCGGTCATTCCTGCGCCAGCTGACCACGTTCCACGCCACAGCCACCACGCCGCTGCGCCGGGTCCAGACGCTCCTCGCATTCGGTGGCTTCGTCCTGCGTCAGGCCGCTCGCGGGAGCTCCGTCTCAGAGTTCGACCAGTGGCCGCCGGAGGATCAGCCCAAGGGTGCGAAGGTGTACGCCCACAACGAGCGCATTATCCCGGCGCCACCGGAGCGGGTGTGGAACCTGTTGGTGGAAGTCCAAGGTTGGTCACAATACTACGCCAACGCGCACTTCGTTGAGCTGGCGGACCCACGGCAGCACCGCCTGCAGAACGGCACCGTCTTCCGGTGGGTCACCTTCGGCGCTCTTCCCATCCGCAGCGAGGTGTACCCCTGCCAACGCCCCCTCCGGATCGGCTGGCGCTGGTGGGGTCACGGAGCGCACGGTTACCACGGCTGGTTGATCGAACCGCACCCGCTCGGTACCCGAGTCGTCACCGAGGAGACCAACCGGGGCATCCTGCCGAGCCTGCTGTACCCGGTCATCCAGCCGCTGCTACGGCTCCAGCATGGCTACTGGCTGCGTCAGCTGGCCCGACGGGCGAGCCGCCCGCCCCGACCGGCTGGCGCCAAGGGGATGCTTCCCCAACCCTAGGGTGCTCACCAGGGTTTGCTCGGATCTTGCTCGGACCCGATTTCCCTAGCGTCATCGACATTGAGGCGAGACGAAGGAGCCCCCCAATGTCGTCACCGGTGAGTACCCAAACCCGCGAAAGCACGGCCGCCCTGTTGCGAGCGGCCGACGAGAGCCGCCCCTTGGCCTGGGAGGAGCTGGTTCGCCGGTACAACCGCTTGGTGCGCTCCACTGTAGCCTCGTTCCGGCTGCAGCCGGCCGACGCGGAAGACGCCGTGCAGAACACCTGGTTGCGGGTCATGGAGCGGATGGACACGATCAGGGACCCGGAGCGCCTGGGGGGCTGGCTTGCCACGACAGCCAGCCGGGAGTGTCTTGCGCTGCTCCGGCGCAAGCACCGAGAGGTGCCTGATGACGTTGCCGGCAAGCAGCTGGTCGCCACGGAGGACGGGCCGGACGTCGTGGTCGTCTCCAGTGAGGCCCAGCGGGCGGTGGACACCGCCGTGGGAGAGCTGACGGGACGCCGCCAAGCGTTGATCCAGTTGCTGTTCTACCAGCCCGATTGCAGCTACGCCGAGGTGTCCCGAGTCACTGGCATGCCCCCGGGCAGTATCGGGCCCACCCGTAGTCGAGTGTTGCGGGAGCTGCGGGGCACGCTGGAGCAGCGTGGTTTCGGTCCTCGGTCGGGCGCTTGCGTGGGGGCCAGCTGCGGCGATTAAGCCGCACGGCCCGCATTCAGGACGCGGATCAGCTGGGTCCGGGAGCTGATCCCGAGCTTGCGGTAGATGCTGCTGAGGTGATACTCGATCGTCTTGACGCTGAGGAAAAGCTCAGCTGCGGCGTCTTTGTTGGTCAGGCCGCGCTGGATCGCGAGGGAGACCCGAAGTTCTTGCCGTGTGATCTGCAGCTCGACAATGGTGCCAGTGGCGGGTGCGGACCCGCCACTGGACACCAGCTCGGCGCGGGTTCGATCCGCCCACGGCGCCGCACCAAGGCGCTCGAACAGCTCCAGTGCGCTGTGCAGCTGGTCCCGTGCCGCAGCCTTGTTCCGGCTGCGGCGCAGGCGGGCTCCGTAGGTGAGGTGAGTCCTGGCGCGGTCGAAGAGTGTCGTGTCCTGGGCATGACAGCGCAGGGCCTGCTCGAACCACTCTGTGGAGTCTCGGGGTTCGAGGAGCCCGTGGCAGCGTGCGGCGGCGGCCCGCGCCGACCAGCATCCGGTGCGCGCGGCAAGCTCATCGAGCTGCGCCAGCGCCTTGGCTGCCTGGTCGCGCTGGCCGGATCGCGCGTAGGCCTCTACGAGATCGGGCAGGATCTGCAGCCGCAGGTTTGTCGCCGCGTGGGGACCGGCCGCATCGTAGGCTTCCTTGAGTGCCTCAACTGCGTCGTGGGGACGGTCCAGGCCGAGTTCCAGCAGCCCCACAGCGGCCAGCGCGTGCACCGTCGTGGTGACGTGGCCGCTGGCTCGGGCGGTGGTAACGGCTTGGGCGGCGTGCTCGCGGCAGCTGGCCATCCCGAACCCGGCTTCGATCTTGGCTAGGGTGCTCAGGCTGTTGGATCGTTGGGCGAGCCAACCGGTCTGCGAGGCAAGCTCGACCGCCTCATCCGCGAGCGCGAGCGCGGAGGTCCAGTCCCCATCCAGCCACTCCAGCATGGCCATCCAGGGCAGTTGGTGAGCGAGTAGGCCGGCCGCATTCGCTTGGCGGCTGGCGTCGACGGCGCGGGTGAGCAACGGCCGGGCCTCGGCGGTCCGCTGCAGCGCCAGATAGCACACCCCGCTGGTGAGGACGACCTGGTCGAGGTTGGATGTGTCCTCCGTGGCGAGTTGAGCGTGGCGCCCGCGCAGCAGCCCCTCGGCGCGGTCCGCCATACCGGCCTGGGCGGCCGTGAACGCCGCGTAGACGTCACAACGCAGCGCGACACGCTCGTCGGAGCCCGCCAGCCGAGCCGCGTGCTCGACCGCTGTGGTGATCGCGGAGATGTCATAGCTGTGCAGGCTCGCCTGGGCCGCCGCCAGATACGCCTGGGCTGCCACGTCCGGGAGCTGGCCTTCAATCCGCGCGGCGACATCGAACAGTCGGGCGCGGCTCTCCTCGGGAGCCAATGCCCACACGGCCAACCGGTACTGCTCGCACTCGGCGGTCGCGGCGACAACGGGGTCGTCGGTCCAGGCGCGGGCCTGCTCCAGCAGGTGCATTGCTTCCTGCACCAAACCCGCCGGGACGGCGGCATAGGCCGCCGCGACCAGCCGGCGAGCGCGCTCGGTCCGGCTCGGGCTCAGGCCGGCGGCCCGCTCGAGCGCGCGGGCGGCGACGGCGTAGCTCGACCTGCGGCTCGCGGCCGTGCCTACCCGCTCCAGGTCGGCCGCTACTGCTTCGTCGGGAATCAGGGTCGCCGCCGCGAGGTGCCAGGCCCGACGCTCCTCGGCCTGGGGTGCCGCAACGCTGTCCAGGGCGAGCGCTAGCTGGTGATGAGTCGAGCGGCGCTCGGACGGCGAGGCCGCGTGGTACACCGCAGAACGGATCAGGGGGTGCCGGAATGCCAGACGGCCGTTCCCGATGCTCACCAGCCCGGCCACCTCGGCCGGCTCCAGATCGGCCAGCGAGCCGCCAGCTTGCTGCAATGCCCGCTCCACTAGGTCGGTGGCCTCCAGGTCGCTCGTCGCGACTAGCAGCAGGGCGGTGTGGGAACGCTGCGGGAGCGTCCGGACGTGGCGCAGGACACTTTCCCTGAGCAGGGAGCTGATCGGAAGCGGTTCCAGGATGGGGCTCCGGCCGCTGAGCTGGTCCTCCGTGAGTTGGCCGGGCAGCTCCAGCAGCGCGAGCGGATTGCCGCCAGTGTCAGCCAGCAGGCGCTGGACGACACTGGGCGGGAGCGGGCGCCCGGCCCCACGCTCCAGCAGCTCGGTGGCCGACTCAGCGTCTAGGCCCTGCATCCGCACCTGCTCCAGGACACCGAACCGGCCCGCTCCGGGCTCGTCGTCGCGCACGGTGAAAACGATGACGGACCCCTCCGCCCGCATCCGGCGCGCCGCGAAGACCAGGGCCTCGGCCGACGATGGATCCAGCCAGTGGGCGTCATCGACAACGCAGAGCAAGGGTCCGCCCGCAGCCGCCGCGGCCAGCAGGCTCAGCGTCGCGGCCGCCACCGCGAACCGATCGCCCGCTGCCGGCGGCCCGAGAGCCAGGGCGCCCGCGAGCGCGGCGGCCTGCGGCTCCGGTAACTCCGAGAGCAGGTGCTGGACGGGCCGTAGCAGGTCGGCTAGGCCAGCGAAAGGGATGGAGGACTCGGCCTCAATGCCCCGGGTGCGCAGCACAGTGGTGTCGGCCTGAGCTGCCGCGGCGCTCTCCATGCTCTCCGCGAGCGCGGACTTCCCGATCCCCGCCTCGCCGCTGATGACCACGGCCGCGCTGTGTCCCTGCTTCGCGGCGAGCAGCAGGTCGCCCAGCTGCGTGAACTCCCGCGACCGCCCTAGAAGCATATGAGTCATCCTATGGATCGCACTGGCTGGCCAGGAACTATCCCACGACCCTGGCCGCTCAGTGTCCCCGAAGGTGATTTTACACGCAGCTACCCCTTGCAGGGAGTTGCTGACACAGCGGCTGGCCGCTTCAGCTTACGCGCTGCGGCGCAGCCGCCGCCACCAGTTGGTCTTGCGGGGCGCACCGCACCGTGCCCGCTCAGCCGTGACCGGGCGCTCTGGTTCTGCGAATTGGCCTCCGCTCGCCTCGCGATGGGTTCCGTGGACCATAGCGGTACTCGAGTTCGACACCAAACACCGCGACCTGCTCAGCACCTCACTGGCCTGAGTCGAGAAGGAGCGGGCGCTCATCTGGACGAGGCACCGAAGCTGCGTTGAACGTACTGCCACGAAAGACAGATCGCCATGGTGCACGGCCGTTTCACGATCGTTTTTATGGTCGCGGCGGTCAGGCCTCCGCCCCACGAGGAGGTGGGGGATCTGTTGCGGAGGTGCCGCAGGTGGCAACTTGGGGCGAGAAGTTGCCACCTGCGGCACCTCCCCACACCGTGACAGTCCTTCCCTGGACCTCACCGACAGTGACATCGGTCCGTGGTGTGGCAGACATCGGGCTCCTGGCCCACCAATACGATCGTGAAACGACCGTGCGCCATGGTGTACGAACCTGGGCACGCCCTTGAGGACAACGGCTTCTCCCTAGCCCGGCATGGTGGACCGGCGGGAAGCGTTAGGATCGCAGCCGTGCCGAATGATGATCTCGAATCAAGGGTTGCCAGCCTTGAACATGAGGTGGCCCGGCTCAGCGAGCAGGCCGCCCTCGCCAGTTCCGACGCTGCCGCTAGCCGCGTGCTGGCGGCCGGCGCCGACCGTGACGTGTCAGAGGTCCGTGCTGAGCTGCGCGCCCATACTCAAGTCCTCAACGCGTTGCGGGAGACCCAGTTAGAGTTGCAGGGGGCCCAGATAGAGTTTCGGGAGACCCAGTTGAAACAGGGTCAAGAGTTGATCGGTTTGCGGCGGGATTTGGGTGCGCAGGGTCAAGAGTTGATCGGTTTGCGGCGGGATTTGGGTGCGCAGGGTCAAGAGTTGATCGGTTTGCGGCGGGATTTGGGTGCGCAGGGTCAAGAGTTGATCGGTTTGCGGCGGGATTTGGGTGCGCAGGGCCAAGAGTTGATCGGTTTGCGGGAGGAGATGAACGAGGGTTTCGCCACTCTGGCCACCGGAATAGCAGAGATCACCACGCTGCTCAGCAAGCTCACAGACGCGGAGCACGGTGGCTAGCCTCAGCAACCGGAGCTGAGTACCGGCAGCTCGGAACTCATCGTTCACCCGGGTACCTGGAAGTCGGTTCCGAGGAACCGGGAGGGGGGCAGTCTCATCGTGCCCCCCGCCGGTGCGTCAGTAGTAGTGCCGTCGACCGAACATCGGGCGCCCGATGGCCCCGAGCAGCTCCAGGATCACCCCGACCACTATCAGGATGATTCCGAGAGTTATCAGAATCGACATCGGGAGCAGGTACCCCACCACCAGCAAGATGATACCAAGAACGATCATGATTCCTCCTTCGACCTTGTCTCGAGGTACGTTACGACACGTTCGTCTAGTCTGCGCGTGATAACGGTCCACAGTGGATTATTCGCCCACGGTGGACTACTCACTGACGTCCCGCTAGCTGCTCCGCAGCACCGCTGTTCGGCGCTGGCGTGAGGCTGGTGGGAGTGATGTGACATGGTGTGGTGGTGGCACCGGAGCGCCGAGGGCGGTGGCGGCGGGCGGCCGTGGTGGTCGTCGGGTTCGCTGCAGCCGCCCTGGCGGGGCTGGTGTTGTACGACAGCAGCGACGAGCTGCTCACCGCCGCCGACACCTTGACCTCGGTCCGGGTGGGGTGGGTGGCGGTGGCGGTCCTCCTTGAGGTGCTGTCCTATGTGGCGCGGGGAGCCGCGAGCGCGGTGGTGCTGCGCCGGGGCGGTGGCCCAGGAGCTGGCCGGGTTGGGCTGATGACTCTGGCAGTGGCCACGCTGGCCGGTGACGCGGCAGCGTACTGCCTGCCGTTCGGATTCGCCGCCTCCGGCGTGGTGATGGTCGGGGTGTTGCGTCGCCGTCAGGTGGGTGCGGCGCTGGCCAGTTGGATGTTCGCGGTGTCCTCGGTGTTCTACGTCGCCGCGATCACGGTGCTGACCATCGTCGCGGTCCAGATTCCTGGCGACGACGACCCGGTTCCCGGCTTGCAGTCGGTCAGTGCCGTGCTGCTGGGCGCGCTGGTCCTGCTTGGCGGTGGGTACGCCCTGCTGCGCCGGCCAGCGGTTCGGCGCAGACTCGCTCGAGGGTTGCCCGGCGTTCGCCTGCCGTTGGCTCGCCGGCGCCCACTCGAGCCGCAGCGCTGCGGTGAGTGTCACCGGTTCGGCCGGATCGCGCTGGCGGTGCGCTCACGGGTCAGTGCTGGTGCTTCGACCCTGCGAGCAGCTCTGAGGAACTGGGCGGGCCAACTGCGCACGGTCCGGCTGACCCCGGCTGCGGGTCTTGCGGCCTTCGCTCTAATGATGATCAACTGGGTGGCTGACGTCGCTGTGCTGGCGCTGGCCTTCCTGGCATTGAGCACCACGCCGCCGTGGACCGGCTTGCTGCTGGCCTACTGCGCCGGGCAGATCGCGGCGAGCCTGCCGGTGACCCCCGGGGGGATCGGGGTCGTGGAGGGCAGCATCACGTTGGCCCTGGTTGCCTTCGGCGGCGCCGAGACCATCACGCTGGCCGCCGTGCTGCTCTACCGGCTGATCAGCTACTGGGGCTGCATCCCCGCCGGAGGACTGGCGTGGCTGGCCCTTCGAGCGACCTCGCGCGCCCCGGCGCACCTGGCCGTCGGCACCCGTCCGGACCCGGTGGCCACCGGGGTCGCTGAACCGGAACCCACATCATGACCGCCCTCCTGTGGCGCCGCCGCGCCGTGGTGGCCGGGGCCACGATCGCGTTCGTCCTAGCGGCGGCCTGTTCGGGGCCGCGCAGCGGAGCCTCGGTTACCGGCGATGTTTCCGGTTGCGCGGCGGTGCTGCCATTAGCTACCGACATCGTGCACGACGAGGGCACGCTGATCCTGGTCCGGCGGATCAGCAAGGGTGGCGCCGACGCCCTCAGTCGAAAGCTGGGTGCAACTCCACCAGCACCGCCGCGGTCGCACGCAGCGTCGTCGGGGCCGCACCGCCCAGTCCGGTCCCGATGGCCCCAGTCCTGTCTGGTCGTCTACCACGGCAGCTACCCGCCGGGAACGATCGCCGGGGCCAGCCCGCCAGCGGTTGCCGGCCACTACACGCTGATGGTGCTTCGTGTCCGGCACCCGTCAGTCGACCGAATCCTGGTCACCGACCGCCTCCCCCGGCTCTGAACCACTAACCCAGCTTGAGCACGATCTGGCCGTCCTCCTCCCACACGGCGTAGGTTCGGATGGTGTAGTCCCCCGTGGAGCACGATCCATCGGCCAGGGCAAAGGCGTGGCCGTGCAGCGGGCAGAGCACCCGGTGCCGGTCGATCTGCCCGTCGGCGAGTGGGCCGCCTGCGTGTGGGCATACGGCGGCAGTCGCCCGCAGCTCGCGGTCGCGGGTCCGGAACACCGCGACCTGCTCGCCGTCGATGGCGAAGGCGCGGCCCTCGCCGAGAGGGATCTGCTCGACTGGGCCGAGCCGGGAGGCCGCCATCGTCAGACCTCCACCAGGCCGAGATCGACCACGACGGTCCCGATGAGCCCCTCTGGCGCGGCCAGGTGTAGCTCGAGTGTCGTCGCGTCCTCCAGGTTCTCCACCACACGCAGCGCGACGTGAATGCCGGCACGGGCGCCGATCGGGAAGTAGCGCATGGGCGCCCCGCCCCGGACCAGCACCACGGTGATCAGCTCGTCGGCGCTGTTGCCGCCACGGAAGTACAGCGGCTGGGTGGTCACGCCCATCGGTACCCGGTAGCTGAGGTCGGGATGCAGGGGCACGACCTTGTCCATGCCCTGACCCTCGAACGGGTAGATCCCCTGCAGGAAACGGGTTGTGCTGTGCATGCTGGTCACCCGATCAGCATCGCCGAGGACTGTTACTGCCCGGTTGACGCGCGATTACGCCAGCCCGGCCGATGTTGGGCACGCCTTCCCGACCCCCTCGAGCGGCTGGGCGCCGGGCGCCTGGATACTCCCCGGAACCACAGCTCCGCGGCCACTGTGCATCGACGTGGACACCGATGGCCGACGGGCCGAGCGAGGAGTGCAGCGGGTGCCAACCACTACCAACGGAACTCCTGTGGTTCCGCCCTCTGGTGCTGGATCGACGGTTCCGCCGTCCCACACCGGATCGACGGTTCCACCGTCAACAGTGCTGAGCAGAGTGACGGTAGTGGCTCCGCGCACCCGCATTGACTTGGCGCTGCCCTCGGACGTCGCGGTGGCCAACTTACTGCCGATGCTGCTCACGATGGCCGGTGAGTCCAGTCCCGACGGTGGCAGCAGGCACGGTGGCTGGTGCCTGGCCAGGCTTGGCGGCGAGGCGATCGAGCCGGACCGCCCGCTGAGCTCGCTGGGTGTGATGGACGGCGATCTGCTGCAGCTTCGGCGCCGCAGCGACAACCCGCCGCCGCCGCTGTTCGATGACGTGGTGGAGGCCATCGCGGTGGCTGCCCCGGACAGCTACCGGCCGTGGACCGAGCGCACCGCCCGGACGCTCGGAATGGTCGCCGCCGGATTGGCGTTGCTGGCCAGCGCCGTCGCGCTGTTCCTCGCCGGACTCGATCCCGCTGCGGTAGCGCCCGCTGGCGTCGCCGGCCTCGCGGGCGTCGCCACGGTGGTCGCGCTGATCGCCGGAATGGTGATCGCCCAGGTGTACGGCGAGACCAGCGCTGGCGTGGTGGTAGCGGCGGGAAGCCTGCCACTGGGTTTCGTCAGCGGGCTCTACATCGTGGCCGGTGGCGCTCACCGGGCGACGAACCTCGTGCACCCGGAGAACCTCGTGCACCCAGCGAACCTCTTGCTGGCCTGCACGCTGGTCCTGGTGCTCGCGGCCGCCGCACTCATAGTGCTCGGCGCCGGCATCACGCCGTTCATCGCCAGCGTCACCGCCGCCGCGCTCGGCGCGCTGGTTTTTCTGGCCGCTATGCTGGCCCACCTTCCCGGCGCCGGCATCGCGGCGGGGGCGGCTGTGGTGGCACTCGGCGGCATCTCGGTGCTGCCCCGGCTGGCCATCCACCTGTCCCGTCTGCCCATGCCCCAGGTTCCCGGTAGCGCCAAGGACCTGCAGGAGGACTCCGGCGTCCCGGACTTCACCGCGATTGAGCGCCGGGCGGGCCTGGCGCACGAGTACCTGACCGGAATGATCATGGGGTGCGGTGCGGTGGCCGCGATCGGCGCGGTGCTGGCCGCAGTCCTATCCCACAATGCTAAGTGGGGCGTTGGGCTGGGCGCGGTGGTCGCCGCTGTGCTGCTGTTGCGAGCGCGGTCCTACGCCAATGGCAACCAGGCGATTGCGCTGCTGATCAGCGGGATGCTCACGGTAGCTGGGCTGATGGCCGGGCTGCTCACGACGCACAATCGGCCCCGTTTGCTGCTGGCCGGCTTCGGTGGCCTGCTGGCTCTCGCGACGCTCGCGCTGGTGGCCGGGGTGGTCTTGCCCGGTCGCCGGTTCTCCCCGGTGCTGCGCCGCTCGGTGGACCTGGCCGAAGCGGTTCTCATCGCCGCGGTGATACCGCTGGCCCTGGGCGTGGGCCTCTGCTCCAGGTGAACGCGCTCGCTGGGCGTCGCCGCACCCCACTTGTGGCCGTCGCGGTCGCGTTACTGTGCCTTGCCGGACCGGCGTGGCCAGTGGCCGCCCAACCTGGGGCCGCCCAACCTGGGGCCGCCCAACCTGGCAACCGGCCACCAGGTGTACCCCCTCCGGTTGACCTGGCGGCGCTGCCAACCCCGGACAGCGTGAACACCATGCCTTACGTGGTGAACAACACGGCTACCCAGCAGACTGGCCCGGTCGAGCGGTGGGCACCCTGCCAGCAGCAGGTCACGGACAGCCCGAGGGACCTCGATGCCGAGCCGGCAGCGCAACAGCGGCTGCGGATCCGGGAAGCTCAGGAGTCCGCGACCGGACGCGGCCAGCTGGTCGCCGTGATCGACAGTGGCGTGCGGCCGCACTCCAGGTTGCCCGACAACAGAGTGATCGACGGTGGGGACTACATCGAGAATCACGGCGGCCTGGTCGACTGCGACGGCCACGGCACCGCGGTAGCTGGTCTCATCGCCGCAGCGTCCGATCGGGCTACCGGATTCGTCGGGGTAGCCCCCGGAGCGCAGATCCTGTCCATCCGCCAGGCCAGTACCTTCTACTCGGTGCCGCTGCGCCAGCTCGGCGACGGCCAGGAGATCCACAGCCAGGGCGCCGGTGACACCGTGAGCATGGCGCGGGCCGTGATGCGCGCCGTTCAGCTGCGCGCGACAGTGATCAACATCTCGGAGGCCGCCTGTTTTCCCGCTGAGCCCAACCAGGTCAACGCGTCGGACCTGCAGGCTGCCGTGCGCTACGCGGTGGAGCACAACGTTGTGGTGGTGGTGGCCGCCGCCAATATCAGTGACACCTGCAAACAGAACAGCCCTGGAGTGGTCACCACGATCTCCTCGCCGGGCTGGTTCGGCGAGGACGTGCTGACTGTCGCGGCAACCGATGAGCATGGCGCGCCGGCGGATTTCTCGATGCACGGACCGTGGGTCGATGTCGCCGCGCCGGGCACCGGCGCGGTGTCCCTGGCGGCCGGGCAACCGGGGCTGACCGGCGGCCTCGTCGACGCTCACGGGGTGGCTCACGCGCTCGATGGCACCAGCTTCGCCACCCCGTACGTCGCCGGTCTGGTGGCGCTGGTTCGGGAGCGATTTACGAGCCTGACCGCGCGGCAGGTGATGGATCGCATCAAGCGGACCGCGCAGCACCCCGCCGCCCCCGGCGGGCGCAACGAGGAGCTGGGTTACGGGATGATCGATCCAGTAGCTGCCCTCACCGCAGCGCTGCCCGAGGAGGGCGGCGTCCAGCCCCCACCGCCGCATAACCAGCAGGCCCATAACCAGCCACTGAGCCCAGCTAGGCTGGACGCTCCCAGCTCGCCGCCGCCGGAGGACACGCTGCCGCGCACCATCGCGCTGGCCGGTTCCGCCGCCGCTTTCGGGCTGCTAGGACTGACCCTGGTGGTCGTCCAGATCGTCAAACGGCAGCGCCAGCCCCGATGAGGCCGATCACCCCTTATAGAACTGGAACAGGAAGAACGCCACAAACCCCGCCACGCCCAGGATCAGGCCGACCGCCATCGCTCGCAGGTGGTGGCGCATCGGCTCGTGCAGCATCACCGCGTCCTTGCGGACCAGGGCCGACTCCATCCTGCGGAGCACGAAGCGGTAGGCCTGCACTTGCGACTTGGTGGTCGGATTCGTGGACATCGGGCGCCTGGCCGCCCTTCCCTAGGCGCTGCGGTGCTGGGCTGTACGGTGCGCCACGATAGCGAAGCGCCATCGGCGGACCGCCATGCCCGCCCTCATTTAGCCCTCTCCTAACCCTCTCCAGCGGAGGCGCAGATATGACCACCGCGGCACAGGCTTCACCCCAGCCAGGGGAGTCGACGAGAGTGGCTGCCCGGCCGCGCTCGTCGGGCTCGCGGGTGGGCCCACTGCCCGTCGTCAACCTGGTCGTGCTGGAAGTAGGGCTCGGTCTAGCGTTGTTCACCAGGCACACCGCCGGGTGGTGGGCTGTGTTGTTGATCGCGGTGTCACTGGCGCTGGGGCGTTGGCGCGGCTACTGGCTGGTGCGGTGGGTCCAGCTCACCGCTGGCTACCTGGTCCGCCCGCACAGCCGTAGCGTCACCAGTTCGGATCCGGCGGCATCCGGAGACCCGTCGAGCCCGCCGCAGCCGGTCGTGGGCTCCGACGATCGACGCCTCACCCTGCTCCGCCTGCTCCTATCGGACCTGAGCATCGTGCACGGTACCGACCACCAAGGCGAGCCGCTCGGCCTGGCGTGGCACCAGGGCGCCTGGACCGCCGTGCTCGAAGTGGAGGCGGCGGCATCGATGATCACTCCCGTCGGCGGCAGCCCTAGCCTGCCGCTCGGCGCGCTCGTTGGCTGCCTGGAACACCGCGGCGTGGTGTTGGAGGCGATCCAGGTGATCTGGCACTGTTACCCGGGCAGCGCCGCCCTCCCGTCGTCGTCGCCGGCGCTGCGCTCCTACCTGGAGGTCTTGGGTCCGCTGCCGGCGCCCGCCCGCCGCACCACCTGGGTCGCGGTGCGGCTGGACCCCCGCCGCTGCCCGATCGCGGTGGCCGAACGTGGTGGCGGGGTGCTGGGCTGCCACCGGGCGCTGATCGGTGCGCTGTCCCGGGTCCGCAGTGTGCTGGAGTCCCGGGGAATGGCAACCCGGCCGCTGGACGTCGGCCAGCTGTTGGGCGCCGGAATCTCGGCCGCGGAGCTGTCCTCGGCGGCCGGCGCTAGCGGACCGGTGGCGCTGAGCGAAGGGTGGACGGCGGTCACCGCCGCCGGGGTGGCGCATACCAGCTACGTGATCAGCGGCTGGGGGGCCCCGGGTGCCGCGCCCAACCTGAACGCATTGACCGGCGTGCGCGTGCTGTCCACCACTGTCGCGCTATCGCTGTCAGCTGGTGAGGACGGTGCCGAGGTTGGGCTGCGGGGTCTGGTCCGGGTGAGCGCTCGCAGCCCAGGGGAGCTCCAGGCGGCCGAGCGCTGGCTGCAGGCCGTTTCGCGACGGCTCGGTGTGGTGCTCAGCCCGCTACACGGGCGCCACGTCACTGGTCTGGCCGCGACGTTGCCGCTTGGGGCGCCTGCATGAGTAACGGGATGAGGAGGACTCTCGGTAACCCAGCGCAGCGGGGTGCGGTGGCGCCAGAGTTCCTGGTTACCCCCGGCCTGCTCGACGCGATCAGCCTTTCGGCGGATCGGGGGGGTATGATCCTGGGTTGCGGCTCACAGGACGAACCGCTGAGCGTGTCGGTGTTGCGCCCGCTGCCGACCCGGCTGGTCCTCGTCAGTGGGCTTTACCTGGCCCGCCAGGTTGCTCTGCGCGCGATGGCCACTGGTGCCTGGGTGCTCGTCGCCACCGGGCGACCCGCCGCCTGGCAGCAGCTTCTTCGAGCCGCTGGTGAGAGCCCGGACGGACGCCGCGCCCCGCTGGTGCAGGTGCGCCAGCTCGCACCCGTCGAGCTGCCCCGAGCCTGCGCGGACGCCCCGCTGCTGGTTGTGCACGACGGCGGAGCGGTACCGCAGGAACTGTTCCCGCCACGCTCACCGTGGCAGACCACCCTGTACGTGCTGCCCTACCTGCACCCGCAGGCCGAAGGCACCGCCATCAACGCTGACCTGGTGCTGCTCCAGCGGCTTCCGGTTGGCCAGGCGCAGCTGGCCGCCAGGATGTGGCGACTTCCTGCGCCGATGGCCAGGCAGCTGGCGGCGTTGACCGACGACGGTGTGGTGGCGTTGGGCCCGAACCTGTGGCTGCCGCTGCGGCTGGTCACCACCCCCGCGGAGCGGGAGATCCTCGGGCCGGTAAGCCGAGACTAGACCGTGCGTGACGTGGTCACGAGTGCCACCAGGGGCGCAGTGGCACGTGCGCGTTGCCGGTGCTATCGGGGCGTAGAGCCAGCATCTGGTGCAGCTGGATACCGTTGCGCTCAAAGGCTAGTCGAGAAGCGCCCATGTAGAGACCCCACACTCGGGCGGTGGGCTCGCCAACTTCGGCCACGCACTCGTCCCAGTGCGTGGTGAGGTTGGCGCACCACTGCTTCAGCGTCAACGCATAGTGCTCCCGCAGGTTCTCCACATGGCGCAGCTCGAAGCCGGCGTTCTGCGCCTCGGTGATGATCTTTCCGGCGCCGGCGAGCTCCCCGTCGGGGAACACATAGCGGTCAGTGAACACATCGGTCTGGGCTCGGGCCCGGTTGTCGGGTTGGGTGATGCAGTGGTTGAGCAGCCGCCCTCCGGGGCGCAGCTTGGCGAGGAGCAGCGCGAAGTACGACGGGTAGCTGCGCACCCCGACATGCTCGGTGAGCCCGATCGAGGTCACCGCGTCATAGTCGCCGCCGGGGGCGTCCCGGTAGTCCAGGTGGCGCACGTCGGCGAGCTCGGTCAGACCCTCCCGGAGGATCGCCTGGCGCGCCCAGCAGGCTTGTTCCGCGGACAGCGTGACGCCCAGCGCGCGGACCCCGCGGCGAGCGGCATAGCGCACCATGGCACCCCAACCGCAGCCGACGTCGAGTAGCCGCATCCCGGCTCGCAGCCCCAACTTGTCGGCGATCAGTTCGTGCTTGCGCTCCTGGGCCTGTTCCAGGCTCACCTCTGGATGCTCGAAGACGGCGCAGGTGTAGGCCATGGACGGGCCGAGCACCAGCTCGTAGAAGCGGTTGGAGACGTCGTAGTGGTGGTGTACCGCCTCGCAGTCGCGGTGCCGGGAATGCGCCAGTCCCTCGATCACCCGGCGCCACCGGGGCCGCGATTCCTGCGGTGGCGGCGGCACCGGCCGCAGCCGCTGCCAGCCCAGCGAGCGGGTGATCAGCGTGAGCTCAGCCATGGTCGGGCGCCGGAAATGCAGCTCGTCGGCCATCAGCCGCATGGCCACATACGGGTTGCCGGGGTGCACTCCGCACGCGCGCAGGTCACCGGTGATGTAGGCGCGCGCCATGCCGAGATCGCCCGGCGCGGTGAACAGGTAGGTGGCGCCGCGCGGGGTGGCTAGGTGTACAGCGATTTCGGAGTCGGGCGGACCGGTGGCGCTGCCGTCATAGGCGGTGAACCGGACCGGGAACCGGCCATCGGTGAGCAGCTCCACGATCCCCGCGAGCGACAGCAGGCCCCCCTTCGCCGGGGCCGTCGCTGGAATGGGGCGCCGGAAGGTTGTCATCGATGTCGCACCGCCTTCGCGTAGAGGTCCAGAAGTCGCTGGTCTGGGTCGTAGCGCTGCTTGAGGGCCACATAGTGTGCACCGCCGTAGCGGGCATCGAACTCCTCCCGCGAGTAGAACGAGTCCGAGTACAGCGACTTGTGCCCGCCCACCGTGTCAACCTGGTGTTCGATGGCCCGGTTAATGTTCCCGTAGTTGATGGCACCGTTGCTGCCGCTGCCGGGGGCGATCGGCACGCTGGACCAGAATCCGACGTTGACGTAGTCCCGGCCGGGTTCCAGGGGATACAGCGGCCAGGCGTGCTTGCCGCGCAGCCGCAACGGGCACAGCCACACCGGCTCGATGCCGACGTGCGTGACGAACCAGCGCAGGAACTCTGCGGTGCGCTCGAGGGGGATCTCGACGTCCTGGATCACGCGTTCCCGGCGCGGGCGGCCGCGGCAGGCCTCCCAGCGGTTCTCCAGGTCGACCCGGTTCGCCAGCGCCACGATCTTCCAGTACACGTCGCTGCGGCGGAGCCGCGCCGGCCAGAGTCGCCGGATCACTGGATGCTGGACGCCGAAGGCCCCCGAGCACCAGAACCAGTCGGTGTCCCAGCGCCACAGGTAGTCGTGGGTGCGCAGGACGTCGCGATGACGTTGCTGGATCGAGCGGTAATAGATCTGCATCCCGGTGTAGTCGCTGGCGGGGTAGTTACTGGCTGACCCGTCTTGCTCGGTACGAGCGCCCAGTGTCAGGTAGGACTCGGTGGGGGAGAACATCACGCCGTCGAGGTAGTCGACGTCCTCGCTGTCCCAGGTGCGGGTTGCCATGATCTGCGCCACTGCGGCGCACAGCTCGTCCAGATCGGTGAAGCGCACGTGCTGCAGCGCGACGTGGGAGCGCACCGGTTCCAACTCGATACGCAGTCGGGTGGCGTAGCCCAGGGTGCCGTAGGAGTTGGGGAATCCGGCGAACAGCTCGTCACCCGGGATGGCGGTGACGAGCTCGCCGGCGCCGGTGAGCACGTCGAGCTCCAGCACCGATTCGTGCGGCAGGCCGTTACGGAATGACGCCGCCTCGATGCCCAGCCCGCTCACCGCGCCGCCCAGAGTGATCGTCTTGAGCTGCGGCACGACCAGCGGGGTCAGCCCATGGGGCAACGTCGCAGCGAGCAGGTTCTCGTACGTGCACATGCCGGCGACGTCGGCGGTGCGGCTGGCTGGGTCCACCTGCAGCACCTCGGTCAGGCCGGAGACATCCAGTCCGGGGCCCGCCGTGGCGCGGGACCGGAACAGGTTCGACGTCGGCTTGGCAAGCCGCACCGCCGACCCCGCTGGGATCGCTCGGTAACTGGCTTGCAGCCGCCGCACAGCATCGTGATGGCGGTACCCCGCCCTGGACCCCGCCCTGGCGTGCTGCACACGGTCCACGCTACGACCAAACCCGGTCCGACCGCACCGGTTTCGCCAGGCCCAGACATGGCTACGCGCTGACATCACTACTCTGGGCTACACGGGTCTTCACCTCACCTGGGCCCGGACTCGACGAGAGGAGCCGTGGTGCAACCCGGTGCAGCGCCTGACATGCAAATGATCCTGCAGCAGGCCCAGAAGATGCAGCAACAGCTGATGAGCGCGCAGGCCGAGCTCGCGCAGGCGGAGGTCACGGGGCAGGCTGGGGGTGACCTGGTCTCGGTCACGCTGACCGGATCCGGGGAGGTTCGCAGCGTGACGATCGACCCCAAGGTGGTCGATCCCGATGATGTGGAGACCCTGCAAGATCTTGTGGTGGGGGCGATGGCCGACGCGCACCGCGCCTTGCAGGACCTCACCCAGCAGAAGATGGGCCCGTTGGCCAGTGCGCTTGGTGGGCCTGGCGGAGGTCTCGGCCTGCCCGGCATGTGACCACCGCCGTGGAGGCGGCATGATGGCTGGCGTGTATGAGGGAGTCGTCCAGGACCTTATTGATGAGTTGGGGCGGCTGCCCGGCGTTGGTCCCAAGAGCGCGCAGCGGATGGCCTTCTACCTGCTTGCCGCCGATCCGGCTGACGTGACGAGGTTGCAGGAGGCGTTGGCGCGGGTCAAGGATGGGGTGGTCTTCTGCGCCGTCTGCGGCACGGTCTCCGAGAAACAGACGTGCCGGATTTGCTCTGATCCGCGTCGCGATGTGCGGCTGGTCTGTGTGGTCGAGGAGCCCAAGGACGTGCTCGCGGTGGAACGCACTCGTGAGTTCACCGGCCGCTACCACGTGTTGGGCGGTGCGCTCGATCCACTGTCCGGTGTTGGCCCTGACCAGCTGCGGATCCGGGAGCTGCTCACCCGGATCGGTGCCGACGAGATCACCGAAGTGATCATCGCGACAGATCCGAACACCGAGGGCGAGGCCACCGCTACCTATCTGGCGCGGATGTTGCGAGACTTCCCTGGCCTGTCGGTGACCAGGCTCGCCTCGGGCCTACCGATGGGCGGGGATTTGGAGTTCGCCGACGAGCTCACCCTCGGTCGCGCGCTGTCTGGCCGCCGCGCGGTCTGATTCGGGAAGCTTGAGGTTAGCGCAGGGCGCGGTTCACGGCCGATACCACCGCGTTGAGCGAGGCTGTGACGATAGACCCGGAGACGCCGACGCCCCACAGGGCCTGCTCGCTGACGCTGCACTCGACATATGCTGCCGCCGCCGCGTGATCGCCGGCTGACATCGCGTGCTCGAAGTAGTCGAGCACCCGGACGTCAAACCCCAGGGCAGCTAGAGCGTCTACGAAAGCCGCGATCGGGCCGTTGCCCGCCCCTCTGATCTGGTGCTCCTCGCCCTCCACCAGCACGGTGGCGCAGATCTCGTCATAGCCATCGCCGTCATCGGACAACCGGTGTCGCAGCACCCGCAGGGGGGTGCGCCGGTCCAGGTAGTGCTCCGCGAAGATGTCCCGGATCTGCTGCGGCGAGACCTCGCCACCGTCGGCGTCGGTGTGTTGCTGGATGATCCGGGAGAACTCGATCTGTAGCCGACGCGGCAGGTCCAGCTGGTGCTCGGCCTTCATGACATAGGCGATACCGCCCTTGCCGGACTGCGAGTTCACCCGGATCACGGCCTCGTAGGTACGCCCGACATCCTTCGGATCAATGGGCAGGTACGGCACTTCCCAGCGGTGCTCGTTCACGTCGACGCCGGCCGCGGCGGCGTCGGCCTGCATCGCCCGCAATCCCTTGTGGATCGCGTCCTGGTGGCTGCCGGAAAACGCGGTATAGACCAGGTCACCACCATAGGGATGACGTTGCGATACCGGCAACTGGTTGCAATACTCCACCGTGCGGCGGATCTCGTCAATGTCCGAGAAATCGATCTGGGGATCGATACCCTGGCTGAACAGGTTCATTCCCAACGTCACCAGGCACACGTTGCCGGTGCGCTCTCCATTGCCGAACAGACAGCCCTCGATGCGTTGCGCACCGGCCTGGTAACCGAGCTCGGCGGCGGCCACCGCGGTGCCGCGATCATTGTGCGGATGCAGCGAGAGGATCACCGCGCTGCGCTTTTCCAGGTTGCGGTGCATCCACTCGATGGAGTCGGCGTAGACGTTGGGAGTGGCCATCTCGACGGTGGCCGGCAGGTTCAGGATCACCGGTGCGTCCGGGCTGGGCTGCCAGATCTCGGTGACTGCGTTGCACACTTCCGCGGTGTAACTCAGCTCGGTGCCGGTGTAGGACTCTGGTGAGTATTGGAACCGGAAGTCGGTGTCGGTGTACTTACCCGCGTACGCCACCAGCATCTCGGCCGCGGCGGTGGCGATCTTCTTGATCCCCTCGCGCTCCTCCCGGAATACCACCCGGCGCTGCAAGATTGACGTCGAGTTGTAGATGTGCACGATCGCCTTGGGTGCGCCTTGGAGTGCCTCAAAAGTGCGCTCGATCAGCTCGGGTCGGCACTGTGACAGCACCTGGATCCGTACGTCCTCGGGTACCGCGTCCTCGGTGATGATCTCGCGGACGAAATCGAAATCGGTCTGGCTCGCCGCGGGGAACCCGACCTCGATCTCCTTGTAGCCCATCCGCACCAGCAGCTCGAACATCCGCCGTTTGCGGACGGGGCTCATCGGATCGATCAAGGCCTGGTTGCCGTCTCGTAAGTCCACCGCGCACCACAGCGGGGCCCGGCTGATCGTGACGTCGGGCCAGGTGCGGTCGGGCAAGGACACCGGCTCCACGGTCTGGGCAAAGGGCCGGTAGCGGTGCACCGGCATCGTGGCGCCGCGCTGGAGGTTCCATGAGGCCTGATCGGCTGGAGCCGGGGTAGCGGGCAGCCGAATGCGGCTGGTGTGAGCTGCGGCGAACATGGTGGCGCCGATGTCGGCGGGCTGGGGAGTCATCATTGCTGCTTCTGCGCTCTCTGTAGCCGGGTAGCCAGGAAATCCGACCGGCGGATGCGCGCGGACAACTCCGTGACGGGGGGCCGGTCGTCCTCAGACCCCGTCACGGCAGCGAAGCAGTAGGGCGCGTGCGACGCGAGCACGGTAGCCGGGACCACCCGGCGGTGCGCAACTGCCCTCCCGGATGCTGGCCGGGCAGCTGCGCATGTTTCTGGGCGCAGGCCGCAGACCAGGTCCGGTGGTCGTTTCTGCACGCATGGTGTGGTCCGTGGCAGACTTTCGCCCATGAGCTCCAGCCGTACGTCGGTCCGCGGGACGCGCACCAGGGTCGCCGGAGTCCTCGCCACCGTGATCCGGATCGTGGGCGGACTCTTCGTTTTGATCTTGGTGGCGCATGTGGTGCTCACGTTAGGTGGCGCGAACCCGACCAATGTCATCGCCAGTTTTATGGCCTACTGGGCGGACCGGCTCCAGTTGGGCTTCCGGGGCCTGTTCACTCCACCCGACGCCAGGGTGCGCACCGTGGTTGACTACGGCCTCCCCGCGGCCTTCTGGCTTGTCGTGAGTTGGGTGCTGGTACGGCTCGTGCGGCGCCTCGGCTGACCCGACTCGTCCCGGTTGCCGGCTACGTCCCGGGTCGGGAAGGCGCATCCTGGCAACCATTTCGGGTGAATCATCCAGTTTCCACTCGTTAGAGTGATGAGTTAACTTAATGTAGTTATGGGCGCGATAATGACGCCCAACCTCGGTAGGTTGCGGGCAGGTTACCTGGCGTGACATGTCACTTTGAGTAACTGCTCACGCGGGAGTCTGCGGTAGCTCATCGGCCGCGTTCCCGGCCTCCAGGCTCCGGACGCGCGCCGCGTCGGCCCCGGTTCTCTCAGGTATCTGCGCAGCTCAGCGATGGTTCGTTGATCGCAAAACCTGACCGAGGGATACGCATCGAAGCGGTCAAAAAGGGCGGCCGCAGACCTGTTCGCCGGGCTTGAGCGGGTCTGGGGGAGCACGACGTCACTACACTCCGTCTCACCCCTCACCCACTTGCTTTCTTGGTCTACTTCCTCCACGCTGCCGCCTATCTGACGGGAGCAGCTGCCCCGGGGAAGCGTGTTGAGAAAGGAGGCCGTCCCAGCGGCGTCGGCCGTTGCGGCGACACTACGTTTGCATTCGCCGTGACTCCCCGCCCAGCACGCTTCTCTAGCATGAAAAATCCTGTACTAAGGAAGCGGTGGTGGAGTTGGCTAGAACGGATGCTCGATCCAGAGGATCTGGAGGAGCTGGACTGTTCAACGTTGTCAGTGTCGTGATCCTCGTCGTCGGTGTCTTGGTCATTGGTATAGCGGCTGCGCTGCTCGCCCGAACCCTGGCGGCGGCGCAGAGCATCGACAAAAAGGCTCAGGCCATCGCCGGAAACGCCGGCAACATCGACCTTGCGACCAACTCGGTCGTCCAGTTGAACCGGACCAATGGGCTTGCCGCCTCGATCTTGCAGAGCGCGAAGCCGCTGCAGGGTCTGCTCAACACGGCCGACAGCACCGCAAAGGACATTGACGGCGTGGCGAAGTCGATCAATGGTACCGCCGGGACGATCAACGGCTCGGCTGGGACGATCAACGGTACGGCGACCACGATCAACGGCTCGGCGAAGGACATCAACGCCAACGTCGGCACGATCAACGGCACCGCCTTCGCGATCAACAGCACCGCGAAGGGAATCGACAACCGGGCTGCGGCCATCCTTGATGTCGCGCAGCGTATCGACGTTGACGTGGCGAACATCAATGATGCCTTGTCCAGAACCGTCGGCATCGCCAGAAACATCAAGATTGACACCGGCAACATCGTCAACCAGGCGATCAACGCGGAGCTGACGTCTCGTTGCATCGATGCCAAGGTTCGCCTTAACCTGATCAACCCGCCGTCGCCGCGCTGCTAGGAGGATGGAAGATGACAACACAGCAATTCTCCAGAACGTCGGCAAGCGTCCCGCCTCCCGCTACCGCTAGCTCGTTCGCCCGCTTCCTGTGGATCTTCACTACGCTAGGGCTTATCGTCGTTATCGTCGTCATCGGCTTCCTGATCGGCATCGTCCGAGCGCTGGAGTCGATCGACAACGGGCTGTTTACGGCGTCCAGTTCGGTGACCGGCGCCACGGGTAACGTTCAGCCTCTGCCCAACTACATCGGGACGATCAACGCGGCGCTGACCGATATCGACACTGCCTTGAAGCCGATCAAGGGCCAGGTGGCCGACGCCACCGCTTCGTTACAGTCGATCAGGGGCACCGCGCTGAGCATTGACGCATCGTTGAAAGACACCTCCGCGTCGCTGGTCAACACGTCAGGTTCACTGGTTGACACCTCGGGAACCCTGGTTGGCGCCTCCCAATCGGTGGCGGCTATCTCGAGTTCCCTGGTGGACACCTCCAATGTGCTGCTCAACGTCCTCGGGCTGGCGCAGTCGATCGACGGCACCCTGGAGTCGGTTCAGAACATCGACAGCCGAGGCACGGCGTTGGTGACCCCGCAGGTCAACGTCATCAACGGGCTCCTGCAAGGTATTCAGAACGACACCAGCACCATCAACCTTCAGTTGCAGGAGACCAACCGCCATCTGACCAACATCTGCACCTCGCCCACGCTGTCCTTGCTGCCTCCGTTCAAGTGCCACCCGTGAGGAGGTGACTGATGCGACGCTTAACCTCCCAAGCCCTCCCAGGGATCATGCTCGTGATCGTCATTCTCTGGGCGCTGACTGCGGTGATCTTCCTGACCGGTATCTTGGCGGCAGCTAACCGGATCGAGAGCCGAGTTGGCACCATCAACAGCTCGCTGACGCCGGTCAATAGCAAGCTCAACACAGTCCCGGTCCTGACCAACGTGACTGAGACCGCGAACCAGATCCGTGATGCGGCCGCGAACCTCAGTCCTACCATCGGGCGCATCGTCGATTCGGCCAGCAGTATCGACTCCAGTCTCAAGCAGGTGAACGATGCTGTTGGTCCCATCAACAAATCCGCGAAACAGATCAATGGCTCCGTTCTGTTGATCAACGGTAGTGTGCGCCAGATCGCTCCGAACTTGGTGACGGTTCTCGGTAACGCCAAGTCGATCAATGCCCACGTGCACTCGATCGATGGTGAGCTCGCGAAAACCCTGGACAATGTGTACGACATCAGGAGTCGTGTCGTTGTCGTCACAGGTCAGGCCGATGATGTCATCAGGACAGCCAAGGACATCAAGGGCGACACCGGGTTCGTCAGGCAGCAAGTTGGCACTGCTGGGTTCATCGGCACGGTCAACGGCAATGCCTTTGGGATCGAGACCTCTCCGATCCTCCTGAGGTTGGGCAACGCTGGGGTGTTCCAGGCAATGGCTGCCGCGTCTGCTCGGCAGGATCCTGCCGCGGCTCAGACGGAACTGCCGGCGCTGGATCTGCTGCCGCAGATCTCCGCACTCGGATTGCCGGACCTGTCGGTGCCGGGGGCTGTTCCGCTGCCGTCGATGCTGGGCAACATTCTGCAGGGGTTGCCCATCGTGGGTGCAGACACCGGCAATCTCCTCGGTGGTCTGGTGGGTGCCCCAGCGAAGTAGCCGCAGGAGTTCGATGAGTGCTCTATCGGGGGGCGTCGGCCAGGCCAGGTCGGCTCCCCCCGTTTTTCGTGTCCGGCCGATTGCCGTGTCCTGCTGATCGGGTCAGAGCTTGAGCGGCACGGCGTGCGCGGCAATCTGAATGTCCGTGCCGGCAGGGGCAAGCTCGCGGAACAACCCATAGTGCTTGTCCGGCTTGGCTAAGATGGCCTGGTGGATCGGCACCGCGAGGGGCGGGACGATGGCCCGAAGGTAATCCACCGCCTCGGAGACCTTGAGCCACGGCGCCGCGGTGGGGAGTAGCAACACCGCGACGTCGCGCTCGGGTGGAGCGAACGAATCCCCGGGGTGCAGGATCGTCCCGGCATCACCGTCGATCAGATAGCCGTTGTTCGGGACGACGGGGATATCCGGGTGGATCACTCCATGGTCGCCGCCGATCACCTCAACGGCCGCGCCGGCCATCTCAAGGCGGTGCCCGGGAGCCACCACCTGGTGTGTGATGCCCACGTCAGCCAGCTGCGCCGCTGAGCCGGAGTCGACCAGTAGTCGCGCCGCCGGGTTGGCGGCCAGCAGCGCGGGCAGTGCCTCGAGGTCGAGGTGGTCGGCGTGCTGGTGGGTGACCAGAATCGCGTCCAGCCCGGTGAGCTCAGTGAAGCCAGCCGAGTACACCCCGGGATCCAGCAGTAACCGAGCCGTCCCGGTCTCGACCAGCACACAGGACTGCCCGAAGTGAACGATCTGCACGGGGTGTCACCTCCACGGCTGTACCGTCAAGCGTGCCACGTCAGGGGCCCCTACGTGGGCTGAGTACAGGTAGCCTCTGCAGGCGTGCCTCGAGTGGTCGTTGACGTCGTTCCCAAACCCGAGATTCTCGATCCGCAGGGTCAGGCGATCGTGCGCGCGTTGCCCCGGCTGGGCTTGCATGGGGTGCGCGATGTGCGCCAAGGCAAGCATTTCGAGCTCGACGTCGATGACGATGTCGACGTTGCGACACTGCATCGGATCGCGGACGAGCTGCTCGCCAACCCAGTGATCGAGGACTGGACGGTGCGCCGGCTATGAACCCGGCTGTGAGCCCGGCCATGAACTCAGCCTGCCGGATCGGCGTCATCACTTTTCCCGGCACGCTCGACGACGTCGACGCGGCTCGCGCCGTGCGCTACGCCGGGGCGCGGCCAGTGCCACTGTGGCACGCCGAGGAGGACCTGCACGGGGTGGACGCCGTGGTGGTGCCCGGCGGGTTCTCCTACGGCGACTACCTGCGTGCTGGCGCGATCGCCGCGCACCAACCGGTGCTGCGGGCGGTGCTCGCCGCCGCCCGTGCCGGCACCCCGGTTCTGGGTATTTGCAATGGGTTTCAGATCCTGTGCGAGGCGGGTTTGCTGCCCGGTGCTTTGGTGCGCAACGCCGGTCTGCGGTTCGTTTGCCGCGACCAGCGGCTGCGGGTGGAGACCAGCGCGACCGCTTGGACGAGCCGGTATGCCTCTGGCACCGAGATCGTGGTGCCGCTGAAGTCCATCGAGGGCCGGTACGTGGCCGATGCGTCGACGTTGGCCGAGCTGGAGGGCGACGGTCGGGTGGTATTGCGTTACCTGGGCGCCAACCCGAACGGCGCGATGCACGACATCGCCGGGATCGCCTCGGCCGACGGCCGGGTGCTCGGCGTGATGCCGCATCCCGAGCACGCGATCGACCCACTCACCGGGCCGTCAACCGACGGGCTGGACTTCTTCCGCTCCGCTGTTGACGCGGTACTCGGCTCCGTTCGAGTTTAAAGACCCTGCTCGGGCACGGTAGGGCCCTCGCCGCGCCCGGCCCAGCGCGGCAGCAGGTCGGCGATGGCGACGTCGACAGTGAAGGGCTCGCTGACGGTGAGGCGTGGGCCGGTCCCGACCATCTGGTAGGCGTTGCCCTGCCCGCAGCCGTAGATGCTGACCAGCGGCGGCTTGAGTTCGATCCGCCAGTAGTGCGGGATCCCGTAGTGGGCATACAGCGCGGGTTTGGTGGCGCGGTCCTCAAGATGGCTGCCTGGCGACTCGATCTCGACGGCCAGCAGCACCTCCGACGGTGCGAACCAGTGCCGTACCGGCTGGTCGCTGCGCACCACGAGGACGTCGGGGATGCGGGTCAGCTGCCGTCCGAAGCGGATCTCGACAGCCTGCGTGACGACGAGCGGCTCGGGCGCGGCCGCCTCCAGGTGGACCAGCAGCCGGGCAGCGAGAGCCTGGTGCAGGCTCGACGGGGAGGGTGACACAGTCAGCGCTCCATCGGTCAGCTCATAGCGGTGGTGGGTCTCCGGGAGCGCGTCGAGATCCTCGACGGTCCAGCCCCCGGACGGGATCGTTAGCAGCGCATCAGTCATCGTCGCCTCCTGCTCGTGGGTGGAGTCTAGAATGTCGCATACCCTCGACAGGTGCTGACCACCCCTGACCATCCGCAGCCATACCGTGAGTTGGGGCTGGCCGATGACGAGTACGCCCGGATCCGGGAGATCCTCGGCCGGGTGCCGACCACGGCCGAGCTGGCAATGTACTCGGTGATGTGGAGCGAGCACTGCTCCTACAAGTCCTCGAAGGCGCACCTGCGCTATTTCGGGGAGACGACCACCGAGGCGATGCGCCAGCGGATGCTCGCCGGTATCGGATCCAACGCCGGTGTCGTTGAGGTCGGCGACGGCTGGGCGGTCACGTTCAAGATCGAGTCACACAACCACCCGTCCTATGTGGAGCCCTACCAGGGCGCGGCGACCGGGGTCGGCGGGATCGTGCGCGATATCATGGCCATGGGCGCCCGCCCGATCGCGGTCGCCGACTCGTTGCGTTTTGGCCCTGTTGACGCGGCGGACACCGCGCGGGTGCTGCCTGGAGTGGTCGCTGGGATCGGGGGCTACGGCAACTGCCTCGGCTTGCCCAACATCGGTGGCGAGGTCGTCTTTGACCGCTCATATGCGGGCAACCCGCTGGTCAACGCGCTGTGCGTCGGGGTGCTGCGGGTGGCCGACCTACACCTGGCGCATGCCAGTGGCACCGGCAACAAGATCGTCTTGTTTGGCGCGCGCACCGGCCGCGACGGCATCGGCGGGGTCTCGGTGCTGGCCAGCGAGAGCTTCAGCGCCGATTTCGGCGATCCCGGTGTCGGCAGAAAGAAGTTGCCCAGCGTTCAGGTGGGCGATCCGTTCACCGAGAAGGTGCTGATCGAATGCTGCCTGGAGCTCTTCGACGCCGGCCTGGTGGCCGGTATCCAAGATCTCGGTGGGGCCGGCCTGTCTTGCGCGACGAGCGAGCTGGCCAGCGCGGGCGACGGCGGCATGCTGGTGGATCTCGACACGGTGCCGCTGCGGGCAACGGGTATGACGCCGGCCGAAATCTTGTGCAGCGAGTCCCAGGAGCGGATGTGCGCCGTGGTGCGTCCCGGCGATGTGGGCGCCTTCATGACGATCTGCGCTAAGTGGGACGTCACCGCCACGGTGATCGGTGCGGTCACCGAGGGAGACCGCCTGGTGATCACGTCACGCGGCGAGACCGTGGTGGACGTGCCGCCCCGCACCCTTGCACACGGGGGTCCGGTTTACCACCGCCCGGTGCAACGGCCGGTCACCCAGGACGCCCTGCTTGCGTCCACGCCGGACGCTGTGGCCCGGCCGGGCACCCCGGAGGCCTTGCGCGCCACGGTGCTGCGGATGGTGGCCAGCCCCGGGCTGTGCTCACGGGCTTGGGTGACTGACCAGTACGACCGCTACGTGCGGGGCGCCACCGTGCTCGCGCAACCCAGCGACGCGGGGATGGTCCGCATCGACGAGACCACCCAGCGCGGGGTGGCGGTGGCCACCGATGGCAACGCCCGGTACTGCGCGCTGGACCCTTACGTCGGCACCCAGCTGGCGCTGGCCGAGGCCTACCGCAATGTTGCGGTCACCGGGGCTGCCCCGCTGGCCGTGACGAACTGTCTCAATTTTGGCGCGCCCACTGACCCCGGCGTGATGTGGCAGTTCGAGCAGGCCGTCCGCGGGCTGGCCGACGGTTGCGCCGCGCTGGGCATCCCCGTTACTGGGGGAAACGTGAGCTTCTACAACCAGACGGGGGACAGCGCGATCCTCCCTACCCCGGTGGTTGGGGTACTCGGAGTGATCGACGACGTGCGCCGTCGAATCCGCACCGGCCTGGGCGATCCCGGTGACGAGGTCTGGCTGCTCGGTGACACTCGCGATGAGTTTGGTGGCAGCGAATGGGCGCACGAGGTGCACGGGCACCTCGGCGGTCGCCCGCCTGCGGTGGATCTGGCCCGAGAGCGGGCGATCGGTGCGGTGCTCGCCGCCTGCTCCCGCGATGGCCTGGTGAGCGGGGCGCACGATCTGTCCGACGGCGGTCTGGCGCAGGCGCTGGTGGAAGCCTGCCTGCTGAGCGGTCTCGGCGCTCGGGTGAGCCTGCCGGCCCAGGTTGATCAGGCGCCGCTCGATCCGTTCGTCGCGCTGTTCGCGGAGTCCTCCGCGCGCGTCGTGCTCGGCGTGTCCGGCGCCGGTGCGCACCGTGTCGCGCAGCTGTGCACCGATCACGGGGTGCCGGTGACCCGGCTCGGCGAGATCCACACCGCGCCCGTGCTCGAGATCGTCAACGTCGCCACTTTCACCCTGGACGAGTTGCGCGCCGCGTGGGAGGGCACGCTGCCAGCCCTGTTCGGAACTGCGAGAGACACATGACGCAGCGGCGCCGAGTTGACCCGGCTGAGCTGCGGGGCGCGCTCGCGGCGGTCGCGGGATGGTTGGACGGGGATGCGCGCCAGCCTGCACGCCACGAGCTGGCGCAGGCCGTCCGGCTCAGTCTTCGCGCGCTGGCGCAGGTAGCTCCCGGCGCCACGGTGGAGATGAGGGTACCGCCGTTTGCAGCGGTGCAGTGTGTCGCAGGGCCGCCCCATACTCGGGGACACACGAGGGGCACCCCACCCAATGTGGTCGAGACCGATCCACGAACCTGGCTAGAGCTAGCCACTGGCCGAGTGGCCTGGGCCGTGGCGATCGCCGAAGGGCGGGTGGCCGCCTCAGGTTCCCGCGCGGACGTCTCGGGGTGGTTGCCGCTGGCAGAATAGGGTTCTAGCTGCTGCGTAGGCATTAAATCAGAGGCGGAGTAAAGATCGTGGGAGCCTAATGCGCCAGGTGCCAGGGCTGCCTGCTGACACTGCTGTTCGGCTGGGGTGGGCTGAGTTGCTTGGCTGGCTGCGTTCTGCGGTGACGGATCGGCTCGGTGTCTCGGTGTGGGTGCGGGTCGAAGAGCTCGAACGGCTCTACCGAGCGTATGAGATCTCCAACAACGAGTTCGCCGACCGGGAGGCCGGCTGGTTCGCCGGTGTCGACCCCAGGCACCTGTGGGAGCCGTTCCAGGGCGCCGCCTGCATTGGCGGGTTGGACGGGACCCTCGCGGTGCTAGCTGAGGCCGGCTGTCGCGTCCTGCTCGGCACGGTTGCCTGGCGGTTCGTCGCCGATCTGCTGAAGGGACCGGTACGGTTTCGACGCAGTGTCTGGGGTCGAGATGGCATTCGAGGGCAGCCTACTGTCAGGCAGGGTCAGTCGGTATTTTAACGAGACCGACAAGTTGAAATTCGTGCAGCGGTGGTGCGCGGCCAATGGTTATCACCTCGGGGAGGTCGCGGCCGTTGGCGACTCGCGATCGGACGTGCCGTTGTTTCAGAAGGTGGGGATGGCTATCGCGCTGAACGCCACTACCGATGCCCGTGGCACCGCCGATATGACGATCGATACCAGCGACCTGGCGGACATCCTACCGATACTCCTCGACGGTGTTCGAGGCGGTCGTTCGGGGTCAGACGGCCGGGTTGAGGTCACCCCTATCGACCAGGCTGGTGGGAATTCGGCTAGGCCCCGATGATTGCGGCGATCCGCGCAAGTTGCTCGATAGTGAGACTGATTTGTGTCGCAGCGGCGTTGTTCACGGCGTGCTGGATGTTACGGGTGCCGACTAGGGCGGTGGTGACAGCAGGCTGCGCCAGTAGCCATGCCAGACCGAGCTGGGATAAGGATACGCCGGGGATTTTTTCGGCCAGCGCACGTAGGTTGTCGACAACGGCCAGGTGTTGTTCACGTATATTGGGTGCGAACAGTCTGGCGTAGTTTTCCGCACAGAAGAAATCATCGGCGGCGACTTTGCCGCCTCGCCAGTCGGCAAATAGCGTGCTCGCGTCAATCGTGCCGCCGAGCAAGCCGTACCCCAGCGCGCCGTAGGCCATGAACCCGACGCCGTGTTGTTCGCACAACGGGCCCACGGTGTCGAGTTCGTCGCGGTGCAGCAGCGAACCCGGACCCTGGACGTAGTTCAGCTCACCGGTGGCGGCACAGGCGACGACATCAGACGCGGGAAAGTTCGACAGACCGATACATCCGACCAGCCCGGCAGTCTTGAGCTTGACCATTGCACCCCAGGCCTCCTCGAGCTGAGTGGTCTCGGCTGGCCAGTGCAGCAGGTAGACGTCCACGGCGTCCCGGCCCAGGCGTACGAGAGATGCATGCAGCGCGGCGCGCATTCCCGCCTCAGTGAAGTGATCCTCGACCTGCGGGGCGACCTTCGTACAGACCTTTACCTCGGATCGGCCGGCGACCGCAGCGCCGACGACCCGCTCCGAACCGCCGCAGCCGCCGTAGACCTCGGCGGTGTCAATACAGTTGACTCCTGCGTCGAACGCGGCGTGCATGGCAGCGACGACCTGATCAGTAGAGGAATTGGGACCCCAAGTGGTTCCACCACCAGCTTCCCATCCACCGAACCCGATCTTCGACAGTCCTGCCGGATTTCTCGCTGCGTGCGTCAAGTCTTGCGCTCCCCTTCTCGTCACCGTGGTCTAGATCAACACTGAGACGGGCAGTAGGGAGTGGATCTCCTCCCACACTCGAGCGTTCGCGTGATCGTCCGCCTGGGTGGCGGCGAGTACACCGTGCTGGTACTCGGCTAGGTACTGCCTCACGTGCGCGGTGAGCCGCTCCCGCCATGGTTCGATCCACTGCGGTCCGGCGTCGGTGGCGGCCATCAACCGGTATAGCAGCCGACCCCAACCGTTAGCCCGGCATTGCCGTTCCGGGCCGTGGGTGCCGCGGAACTTGAACGCCACCGGGAACCGGTACAGCAGTTCCAGGTTGTGCAGTTGCTCGAGTAACTCGCCGAGGTCGCCAGGCGCCTCGCCACCAGCGACCTGTACCAAGCTGGCGACGGCGTCGTCGGAGGCGAGGTAGATATTGCCTCGGTAGACATCCTGCTGCCGAATCACTTCATCCCACAGTGCGAGCAGGCACATCAAGCGTACGGGCTCGGCCAGCGCCTCACCGACGAGCGGATCGGTCAGCAACGTCTCAGCCCTGCTGAGGTCCCTGTCCGGTAAGGGCAGTTCAACGCTCACCTGCTGGTTGCAGCAGGCGAGGGAAGGCGGGCTGCTGGCCAGCATGGAGGGTACCGACACTGATACCCCGGGCACATCACCGTGGCCGTTGAGACTCGGCCAGGCCAGCAACCGCACGTGCGGCGGCAGGTCTCGAAGGGGCGTCCGGATACTCACCGCAAGAGTTTCCTTCGGCCAGGCGCCGCTGGGGCGTCTGGCCACGACGGACACCCGGACCGCTCCGGTTCGGCGATCGCTGATGCCCAGGTCCGCAGCCGGTCGACCGTTTCGGTATCCTGCGCGACCTGTTGTGAGCAGACCAGCCACACGTCCGCCTCGAACAGCGTCTCCATCACGACCAAGCCCCTGCGACGCACGTTCTCGCCGGTCTCCACGCATTCCACCGCGACATCGGCAAGGTCGGGGAGGTACTCCTCGACTGCTCCGTGCACCGTCCGCTGGGTGAACTGGTTATCCCAGTGGGCCGAGGCGAATCCAGCAGCAATGTTCGGGTATTCCGACACCACCCGGACCGGGCCAGCCAGGTGAGCCTGCGGTTTGGTGATTGCGCAGATCCGCACGTGGTACCAGCACAACGGGGCGACCTTCACGACATCCGTGCCCGACTCGATCAGCCACTCATCCGAAGTGATAGCGGCGTTGAGCAGGTCTTCCTCGACCAGATCGGCGATGTCAGGCATCCGAAGGAAGTGTGGCTGCACCGGGGAATCGGCCCAGAGGCCGTCGGCGAACCTCATTGCTGCCGACTGTGACCTGGACAGTAACCGTCCCTTGGGGAGACCCAGCCTCATAGGATGACCTGTTGTCTGCGGTATGGATGGATCGCGCCGTACTTGCGGAGTTGCCGGTTGGTCTCGGCCTGGTACGCCTTGCCGAATGCGTGCGCCACATCGACCCGGACGATGTTGGCTAGGCATAGAGCCCACGCCAGGACCTGTCCCAACTCCTCTTCCACGCGGACAGTCGACTCGCCGCGCCGCATCGCCTGGGACAGCTCGCCAAGCTCTTCCAACGTCCATGCCAGAGCGCGTTCGGGCTCCAGCCGGCCGTACAGCTGCAGGCACCGTTCTTGCAGGTGGCGCAACGCGTCTCCGTTGCTGTCCTGGCCGCCGGGAACGAACGCGGCACTGAGTTCACCACATGCCTTCGCCAACGGCCCTAGCGTTTCACGCTCGGCGGCCGCGATTCCGGCTTGGAGCACCGAGTCTAAGGGTGCAGCACCGTGCAATCGGGCATGTAAGGCCACCGAGGGTAACCCAGACCAGGTGAGTACCGCCATCCGTTCCCGTTCAGCGACCGTCGCCAAGTCCCGCTCTATGCCGTCCGACCCGACCGCAAAGACACGAAGCAACGGCAGCCATTGACCGTCGCCGCTACCAGCGACATAGGCCATCGTGCCCCTGAGTACCACGGGCCGCGCCCCAGCCAACAGACCGCCGACATGCACTGCGGGTACCAGCAACTGGCATGCTCCGCCGTTCTCTTCGAGCACCAGTTGACCGACGAGGCACACATCGCAGTGCGCCGCTGCCAGCCACGCCAGTAGCGGCGCACCAGCAAGCTGATCAGGCCCAGACCCGACCCTACATCGCGCCGAGACCACCCGCTCTGCCCGCGAGTACAGCAGCGGCGCTTGGCCCTTGTCGTCTTCCATCCTGAGGAGGTATTCCCCACCGTCCGTGCTGCAAGCAGCGGCGTCGAGAACTCGCACCAGGTATGGCCCCACGGGGACGCTCGTTTTGATCACCGGATCAGCTCGTCGCTACGGTACTCGATTCCCAGGGACGGCACCGAGACCGCCCTCTCGCCCGCCACGACCTCCCCGGCCACGAACGCCGGGTATCCGGCCTGCTCCGCGATCTTGACCGTGCGGTCGGCGTCCTCGGCGGATACCACCGCCACGTAACCCAGCCCCATGTTCAGCGTCGCATACGCCTCGGCTGCCGACAACTGGGTTTGGCGCGTAAGGAAATCTAGCACCTCGGGCACCTCAGGAACGACATCCAGCACGTATCGGACAGCCGCCGGCGCCCTCATGATCTTCAGTAGCCCATGCCCGGTGATCGGGTTCAGGAAGTGTGGGTGGACTGGCGACTCCAGCAGCGCACGAACGAATCCCGGGTACAACACCGACGGGTCGAGCAGCGCGGCTCCGAAAGTGCGCCCGCTAGGCAACGGGGTGAGCAAGCCTGATGGCAGCCCGGCGGCGACCCGCCGGGCCAGCGACGCGCCGTTGGTGTGCAGACCTGAGCTGGGCAACACCACAATCCTGTCGCCGACCCGGATATCGTCACCGAACACCGGTCGCCGGTCGGCAGGTACGACAGCCAGCGCGCTGCCAGCCAACTCGATACCTGCCCCGGTCACCAGGCCGGGCAACGCTGGCGACTCGCCGCCGCCCCACGTCGCGCCGGAAAGCTCACAGGCCCGTTGCCAACCGGCCAGCAACTCCAAAGACTTGCGCTCATCGGTGTGCCATGCGGCGTCACCGGTAGCGAAGTATGCGGTGACGACAACCGGGTTCGCCCCAACCGAGATGACGTCGTTCACGATCGCAGCCACCGCGTCCACCGCGATGTCGGCGAACCGGCTCTTGCCTGACTGAATTAGGTAGTCCTCAGCGATGATCGACTTGGTACCCAGGCCCTCGACCACCATCGCGAGCGTCACACTTCCAAGCTCAAAGACATACGCTGTGGTGCCCCGACAACCGGAGAACTCTTTCCCGCCTGAGCGCTCGAGTAAGGGGCTTGTTGCGGATGCCCACTCGACCGCGGCTCGCTTGACCCGATCGAGAATTGTGTAATCGACGCCGGAACGCCTATATTCCTCTAGGTTCGACATCGCTCTGCGTCACGATAAAGGCGGCGACCGGACACCTGGCCATCCTCACACCCACAATCCGCTGGCTCCGAGAATCCGGTACCGGATGGAGCCCATTTACCCTTAGACTTACTCCTTGACGCCACGGTTCAGCGTCCCAAGTGTACATCACCGGGATAGTACCTGCCACCCAATCGCGTGGCGTAGGAAGCCCGGAGGACCCTCAGGGATATATGCGTTAAATCCTATATGGTACACGATGCTGAAAAAGTGCGTAACGACCTCGCCGACGCGGTTCGAGGTCTGGCACCATGTGGGCACCGCTGCTGCTCGACAGGGCCACCGTCGAGGATGTCGGGGATCGCTTCGGTGGCGATTAGCTTGGCGACGACCCGGTGGTGGTCTGGGCGAGTGCCGCAGCTGCGGCGCGCGAGGCGTGCGCGGCGCGGCTGCCCTGCGGCGGTTCGTGGAGCTCTCTTACGGGCGCCGTCCGGCTGAGACGTGCTAGCCTTCATCAAGCCGCAGATCGAGCAGCTGGCCGGCACGGGGATGTTCGCCCCGTCTGTCGCTGTGGGTGACGACGCCGAGCCCAAGAGTCGGCTGTTGGCCCTGCTCGGGCGCCGGGCGTGAGCCGCCCAGAGAAAGAACGCCCAGAATAAAGAACGCCCACACGAAGAACCAGGCGAGCCACTCGGCAAGTCGGCCGCTGGACCCGAGAGTAGCCAGTAGTCTGGAAACCATCACCAGTCCGATCGGCCCAAACAGTGGAGTCTCAGGTGGGCAACGAAATGCCCCGACATGACCCCGGCTCCTACAACGCAGACAGCTACGACTACACCGGACCGCGCGAAGAGTGCGGCGTGTTCGGTGTGTGGGCGCCCGGCGAAGAGGTCGCCAAGCTGGCCTATTTCGGCCTGTTCGCGCTGCAGCACCGGGGCCAGGAGGCCGCCGGAATTGCGGTGTCCGACGGTTCGCGGGTGCTGGTGTTCAAAGATCTGGGGCTGGTCAGCCAGGTGTTCGGCGAGCAGGTGCTGTCCAGCCTATCCGGGCACATCGCGGTCGGGCACTGCCGTTATTCCACCACCGGCGCGAACACCTGGGAGAACGCCCAGCCCACCTTTTGCACCACGGCCACCGGCTCGGGTCTGGCGCTGGGGCACAACGGCAACCTGGTCAACACCGCCGAACTGCTGGCCCAAGCCCGCAAGACCGGCGTGCCTACCCGTGATGGGGCGAGCACCGACTCTGACCTGATCACCGGGCTGCTCGCCGCCGCCGCTGCGGACACCGGCATCGAGAACGCCGCCCAGCGCCTGCTGCCCCAGCTACGGGGGGCGTTCTCGCTGGTCTTCTGCGACGATGACACGCTCTACGCCGCGCGAGACCCGCACGGCGTCCGCCCGCTGGTGCTGGGCAGGCTGCTGGAGCGCGGCTGGGTGCTCGCCAGTGAGACCGCGGCGCTGGACATCGTCGGTGCCCGCTTCGTCCGTGAAGTGGAGCCCGGCGAGCTACTGGCCATCGACGCGGGCGGGTTGCGCAGCTCGCGGTTCGCCAGCCCCGATCCCAAAGGCTGCGTGTTCGAGTACGTTTACCTGGCCCGACCGGACACCACGATCGCTGGGCGGGGCGTGCACGCCACCCGGTTGGAGATCGGCCGCCGGCTGGCCCGGGAGCATCCGGCCGACGCCGATCTGGTCATCCCGGTACCCGAGTCGGGCACCCCAGCCGCGATCGGCTACGCGCAAGGCTCGGGCATCCCCTATGGAAAGGGGCTGGTGAAGAACGCCTACGTCGGGCGCACCTTCATCCAGCCGTCCCAGACGATCCGCCAGCTGGGCATCCGCCTGAAGCTCAACCCGCTGCGTGATGTCATCCGCGGCCAGCGGCTGGTCGTGGTGGACGACTCCATCGTGCGCGGAAACACCCAGCGCGCCCTGGTTCGGATGCTGCGCGAGGCCGGGGCGATCGAGGTGCATGTCCGGATCGCCAGCCCACCGGTGCGTTGGCCGTGCTTCTACGGCATCGACTTCCCCTCCCACGCCGAGTTGATCGCCACCGGGGCTGGCGGCAGCAATGTCGAGGGGATCCGGCGCGGGATCGGGGCCGACAGTCTCGGTTACGTCAGCCTCGAGGGCCTCATCGCCGCCTCCGAACAGCCGGCCTCCCGGTTGTGCACAGCCTGCTTCGACGGCCGCTACCCGATCCCGTTGCCACCTAGCGAGTCCATCGGCAAGCACCTGCTCGAAGACCTCGACGCGGTGGAGCCGGTGTCATCCCTGACCAGGTAACGTGACGGTAACTGCTCGTAGGGGCATCTCTCGCGCCATCGTCACCCGTGTCCTGGAGCGCCTGCCATGACCGAGATCGTCAGCTCGCACACCACCTACGCCCTGGCCGGGGTGGACATCGCTGCCGGGGAGCAGGCCGTTACCGCGCTGCGACCACACGCCGAGCGGGCTCGTCGCCCGGAGGTGCTGGGCGCCATCGGCGGATTCGCCGGCCTGTTCAAGCTCAAGCTTGACCGCTGCCGCGAGCCCGTCCTGGCTAGCTCCACCGACGGCGTCGGCACCAAGATCGCGGTAGCGCAGGCGCTGGACGTGCACCACACCATCGGGATCGACCTGGTGGCGATGGTGGTTGACGACCTGGTGGTGTGTGGGGCCGAGCCATTGTTCCTGCAGGACTACATCGCCGTCGGCAAGGTCGTACCGGAGCTGGTCGCGGACCTCGTCCGGGGAATCGCCGACGGCTGCGTTCAGGCTGGCTGCGCGCTACTGGGCGGGGAGACCGCCGAGCATCCCGGGATGATGACCGACGGCGCCTACGACTTGTCCGCGACTGGGGTGGGCGTGGTCGAGGCCGACGCCATCCTGGGGCCTGATCGCGTGCGGCCCGGCGACGTGGTGGTGGCGATGGCCTCCTCGGGGCTGCATTCCCACGGCTATTCGCTGGCCCGGCACGTGCTGCTGGACATGGCCCGAATGCCCCTGGACGGGCATGTCGAGGAGTTCGGCCGCACGCTGGGGGAGCAGTTGCTCGAGCCCACCCGGATCTACACCAAGGACTGCCTGGCGTTGGTCGCGGAGACCGAGGTGCGGACGTTCGCGCACATCACCGGGGGCGGCCTAGCGGCGAACTTGTCACGGGTGATGCCCCGCGGGCTGGTCGCTGTGCTGGAGCGCGGTAGCTGGACGCCGGCCGCGGAGTTCGCGCTGATCACTCGCCGGGGCCGGGTGCAGCGCGCGGAGATGGAGTGCACCTTCAACATGGGCGTCGGGATGGTCGCGGTGGTCGACCCAGCTGAGGTGGATCGTGCGTTAGCCGTGCTGAAGGCCCGGCATGTGCCCGCGTGGGTACTCGGCGAGGTGCGCAAGTCCCGCGACGTGGCGCTCGAGGGTGCGGGGAAGGACTCCGCCGGCGCAGTGCTCCGCGGGGATCATCCGCGATTCTGACCCGGTTGGCGAGCCCCGGCTGGTGGGCGACGATATGTGCGGCCTCAACGGCGGTACTCGTCGTCCTCGTCGGTGCACGCCTCATCGGCGCGGTCTTGGGTGCCGTGGCCACCGTCGCCATTGCCGACGGTGTGGCTGCCCCCATTGCCGCTCGACAGCTCTCGTTGGAGAGCCTCAAGATCTGTGGCGGGGGAGCTGTATTTGAGTTCCCGGGCCACCTTCGTTTGCTTGGCCTTGGCTCGGCCGCGCCCCATGGCTCGACCCCCTCGCGCAGGGAGACGGGGCGGCCGGGGGAACCGGCGGCCCCGTTCATCTCGACAGTGTTTCTCTTAGATTCCACCCTACAGGGTGGGGTGGACGGCATGCGACGCGGCACGCCGCCGGGGGCTGGCCGCCAACATCGTCAGCCACCGTGTGTCTGTGGCCTATGTGCTCGGCGACGCCGGCACTGCCCTGGCGCACGCGCGCAGCCTGCCGATCGCTGCTATGCCCACCGTCGAGCGCCGCACCCGCAACGCCGTCCGCCGGCTGGTTAGCGACTTGATGGCCATGCCTCTCCAGGCGGCCATGCCGGGGCTGCGGGAGCTGGCCACCCGTGTACACGCCACCGCCTGAGACCAAAAACACATCATGGCCCTCGAGACCTAGCCACTCGTGCAGCACACCAGCCACAGTCCGGTCCCAGACCTCCTGAAGTAGCTTCTTGATCAAGCTCTGACCTGGGGCTCCCGTGAGGCGTTCGCAGGACAATCGTGTGGATATCCTAGGCCTGCGAAGGGCCGGCCTGGGACTCATGATCACGGTTTGGGTGCCTCAGGTGACATGTCGTGTCACTGTCGGCACCGAAACCGTGATCATGGCCGTGGTGCCGCCCTGATGCGGGCCACCACCGCCCGCGGGAGCGACGTTGTTCGCCCGCGCCTGCCTCATCGCCTGCCGAGCCAGCGCCCGGTTGGTGGGGTCATGGGTGTGCGTGCCATCCGAGCTGGTGGTGCGCAGGCGGGGCGACGGGCAGCTGCTGGCTCAGGAGGTTTGGGTCCTCGCTGGCATGGCTGATAAACACCCTGGCCACGACACCTCTCCCCGATCAGCGTCGTATGGAGTCGCGGGCGCAGACCTCCTGAAGTAGGTCATGAACGTCGATCGATACGGCGCTCGCTGGCGGCGAGCCACCAGCTGCCCGTCGCCCCGCCAGCTCGTGGGGTAGGCACACCCATGACCCCGCCAACCGGGCGCTGCCTCAGCAGGCGACGACGTAGACGCGGGCGAACAACGTCCCGCCCGCGGGCGGTGGTGGCCCCCATCAAGGCGGCACCACGGTCATGATCACGGTTTGGGTGCCGAAAGTGACACGACGTGTCACTT
>JBOHFR010000030.1:0-61300 GCA_050699715.1 Pseudonocardiaceae bacterium
GGCCACCACCGCCCGCGGGCGGTGGTGGCCCACGTCGGGGCCTGGTGAGGCAGCGCCCGGTTGGTGGGGTCATAGGTGCGCGTGCCACGCGAGCTGGTGGTGCGCAGGCGGGGCGACGGGCAGATGGTGGCTCACCGCCAGCGAGCGCCGCATCGATCGACGTTCATGACCTACTTCAGGAGGTCTGTGTCTTCGCGCCCAGCAGAAACCGCCGTGTCGCGGGTGCGGGTCTCTCCGCTGCGCTGGTGAGCCTGAGACGGTGCTCAGTGGGTGATGGGCTCAGTGGGTGTGATGGGCTCAGTGGGTGGCGGTGCTGAGGAACGCGTGCCAGGCCGGGGCGGGGACGGCCAGGGCGGGGCCGTGCGGGTGTTTGGAATCCCGCACCAGGACCCGCTCCGCGCTGGCCGCGACCTCAACGCAGTTGCCGCTGTTGCCGCTGTGGCTGCTGGTGCGCCAGCCCACCTGGACGCAGGCACCGCCGTTGGCACTGTAGCTGCTGGTGTGCCAGACAATGCCGGCCAGCTCAGGCGCGTCATGGTCCTCCCGATCCGCGTAGCACTCGGTTGCCAGCGTGGCAATCAGCTCCCTGGATTCTCCCTCATCCAGCGCGGTGCCCGCCAGTGCCGCCAGGATGCGCTGGTAGGCGCTGGCCTCATCGCGCCGTTCCAGGAACAGGCTGGAGGTCTCACTGTCCAGGAATATCACCGGGCGGAACTCGATGAACTCCATCAGGGTGAAGGGACCGGACAGCCCGGCGTGCGCCCCGAGCGCGCTCGGGACCACCCGCAGCGTGACGCAGGAGCGGGCCGACATCCGCAGCAGGTGGTGCAACTGGTCGTACATCACCGCTGGGCCGCCGATCGGCAGTCGCAACACGGCCTCGTGCAGGTAGAAGGTGAACCGCGGTGGGCGCTCCTGGGTGAACAGGCTGTGCCGGGCCAGCCGGGCGGCGACCCGCTCCTCCACCTCCTCGGCCGGCATGTTGACATTGCGGCTGATCACGGCCCGGGCGTAGTCCCCGGTCTGCAACAGCCCGTGCACCAGCGTCGCTTGGAAGTCGCTGATCGCCGCCGCCTTGTTCTCGTGGTCGATCAACGTTCTGAGCTGCGCGGGCAGCCGGGAGCCGTGCTGTTGTAGCCAGCCCGGGATGTGCAGGTCCTGGCACAGCGCCAGCAACCGACTCCGCTCCGGGGTCTTCACCCGGCACACGCCGAGGAACGCCGCGATGTCCAGCGGATTGCCGCTGCGCTTGCCGGAGAGCAACCGCGACACCCGACTCTGGGACAAGCCGAGCACGTGCGCAGCTTGATTTGCCAGCTACAGCTCGCGAGTGACCGTCGTGGACGGACGATTTCAGCAGAAATCCCGCCACTGCCGGGACTGTGGAGCAGCGTGGACGGTGTACGAGGAGAAGGAGACCGACGTCAACAGCGCGGGCATCACCCTGCGTCGGCCGAAGCACTGGACCTGAGAGGTACCGACCCAGCCTCAGGCCGGCCGGTGGACTACGGCACCACAGCAGCCTGACGACAAGCTCACGGAGCTGGCCGTAGTTAGGGCGGGAGATGGTTGAGCGTCCCAGCGCCCTCGGGTCGGCAACACCCCGTACCCAGAACATGTGCGACGTGCTGTCCTTGCGACTGGTCTTGCAGTCGGCTATTTCGGTGGACAGGCGGTAGCTGCCGGTAACGGCAACGCCGAGGACGTCTGTCAACTGAGGGTGGCCAAGCAGGTCGCGAAATTGTACCGGGCCGTGAGCGACGGTGAGTACCCGCTAGAAGACCAGCCCCCGACGTCCTTCCCCCGCAGTCGATGCGACACCGCATCCTATCCGGCCACCCCACGGGTGGTTGATCTCGGTACGCTGCGGTGCAGCCCGCGAGCGGGTCAGCTCTGGTAACGGGGGTTGGTGGCGTGCCACTCGAAGCCGCCGCCCATCCAGGCGCGCACCCCGCGCAGGAACCGCTGGAGCTGCGGCGACGGCACGGGGAGCAAGCTGCAGTGGGTGGCCTCGAAATCCCGGACCAGGTTGTTGTGCAGGTCAACAGTGATCGCGACGGCCTCCTCGGCCGAGCACTGCCGATCGGCCACGATCTGCAACACCATGTTGCACACCGGCTTGTCGTCGGCGGCGTCCTTGGCCGCCGAGTGCAGGTCGTTGACAATCACCGAGGCGGTGCCGGCCTGCATCAGGGCACGCCGGACCCGTGGCTCGTAATACAAGTTGGCGTCCAGTTCATAGCCGCCGACCGCGTCGATCAGCGTCATCGAGGTGTAAAAGGTGTCGTGCTGGCGGGTGGCGAGGTACTTCCAGGCCGGCGGGTAGTTGCCGGTGAACCGCCACGCCGCGTAGCTGTCCCAGCTGACGAACATGGCGAAGGTCGAGTAGCAGACTCGCTGCACCTGCGCGGGGCTGGCGTGCCGGGTCAAATGCTCGATTCCGGAATTGAGCGCCACCAACACCGGATCGGAGCGCAGCGCCTCATCCAGCGCAACGGTGAACTCGCCAGCCGGGGCCACCGGGTCCATCGCGGCCATCGCCAAAGCCAGCCGGGGCGGCAGCTCGGTCGGGGTGGCGCCCATAGCGCTGTCGTCGGCGTACAGGTCGTCGGCGGCCCACCATGCGGCGTTGAGCTGCGCGGCGATCAGCAAACGGTCGGGATCATCGGTATCGGTGTGGGCGAGCATCGCCAACCGGCCGAACCCGGCTCGGCGCATCAGATTGGCCTGGTCATCGGTGAAGCCGCAGTCCTTGGCCCAGATCACCAGCCGGTCGTCCACCTCGGCGGCCAGCGCGTCGTCCGCCCGCTCGACCATCGGGACGTACAGCGGCGCGGCCGTGCCGTCTCCCCAGGGGCGTTCCAGGTACGCGGGGTCGGAGCCGCTGGCCAGGGTGAATTCCCGCGCGAGGTGGGCCGCCGAGGTACCCAACCCCGACGGGCCAGTCCGGACCGCGGCGACCAACGCGCTTTCCGGGTCCGGCGGGACCGGGCAGTCGTGGTGCGGCGGCGGGTCGATCAGGGCGGTCGTCTCGGTGGTGGGAATGATGTCCGTCATCTGGACAAATCCTCACGATCTCGCGGTGCTCGGGCCTTGGGGTACGCGAACGCACTGATCCACAGCCTGGCAGGCCGGCGCCGGCAAGGACATCCACCAACCAGAGGCTGGCCTCCCACGAATAGGTGATCCAGAGCCCCCGGCCGTACTCTGGGCGTAGTCAGCCGGCCACCGGTTGAACGCACCGCGTCGACCTTGACGGCCGCGGCCCCCACCACCCGCGCCTTGGGGAACACCGAGCGGTTGTCCCCGGACCCGGCATAGCCGAACTCTGCGGCGTTGCCCGGAGTGTCCGGTAGATCGACCTCGAAACCGTTGATGGCCACCAGCCGCCGCCCCCGCAGCCACGTCCCCCGAGTCCCCCTGTCCGCCACCGGGGCAACGACCCCGTGACCTTCGTCGCAACCTCGGTGTAGTCATCCTCAGAAAACAGGCACATCGCCATCGTCAGATACACCGTCACGTGCGCCGGCAGCTTCCCGTCCGATCGTTTGGCACCGACCCCGAACCTGGCCACCGCCGCATCAACCACGTCACGGGGCACCGCCGTCACCAACACCCCCAACGACACCTGATCCGGCCGCACCACCACACCCTCGCCCATGATCGCCGCCCATCTCACCGGCCCTGACCGAGATCACGACGCCACGCCGAGACCATCGAGAACAGCAGGCCAACACCATGATCAAAATAGGCTACGTGGCATTGCGCCATGACCGGTATGGTATCGCCTCGTCGCCGGATTCCCCGGCCACACCGATCCCAGCAGCCCATGCGCCAGGGCGGTGAAGACCCCCGGAAACGAACGGGCACTCGGATAGATATTGCCCGCCATATCAGTTGTCTTCGGGCCAACACAGCCGACACGACCACCACCGTTCGCCACGTCCATCATGGCCCGCACCCCGCCCGGCATGAGACAAGCATCCGGATTGACGATCAACACCCAGAGTGACCTACCACCACGAAGGCCCTGATTCACCGCAGCAGCGAACCCCCGGTTGCTGGCGTTGGCCAGCACGCGAACACCGTGGTCGCGGGCAACAGCCACGCTGTCGTCGCTGGAGCAGTTGTCGACGACCGTCACGGCGACCTCACCGCCGGGCTGGTCAGCCAACGAACGCAGACAGGCCGGCAGTTCATCGGCACTGTTGTACGACACGACGACGCAGTCCACGGCCACAGACGCAGTCACCCGGGCAAGGGTACGGACCGCCAACAGGCCCGCACCTGCGGGTGCGGCACGCACCCGGTAGGTTGCCCGGATGCGGCAACGATCACCCCGAACGTGCACTTCACTGGACCCCCTACGCGCCGACACAAGATCAGCATGAGGTCAGTTCGCTGACTGCGGCAGCCACCACCATCCACAGCTCGTACGACTGCCACGGAGTATCAATACGGCAGCACAACGAGCCAGCAGGCGGGCAAGACGTCTGGCACTTCCACGCGCACGAATTCCTGCGGTTTACCCACGACAACCTCTACACGTCGGACCCGATACCAGGATTCGTGTCACTCCAAGAGCGCCAAGTCTACGCCGGTAAACTCCGGACGACTGGCTCCAGGTAATCCACATGCGGACCAAAGGTAGTGCCCGGCAGAATCCATGATCCCGACAGCCTGCGCGCACTCCTGGGCCAAACGGCTCGCGTCGGCCATATGACCCCAAGCTGACACAAGGGGCTGGGTCGAATGACAAGGAATCCAGCGCGAGTGCGGACCGGGAGGCGCTCCCGTCGTGGCCTGAGCACTAAGGTTCACGTCGCCGCTGACCAGCGCTGCCGCCCGATCTCACGGGTCATCACCCCCGAGCGCTGCACCAACAAGCACAAGCAATTCCGAGCAGTCGCCACTCGCTACGACAAACACGAATACATCTTCACTGGAACCGTCGACGTCGCCTCGATCAGGATCTGGCTCCGCATGATGACGCTGCCGGATCGGATGATGGTGATGGTCACGACTGTCCCGGGGTTTCCTGGTCGGCCGAGACCACCGGGGGCCGTCGAGTATCCAGCCGCGAGTGCCGAAACGGTGCTAGCTCGTTGACCAGCTCACCGCGGACCTCGGCGCCGACCAGCTCCGCGACGCGCAGGCAGAGAGTCACGCCACTGTGGGTGACAGCGAAATAGAAGTTCTCGACGGTGGCGCTTCGCCCGAGCACGGGAAGCCCGTCGATCGGGATCACTCGCACGCCGATCCGGCTCGCTTCGACCTTGATGCCACGAAGGCTCGGGTAAAGTTCCTCGGCTAGGTGGAGCATCGCCTGCGCCGCATCGGGTTCGGCGATCCGAGAGCCGTCGTCGTGTCTTGACACAGCGGTGTCCGCGCTCGTGTTGTGTAGGAGCAGCCGCCCGCCGCCGTCGGGCCGCAGCTGGATTCGCGGTGCGTGGATCACCCGCCCGACCGCAACCGCGGTAGGCGCGGTATACGCCAACAGCCCCGTGGTGTTGCGCATCGGAAGGTCCACGCCCACGAGCGCTGCGACCTCACCTGCGCCTGGACCGGCACAGTTGACCACCGCATCGGTACGTACCGTCTCACCATCGGAGGTACGCACACCGTCGATGCGCTCACCCGTCATCGACATCCCCACAGCAGCGCAATGGGACCTGACCTGCACTCCCCATGCACGGGCCCGCGAGAGCAGCGCGGCCATGAGCCGGGCGGGATCGACCCAGCCCTCGTCGGGAAAGTACGCGACCCGGCTTGCGATCATGTCGGGGGCCAGGTCCGGCTCCAGCGAACGAACTTCCCTCGGATCGAGCCAGCGTGCCTGATACCCCCACTCCAACAGCCGAGAGACCTTCCTCTCCAGCTCCTGGTGCAATGCCACGTAGCTTAAGTTGATCATGCTGTGCGGGGTGCCAGTGTGTGGATGTGGATCGTGGGCGGGCTGGTGTGGCGGGTGCTGGCGCGGTCGCTGGGTTTCTTGACCCGGTAGCTGTTGTAGCGGGCTCGTTTGACCGCGCGCGGGCAGCTCCGGTACCGCCGGGGTGGGTTGATTTTTCTGGTGATCTCGGCCAGGACGTGGGGTAGTGCCTCGTTCCAGTCCTCAGGGGGAAAAGCCCGCCGTACCGGTGGCGGTGCGGCGGGTGATGCGCAGGACCCTGGTGAAGGAGACTCTGTCGGGGTCGAGGTCCGCGGCCTCGGCGGCTTGGGTGATCAGGGCGCTGATCGCGTGGTGGACCAGTAACCAGGCCCAGATCTCCTGGTGGACCAGCTCGGGCAGGCGCGAGCGCAGGACCTTGCCGGGACCGCGGAGGTGGGTCTTGAGCTGGTCGTTGCCGGTCTCTTCTTCCCACCGCTCGTGATAGGCGGCGGCGAGCTCATCGGCACGGGCTGCGGCGGGGTCGGTGATCGTGGTCAGCAGCACGATCAGCTCACCGGTGCCGTTGCCGTCGCGGTCTGGGATGTCGTACTCCACGACCCATACCAGGTGTGCCTCGGTGGGGTCGAGCTCGACCTGTGGACCGTCGATGAGCGCACTGTGGGCGGCCTCATCGGCGGCGGCGAGGATCGCCGCGCGGTGCCGGACGCCGCGGATTGCCGGGTTGATCAGGACCGAGAGGTAGGTGCCATCGGGCAGGACCCGCACGACGGGCAGGCCCAGCCCTGTCGGAACCCGCCACAACAGCGCGGCACCGGAGCGGGCGGCCAGGCCCCAGCCCTCGAAGGAGTAGAAGTTGCGATCCGCAGTGAGCAACTCATCGCGGCGCAGCCGCTGATAAAGCCGGTTGGCCAGGGTCTTCTCCCCGACCGCCCACGCCCCGGTCTCAGCGGCCAGAAACGCATGCGTGCCGCACTCAGCCAGCGCCACCACTCGCGCCCTGGGAAACGCCGAGCGATGATCCCCGGACCCGGCATAGCCGAACCGCGCGGCGTTGCCCCTGGTGTCCGGCACATCAACCTCGAACCCATCGATCGCCACCAGCCGCCATCCCCGCAGCCACGCCCCCCGCGTCGACATGGTCGCTACCGGGCCCACGACCTGCTCGAACACCTCGGCCAGCACCCTGGGACCCAGCCGTTTGCGGGCCTGGGTGATCCCACCCGCCCTCGGCACCGCCCAGCCAGCGTCCCAGCACCCCCACCGCGACAACGACCCGGTGACCTTGGCCGCGACCTCCTCATAATCATCATCCGCGAACAGGCACATCGCCATCGTCAGATACGCCGTCACATGCGCCGGGAGCTTCCCGCCCGAACGCTTCTCCCCAGCCCCGCACGCCGCCACCGCGGCATTCACCGCGTCCCGTGGCACCGCCGAGACCAGCACCCCCAGCGACACCTGATCCGGCCGCACCACCACACCCTCAACCATGATCGCCGACCGTGCCAGCCCACCCGGCAAGCACCACGACGCCACGCCGAGCACACGGAAAAACAGCAGACCAACACCATGATCAAATTAAGCTACGTGGCATTGGGTCATGGCGTCGGCGCGTGTGCCGTCGAGGTTGATTGAGTGTCCGGTTGTTGCATGCTGTTGCCGCGCCAGGCGTGGGAGCAGGTCAGTGGCTTCGACGAGCGTTATTTCATGTACGTCGAGGACATGGATCTGTGTTTCCGGCTGCGCCGGTCCGGGTGGCGAACGATGTTTGAACCGAGTGCGATCGTCGCGCATATCGGGGGTCGGTCATCGGCTCGCCGACCCCTGCGTTCGATCTACCATCACCATCGTGGAGCTATCCGTTTCTACTGGCGATCAGCGTCGCCCTGGCACCGTCCGTTGACGGGTCCGCTGGCGACGCTGGTGCTCATTGTCCGAGGGGTCGCCGCGAGTGTGGTGGCCGTGACCTCTCTGCGGAGGTAGTGGGCGAGGTGGGTTGGTCGCCAGTGCGGGTCGTGGCGACGATGCCCGAAGCCACGGATCACCGTTCGGCAGTTCGCTGCTCCACACAGGCAGTGAGAGACCGCGATGCTGATATATTCGCTTGTTTCGTAGTCCCAAGCGGTACCGACCACGGCCAACTCCATAACGGTCCAGCAAAGATCCACATTTTCAAGGTCCCGTGCCTAACTTAGCGGCATTGGGTTATGCCTGGCCCTGCTCCATTTCAGGATCTGTTACGATAGTTATCATTAAAAAGATGAGAGAGATGAAAACATTTCTTGCTCGGCGTGATGTCAGATTGTTATTTGGCAGCGTCCCAGTAATGGCACTTTTGCTGCTAGATGCACAAGATAAACTATACTCTGGAGGGGCTGATCTCTTGATATTTGGTTTCATGCTCACCACGGAGTATCAAAACCAGCCAGAGCGCTATAAAATCGTGATCGTAGTAGCACTCGTATTAGTAGCTGCGGTTGTTTTAAGGATGTCTAATAATCACTATGGCATAGTTGACGGAGTTACTGTTGGTGCAATTTTTTTACAGCAATAATGGTGCCACGACTCCTAACTCGACGTCCAACCCACTAAACCCTCACGCCACAGCGAGCTTACGGGCTGCCCGCGCAAGGTCACGGCAGGTACTATCGTTACGCTTACCCAAAGCATCAGCCAGCGGAACCAATCGTGAGCGCACCCGCCGTGACCCAATCCGCTGCACCAGCACCAGGGCTTGAGCGGCTTGGCTTACACCCTCCCGCAGTTCACCCGCTCGCACATTGGTAGTAGCGAGGATGACGCTGTCGATGGCAGTGCTACGCTCATCACCAACAGACCAACCAGCCAGCGCGCTCATGCCATCCGCCCGAGCGGTTTCATAATTACCGAGCTGGTGTTCGGCTGCCGCCAACGCACACGTACCATTGCCATACATACGGAAAAATGGCAGCGACCTCGTAGGGTCGGCTTCATCGAACAACCGTCTGGCCGTATCCACCTCCTGACGGGCTTTCTCGGGGTAGCCAAGCTCATGATAGGAACCTGCCACTTGAGCAGCCAGTACCGCCCCTACTTGCGGGTCAGACGATACCGCTGCGGCGAGCTGAGCTAGCTGGAACAGCTCGACTGAATGAGCGATACCACGATACGATTTTTCAACGGTCGCGACTGTAGCGAGGACTTGGGCGATGCGGTCGCGGCTCCCTTCCGACAGGTCAAGCGCCCGGTGGGCATGAGCGCGGCAGGCGTCTATGAAACGCATATCACCGGACGCCCAGGCAGCCGACCGGTGAGCCTCAGCTACCGCATAGCGCAACCGCTCCTCGACGTCTGGTTGCACCTTGGCTTTGAGGTACTGCTCACCCGTCACCGCCATGGCTACAAGCGGCGCCCGAGACGCCATGCCCCCCAGGGCCCCGGCAAAGTCGTGAAACCGGGGCTGAACTGGGGTAATGGGCAGGGCCCCGGCAAAGTCCTGTTTCGGCAGATAGATGCCCATAGATCACTGAACGAGAGGGGCGATCATGATCTCGTGTGCTCTCAGTGCGCCCGGCATCTGACGTGATCCCCAGTGCCCGCGGAGGGTGCATAAGCATCCATGAGACCGTGCGGACCATGGTGGCGGCCAGGCGGCTGGCGTCCAGCGGTTCCAGCACACGCAGCTTGTCGTGCGTCCGAAGCGAGGAAGGCCGTGATCGAGTCCACTGCCGAGTCGAGGTAGTCGTCGTGCCGCGCCCGGTGCCCACGCCGCTTTACCACTTCACGCCCATCCACCACCTGGCGTCGATCATCGAGCGCGGCCTGCTGTGCGACACTGGTGCCGCCGCTGGTCCGCTTGCCGTCGAGGTCGGGAACCGGGGAATCAAGGAGCAGCTTAGTCAGAGTGTTGCGGTAAGAACAAGGCGTGACTGGTACTTCAGCTGAAGGAGGCTCGATGATCCACGAATCCCATGGAAACCTCCTCGACTCGGACGTGGAGGCACTGGTCAACACGGTGAACACGGTGGGAGTGATGGGCAAGGGCATCGCCCTGCAGTTCCGCCGCCGGTTCCCGGACATGTTCCGGGCGTACGAGCGGGCCGCCAAACGAGGGGAGGTCAGCCTTGGCCAGATGCACGTCTGGGACACCGGCGCAATGACAGGTCCTCGGTTCGTCATCAACTTCCCCACCAAGGGCCACTGGCGCGCCCACTCCCGACTCTCGGACATCGAGGCGGGCCTTGTTGACCTCGTACGAGTGGTCCAGGAGAAGTCGATCAGTTCGATCGCGGTGCCGCCGTTAGGCTGCGGCAGCGGCGGGCTCGATTGAGTGGATGTTCGGCCGCTCATCAAGAGCGCGTTCGCGCAGCTACCGAACGTCGATGTCCGGATCTTTCCACCCGATGGCGCGCCCAATGCCGCGGACATGACCACCCGCGCAGCGCGACCCGCGATGACCGTGGCGAAGGCAGCCTTCATTGCGACAATGCGGAGATACGGTGAGATCGCCCTAGGCGTATCGCTCATTGAAGTGCAGAAGCTTATGTACTTCCTACAGATAGCTGGCGAAGACATGCGCCTCGATTATGCTAAGGGCCGCTACGGTCCGTACGCAGACAACCTTCACAAGGCGCTACGATCGATGGAAGGGCACTTCATTACCGGATTTGGTGATGGCAGCAGGTCGGTCCAAGAAGTCGAGCTGATCGAGCTGCTCCCTGGCGTGAGTGACGAGGCTGACCGGGTCCTGGACAGTTATCCTGACACTGTTGCCCGAATCGAACGGGTCGTCCGGCTCAGTGAGGGCTTCGAGTCAGCGTACGGTATGGAATTGCTCGCCAGCGTCCACTGGGTTGCCACGCACGAGAACGCTGAGGCTGCCGCCGATCCGAACGTTGCCGCCGAACTTGTCGGCGCGTGGAACGCTCGAAAGCAGCGCATGATGGGGCCCGGCCACGTCGCGAAAGCCTGGTCGCACCTTCGCGATGAGCGCTGGTTGACGACCAGCGCTTCAGCGGGAGTTCGATAGCGTCAACCGCAGGGTCCAGAACAGATGACGGGGCGCTACTTCCCTATGGATGCTCGCGGAATCTGTCGTCTTACTGGGGCGTTGGGATGAAGTCCGGGCCGTAGTTGCCAGTGCCGTCGGGTAGTGGTGTGGTAATGATGGGCTTGGCGAGGTCGTACAGCCCAACCATGATCCCGATCGCCGCGTGCAGTGCGTTCTCGCCGCCGCCCGACCATGCGTCCTGGAGTCGCATAATAAGCTGGGAGAACGCCATGTCAAAGCTTTTCGACGCCGGTAGGTCCGGATAACCGCCCTGGGGCACCTTGGCGACGGGATAACAATCCGGGAAGGGAACCGGATCGCCGATGTAACCCCAGTGCCCATCGATTTCGATGAATTTCCGGCCGTGGCGGATCTCGCCAAAACGGTAGTAGTGCGCGAGTTCGACGCCGAACTCGGTGGAATCGGGGCTGTGCGCGGTGCCCTCGCCCTGGTCCTTGATCGTTGCGATCGCGCCCAGCACGTCGTCGAGCGAGGCGAGTTGGGTCAACTGCTCTGTGATCGTCGTGCCGGACCCGTCGGGATTGGGCACGCCCAGCGGAGTGGCTAGTTGCCCGTCCGTGGAGATCGGCGGTGCGAGCACCTGGAATAAATCGCGAATCGCGTCGTAGAACATGCCAATCGTGGGAGAGTCGGCCGTGATCAGCGCGAGGGGATTCTCTGGCTCCTCGATCGCTATGTACATGTCAAGCGTCGTCGTGTTGAGACCTGCGAGGTAAACCTCAAGATCTGGCAGCACACCACCGGGCAGGTGTCCGGGATACGTCGGTGCCACGATTTTTGGTGTGCCGCCGATCGCTGTGAGCATATTGCAGGCAAACCCCATGTGGAGCATCTCTTCCAAGACGACGCTGTTGATGAGATCGTATACTTCGCCGCTCTGATCTTTGATCGACCACATTCCGGAGAGGTAGACCGGAAGCGTCGAGAACTCGAGCTCAACGGCTGCCTGCAGGCTTTCCTGCAGCCACGACAGGTCACGGGAATTGACTGGAGCGGCCATCAGTTCTACGATCTTGGTGCTTGTCACGACATGATCTCCTTGTCGCTCACTTGTGGGTGCCCGCTCTCTGATGCGAGCATGACGGGCATCATTGGACCACAGGATCTCCAGTCGCCGCTGCACGACGCGCTTGTGCGACTGTGCAGGTAGCGATGAGCAGCTTCTACGATGTCGTGCACCGTCGGCGTGATGTTCGGGGTGAGTTCACCGGTGAGGTGGTGCCCACCGATGTGCTGCGCCGGATTCTTGATGCCGCGCACACCGCGCCCAGCGTGGGGTTGTCCCAGCCCTGGGACTTCGTGCTGATCCGCGATGTGAGCACCCGCACCGCGTTCCGTGACCACGTCCAGGCCGAACGTGAGATCTTCGCCAGCCAGCTCGACGAGGAGCGGTCCCGGATCTTCGCTCGGATCAAGGTTGAAGGGGTGCTGGAGTCCAGCCTGGGCGTCGTGGTCACCTACGACTCCCGGCGCGGCAGCCCGGCGGTGCTCGGGCGGCACGCCATCGCCGATGCTGGCCTGTATTCGGTGTGCTTGGCCATTGAGAACCTGTGGCTGGCCGCGACCGCCGAGGGACTCGGGGTCGGGTGGGTCAGCTTCTACCGGGAGGAGTTCCTGCGGGAACTGCTGGGCATCCCCAGCCAGCTCCGGCCGGTGGCTTGGCTGTGCCTGGGCCCGGTTGCCATGCTCCAGGCCACCCCGGATCTCGAGCGCCACGGCTGGCGACACCGCATCCCGCTGGCCCAGGTCGTGCACGAGGAGCGGTTCGGCCGGCCGGCACACCACTGGGCAGTCACAAAGCCACGCGGCGTATTTTGACGGGTCCGGGACGGCGATGGGGGTGCGGGTTGATGAAGGGAGCGCGGGCTGATGAAGGGGGACCAGCAGGTGGGGCGCGGCCAGGCTCCACCGGGCACTGAGCGATCTCAAGGATTGCGGCTGCGGTTTCACTATGAGCTGATCGGCTGTGGGCTGCGCGGCCATGAGCTGGTCGGCACCGACGTGGCCGAGATCCGACCGGTCGATAGCCTGCTCGTGCGGGAAACCGGGAATGGGCTTCGCTGGTACCGCTGCGTGCGCTGCGATGCCTGGGTTGCGCTGCCACCGCCTGATGCGCCGACGCGCCAGCATCTCCCCGAGCGGTCCGAGATCACCCTGCCGCTGCGGGGACGGCCGCTGCGGGATCGCTATGTGTTGCGCCTGATTGCCCTGGATCGGCTCGTGCATTTCCTCGTGCTCGGCACGCTCGCGGTGGCGGTGTTTCTTTTCGCCGCCAATCGGGAGATCTTGAGTCACACGTTCTACCGGGTCCTGGACGCGGTACAGGGCGGCGTTGGGGGGCCGAGTGGCTCGAGCGGCGGGGGCATTGTCCGGGAGCTGCAGCGGGCTTTCGCCGCGAAGTCTTCCACCTTGTGGCTCGTGGGGTGCGTGTTGGCCGGCTACGCCGTGCTTGAGGGAGTCGAAGCGGTGGGGCTGTGGTTCGCCAAGCGGTGGGCTGAGTACCTCACCTTCATTGCCACCACATTGTTGTTGATCCCTGAGGTGTACGAGCTGACTGGCCGGATCACCATCATTAAGATCATCACTTTGGTGATTAACCTCGCTGTGGTCGGCTACCTACTGCTGGCTAAACGGTTGTTCGGGCTCCGCGGCGGCGGGCGCGCCGAAGCCGCCGAGCACGCCCACGACACCGGCTGGCAAGCCCTGGAACGCACACTACCCGGACGGTGAGCCGCTGGCCGTGTCCACCCGGGCGGCCAGTCGTTGATCTGTGGTATGAGCGTCGAGCAGCGTGCGAGCGTGCGGATCGGGCAACCCCCGGTCGGGCAACCTGCCGGGCAATCCGGTGCCGAACTGTCTCGGGGTCGCCGCCGGTGGCCTGGCCGGGTGGGTGGTTACGCGCTGCGTGGAGTGCTCTCCGGTGGCGCGCTGGCCTGCGCCGGCCTGGTCGTGGTGGGCTTGGGCGCGCTAGCCGCTCCGCTGCCTGATCGAGGACTTGCCGCTCTTACACCGGTGGCGATGGCTGCGCCCGCCGCGTTGCCTGACGTGCCCGAGCCCGCCGCCGCGCCTGTTGTCTCGCCGACCGCCCCGCCTATCGGCCAGCCAGCCGGCGGGCAGGTCACGATCCCGGTGCGGATCCCCGCCCGGGCGGCTCGCCCGGGCGCGCCGGCGCTGGCCTTCGCCGCGTGGGCGGCCAGGATGGCCCGGGTGACTGGGATCCCGGCGCGGGCGTTGGCGGCCTACGCCAACGCACATGCCGTGATGGCTGCCACCCGGCCCGGTTGCCGGTTGACCTGGGTGACCCTGGCCGGTATCGCGGCGGTGGAGTCCCAGCATGGGACTATCGGGGGTCGCACTCTGCTGCCCGACGGCCGGCCCTCCTCGCCGATCATCGGGATACCGCTCAACGGCGCCAACGGCACCCGGGCTATCGCGGCCACCGACGGGGGCCTGTTGGATGGCGACAAGGTGTGGGAGCACGCGGTGGGGCCTTTCCAGTTCATCCCGTCCACCTGGGCGCTGTGGCGGGCTGATGGGAACAATGACGGAATCAGCGACCCGCAGAACATCGACGACGCCGCCCTGGCTGCGGCTGGGTATCTGTGTGCGGGCAACCGGAATCTGGCATCCGGTGACGGTTGGCTCCGGGCGATCCTGTCCTACAACAGTTCCCTGGACTACGCGCAGAGTGTTTATGGCTTCGCGCAGGGTTACGCGCGCGGCGCCCGGAACCTGACCTGACCGGTCTGTTTCAGCTACCTTTCGTCACCGGTTGATTGTGCGCCGTGACATTTTCCCGCGCGCTGTGAGGAAGTCATGAGGAATTTTCTCCTCGGCGTGAGGATCGTGTGAGGGAGCCCGCCGTTCCGCCACTATCGGGGTGTACTGGTGCCGTCATGAAATGATCCCTCGTTTTTTCGATGGCGAGGTACCTCGGATGCCTGATGTGGCTTTTATCGTGTTGATAATTGTGGTTTTCGCGGTGTTGGCTCTGGCGGTGCGCGGGGTGGAGCGCCTGGTCGGCCAGAACGAGGTGGCGCGGTGAGCATCGCGGATCTTGCCGGTTTGGTGGTGTCGGTGTTGCTGGTCATTTATCTGGTCGTGGCCCTGGTGGCGCCGGAGCGGTTCACATGAGCACTGTGGTTCACATGAGCATCGCGGTTCACATGAGCACCGCAGTCGCGGGATGGTTGCAGGCCGGCCTGCTGGTGCTTGCCCTGGCGATATCCTACCGGCCGCTGGGTGATTACATGGCCCATATCTTCACCACCGGCAAATCCGCCAATAAACACTGGCGGGTCGAGCGGGGTATTTACCGGCTGATCGGAGTAGGCGCCGACGCCGACCAGAAATGGTCCACCTACCTGCGTGGCGTGTTGGCGTTCTCCGCAGTGTCGGTGCTGTTCCTCTACAGCTTCCAGCGCCTGCAAGGACACCTGCTGCTCTCGCTGGGTTTTCCGGCGGTGCAAGCGGACCAGGCGTTCAACACCGCGGCGTCGTTCGCGACCAACACGAACTGGCAGTCGTACTCAGGTGAGTCCACGATGGGGCACCTGGTGCAGATGGCCGGGCTGGCGGTGCAGAACTTCGTGTCCGCGGCGGTGGGCATCGTGGTGGTGATCGCGCTGATCCGCGGGTTCACCCGATCGCGGACCGATCGGGTGGGCAATTTCTGGGTGGATGTGACCCGGGCCTGTTTGCGGTTGTTGCTGCCGATCTCGGTGGTCTTCGCGTTGGTGTTGCTGGCCGGCGGGGTGGTGGACAACTTCTCCGCCGGACACACCGTGATCACGCTGGCCGGCCAGCACCAGACGATCACCGGCGGGCCGGTGGCCTCCCAGGAGGCGATTAAGGAGCTGGGCACCAATGGGGGCGGGTTCTACAACGCCAACTCGGCGCACCCGTTCGAGAACCCGAACCCGGTCACCAACCTGGTCGAGATCTTCCTGTTGTTGGTTATCGGGGTTTCCTTGACCCGCACGTTCGGCACAATGGTCGGCGACAAACGCCAGGGCTACGTGATCCTCGCGGTGATGGCGGTCATCTGGGTCGCCTCCACCGCAGCGATCAGTTTCCTCGAGTCCGGGCAGCACAGCGTGGTGGCGGTGGCCGCAGGCGGGGCGTTGGAGGGCAAGGAGGTCCGGTTCGGAATCCCCGCCTCGACGTTATTCACCGCGTCCACCACGTTGACCTCCACCGGCGCGGTCAACAATGCGCACGACTCGCTGTCCCCGCTGGGCGGCGGCATCGCGATCCTGAACATGATGCTGGGCGAGATCGCCCCTGGTGGGACCGGCTCGGGACTGTACGGGATTGTGGTGCTGGCCATTGTCACGGTGTTCGTGGCCGGGTTGATGGTCGGGCGCACCCCGGAGTACCTGAACAAAAAGATCCAGCCCCGGGAGATGAAGCTGGCCTCCCTCTACATTCTGACCACCCCGGCGCTGGTGCTGATCGGCACCGGGGTGGCGATCGCGCTGAAAGGTGAGCAGGCGGCGATCCTCAACCCCGGCGCGCACGGCCTGTCCGAGGTCCTTTACGCCTTCACCTCCACGGCGAACAACAACGGCAGCGCGTTCGCCGGGCTGTCGGTGAACACCGTCTGGTACAACAGCGTGACTGGCGTGGTGATGCTGCTCGGCCGGTTCCTGCCCATTGTGTGGGTGTTGGCCCTGGCCGGGTCGCTGGCCTCGCAACGCAATGTGCCGGCGAGTGCCGGCACATTGCCCACGCACCGGCCGCTGTTCGTTGGCATGCTGCTCGGCGTGATCATCCTCGTGGTGGCGTTGACCTACTTCCCGGCTCAGGCGCTGGGCCCGCTCGCGGAGGGGTTGCACTGATGTCGTTGACCACTGCCCAGCAGCCACAGCGCCCGAGGGCCACCCCAGCCGTTGCCGGGTCGCACCGGGTCGCGGCCGGGCTGCTGGACCCCACGCAGCTGCTCCGCTCGACCCCCGACGCGCTGCGCAAGCTTGACCCTCGGGTGCAGCTGCGCAATCCGGTGATGTTCGTCGTGCAGGTCGGCGCGGTGTTGACCACGATCTCCGCGATCGCGACGCCGAGCGTGTTCGCCTGGGTGATCACGGTCTGGTTGTGGCTGACCGTGGTGTTCGCCAATCTCGCCGAGGCGGTCGCCGAAGGTCGGGGCAAGGCGCAGGCGGAGACGCTGCGCCGGACCAAGCGGGAAACCATCGCCCGGCGGCTCGTCGGGTGGTGTCCCGGTGCGACCGTGACCGAGGAGCAGGTGCCGGGGGTCGCGCTGCGGGTGGGTGAGCATGTGCTCGTCGAGCCCGGGGACGTCATTCCCGGCGACGGTGACGTCGTCGAGGGGATCGCCAGCGTGGACGAATCCGCGATCACCGGCGAGTCCGCTCCGGTGATCCGCGAGTCCGGAGGGGATCGCTGCGCGGTGACCGGCGGCACGACGGTGCTCTCGGACCGGATCGTGGTCCGGATCACCTCCAAGCCGGGAGAGACGTTCATCGACCGGATGATCGCCCTGGTCGAGGGGGCGTCGCGGCAGAAAACCCCGAACGAGATCGCGCTGAACATCCTGCTCGCCTCGCTGACCATCATCTTCCTGCTCGCGGTGGTCACGCTGCAGCCGATGGCGATCTACTCGCACGCCCGGCAGTCTCTGGTGGTGCTGGTGGCGCTGCTGGTGGCGCTGATCCCGACCACGATCGGGGCGTTGCTGTCCGCGATCGGCATCGCTGGCATGGACCGGCTGGTGCAGCGCAACGTGCTGGCGATGTCCGGCCGGGCGGTGGAGGCCGCCGGGGATGTGGACACGCTGCTGCTGGACAAGACCGGGACGATCACCCTGGGCAACCGGCAGGCGGCGGAGTTCCTCCCGGTGGGGGGCGTGTCGGTCGAGCAGCTGGCGGACGCGGCCCAGCTGGCGAGCCTAGCCGATGAGACCCCCGAAGGCCGGTCGATCGTGGTACTGGCCAAACGTGAGCTGGGCCTGCGGGAGCGCCAGGAAGGTGAGCTGGTGGGCGCGAGCTTCGTGGCGTTCACCGCGCAGACTCGGATGAGCGGGGTTGACCTCCTCGGTGGCCACCAGGTCCGCAAGGGCGCGGCCAGCGCGGTCCGGGCGTGGATCCGGGCCGGCGGCGGTGAGCCGGCTGATGAGCTTGGGCCGATGGTGGACGCGATCTCCGCTGCGGGCGGCACGCCGCTGGTCGTGGCTGAGCGCGTGCGCGGTGCTACCCGGGCGCTGGGCGTGATCTATCTCAAGGATGTGGTGAAAGACGGTATCCGGGAGCGGTTCGCCGAGCTGCGCGCGATGGGCATCCGGACGGTGATGATCACCGGTGACAACCAGCTCACCGCTGCGGCCATCGCCGCCGAGGCCGGGGTGGACGGCTTCCTCGCCGAGGCCACTCCCGAGGACAAGATGGCGTTGATCCGCCGCGAGCAGACCGGTGGCCGGCTGGTCGCGATGACCGGGGACGGCACCAATGACGCTCCCGCGCTCGCCCAGGCTGATGTCGGGGTGGCCATGAACACCGGCACTTCGGCCGCCAAAGAGGCCGGCAATATGGTCGATTTGGACTCCAACCCGACCAAGCTGATTGAGATCGTCGAGATCGGCAAACAGCTGCTGATCACCCGAGGGGCGCTGACCACGTTTTCCATCGCCAACGACGTGGCCAAGTATTTCGCGATCATCCCGGCTATGTTCGCCTCGGTGTATCCGGGGTTGGACCAGCTCAATGTCATGCGGCTGCACTCACCGACCTCGGCGATCACCTCCGCGATCGTCTTCAACGCGCTGATCATCGTGGCGCTGATCCCACTTGCCCTGCGCGGGGTGCGCTACACCCCGTCCTCGGCCTCGGCGTTGCTGCGCCGCAACCTGTTGATTTACGGTCTGGGTGGGTTGGTGCTGCCCTTTGTTGGGATCAAACTCATCGACCTGGTCGTCACGTTCATCCCCGGATTGCGGTGACCATCATGATTATTCGTTTGCCGGGCCCGGTGCGCCAGCACCTGGCCGCGCTGCGCGCGCTGCTGGTGTTCACCGTGCTGCTCGGCGTGCTGTATCCGCTGATGGTGTTCGGGATCGGTCAGCTCGCTTTTCCCGCTCAGGCCAACGGATCGCTGGTCACCGTGGGTGACCGCGTGGTCGGGTCCAGCCTGCTGGGCCAGGCGTTCGTCGACGCCCAGGGCAACCCGGCACCGCAGTGGTTCCAGCCCCGTCCCTCGGCGGCCTCGGACCCGAGCAACAAGAACGACCCGGGGTATAACCCGCTGTTCTCCGGGGCCTCCAACCTGGGCCCGTCCAACCCGGACCTGATCACGTCAATCGACGCGCGCCGGGCCGCCGTGGCGGCCTTCGACGGGGTGCCGGCGGCCAGCGTGCCGCCAGACGCGGTCACCGCCAGTGGCTCGGGCCTGGATCCGGACATCTCCCCGGCCTACGCGAGCGAGCAGGTCACCCGGGTGGCCAAGGCCCGGGGCCTGGACCCGAGCGTGGTGCGCGCCCTGGTGGCCGCCCACGTGCAGGGCCGGACGCTGGGCATCCTCGGCGAGCCAAGGGTTAATGTCGTGGAACTCAACGCCGCGCTGGCCCGATTGCCCTAGGACGACAGGCGGTGCTAGATGACAGGCGGAGTCCTGCGGGTCTACCTGGGCGCCGCGCCCGGGGTGGGGAAAACCTTCCGGATGCTGGAGGAGGCCCACCGGCGCCGGGACCGCGGCACTGACGTGGTCATCGCCTTCGTCGAGTGCCATGGCCGGTGCAAGACGCAAGCGCTGACCGGCGGGCTGGAGCTCATCGGACGGGTCCGGCGGGGCTATCGGGGGACCGAGTTCACTGAGATGGACCTCGACGCCGTGCTGGCGCGCCGGCCGGCGTGGGCGCTGGTCGACGAGCTGGCCCACACCAACATCCCCGGTGGGCGCCACGCCAAGCGCTGGCAAGACGTCCAGGATCTGCTCGCCACCGGCATCAACGTGATCACCACGGTGAACATTCAACATTTGGAGTCCCTCAACGACGTGGTCCAGAAAATCACCGGGGTGGTGCAACGGGAAACCGTGCCGGATGAGGTGGTCCGCCGGGCCGATCAGATTGAGCTGGTCGACATGACCGCCGAGGCGCTGCGCCGGCGGATGGCCCACGGCAACATCTACGCCCCGGAGAAGGTCGACGCCGCGCTGGCCAACTACTTCCGCATCGGCAACCTGACCGCGCTGCGCGAGCTGGCGCTGTTGTGGCTGGCTGACCGGGTCGAGGAGGGGTTGCAGCGCTACCGGGCCGACCACGGCCTCGGCGGTGTGTGGGAGACCCGGGAACGGGTCGTGGTCGCGCTGACCGGCGGCCCGGAGGGCGAGACACTCATCCGCCGCGCGGCCAGGATCGCCGCCCACGGCGGTGGCCGGGATCTGCTGGCCGTACACGTCACCCCCAGTGACGGCTTGACCGGTGCCGACCCGGCCGCGCTGGCGACTGGGCGCCAGCTGGTGGAATCCCTCGGCGGTAGCTACCATTCCGTCGTCGGCGATGACATCCCGACCGCGTTGCTGGATTTCGCCCGGGCACAGAACGCCACCCAGCTCGTACTCGGCACCAGCCGCCGCCGCTGGGCATCCAGGCTGCTGGGCGGGCGCGGCATCGGGGAGACGGTGACCGCGGCCTCCGGGGACATCGACGTGCACCTGGTCACCCACTCCTACGCCAGCCAAGGCCAGCGGCTGCCCTCGGCGCGCACCAAGCTGCCCCCCAGGCGCCTGCTTGCCGCCCAGCTCGCGGCCTGGCTCGCCCCCCCGGTGATCACCACGATTCTCACCCAGCTGCGCGGTGAGCTGAACCTGACCAGCCAGGTCCTGCTCTTCCTGCTGGTGGTCGTCGGTGTCGCCCGCATCGGCGGCCTGCTCCCGGCGCTGCTCGCCGCGGTGTCCAGCTCACTGCTGCTCAACTACTACTTCATCCCGCCGATCCACACGCTGAGCATCGCCGACCCCAACAACGTCATCGCGTTGGTCGTGTTCGTCCTGGTGGCGCTGACCGTCGCCTCAGTCGTCGACGTCGCGGTCCGGCACACCCGAAGCGCTGCCCGCGCCTCGGCTGAAGCCGAGACCCTGTCGGTGCTGGCCGGCAGCGTGCTGCGCGGCCAGGAGGCGATCCCCGCGCTGCTGGAACGCTCTCGGGAGACCTTCACCATGGCCTCGGCCACCCTGCTCGACCGGATCGGCACCGCCTCGGACCCCGCCGCTTCGGACGATCCGCGCCGGTGGGTCATCCTCGGCGTCGCCGGGGAGCCACCGTGTCGCGCCCCGGCGCAGGCCGACGTCACGGTGGCCGTCGGGCGCGACGCCGTGCTCGCGCTGCGCGGCCGGGTACTGCCCGCCGCCGACCAGCGAGTGCTCACCGCGTTCGGCGCGCACGTCGCGGCCGCCCTGGACCGCGACCAGCTGGCCCGTGAGGCCGCCCAGGCCAAACCCGCGATGGAGGCCGACCGGATGCGCACCGCGCTGCTCGCCGCGGTCAGCCACGACCTGCGCACCCCGTTGGCTGCGGCCAAGGCTGCGGTGAGCAGCCTGCGCAGCCCCGAGGTCGCCTGGAGTGCTGCGGACACCGCCGAGTTACTGGCCACCGCTGAGGAATCCCTGGACCGGCTGATCCGGCTAGTCGAGAACCTCCTCGACATGAGCCGGCTGCAAACCGGCGCGCTGTCACTGCACCTGCAACCGGTCGCTCTCGACGAGATCATCCCGATCGCCCTGGACGGCCTGCGCCCCGAGGCTGACTCCGTGCGCTGGCACCCAGCTCCTGCCCTGCCCCCCGTGCTGGCCGACCCCGTGTTGCTGGAACGGGTGATCGCCAACCTGGTCGCCAACGCGCTGCGCTACAGCCCGCCCCACTACCCCCCGGTACTGACCGCCAGCACCCTCGCAGAGCAGGTCGAGCTGCGGGTGATCGACCGCGGGCCGGGTGTTCCCGAAGCCGACTGGGACCGCATCTTCGCGCCGTTCCAGCGCCTGGGCGACCGCGACAACACCACCGGCCTCGGGCTCGGGCTGGCGCTCTCGCGCGGGCTGATCGAGGCCATGGACGGCTCGCTGAACCCCGAGGACACCCCTGGCGGCGGGCTGACCATGGTCATCACTCTGCCCGCCCACCCGAGCGCCCCCGGCCACGGGCCATTGGCGGCGGCCAGTGCGGAGGTCTCGGCATGAACCGGATCCTCGTTGTCGATGACGAGTCCCAGCTGCTGCGCGCGCTGCGGATCAACCTGCGAGCCCGGGCCTATGAGGTCGAGACCGCCCAAGACGGCGCGGCAGCACTGGCCGCGGTGGCCCGCCGGCCCCCCGATGTGGTCGTGCTGGATCTAGGCCTGCCCGGCATCGACGGCATCGAGGTGATCACTGGCTTGCGCGGCTGGACCCGGGTGCCGATCATCGTCCTCTCCGGCCGGGCCGATCCCGCCCACAAGGTCGAGGCACTGGACGCGGGCGCGGATGATTACGTCACCAAACCGTTCAACATGGACGAGCTGCTGGCCCGCATCCGCGCCGCGCTCCGTCACCACACCGCGCAGGCTCCGCAGCGGATCACCTTCGGCAACCACACCGTCGACCTGTTCGCCCACCGCATCACCCGTCACAGCTCGGCACACACCACCACTAGCGGCGACGAGCCATTGGTGCACCTGACGCCGACCGAATGGAAAATCCTCACCGTGCTCCTGCGTCACCCTGGTGCGCTGGTGGAATCACCACGGCTGCTCACCGAGGTCTGGGGACCCCGCTACCGCACCGAGACCGACCACCTGCGCTTCCACATCGCCCAGCTGCGCCGCAAGCTCGAACCCGACCCGGCCCACCCCCGGCACCTGCTCACCGAGATTGGCCTAGGCTACCGCTACCAGCCATGACGCACCGCTATCAGCAACCCCCGGAACTCGGACATCTTCGCTAACACACCAACAGTGACGACTGGCATACTGTTAGTTGTGGAGGTCCGACGAGAGCGCATCTGGCCATGGGTCGGGTTGTCGCTTCTCGTAGCGGTTGCAGCTGGGGTCGTGGCCTATATTCTCCATGCCCGCGACCCGAAGTCGGCCGGCGCCCTGGTCCAAACACTCGTGGGTCTAGCGACAACCGCGTGCACTGTCGCGGGGTGGATGTGGGCGCGGAGGCGACCAGTCCAAGCTTCGCGCTCGCAGTTGGAACGCGCGGCAGACGAGCTGGCAGAACAAGTCCGTCGGCAATGGGAACGGGCCGCTGGTGAGCGTCGGTTGATGTATCCGGTGTCGATTCTCCTGCGGTGGCAGTGGTCAAACCGGCAGGTGACGGGCCCGGTGACCGAGGCAGTGGGCGGAGACGGTGGGACACGGTTCGCGCCGTTGACTGGGATGGCGGCGATCTCGCGGCCGGGCTCACCTACGCGCTGGTTTTTGGACTCGCGTCCGTGATCTGTAGAGGATATTCCCGGCAGCCGGGATGGCTACCGTGGAGAAGGACCGACATTCGCACAACTCTTATGTTCGGGCTCATGGGCGGGCTCGTGTACGGACTTGGGAATGGGTTCGTTTACGGGCTCGTGTTCAAGGTCGGACTCAAAGCGAGTCTCCTGTCAGCGTTCGTGGGGATGCTCGCCAACGCGTTCACATTCGGGCTCGGAGTCGTGTTGGCGTCTTCGACAACATGGACGGCTACGCTTGCGAACGCACAACTGCGACACCGAGGTGAGATACCTGTACGTCTTCTGAGTTTTCTTGAAGACGCACATGCTCGCGAGGTGCTGCGGTGCGTCGGTCCGATTTATCAGTTTCGCCACGCCCGGCTCCAGGACCGGCTTGCTGGGGTGTGTGATGAGGTACCGTTGGTTCAACCACCGCGAGCAGTCCACGCCAAGTCTCGAGGCCCAGCGAGTAGCTAAGCTCAGGGGCAAACTTACTCATCGATAACTATTGGGGCCGCGCTGACTTTTAGTCGGCTGCCACTCTCGGTCGCGTGAGGTGCACCAGGAGGTGCTGCCGGATTATACGGAGCCGAGGCAAGCGAGAATTTTTGATCTTGTTCGGTCAGATCACCTTAGAGTCTGGTCGCTGAATGCGGCCGCGACCCGGAGGCTGTGAAGGTAGCTGTCACCAAGTGTCATCTGGCTCGGAGTGTGGTAGTGACTTGCGTGTAGTGACTGTCAGGAGACGCCCACGCAGGGAACTGATCGATGCGTCGTCGTAGGTCCGTCAGCTGACAGCTAGGTTCTCGTCTCCACCCGAGAAAACAGGCATGATCCCGGGTGACTCCGGCGGCGCCGGAGTCACCCGACTTGATGTTGCTTGTTGACGCCCGCGCGAAAATTCGCTAGGTTCCACCATTAGTACGGGCAACACTGCGGTGGAACCACCCTTAGCTGGTTCCGGTATCCGACTAGGAAGATCGCCGGTCAATGATGAATTATTGGAGTCTCCAGGTTGGGAGTTCCAGATATTCGCGGAAATGGAGGTTTAATGGATCTGTGAAAAATGTCGAGATGACTCAACTTGACCCAAGTTGAACATTAGGACGACACCTGCGGTGTAATGTAAGACTTACATGAATTTGTTATGAAAAGGGTAACGATGGTTATTCGCAGAGTTGTTCGGCTAGGGCACCCTGTGCTGCGCGCTGTCGCTTCGGAATGTAGTAGAGTCGAGCTTGAGTCACCAGAAGTGCAGCGAATTATCGACGATATGGTAGAGACAATGCGGGATTACGGAGGTGTGGGAATCGCGGCCAATCAAGTGGGTGTACCATTGAGAATCTTCGCGATGGAGGTTCGAGCTGATAATTTTAAACACCCCGGACCTGCTGAATTCCCCCTCGAGATTCACGTTAACCCAGAGGTTGAGGTCGAGGGAGAACGCAACCTCATGAGTCCTGAAGGTTGTCTCTCTGTCCCAGGTTTTCGCGGCGTTGCAGCGCGTTATCCGGCCCTGAGGTTAAAATCCACGGATCGCTTTGGAAAAATCACCGAAAAACGACTGGAGGGCCCTCCTGCGATCATTGTCCAACATGAGTTCGACCATCTGAGCGGCCACGTCTACCTGGACTGCCTTTGGTCGCCCGCAGCGCTTGGCTACGAAGAAGAAGCAACTCGATATTCATCGCTAAGCAAAGAGTACCTTGACCGTTATTCAGAACTGGTCCAGCTGGGTCGGTAGAATTCGCGCGCAACGACTGCGGCGAGGCAGATGGCGAATTCATGCAGGGGTCGCGGAATCCGGTGGCCAGTATCTTCCGGTTCTCGGGGTGGGCGATGTAGCGCTCGACGGCGACGCGGATATCTGGACAGGTGCTTGTTCGTTTCTGTTTGAGCAGGACGAAATCGCCGTGACGGTCCGAGCGGAACCCGGCCAGTTCTGTCTTTGGTGTCGCTGTGACGGTTCGCAGTATCGCTCATGACCCTGCCTGAGCGGCCGTTGAACGCTGAGCGACTTGCCGGTATTGCTCATGGAATTCTCGGGCGCAGGCCAGCTTCGGATAGCGGCTCACCAGCGCCTTATCAAGATCACGGGCGCGAGCCACTAGCCGCGGGACCATGTGCGCCGACGTCAATGCCTGACTCCCGAGGGCCACAGCCTCGTCGGGTGTGCCCAGTCCCACTAGTGCCGTGGCCAGGTCAAGCCGGACTTGAGCCTGCCGGTATGGTGATCCACTGTCAGGCGGCGCTGACTCGAGCACTGCCAGGGACGCTTCGCCATGTGTCCGGGCTGTTTTAAAATCCCCCAGCCAGAGGTAGGCGGACGCCGGGAAGGCAGCCATGGCGTAGGAAGCAAGAGTGCCCCTGTCCATAGTGAACCGGCAGGGTGCTCTGACTGGTAGTCGCTCATGCAGCCGCTGGGCTTCGCCGAAGAGCGTTTCGCATGGTTCCCGCTGACCCAATCGAGCATAGGCGCGAGCCGCGTGGGCGTGGAGCAGAACAGCCAGCGGATGACTAGTCGAAATCTTGGCAACACCTTGCGGCATAGACGTAGAGCTCTCGCAACTCTTTCAGCGTATGGCGACCACGGATCAGCCCATTGACTCGTGACCGATAGGCGCGGGCCACCACGAACTGCTCAGCAGGCGGGTCCTTCGAATAAGCCCAGTTGAGATCGATTATTGCTAGCTCAAGATGTTCAAGTGTGCCCTGTCCGACGGCTGACAACCCGGTGAGTTGGGTGAACTCCATCGCTTCAGCGGAGGCGTCAGCCAACACCTTGCCCAGCACGTCGGGAGTAGCCGCTACGGCAAGACCCAATGTGAGAGTATCTCGCCGCTGCACTCTGTCGTCACTTTCTCTAGGGTCACCTTCCATCGGAACAGCGGGCGATCTACCAGCTGAACCGTCACGATACGCCTGTTCGGTCTTAGCGGGGGGAGCCGCTGCTAGCTGTTGGGCGGTGGCGTGGGCGCGTGCTCGTCGTTGGGCTTGCTGGTCGGCGAGGTGGGCGGTTTTGGCGTGGATCAACTCGTCGTAGCGGGCGATCAGCGCGCCGTTCGCGCCGACGAGTCGATCCGCGGTGTTGGCCGACGGGGTAACCGGAGTCGCGCACCGGGTCACCAAGGAGGCCTTCCTCGCCGGTTGCCGCGCGGGAAATCGTTACGTCGCCCTGTGCGGTGTGCGGGTGCTCCCGGTGACCCTCACCGCCCCGGCGCGTTTCCACTGCCCGGTGTACCGCTGCGGTGTAGGTGCCCGGTGACGCGGATCGCGTTCGCCCGCTACCAACCGTGACCCCGCTGGACGTGATGCTGCTGGTCCATGCGGCGACGTATCCTCGTTAGCTCAGGGCCGCACGGAGGGCGGCGTTGACAGCGGCGGGTTGTTCCTGGTGGGGCATGTGGCCCGCGCCCTCGATGATGTGGGCCACGCCGCGCGGTGCGAGGGCGGCGAGAGTCTGCGACACCTCCAGGGGAATCTCCGCGTCGAGCCGGCCGTGCAGGAAGGTGACGGGCACGGCCAGGCCGCCGATGCTCTCGCGCAGGTCGAAGGTCGCCGCGTCAGTGAACAGCTCGTCGATGAAGACCCCCGAGTCGAGGATCTGCCGGATGGTCCACTCGTGCATGGCCGGACCCACGGCGGGGCCATACCAGTTGGGCACCCATCCGGCCAGCGTGCCTGCCCGGTCGGCGAGCAGTGCGACCCGCAGCTCGCGCAACCGCTCGGCCATCCCTTCGGCCGGCCAGTAGCCAGGGCCGTCGATCGACACCACGCCACCGATCCGCTCGGGGGCGGCCAGCGCGGCAGCGATGGCGAAGGTAGCTCCGATTGAGCTGCCGACCAGCACTGGCCGCTCGAGACCGAGCACGTCGAGCAGAGCCAGGATATCAGCGGCGTTCCCCGCGATGCTGTTGCCGGTGGCCGGGTGACCGGACCGGCCGCAGCCCCGCCAGTCCACGGTGATCACGCGGTGATCCCGGGCCAGGTCGGTGACCTGGGCGCCCCACACCCGGCCGCTGGTGCCCCAGCAGTGCAGAAAGACCACCGGTACGCCGGCTCCGTTGTCCTCGTAGCACAGCTCGATCCCGTTGATGGTCGCGTACGGCATTGTTCCTCCCCCCACACACACATCAGGCCTTCCGGCCACGCTGGTGACGTAGCCGCAGCTCACCGTCCCGGACGGCCGAGAACGCTCCACCTCACATGGCAAGGTCCGCCTCTTGTAGTGGTCGAACGATCAAGTTTTTTACTGGTTCGTGGCTTTCGTGCGCTGGTCGCGAGGCGCTCTAGCCACTGTATTCTGCCCCGCGAAGTAGTCCCAGTAGGGTGTGTTGTCGGTGAAGACGAATATAGTCAAAAAGCAGCAGATGCGCTGGACACCACGCGGCGCCCACCTGCTAATCCAGATCCGTACCCGGGTCCTCAACGACCAGCTTGCCGGCGACTTCCGGCGTACCCGCGCTTCACACGAACTCCGGATACCGCAGTGCTCACCGTGTAGCCTCCCCCAAAATGTGTCGCTCTCGCCGACGGGGCCTGCTCACACCCCGACCATCAGCACCGTCAACGACGCCACCATCTGCACACTCAGCGGCGGCCAACACCCGTCGCACCGCGCTTGGCAACCACGTGAGTGGGCGACCGGAACGTCACCAGCGTGGATATCGAGTCGGCGTTGGTGGACGCGGCCCGGCCCCTGGGGTTTCTTCGTCCAGGTTGTCCTTCCCGGCCTGCACGCCCGGCGGATCTACCTGCACGACGACGACCTCGGCACCAGGATCAGCACACCGGACGGCGAACACCGCTGGCCAACGGCCTAACCCGGTGGTGCCGGGGTCGCCCCAGCGGTGCGTGCGCCACATTGTCGGTGACGTCTACTACGGTGTGCGGTCGTGACGTGTTATCCCCCGGCTGTCCGGCGAGCCCTGCCGCTTCGTCACCACGAACCGGGCCGAGCTCAGCACCGATGACTATTACGGATCTACCCCATGCCCACAGCGGACGGTGGCGCCCACACCGCGCGGGCATCGTCAACATCTGGCGCTACCTCGAGGAGGTGTTCAGCTTCCATCACGGTCGGCTGCTGCTGCGCGGCGCGAACGGCACCGGCAAGTCCAAGGCGCTGGAGCTGCTGCTGCCCTACCTGCTCGACGCCAACCTGCGGGGACACCGGCTGTCCACCTTCGGCAGCGACCGCTCCATGCACTGGAACCTGATGGGTGACGGCTACCCCGGCGCCACCCGGGTCGGCTACGTCTGGCTGGAGTTCGAACGCACCGACGCCGAGGGCACGCAACAGTTTTTCACCTGCGGCGCCCGGCTGCAAGCCAGCACCTCCACCACCACCGTCTCAGCCACCTACTTCACCACCTCGCTGCGAGTTCACCCCGCAGAGCTGCAGCTGCTGCCCGGCGGGCACCCGCTGAGCAGGGCTGAGCTCGCCGCGGCGCTGGGGGGCCAGGGGCGGGTGTTTGATCAGGCGACCGAGGAGTACCGGGCCACGCTGCGCACGACACTGTTCAACGGCGTGCCGAAGGAGAAGTACGAGGCGCTGATCGTCGCGCTGCTGCAGCTGCGCACCCCGAAGCTGTCCGAGCATCTTGACCCCGAGGAGCTGTCCGGGCTGCTGTCCCGCTCACTGCCACCGGTCGACGCCGACGACGTCGCCGAGATCGCGGAAGGCTTCGAGCGCCTCGACCGGCACGCCGAGCAGCTACACGCCCTGGAGGACGAAGCGAGCGCCGCACGGCGGCTGGCCGACGTCGCCCGCCGCTACGCCCGCCGGGTGCTGCGCGCCGCCGCCGACCGGTTGACCAAGTCCGCCAGCGCGATGGACAGCGTCACCCGCCGGGCCCGCGGCAGCGCCACCGCGCTGGCCGACACCGAGGACGAGCTCACCGGCGTCCGCACCGCCGACGGCGAGCTGGCCGGCGAGCACCGCGACCTGACCGCCCGGGCCGAGGGCATCCAGCTCCTGGACACCTACCAGGAGGGCAAGCAACTGCCCACGTTGCGGGCCGACGCAGGCGATGCGCGCCGCCGGGCCGAGGGCGCCGCCCGCACCGCGGCGGATGCGGCACGGACCGCCGGGCAGGACGCCGCAGCGGCCCAAACAAGGCGCGACGAAGCCGTGGCGGCTACCGAGACGGCCCGGCGGTCCGGGGATCTCGCCGCGGATGCCGCCGAACTCGCTGGCCGCGGGGCGCTGGTCACCCAGCTCGCCGGCACCGAGGACCTGCGCCGGGCCCGCGCGCTCCTGGAGGCGGGCTTGGCCGCCCGGCGCGGCGACGTCGAGACGATGCAGCGGGCCCTGGCCGCGCATGCCGACGCGGTCCGCGACCACGCGGGTGCTGAACGGCGCCTGGAGACCGCCCGGGAGGAGCACACCGCCGCGCAGCGCACCTCTCGGGCAGCCGGGAGCGCCCACGCCGACGCGGTGACCGCGCTGGCCCAGGAGCTGGCCAGCTGGGCCACGCGGTGCACGCTGCTGAACCTGCCGGCGCTGGCCGAGCTGGCCGCCGACGAGTCCGCGGTCACCGCCGCGGTGGACGCCGCCGCCACCGTCGTCCGGGAGGAGCTCACCGCACGCCGCACCCGGCTGCAGGCCGATCGCGGCGTCATGCAGGCGCAACGGGACGGCGTCCAGGCCGACCGGGACGCGGTGGCCACCCAACGCGACGTGCCCCCACCGGCGCCCTACACCCGGCACGATCTCCGGGACGGCCGCGCCGGGGCGCCACTGTGGCGTGTGGTGGCCTTCGCCGAGGGCCTACCCGAGCGGAACCGAGCCGGTATCGAGGCGGCCCTGGAGGCATCCGGGCTGCTCGACGCCTGGATCCACCCCGATGGGACCCTGGAAAGCGAGCTGCTCGACACCTTCGCCGACGGCGCGCTGGGCACCCCGGCACCTGGCCGGTCACTGCGCGATGTGCTTATCGCCGAACCCGACTCCCCCGTCGCCGCGGATCGGATCGAGTGGCTGCTCGGCGCGGTCGCGCACGGCGGCGCCGAGGCGTTTGACCACCCAGCGGCCATCGGCGCCGACGGCAGCTGGCGGCTGGGCGTCACGCACGGCCGGATGACCAAACCAGAGCCCGCCTACATCGGCGCACTCGCCCGGGAACGCGCCCGGGCCCGCCGGCTCGCCGAGCTTGACGAGCAGCTGCGCGTGTTGGATGCCCAGCTCAACGAGCTGGATCAGGCACTGGAGGTGCTCGGCCAGCGCCGGGCGCAGCTCGCCGCCGAGCTCGCCGCCCGGCCCAGCCACGAACCGGTTCGCGCCGCGGCCCGCGCCTGGGACCACGCGCAAGCCCGTGAGGCGGCCCGCGCTGACGCCGTCACCGCAGCTGTAGCCGAGACCGAGCAGCTCGGCGAGCAGGTCCGAGCCCGCGACCAGGCGGTCCGCCAGCGCGCCGCCGAGCTGGCGCTGCCGACCACCCCCGAGGCACTCCAGGACTATCGCGATGCGCTCGGCGCGTTCGGCACCGCCGCCCGAGGATGGTTGGACGACCGGACCAGCGCCGCTGGGCTCACCGAGCGGGCGGCGCTGGTGGCCGAGCACGCGGATCGCTCCGCCACCCAGGCGCAGGCGGCCGCGACCCAGGCCCAGGAGCTGGCTGACACCGCGGCCCGGCTGCGGTCCCGGTTGGCTGCGGTCGAGGCCTCCGTCGGGGTCGCGTTCCAGGAGCTCGACGCCCAGCTGCGCCAGATCACCGACCGGATCGACGTGATCGGGGGCGAGCGATCCATGCTGCGGGCCCGCGAACTCGACGTGCGCGAGCGCATCGGTGGCTTGCGCGAGCAGCGCGACGCTGACGCGCGCGAGTCCGCAGCCGCGGTGGCCGAGCGCGACACCGCTCTGGAGACGTTCCGGCGGTTGGCCACCGGCACGCTCGGCGCCGACGCGCAACTTGATCTCGACGTCGGCGACGGCGTCACCTCCGCCCTGGCCGCGGCCCGGGTGGTCGCCCAGCGGGTCAGCGAGCCCTTCGAGCAGCGCCACCTGCGCGACGCCCAAGGTCGGCTGGATGAGGCCGTGCACGAGGTGCGGGAGCGCCTCGCTGGCCGCGCTGACCTGCAGACCGAGGCTGGTGACGACGCGATGGTGCTCACCGCCACCGTCGACGGGCGGCCACTGGGCGCCGCGGCGCTGCACCAGCTGCTGGCCGAGGAGCACGCTACGGCCGCGGCGGCGCTCACCACCGAGGAGCGCGACCTGTTCGACCGCACCCTGACCGGTGACACCCGCCGGCACGTCGCGGACCGGATCCGCACCGCCGACGAGCTAGTTCGCGGGATGAACCGGCGGCTGGGCAAGGTGCGCACTGTGTCGAAGGTGCAGGTGCAGCTGGCCTGGCAGGTCGACCCCGAGCTGCCCCCGGGCACCCGGCAGGCCCGAGACCTGCTGCTGCGCGATCCCGCCACGCTGAGCGCCGACGAGCGCGACGCGCTGCACCGCTTCTTCCGGGAACGCATCGCCGAGGCCCGCGACACCCACGCCGCAGCAAGCTGGGAGGCCCAGCTCACCCAGGTTTTCGACTACACCGCCTGGCACCGGTTCGTCGTCACCGTCGACCTCGGCGAGGGCACCGGGGCGAAGCAGGTCACCCGCAAGCTGCACGGCACCCTGTCCGGTGGGGAGAAAGCGATCGTGCTGCACCTGCCGCTGTTCGCGGCGCTGGCGGCGCATTACGAGGCCGCCCCCGACGCGCCCCGGCTGGTGCTGCTCGACGAGGTGTTCGTCGGTATCGACCCGTCCAACCGCGGCCAGCTGCTCGACCTGCTCCGTGGCTTCGACCTCGACGCGGTCCTGACCTCTGACCACGAGTGGTGCACCTACGCCGAGCTGGACGGCATCGCGATCCACCAGCTGCTCACCGACGACGTGGACAAAGCCGTGACCACCGCGCGATTTATTTGGAACGGGGTCGCCCTGGAACAAGCCAACCTCCCCGAGGCTCCGACCACCCCGGTCACCGCAGGCACCCTATTCGACTCGTGACCCAGCCGATCGCGCTGCCTGGCAGTCGACACACCGTCCTGCGGTAGTGCCCAGCATTACCACTGCCCGATAGCATTCCTGGAATGAAGACCACCATCGCGCTTCCCGACGATCTGTACGGCATCGTCAAACGGTGGGCAGCCGCAGACGGCACCTCCATCGCCTCGTGGATTCACGAGGCCGTCGAACGCGAAGCATTCCGGCGCCGCTGCATCGCCCACGGCCAGTGGATGGACGCCAACCCCGCCATCCGGGATGACTTGCTGGCCCAGGCCGAGGCCGCCGCCCAAGAGATCGACAACCTCCGGTGTGATGGTGGCGCGAAATGCTGCGACGCGGTGACGTGTGGGAGGTCTCCGGGCAGCGACAGCGCAGGGTGCTGGTGGTGTCGCACGGCATGTACAACGACCAGCCGGGTATCCCGACAGTGCTGACGATGCCGGTCCTGGCCGGTACGGGTGATGATCTAGGAACGTGGTGTGTGCCCATCGGTGCGGGTGAGGTCGCGGTGGTGGATCACATTGGGCGGACCGCGAAAGCGGTGTTCGAGCGCCGGGTGCGGGTGGTCGACAGCCAGGTGGTGATGGATGTGAACAACGCCCTGTTCAAGATTCTCTCCACGAGCTGACCCCGCTGGACGCTTAATACGTCAGCCGCATTTTGCGATGTGAGGCGTTGCGCCAAACCGCACCTGCCGTTAGTAGGGTGTCGCAGTCATTGATGCCGCTAGGGGGAGGGTCGGTGGCTCGGGTCTTCGTCAGCTACGCCAGCCAAGACCGGGCGTGTGCTGGTCAGCTGCACCAGTGGTTGGTTGATGAGGGTCACGAGGTGTTCCTGGATCGGGATCTGCGCAATGGCATCGCGGTGGGTGAGCAGTGGGACACGCGGCTGCATGAGCGGTTGCGCTGGGCTGACGCGGTGGTCTGCGTGGTCACCGCCGCCTCCGTGGCGTCGAAGTGGTGTTGGACCGAGGTCGGTATTGCGTTGTCGCGGGGTAGCCGGGTGTTGCCGGCGCTTGCTGAACCGGGAGTGAGCCACCCGCTGCTACCGTGTGCGCAGTACGCCGACCTCACCGTCGATGCCGCTGCGGGATGCGCGGCGTTGGTTGCGGCGTTGCGTCGGGTGGATGCCGTCGGGGGTTGGGGGTGGCCGGATGACAAGTCGCCGTTTCCGGGGCTGCGCCCGTTCGACGTCGATGAGCATCGGGTGTTCTTCGGTCGTCGTGGTGAGGTGGAGCGGCTGGCGGGGCTGGTGCGATCGCCCGCCGAGCGGGCCGAGCGGGCGGTGCTGCTGGTGGTGGGACCGTCGGGGTGCGGCAAGTCGTCGCTGGTCCGGGCCGGGTTGCTGCATGTGATGGCCGATGAGCCCGGCTGGTGGACGCTGGCACCGATGCTGCCGGGCACTGACCCGGTGGCTGCACTCGCTCGGGAACTGGCCGCGGCGGCGCAGCGGTTGGGGCTGGACTGGACAGTGGCCGGCGTACGGCACCGGCTCGATGACGATGGCCTGACGGGGCTGGCCGATGAGCTGCTGCTGGCCGCCCGGGCGCGGCGGTTGCTGGTGGTAGTGGATCAGTTCGAGGAACTGCTCACCCAGGCTGGGTCAGCCCAGCGGGCCCACTTCGCGCAGCTGCTGCGCTCGGCGTTGGGTGGTCCGGTGCAGGTGGTTGCCACGTTGCGGCCGGAGTTTTTGGACCAGCTGCTGGTTGATGCCGATCTAGCGGTGTTGCTGGCGCACCCCTCTGTGCTGCGGCCGTTGCACCGCGAGGCGCTGCGGGCGGTGATTGAGGGTCCGGCTCAGCTGGCGGGGATCGAGGTGGACGAGGAGCTGGTGGCCCGGTTGGTCGCCGACACCGACAACGGAGAGGCATTGCCGCTGCTGGCGTTCACCTTGGCTCAACTCGCCGAGGGGGTCGACCGTGGCGGTCACCTGTCGGTCGCACGGTATGAGCAGCTCGGCGGGGTGCAGGGTGCGCTGACCCGGCAGGCTGATGCGGCGTTGGCTGAGGCGACTGCGGCGAGTGGCCGAGGCCGAGCGGAGGTCATTGCCGGGTTGTTGCGGCTGGTCACCGTGGATGAGCAGGGTCGTCCCACTCGATGGCGAGTCTCGCGCGATGAGCTGCCGGAGCTGGTGACCCGGGAGTTGGACGTCTTTGTTGAGCGGCGGCTGCTGACCACCGACACGGAGAACGGCAGCGTAGTCATCGGGGTGGCCCACGAGGCGTTCCTGTCCGCCTGGCCGCCACTGGTCCAGGCGATCGAGAAGAACGTGTCGGCGCTGCGGGCCCGCAGCGCGGTCGAGCAGGCCGCCACCGAATGGCGCAACGAGGGCCGCCCACCGGCCCGGTTGTGGGAACGCGGCCAACTCGCCGCCGCCCTGGCCGACACCGGTGCCCACCTCCACGCCCGCGACCTGGTCACTGATCGTGTTGACCTCAGCCCGACGGCCCGCGACTTCCTGCGCGCCAGCATCCGCCGAGACCGCCTCCGGCGGGGACGTGCTGTCACCGTGTTGTCCGTGCTGCTCGTCCTCGCCCTGGTGGCAGGGGGCATCGCCGTCGTCGCGCAGCGCACCGCGGAGCAACAACGCAATGTCGCGATAGCCCGGCAAGTCGCGGGACAGGCCCTGGAACTGCGCGCCACCAACCCGGCCCTGGCCGCCCAACTCGCCCTGGCCGCCTACCGGCTTTCCCCACCACTGAAACCCGCGGCAGTCTGCTCAGTACCGTCGCCACCCCCTACGCCACCCGACTGACCGCTCACACCAATACCGTCCAGTCGGTGGCCTTCAGTCCAGACGGGCGCACCCTGGCCACCGCCAGCAGCGACAACACCACACGGCTGTGGGATGCCAGCGACCCCCATCACCCCAGCCAACTGGGCACTCTTACCGGCAACACCGACGGTGTGCGCCTCACGGCCTTCAGTCCCGACGGACGCACGTTGGCTACCGCCAACGGAGACAGGACCGTGCGGTTGTGGGAGGTCAGCGACCCTCACCATCCCCGCCAACTGGCCACCCTCACTGGCCACACCGACGCCGTCGAGTCGCTGGCCTTCAGTCCCGATGGGCGCACTCTGGCCACCGGCAGCGCCGACACCACCGCGCGGCTGTGGGAGATCAGCGACCCCCACCAACCCCACCCGCTAAGCACCCTCACCGGCCACACCAGCACCGTCGAGTCGGTGGCCTTTAGTCCCGATGGGCGCACTCTGGCCACCGCCAGCGCCGACACCACCGCGCGATTGTGGGATGTCAGCGACCCCCACCAGCCCAGCCCACTCAGAACCCTCACCGGTCACACCTCCACAGTCATCTCGGTGGCTTTCAGTTCCAATAGGCACACCCTGGCCACCGCTAGTGACGACAACACCGCGCGGCTGTGGGACCTTCCTGGACCCATTGTGGTCGGCCATACCAACACCGTTTTCTCGGTGGCCTTCAGCCCGGACGGGCACACTCTGGCCACCGCCAGCAGAGACAACACCGCGCGATTGTGGGATGTCAGCGACCCCCACCAGCCCAGCCCACTGAGAACCCTCACCGGTCATACCGACACCGTCTACTCGGTGGCCTTCAGCCCGGACGGGCACACTCTGGCCACCGCCAGCAGAGACAGGACCGTGCGGTTGTGGGATGTTGGTGACTCCCGCCAGCCCCGTCTGCTGGGCACTCTCACTACCAGCGAAACCGGCGCCACCTGGTCCGTGGCCTTTAGCCCCGATGGGCGCATTCTGGCCACTGCCAGCGCCGACATGACCGTGCGTTTATGGGAGATCAGCGATCCCCGCCAGCCCAACCCACTGGGGACTCTCACCGGCCATAGCAGCGACGTCCGGTCGGTGGCTTTCAGCCCGGACGGGCACACCCTGGCCACCGGAAGTGACGACGGCACCGCGCGGCTGTGGGATGTCAGTAATCCCCGCCAGCCCAACCCACTAGCGACTCTCACCGGCCACAGCAGCAACGTCTCCTCGGTGGCCTTCAGCCCCGATAGGCACACTCTGGCCACCGCCAGCGCCGACAGGACTGTGCGGTTATGGGAGGTCAGTGCCCCGAGCCGTCCCAGCCTGCTGGGTATCCTCACCGGCCACACCGACATCGTCGTCTCGGTGGCCTTCAGCCCCGACGGGCACACCTTGGCCACCGCCAGCTACGACTACACTGCGCGGCTTTGGGAAACCGACGTCGACACTGTCGCCACTCGAATTTGTAGCGTCACCTGGCCCCGCATCACCCAAAGTGAGTGGGACCAGTACCTGCCCGGTCTGCCGTATCAGCCCCCGTGCCCGTGAGCTGCCTGCTCAGGTCGGATCGCTGCCATGACAGCGGCCATCGCGAATGCGAGGCCGTCAACCCCGCCTCGAGTGTCGTGACGGTACCGAATGTGGTGCATCCCCGAGTCTCGGATCGCGCGGGTCTCCTCGGTGCTGTCGAGCTGAACCGGAACGTTTTTGACGTCACCCGCACCGTATCTCCCGCCACTGACAATTCTGGCGTCACGCCGCTGAGCGGCCGCCAGCCGGTGTCTGCTTGCCTCGACCGGGCAGCGACGGCGCGGTGGGTGCTGGGGCGGGGACGCTCATCGGGAGGGGGTACAGCATGTCACGGCCCCCGTCCCAGCCTGACGTCATCCGACAGTAGGATCGCGCCCATGCCGGCTCCTGACGATGACTTCGAGGCTCGCTTGTCCGTCCTTGAGCGCGAGGTTGCTCGACTTCGCGAGCAGACCGTCCTCACCAGCTCGGAGGCCACTGCCGCCCGGGTAGATGCTGCCGCTGCCCGCGTGCTGGCGGCCGGTGCCGACCATGACGTGTCGGAGGTCCGCGCTGAGCTGCGTGCCCACATCCAGGCTCTCAACGCCTTGCGGGAGACCCAGCTGGAGCAGTCGCGGGAGATGCGCGAGGGCTTCGCCGAGATACGGACCGAGATGCGCGAGGGCTTCGCCGAGATACGGGCCGAGATGGGGGAGGGCTTCGCCGAGATACGGGCCGAGATGCGCGGGGAGCTCGCCGAGATGCGCGGGGAGCTCGCCGAGATACGGACCGAGATGCGCGGGGAGCTCGCCGAGATGCGCGGGGAGCTCGCCGAGATACGGACCGAGATGCGCGGGGAGCTCGCCGAGATACGGACCGAGATGCGCGGGGAGCTCGCCGAGATACGGACCGAGATGCGCGGGGAGCTCGGCGAGATACGCGAGGACCTCGCTAAACAGGCTATTGGGATAGCTGAGATCACTGCGCTGTTGACGAAGATCGCAGAGCCAGAGAGGCATCGCTGAGACCCGTGTCGAGGGAACGACCAGGTCACGGCCTGCCTGGTCGCAGCAGGACCGCTCGATGGGCTGGGCTGCTGTCGCAAGTCACTGCGCGTCGTGCGCCCGGTGAAAGAGCGCGACGAACTGGCGGTGCGGGTCTTTGACGAGGTTATGGATCAGTGCCACCACCGGGCACGGCCACACCGACGCGCAGGTCCGGCAGGCACCGTCCGGCGTCACCTGGTGGTCGAGCAGCAACCCACGGATGACGATCACCAGATCGGGAATCAGCTCGCGCGCGGTGGCAACGTCCGCCTCGGTCCACTCCCGGCAGGTGGTCGCCAGGAACTCCGCCTCATCCAGGTGGCGGTACAGATCCCGGTACAGCAGGCGCATAGCGTCAGCGATCACGGGTGAGAGCGAGTCCATCGGGTACCTCCCCGAGTTCGGGTACGGCGCGGCCCGCTGCCCCGCCGACGGTCAGGTAACCCGAATGGCCCAGGGACATACAAGAGACACTCGGACAAGTTGCTGGCTTTCCACGCCGGGCAGGTCGTAGGGTGCGCCCGGGAGGTCACCATGGACGATCGGGAACCGACGATACGCAGCCGGGAGCTGGGCGACGGGCTGCGCCAGGCGATGAAGGCGGCCGGGCTGGACCAGGTGGGTGCGGCGCGGAAGCTTGGCTGGTCACAGAGCCGGGTGTCGCGGCTACTGTCGGGCAAGCGCGGCGGCACCGAGGTGGACGTTTCGGCGTTCCTCGCGGTGGTCCAGGTGACCGGCGCCGAGAGGGACCGGCTGCTGGGGATCTGCCGGGAGCAGAACACCCCGGGCTGGCTGCAGCAGCACGGCACCCGGCTACCTAAGCAGCTGCGTACCTTGATCGACCACGAGAACAAGGCGGTGACGATCGACGACTTCCAGTCGACGCTCATGCCCGGCTTGTTGCAGACCACCGACTACGCCCGTGCGCTGATCCGGGAGGGGGGCATGATTCCGGCGGGCGAGATCGAGGATCGGGTGGCCGCCCGGCTGGGCCGGCAAAGCCTGTTCGGCCGGGAGCGCCCGGCCCGGTTCAGCTTCTTCATCCACGAGTTTGTGCTGCGTCTGCCGGTGGGCGGGCCGGCGGTGATGTTTGAGCAGCTGGAGCACCTGCTGCGCAAGGCGACGCGCCCGTACCTCACCCTGCGGGTGGTGCCGGCCGCGCGCGGCGGGCACGCCGCGGCGGCGGGGTCGTTCACGTTCATGGAGTTCGCCGAGTTCCGGCCGGTGGCCTACCTGGAGAGCGAGACCGCCTGCCTGTTCCTAGAGAAGCCCGAGGAAATCGCCGCCTACCGGCGCATCCTGGGGTTGCTGGCGAAGACCGCGCTGAGCGAGGGAGAATCAGCGGAGCTGATTGCCACCCTGGCAACTGATCTCTATGCGGATCGAGAGGACCATGATCACCTCCCCTGAGCCGGACGGGATTGTCTGGCAGAAAAGCAGCTACAGCGCCTTCAATGGAGGCTGCGTCGAGGTCGGCTGGCGCACCAGCAGCTACTGCGCCGCCAACGGTGACTGCGTGCAGGTCGCGCCCACGCCGCAGCACACGCTGGTGCGCGACTCCAAGGACCCCGAGGGCCCCGCGCTGGCCGTCCCCACGGGTGTCTGGCAAGCCTTCCTGCGCACCCTCTGACCGCCGCCCGCCCCAACATCAACTTCGGTCGACCGCGACCCGCCCAGCCGGCACCGCACCGCGTCGGCTGCCGTTCCCGAATCGAGTCGCACGATGTGATCTCGATCAGTGGCTGACAGGGCAAGATCACTGGTTGGGTGCGGGGGACGACAAAGATTGTCGCTGAACGCACCCAAACAGTGATCATGGTGTCTGCGGCGCGGCACACGACCACCGCGTCCAGGCGGGAAGGGATCCATCGCCGCTCGCCTTGACCACTATTCGATGGGTGACTCAGACACCCGAAACGGCACGCCATTGTCGCCCCGGCTGTACTGGCGGCGGGCGTTCTTAGCGATCTTCCGCTCGATCTCACCGTCAAGATCGACATTGTTCATCTCGGCCAGCGCGAACAGGTAGAGTGCCACGTCCGCCAACTCCTCACCAAGATCAGGCTGGGCTCGGCGCCAAGCCTGAAAGCTCTCCGCGATCTCGCCGTGCAGCAGCATGAACTCCGACGGGACATCGCTGGTATTGAACCCTTTGGCAATCTTGTTTGCCCAGGCGAGCCGCTGGGCCTCCTTGATCTCCAAGGTTCCTCCAGGGGGACGACCGGTCTTGGGCGCCGGCAGCCTACCTCCCCCACGGCAGAGCGTGCCCCTCAACCCTCGGAGTTGCAGACATTGACGTGCGGCTGCGTGTCTATGATCGCGTCCCCATTGGCAAGGTCGAACAATAAGGTGCAGCGGTTCTCTGGCACGAAATTGTAGCCGTTGCTCAGGCTGGCGACGAAGTAGAAGTCCGGAGTGTGGAGATCTCTCACGAACACGTCTTTCGCATCCTTGACCAGCGGTCCGATCTCCCGCCTGATTGGTGAGCTGTCACCCAGCTGCCTAGTCTCGTCCGCCGCCAGTTCGCCGGGGTTGTCAGGGCTCACCCAGAGGCTCACAAAGCAGTAGTTTCCACGCCCAGAAACCAGGATTTGTCGCTGCTGGCAGATCCCTCGGTTGAGCTTATACACACCCCCCAGCATCACGCCCCTGAGATCACCCAAGGGAGCCTCGCGGTGGGGAGTCATGTTGGTGACAAGTACCGTGGCAGCGGTGATAATCTGAACACGGGCAAGACCTGGGTCGTCGCCTGGACTCACCGTCTCCGTTATATCAATTGAATCGAGAGAATACTGAAGTCGGTAGCGGTAGGCCGCCGGATCGTCTCCTGACTTGCTGTCGTCACTCCTTTGACCGAGGATCTTCATACCCGAGAATACTGGTGGCTTTGCGAGTGTGCCGGAAGGCGCCGTAGCCGAGGCAGGAGCGCTTCGGGTAGTACTCGGAACAGCGCCCAACGACTGGGACATGGAGTCTCCGCTGGGTGGCGCCGACGGGCCACATGCCGCAAGCGCCACAAACGTTCCCACAGCTACCAGGCAGCCAATAACCGTTCGGTACCAAGTGCGCGGTGCCCACGATACCGCGCACCTTCGCCGAGCTGCGGGCCACGTCGGGGCGTTCACAGGTCGAGCTTGGCACAGTTAGCGAACCCGTCCGCGAGGCGTTGGTCAACGCGGTCATCCAGCGCGACTACCTGCTGGCACAATCGTCCACGAGATGCAGGAGCGCACTGGGGTCGCAACGCTGATGGGTACCGCTAACGCCACGCCGCCGATGGCTGATCCGGCGGTGTTCGATCGTCCTGAGCTGGCTGCGCTGTGGGGTGAGTTGCGCCGCCGGTTCGAGGCCGCCGGGGACGGCGAGGTGCGCACTGTCCGGCTGTCCGGGCTGGACTCAGCACAGCGCGCCGCGTTGGCTGACCTGCTCGGGTGGGCCCGGCTGCCCGGCGAGCGGGCGACGGTGGCCGTCGCCCGCCTTGACGAGGCGCTGCGCCGCGGCTGTGGGCTCGGCGTGCGGGAGCTGCTGGTGCACCTGCACGGCCCGCTACGGGACCGGCCCGCCGAGCGCGCGGCGCTGGCGGCGCAGCGCGCCGAGCTGTGGGCGGAGCTGGAGAGCCACCCGCTGGTGGTGGCGCTTCCCGCACTGCGCGGCTGGGTGGAGGGGTTGCGTCGGGGCGGGCTGATCGGGGGTGGCGTGAGCGCCTGCCGCGAGCATCTTCGCGCCGCGCTGGCCGTCCTAGCGGAGCTGCCCGCGGCCGGCGAGCCGCTGCCGGTGCTGGCCGAGCGCGTGTTGGGGGACCCGCACGCGCTCGATGAGGGCACCCGATGCTCGGGCACCGTCCTGCGCGCGCTGGCGGCGCTGCACGACGAACCGCCGCCCGCCGACGCCGCCGGCCGCCGCGACCTCTGGGCGATGCACGGGGTCACCGGTGACGAGTTGTCCACGACCGTGCTGGTCGCGGGCTTCACCCCGGCGGGTCCGGGTGCGCTGGCCAGCACGCTGGCGGCCTGGGCCAGCGCCGGGCAGGCGGCGGTCGTGACGCTCGCGCAGCTTCGCACCGCACCCCCGTTGCCCGGCGTGACACCGGTGCACGTGGTGGAGAACCCGTCCATCCTCGCCATGGCGGTGCGCCGCTTCGGGCCCGGATGCCCACCGCTGGTGTGCACCGCGGGGTGGCCGAACACCGCCGCTGTGCTCCTGCTGCGCGGCCTGCGTGCTACCGGTGCCACGCTGCACTACCACGGAGATTTTGACGGTGAGGGCCTGCGGATCGCCGCCTACCTCATCTCGCGGACCGGGGCGCTGCCCTGGCGAATGTCCACCACCGACTACCTCGCCGCGCTCACCGGTCACGGGCCCTCACCCGGCCGGCTCACTGACGCTCCCTGGGATCCGCACCTCGCCGCAGCGCTGGCCGAGCAGGGCGTCGCCGTCCCCGAGGAGCGGGTCGCCCCAATCCTGCTCGCCGACTTGGCCGCGCATCCCCAGGATTCAGGCTGTGGATAACCCGTGAGTGGCGATGCGAGTCATGACTCGCATCGCCACTCACGGGTTATCAGCGAATCGGACAGCTGCCGGAGCCAGGCTCGCGCCGCCGGGTCGTCAGCCTGCTGATCGGGTCGGGCATCCCTGGTGCCGGAGAAATAGTGCCCGCTCACCCCGTCCAGCTCGGGGTCGGTGAGCAGGCGCCACACCGCGTCGACACCCTCCTCGACGGTGCTGGTGGGTGAATATCCCGACTCGCGGACCATCGCGGTGTCCATGAGCACGGCGGGGTGCACCGCGTTGACGGACACGCCGGTACCCACCAGGTTGGCGGCTAGCTCGAAGCTGATCATCACCTGGGCGAGCTTGGAACGCCGGTAGGCGGTGACACCGTCGTAGTTGTTCTCAGTGAAGGGGTCAGCTCGATCCAGCGCGAGCTGACCCACGGAGGCGACCTGCACGATCCGGGCCGGGGCGCACTCGACCAACCTCTCGGCCAGCCGCCGGGCCAGTAGGTAACCCGCCAGGTGGTTGACCGCGAAGCGCAGCTCGATGCCGTCGGCGCTGACCTCGCGTCCGCCGCCGGGCGGACCGAACCCCACTCCGGCATTGTTGACCAGCGCGTGCAGCCGCGGGTAGCGCTCCAGCACCTCCTCGGCCATCCGATGCACCTGCGCCAGGTCGGCGAGGTCCGCTTGGATGGTGTCCACCACCCGCCCGGTCACCTCGCGGATCTCCTCGCGGGTGCGGGCCAGCCGCGAGGCATCCCGGCCATGAGCGACGACGGTGGCACCCGCCCCGGCCAGCCGCTGCACCAATGCCCGGCCTAACCCGCTGGTGGCCCCGGTGACCAGCACAGTCTGCTCGTCAATGGGGTGCATCACGCACCTCCTCGCTGTTGGTGACTCCGAACATAGCTACCCACCGCTGGTCATCCGCCTACGTAATACCCCGAACGAGTTAGGTACTACTACTGATTGCCACCGGACGGTCGCGCTGGGCACCTTATGTGATACCCGAACCGGCGCTGCCACCGATGAGGTATCCGCCATCTCCGGGCGACCGGGACAGCCTCTCCTAGGGGGATTCGATGCTCGACCTGATGAGCTTTGCCGAACTCACCGAACAACACGTGGAACTGCTGCCAGCCCGTACTGTCCTGTCGCTGTGGCGCGCAGGCACCGGCGGAAGCGCCGGCGACCCCGGCGAGTCGGGTAATCCCGGAACCAACGGCCAGGGTTTTCCCGGCTTTATCTGGTGGTACCTCTCCGGCTCCAACCGGTCTGGCTCCGGATCCAGCTTCGGTGACGCCAGCAGCAAAAACAGCTAACGGTGCGTGGGCCGATACCCGCGACGCCCCGCCATCACACGTGCTCAGCTCACCTCCAGCACAGTTGTCGGGGTGCTGGCCTAAGGTGCGCACCCCGACACGGGGAGGTGAGCGGCCCCGCGTTCTCCAGACGCCAGCTAGCCCTTCAGACGGCGTCGACCGTCGTCGCCCTCGTCGAGGCTGGCGGGATGGGCTGACTGTCCGCACGCATCCCATCGAGGTGGAAGGCGACGGCCTCACGCATCTCGGACACGCACTCAAGGTATGAGTCACCCAAGGCAACGCATCCGGGCAGATCCCCGGCCCGTCGATGCGTTGGCGGAACCGGCCGGCGGGTGCTGACTACCTGCACCGGGCCCGCACCGGGCCGCCGCCATCCAGGTGGACGCAGCTGCTCACCCACCTCCGAGAGAACCCCGACGGCGCGCTCGCCCGGGGGTTGTCTACCCGACTGGCGCTGACCCTGATTCGCGACACCTACCGGCCCGGCGATGACGTCAGGGGTCTGCTCACCACCCGCTGGAGTGGTGACGACCTGGAGCGGTACCTCATCGCCCGCGTGCTGCCCGCCGCCTACACCCGCCGACCGGGCAGCCCAGCGCCCCCTTACAGTCAGACCCAGGCCGAGCAGGTGCTGGCTTTCCTCGCCCGACAGATGAACCAGCGCCACACCCGCAATCTGGCCTGGCGGCAGATCCCCCGGTGGGCCCCCACCACACCACGCATCCTGGCCAGCATGCTCATGGCTGGGCTGCTGGGCGCGATCCTGGTCGGCCTGGTGCTCGGGGGTGGACTCCCGCTCGGGATCACGCTCATGCTCGGGCTCTCGGGCTGGCGCGGCGAAGGCCAGGCCAGCCCCCAGAAACTTCTCACGAAACGGCGTCAGGACCGGGTGGTCGGGCTCCGTGTCGGGCTCGTGTTGGGGCTCGTGAACTTTTTCGCGGTCGTGTTGTTGGTGGGGCTCATGTACGGGATCACGTCCTCGGTGACGTGGCCAACCACCCTGGCCTGGCGCCAACTGCGGCGTTCCCATCGTGTTCCCGCCGTGGCCCTGATGCCGTTCCTCGAAGACGCCCGGGGCCGACATGTCCTGCGCACCGTGGGAGCGGTGTACCAGTTCCGACACGCAACCCTGCAAGACCAGCTGGCAGGGCATACCACCGTCAGCCAGCCGACTTCCTTGGAGACTCAGATCGGGGCTTAGACCCGCGTGTTGGCAGGCGCCCACACCGTGTCCCGACGACTCACTGTCGGCGGGAGCAAGCCCTGCCAGCCACGGCCTTTTCAAGATCGCGTTTATGCTCGCGGTGGTCACGTCTGCTCGGTCCCCGCTGCCCTGCGGGGAGGTGGGGGGATCTGTTGTGGATGTGCCACAGATGGCAACTCTCCACGCTGTGACAGTCCTTCCCCGGACCCCACCGACAGTGACATCGGCACGGGGCGTGGCAGGCATCGATGACATCTCCGTCGTGGCTACCGGGAATCGCGAAGATCGGCGCACGGCGAGCTCGCCCGCTATATCGCTTGCCGATATCGGATCACGATGCAATGCTGGGCCACCGAGCAGGGACGAGCGGTGCTCGCCGCCTGCCAGCAGGCGTTGGCCGAGCTCGCCGGCGAGGTCCTCACCGACGACCTGGCGTCCGCCATTCGGGAGCACAGCGCCCCGGGGAGTGAGGGGCATGAGTAGCCACTCGCCGGGCTCGCACCGCGGGCAGAGCCCTGCCGGGCTGGTCGGGTCCGCGCCGCCGCCGAGTGCAGACCCGCGGTTGGCGCGCCGGTTGGGCCTCGGTAATGCGGTGGTCCTCGGGTTGGGGTCGATGCTGGGTGCGGGAGTGTTCGCCGCGTTCGGGCCGGCCGCTGCGGCCGCCGGTGCCGGGCTGATGATCGCGCTCGGCGTCGCCGCGGTGATCGCCTACTGCAATGCGGTCGCCTCCGCGCAGCTCGCCGCCCGCTATCCCGAGTCCGGCGGCACCTACCTCTACGGTCGCCGCCGTCTTGGCCCGGTCTGGGGGTTCCTGGCCGGGTGGGGTTTCGTGGTCGGCAAGACCGCCAGCTGCGTGGCGATGGCGCTCACCTTCGGTGCCTACACCTGGCCCGCCCGCACCATCCCGCTCGCGCTGGGCATCGTCGTTGCCGTCTACGCCCTGGTCGGAGCGTCCGCACTCGTCGCGGTCGGCCCCGCAGCCCTGGCCGCCGCGCCCGCCCCGCTCGCGGCCGCCACCCAGGCCGGCACGCTGAGCTGGCTCACCCCCGCCGTCCGCATCGGCGGCGCCGTCGCCACCGCCGGGGTGCTGCTCTCGCTCATGGCCGGGGTCGGGCGCACCACCCTAGCCATGGCCCGCGACCACGAGCTCCCGCACATGCTCGCCGCGGTCCACCCCCGCTACCGGGTTCCACACCGTGCGGAGATCATGCTCGGTGCCCTTGTCGTCGCCCTCGTTCTGGTCGCCGACCTGCGCGGCGCGATCGGATTCTCCAGCTTCGCGGTCCTCACCTACTACGTCATCACCAACGCCGCCGCGTTCACCCTGCCCGGCCCGCAACGCCACTGGCTACGCCCCCTCACTATCCTCGGCGCCACCGGCTGCGCGCTGCTCGCCCTCACCCTCCCCACCACCACCGCGCTGACCGGCACCGCCGTCCTCGCCCTCGGCCTCCTCGGCCGAACCATCCGCACGCGCCGGACCACCTGGCCCCGCCGAGGCCGGACCACCTGACACCGCCGCCGGTCACTGAACCCCCGCCTCGGGTAGCAAAAAGCCCTGCTCGATCAGGCGCCGCACGGTGGACAGCGCCCGCGAAGCGACGTCGGCAACATCGGCGCCGAGGGAATCGGCTGACTGCGCAAGCACCTCACCGAGGGTGTGGCGGCCATCGCAGCCCGCCACCAGGCCTACGCCCTGCGGGTCGATCGACGCGAGGTGGCGCAGGCCCCGCTCCTGTCTGAGCTGGGTCTCCTCGACCACCCATCGCCCGTCGGACACGACACGCCGTTCGTGCAGGCGGACATCGTCGGCAACCGTCAAGCGCTCCTCGAGCAGTCGCCGCTCGTCACCGGAGCGCTCGGCCAACCAGGCGAAGCGGTCAAAGCTGGCCCGGATGGCCGCACCGCAGGGGACGGCCAGATCCTGGGTGAGCTCATCGATGCGCAGCCAGGTGCTCGCGCGGGAGGATCGCCTCATGGTGATCAGACCGAACCCGACCGCAGTCACGTCGGAGCGCCGGTAGAAGTCCATCCAGGCGTTGAAGGCCTCGCCGGTCCTGCTGGGATCGGGTTCCTCGTAACGGATCCAGCGGGCGGCATACCGCTCGGCGTCTTCCACCTCACGCTGGATGACCCACACGTCACAGCCACTTCCCGCGAACCAGCCGGCCAGGAGTTCCTTCCAGCCGCCGTGCGCCGGATGCACCCAATTGGCCAGGATCTGGCACCAACCGTTGTCCGCCAGGTGGGCAGGTGCGCGCTCGACGATGCGCTGGCAGATGCCGTCGACCGGCAACCCGCCGTCGCGCCAGTCGAAGCGGGCCTCGGGCGAGATCACGAATGGCGGATTGGAGACAATGAGCCCGAATCGTTCCCCCTCGACGGGTTCAAAGAGATCGCCCTGACGGGTCGTGACGTTGGCAATGCCGTTGAGCGCCATGGTGAACGCGGCGAATGCCACGGCTCTCGGGTTGCGATCGGTGGCCAGCACCACGTCAGCGTGGTGGCTGGCGTGCAGACCCTGCACTCCGCTGCCGGTGCCGAGATCGAGGCATCGCTCAACCTGAGGCCGAACCGTCATACTAGCCAAGGTTCTCGATGAATCCCCGACCCAGAGGACGTAGTCAGCGGCATGCTGGTGGCGCCTGCGGCTGGAGTCGTAGGCCACGATCCAACGGCGACCGGTGACTTCGTACGGCAGCAACGTGAGGAGGCCGGTCACGCCCGAGGATCCCAGCGCAACCAGACCGGCCGTGGCCCACACCTCGGGAGGCAGCGGCGCCAGGGCTCGGGTAGCGGCGGCGAGGTCGACCTCGACGCCGCAGAGGAACAGCCGGATCAGCGTCTTGAGGGCCGAGCCACCCTGAGTGCGGCGGAGGACCGGCGCCAGCTCACCCCCCTTGAGGAAGGCTAATCCTTGGTCACCGATGACGTGGCGCACCTCGTCGACCGTGTAGCCGGCGCGGTCCAGAGACTCCCGGACCCGAGCGATGTCATCCGGACGGTCGGCGAACAAGAAGGGCGAGGCCACGGTAGCCAGCCTGCCACGCCGGTGCGCCCGGAGTTCGAGACCGATGCGCTGGCCCGGTCGGCGGCGGGGCTGCTCGTCCGACCCCACCGACCATCACCCTTTTGCCACTATCGGTGCAGATAATGATGCTGAAGATGTACGTTAACGGGATTTTTACTCGAAAGAGTTAAACCAAGCAGGCTAAAAATCTACATAAATTTACTTTCAGCAACAAAGGAGTGGTCATGATCGAGATTCCGCAACGACCGCGCCCGATGGCGAGTATCGGGGGGCGGGTCCGGCGTGGCCTGGTGCTGCTGACCGCCCTGATGGTGGCCAGCGTGGTGGCGGCCTGCGGCAGCAGCCCGAGCAACGCGCCCGCCGCCTCGGGCGGATCACCGGCCCGCGGATCCGGCCCGGTGAGCGTTCTCTACGCCGGGACCCTGGTGGGGATCCTCGAGCGGCACCTCGGCCCGGCGTTCGACAAGGCCACTGGTTACATGTTCCAGGGGGAGGGCAAGGGCACGATCGCGCTGGCCAACCTGATCAAGGCCAAGGTCAGGCAGCCCGACGTCTTCCTCAGCGCTGACGTGTCGGTGAACAAGACCTTGCAAGGGCAAGCCAACGGTGATTACGTGAGGTGGTGGGTGCCGTTCGGCGCAACCGAGATGGTGATCGCGTGGAGCCCGAAGAGCCGCTTCGCCGCGGACTTCCAGGCCGCCAAGGACGGCAAGCGTAGCTTCGAGTCGGTGCTGACCCAACCGGGCCTGCGGTTCGGGCGCCCCGACCCTGAGCTTGGCCCCAAGGGCTACCGCACCATATTCATCTTCGACCTCGACGCCAAACGGATCGGGGACCCGACGTTGCCGCAGCAGATCCTCGGCGGCCCGAACAACAGCTCGCACATCTTCCCGGAAGAGCAGATGGTGGCCCGGCTGCAAGCCGGTGAGTTCGACGCGGGGGCGTTCTACAAATTCGAGCCCGTCGAAGCCGGGCTGCCCTACCTGAGCCTGCCCAAGGAGATCAACCAGGGCGACGTCACGCTCGCCGCGCAGTACGCCACCGCGACCTACACCACCAAGAAGGGCACCACCTACACCGGCGCGCCGGTTATCTACACCGTCACGATCCCCAGCACGGTGCGCAACCCGGGCGGCGCGCAAGCCTTCGTCCGCTACCTGTTGGGCCCGGACGGGCAGGCGATGCTCGTTGCGCAGGGGCTCAATGCCACTGAACCGGTCGTGGCTGGTGATCCCGCGGCGGTGCCCCCCGACCTGCGCCCGCTGGTCAAGAACCCCTGAGCGGGCTGATGCATCCGCGCGGCACCCCGGCCTCGACACGGCCCGCCCGGGTGCCCGGCGGGACACCCTGGCCGCTGCTCCTGGCCGCGGCGCTGATGCTGGGCTATCTCGTGGTGCCGCTGCTGGCGCTGCTGCACGCCCTGCCCGAGACCAACGGCGCGTCGCTGAGCGATCCTGATACCCTCGACGCGCTGCGGGTCTCGTTGATCGCCGCAGTCACCGCCACCACGATCGACGCGCTGCTGGGGATTCCGCTGGGCTTTTACCTGGCGCAGAGCCGGTCGCGGTGGCGGCACCTGTTCACCGCCGCCGTGGTCCTGCCGCTGGCCGTGCCACCGATCGTCGGCGGGCTTGAGTTGATCTTCGTCGTCGGCCGGGCCACCGCCTTCGGTGGGCTGCTTGAGCGGCTCGGCGTCAACCCACTGGACACCATTGCCGGCACGATCCTCGCGCAGGCCTTCGTCGCCGCCCCCTTCATCGTGATCTCAGCCCGCGCCGCGTTCGCCGGTGTGGACCCGCATCTCAGCGACGCCGCCCAGGCCCTGGGCACCAGCCCCTGGCAGACCTTCTGGCGGGTGCAGCTGCCCACCGCCCGCCGCGGGTTGGCTGCTGGTGTGGTCTTGGGTTCCATGCGCTGCCTCGGGGATTTCGGGGCCACCGCGATCCTGGCCTACCACCCCTACACGCTGCCCACCCTGATCTTCGTCAACGTCTCCGGTGAAGGCATCCCCACCGCGATTCCGCCTGCCGTCCTGGTCGCCATCGTGGGGGTCCTGGCCGGGGGTGTCATGCTTTTCCTCGACGCCCGCCGCCGCCGACCCCGCCCCGACACCGGCGAGCTCGCCACCCCCGCCGCAGCTCCACACCTGAGCTGGATCCGGCCCGACCCGGCTGCGGGCTCGGGTATCGAGATTGATCTGCATGCTCAGGTCGGCGGTTTCGAGCTGCGCCCGGTGATACGCACCGCGGCCAGCACCATCGGTATCCTCGGACCCTCCGGGTCGGGCAAGTCGCTGACCATGCGCGCGGTGGCCGGGTTACTCCCCGCCGCCGGCACCGTGCGGGTCGGCGCGGTCACCCTCACCGACACCCTGGCCGGCCTCTCCGTGCCCGCGCAGCACCGCCAGCTGGGCTACGTCGCCCAAAAAGACGCCCTGTTCGAGCACCTCGACGTCGCCGGGAACATCACCTTCGGCATCCGGCACCTCCCGGCCGCCGAACGCGACCGGCGGCTGCGCGAGCTCCTCGCCGCGGTCGGACTCACCCACCTGCCCCGCGCCCGCCCCGCCCGGCTCTCCGGCGGGGAACGCCAACGCGTCGCCCTGGCCCGCGCACTAGCCCCCGGACCCCGCGCCCTGTTGCTCGACGAGCCCTTCGCCAACCTCGACACCACCGTCCGCGGCACGCTCCGCAACCTGGTCCGGCAGCTCCACGAACGCACCGGCATCCCCATCATCGTCGTCACCCATGACCGCGACGACGTCCTTGACATCGCCGACCACCTTGTGGTGATGTCCCGCGGCGCCTTTATCCAGCAAGGTCCCACCCTCGACGTCTTCCGCCACCCCACCACCCGCATCAGCGCCCAACTCGTCGGCGTTCCCAACATCATCGCTGTGCACCAGCTGCACCCCCAAGCCGACGACGACGTCCTCGCCGTAACCGACTGGGGCCCTGTGCTCCTGCCCAAACACACCAACCCGCACGGCTGCCATGCGCTCGCGGTGCCTGCCACCGCCATCACTGTGGGCGCCACCGGGACGGCCACCATCGTCGAAGCTAGCCGGCCCACGCTGCACGGTCACCGCCTGACTCTGCGCCCCAGCCCCAGCTCCGGCCCAGAGACACTCACGGTTCTGCTCACCCTTACTAACGACGAGCCGCCAGCCCCCGGCGACCGGGTCCACATCCACATCAACCCTGACTATTGCCAGCCCCTCACACCACCCTTCACCAGCGCACACCACCAGTACTCCCAGCTCCGCCATGAACTCGAGCCAACCCACCAGACCGAAGGCACCTGAGCGCGTCCTTGACGCGCCAGCATCACCTAACACCCGAGAACCTCGGGCAACGTGGTGAATCCGTACCGTTGCGGACATCGAGTGCTGGCCACGTCGCGACCGGTCAAACCCGAACTAGTCAGGTATTCTTTCCTCAACCTCTCCTGGCTCCATGACAAGACCATGTCGATATGTGGAGTCGACACTCCAGCGATCTCAGCGATTCCGCGCAGGACGACTAGACCACAGGGGACATCCTCAGTGAGGAACCGATGCCCGAAGTCCGGGATGAACTTCCCTGGGGAAATTTGAACCATAGGATGCTCGATCCCTTGGTAGCCCGAGTTGGTACGGATCGCAGTCATCAGACTGGTCTTGTCCTTGATGACCGGCCCGTAGCATACGATCTCCCAGTCGTACCCGGGGATGACCTGAGAAAGGTCCACATCAGGATACTCTGCTACGATCCGCTCTGCTGTAGCAAGCACCTCTCGATTGATCTCGACAAGGAGCGACACCGCCTGCCCGTCGATGGTTTCATAGAACAACGGCGGAGACTCAAGCGCCGTTCCATCCCAGTCCTTCCACCGGCTGTACATCATCGGAGGATGGTTGGAAGCGTTCGGTGATCGCAGCGTGATGCCAAGCAGGTGTCCGGAGACCACCAGTTTCGGCGGTTCACCCAGCAGACGCTGCAGGGTCGACAGCGGATCGGCGATCCGGGTTCCAGTGGGATCGCCCTGCATCGCTCCGGTGATCACCTCTTTCGTGCCGGCTATCTGCACCTTCTTCCCGAACTCGACGATCCGACATATCCACGGGAGAGAGTCGAAGCTGACGACACTGAAGTGTCCGATCCTCTCTCCCAACGCCTGCCGCACGTCAAACTCGAATCCACACTGGCCGGGTAAACCAACGATGACGCAGCCATCCTCAAGATACGGAGCAAGCGACGCGAGGTACCTCGAATGCAGGAAAGCGGGCAAGGACAGAATGACGATGTCACACCGGCGCGCCGCCTGCACCGGGTTGCTGGTTACCGCGAAAGAGTTGGCGGTGAGCGCCACACACTCGCCGTCCCTGTCTGGCACATTGACTGTCAAGTGATCACGCTGTAAAATCTGACTCCAGGCGCGAGCCTTCGCCGCGTCCTGCGTGAAAACCGACAGTTCCACATCGGCGTTCGCGGACAGAACTCCGGCCAAAACATGCGACGCAGAACTTGTGCCACAGAGGACAACGCGAATGCTATCACATGTCATTGACATAATCTTACCACAGCCGACCATCTGGTCAGCGGAGCACGATCGTGGTGGGCCGATGCACATCGCGGACGGGTAGGCCAGATCGAGTGGTTGCCGCGAGCGGACGCCCTGAGCCGCGCACTCCCACCGTCGCCATCGTCGGGCTGGGCCCCAAAGGTCTCTACAGTCTGGAGAGACTTGTCGCTGAGTTTGGCGCTCACCCCTTGGACACGGGCCTCCTTGTCGTTGCTTTCAATAGATCCGGCTATTTCGGCGCGTCCCCTATCTATGATCCCGACCAGCCAGACTACATACTGCTCAACATCAGCATCGGTGAGATCGACCTCTGGAACGCGGACGATCCCGCCATCGTCGCCGGGAGAGGACCCAATTTCAGCTCCTGGTATCAGGAAAAGTTCGCACCGCAGACGCCGCTGACAGGTCACGAGTACCTGTCCAGGGCGGTTGTCGGACGTTATCTCCAGCACGGGTTTCGGCGAGTCGTATCCCACCTGCCATCGGGCATGGAAGTGTCATGCTTAGTGGGTGAGGTAACCGACATCGTCCCGAACAGCGCTGGTTACACGCTGAGCTACGTCGACGCAAACGGACTAACCAATGACTTTCCAGTGGACAAAGTTCTGCTGGCGACCGGTCATTCCCAGGTCCAGCCGGGGACGGAGGAACGCAGCTACCAGCGCTTCGTTATTCGGCACCCACGGGCATCGTACATCCCGTTCGTCTACCCGGCGGTGACAAGTATGAGCGAAGTCCCAGGTGGTGCGCGAGTAGCGATGAAGGGGATTGGACTGACCTTCATCGACGCAGTCCTTGCGCTGACAGAAGGGCGCGGAGGAGTTTTCGAACGAACGCCCGATGGATGCCTCTCCTATCGGGTGAGCGGGCGCGAGCCGCAGGCAATCATTCCCTTCAGCCGGACCGGCCTGCCGATGGCGCCCAAGCCGCATGACCTCCCGAGCACCCTCCGACCGTTGACGTTCGTCACTCCCGGCCGCCTGGCCAGGATCCGGCGCCGCTCACCGGAGGGGAAAATCGATCTGGAGAGAGACGTATGGCCGCTCTTCGAGCTCGAGATGGAAATGGAGTACTACCGCGTTGCCATGGGCAACGGCCCCGAGCGGTCGGAACTCGAAGCGTGCGACGGCGACGCCGAGGCGATGCGGCGGGTCATACACTCGTTCCTGCAGTCGCACCCCGACCAGGAGCACTTCGACTACCGGTCCGTGTTGGACCCAGTAGACGAGCGGCAAGTCGCTGCCGGACCGGAATTCCACTCTTTTGTCGAGCGCTATATGGAGCAAGAAATCGCTCGCGCCCGCCTGGGGCTGGCCCGTTCCGCCGGCAAAGCCGCTATCTCAATTTGGTACGAGGTACGGACAGCCCTGAGCCCGTTTGTCGCATTCGGTGGCCTGACACCCGAGTCGCACCGTCAATTGATGGAACAGCATCACCCGCTACTCAAACGTGTGGTCTTCGGGCCGCCGATCATCAACATCGAAAAACTGCTGGCGCTCCACAAAGCAGGAATACTCGATTTCTCGGCCGCTCGAAACCCTCAGGTGCTGACCGACGAACCCAGCGGTTGCTTCGAACTGCGATGCGAGTCGATCCCTGGGACCGCAGCCCGAGCTGAGATCCTCGTGGATGCCCGGTACCCGAAGGTGGACATCCTTCGGGATGCGACACCTCTCTATCGGAACCTGCACAGCCGGGGAATGGTCAGAACGTTTGCGAACCAATCGACAGTCAAACAGGGGTCGGCGTATCGTCCAGGAGCCATCGACATGACCGAAGAAATGCGGTTTGTGGTTGACGAAAGCGGCGTCCCCAACGAAGACATCGCCGTCATCGGAATTCCAACTGAGGGCAACCTGCTCGGGAATCTCTCGGTTACCCGGGATGACTACGCAGGAATCTGGGCAGCAACAGTACTACGACAGCTGCACTGCCGAGAACCGCATTGAGACCACCATGGTGGACTTCTTATGCCCGTCGCCACAGCGCGACGACGCTGACGCGGGCCCGCTGCCACACGTCGGTGGCTACCGCCCCGACCAACGCCGTCCCGAACGCCACCACGAAGGAATCCACCCACTCCTCACCCCATCGGCTTGCGCGCATACAGTTAGGTGGTGGGAGGCGATGGTGGCAGTTGAGGCCGAGCTCAAGGCGCTCGCCCGCGACCCAGAGCGCATCCACGCAGAACTGTCGCGGCGGGTAGCAGGCGAACGCTCGATCTACTCCGACCGCTATTTCGACTACCCCGATCGTCGCTGGACCCGCCAGGGCACCGAACTGCGAGTACGAACCATCACCGACGACCTCGGCCAAACCCGCGCGGTGCTCACCTTCAAAGAACCAGCGGTGGACCACGCCAGCGGATCGAAACCTGAGCACGAGACGGCTGTCGAGGATGCCGATGTGCTGGTCACCGTGCTCACCGCACTCGGCGTCGAGCACACCATCGCGTTCGAGAAGCGATGCGTGAACTACCGGTTCACCGCTCAGGGCCGCGACCTGCTCGCCACCATGGTCACCGTCCCCGAGCTGGCCGGGCGGACATTCATCGAACTGGAGACCCTCGCCGATCCAGACGACGTGGACGCCGCTCTGGACGTCGTGCGAGCCACACTGCGCAAGTTAGGGATCAACGACAGTGACCTCACCACCCAGGCCTACACCGATGCGGTCGCGACCCGAAGAGGCGACGTCCAGTAACTCCCGTTCACGACGATCATCTCGACGTCGCCGGCGACTGCGGCGTCGTTCGGCGAGAGCGACATGCGAACCTCTCGGCACACGATGCGCGTCCCGGCTCAGAGCCCGAATACCTGCGTCACCTGCCCGGCCAGCTCGTCCTCGCTCATCGCGGTGTCGAGCTCGATGACGGGCAATTCGAGGCGCTTCGTCTCCTCGAAAAGGCGGTCGGTGAACATCCTGTCGCGCTCGAGCAGGTTGCGCCGGGCCAGTTCCGGATTGCTGGTCTTGCGCGGAATGTCCCACGCCGTGCCGCGGCTCTCGAACGCGGCCTGGCGAAACTCGGGTGTCGGCAGGAGCCAGACTGCGTGGCCGGGCTCGGTGAGCAGCGGCTTGACGAGGTGCGGCAGCAGTCGGAACCCCTCGGCGATCACGTCGGTTTCCACCGGCAGGCGCAGCAGGTCTTCGACGATCAGGCCGAAGCCCTCGCCTCGGAACCAGTGGAAGGTCTCGAGCATGGTCTCCGGAGACCGGGTCACCCAGCGCTCGTCCATGTTCGTGCGCTTGAACCTGCTCAGGTACGGGGCGTCTTCCGGCGTGCTGCGGCTGGCGTGATCCGACATCACGTCGTCGGTCGCGTACACGTGTAGGCCGTGCTGGGCCGCGATGCGCCGGGCGATGGTCGACTTGCCCGCACCGCTGCCGCCGCCGATCCAGTAGACGTGCTTCAGCCGTGCCCGCAGCGCCATGACGTCAGCGGAGCGCCAAGCCCCATTTTCAGCCCGGAACGGGCCGCCCGACAGGGGGTCGGGGACTAAGCCGGTGGCCTGTGCTCTGTCCGCGTATCCGGTCAGCAAGTGGACCAGTCGCGCCGCCCCCGGGGGGTCCACAGTCAGGTGCACGGGCAGCAGCCCGCCGGGAATCCTGATGGTCAGCCGTGTCCCAGTGTCTCTGATGATCTCCGCTGTGGCGTTGTCGGTCACTATGGCGTCTACCAGCATCAACTCATACTCCATATTTCGTGGATTGCGTGGACAAGAGTGGAAGGCATCGGGGCTGGCGGCTCTACATTGGCGGCACCCGCCCCAATGCCGGTCCGTGAGGGCGTGGCCCGCTATCCCCGGTTCACCCCAGCCACACGCTCAACAGGTCGCCCAGCGTCGCGGCCCCTTCCTCATCGAGAGAGATCACGCAGGAGCCAGCGACCTGAGGATTGAGCACGATCGTCCCGGCACGATTGCTCACCATCAGGTTGACCTGCTCCACCGGACCCCCCTCCAGCGCGCATGCTGCCGGGATCGCCTTGCGCCGGTGGTGAGTCGGGTGGCCGCCCTGGTCGGGCACAACCGGATCACGTTCAGTGGTCACGAATCACTTCCTTGACTGGTGGTTGAGGTGGAACGGGCGTTGTTCACTTACCGCGCCGTGGCGCTCGCTGATCCGACAGGTTTATGTGTTCGTGTGGCTGGGTGGCGCCCCAGGGCCGGGGTGGGCTGTCCTGACACACCGTCGGGGAGGGGCGCCTGCCTTCGGGGTGTTCCCTCGGGCGCCAGGCAGGCGCCACGACCGTGCGGACAACTCGAACATCCCGGCCTTGGGGCCAGGGCTGTCACGCTAGAGTCGCTGGCGAGCACACGCCAAGTGGTTTGCTTGAGTTTGCTCGAAACAGGCGGATGGGGCTGGACCTGCTTGACAGCCTGACAGCACTGCTGAAGCATCACGTGCGATCAAGCAAACCTGAGCAACGACCTGCGGGAGGCGATGGTTGTGCAGCTAACGTTCCTGGGCAAGAGCACGCAAGGTGGTGGATCGCCAACCCTGTTCGCGACCGACCGCGACACCTACGTTGTTCTGGGACATAGACTCCGCGACCTCCGCAAAGACGCTGGACTGACCGGGCGACAGCTAGCCACGCTGGCCGGGTGGGACAGCTCCAAGATATCTAAGATCGAGTATGGCAAACAGACGCCAACAGAAAACGATATCCGGACCTGGTGCCACCACTGCCAGACACCTGATCAAATTTCGGATCTGATCGCCACCGTTCGCAACATCGAAGTGATGTACACCGAGTGGCGCCGGGTGCTTCAAGTGGGCACCAAAAAGCGCCAACAAGCATCAATCTCCCTGGAAGCCCAAACTGGACTGTTTCGTTGGTATGAACCACTTTTAATACCCGGTATTTTGCACACCGCCGAGTACGCAACAGCTGTGATGGCGCAGGTTATCGCCTTCTACCAGATCCCCGACGATCTGACCGAGGGTGTCGCCGCACGCATGGAACGCCAGCAGATCCTCTACAAAGGAAATCACCGATTCCACTTCGTCCTCGCCCAGCAAGCCCTCCTCACAACCGTGGGCGACACCCAGGTCATGCTCGGCCAACTTGACCGCCTACTCACATTCCTCTCACTACCGCGTATACGACTGGGCATCATCCCAGCCACCGCCACCTATCAGGCACCGACCAACCAATTCATCATGTTCGATGAGCGCATGGTCCACGTCGAAACCATCTCCGCAGAACTAGCGATCACACAACCACGAGAAATAGCCCTCTATGCTAAAACCTTTCACCAACTATCCCAACAAGCACTCTACGGCCAAGCGGCAAAAGAAATGATCAACGCTAGACTGACTGACCTGCGCAAAATCCAAGGAGTCGGAATGAAATAATACACGACAACCTGCGCCGGTGGCGGAAACCGCTTGGCCTGCCCGGGACGCCGCTGCGCCACCAGCACCGCAAACCCCGTGACCTGCTCAACTTGGGCGGCGTCTACCCAGCTCATCGCCGAGGACGTAGCCACCACTCGGACCATCCACCCGGCTTCGACCGCCCGCGCTGCAACGTCGTGGCAGCGCGGGCGGCCAGCGGTGCTCCGCACACCACGAGTGCAAGGTGTTCACGCACCGGTGCCCTCATCCAGCACGGCAGCGCGGACCGACAAGTCATGTCGTCGGTCGCGTACCCGTGCAGGCCGTGCTGGGCCGCGATGCGTCGGGCGATGGTTGACTTGCCCGCACCGCTGCCGCCGCCGATCCAGTAGACGTGCTTCAGCCGTTTCAGCCCGGAACGGGCCGCCCGACAGGGGGTCGGGGACTAAGCCGGTGGCCTGTGCTCTGTCCGCGTATCCGGCCAGCAAGTGGACCAGTCGCGCCGCCCCCGGGGGGTCCACAGTCAGGTGCACGGGCAACAGTCCGCCGGGAATCCTGATGGTCAGCCGTGTCCCAGTGTCCCTGATGATCTCCGCTGTGGCATTGTCGGTCACTATGGCGTCTACCAGCATCAACTCATACTCCATATTTCGTGGATTGCGTGGACAAGAGTGGAAGGCATCGGGGCTGGCGGCTCTACATTGGCGGCACCCGCCCCAATGCCAGTCCGTGAGGGTGTAGCCCGCTATCCCCGGTTCACCCCAGCCACACGCTCAACAGGTCGCCCAGCGTCGTGGCCCCGTCCTCATCCAGAGAGATCACGCACGACCCGGTGACCTGAGGATCGAGCACGATCCTCCCGCCACGCTGGCTCACCACCAGGGTGATGTCCTGCACCGGACCCCCCTCCAACGCGCATGCTGCCGGGATCGCCTTGCGCCGATGGTTAGTCGGGCGGCCGCCCTGGTCGGGCACAACCGGATCACGTTCAGTGGTCACGAATCACTTCCTTGATTGTCATCACCTGAAGGAAGGCGCCAGCAGGTGCAGGCGCCGCTGGTCGGGGCTGTCCTCGGTCGCCGCGTGTCTGCAAAGCTATGGCCCAAGTCGAGGAAGGACTCGGAAAAGAATTCCGGGGTTGACCCGGCCGCCCAGGAGGGTAAGTTGCATGCGAGGGCTGGCGGACACGCTGTCGGTGGGGGAGCGCATTGCCTGGTACCGGCAGCGACGTGGCATGTCGCAAGAGGTGCTGGCCGGCCTGGTGGGCCGTACGGCGGACTGGCTGAGCAAGGTCGAGAACAATCGGATCGATCTCGGTCGGCTCTCCGTTCTGCGGTCGCTCGCCTCGGCCCTCGATGTGACGGTGGGGGATCTGATCGGCGAGCTGTCGTTGCTGGACTGGTCGGCCGATAGTGGCCGCTCCCCGGTGCCGGCATTGCGAGACGCGCTGATGGACTACCGGCAGATCACCCCGCTTTTGGGTCACGCGCCGACCGGTCCCCCGCCCGAGTTGGATACCCTCGCCCGCGACGTAGGCCAGGTATGGGACGCCTACCAGGACTCGCGCTATGGCTATGTGACCAGTCGACTGTCCTCGCTACTGGCCCAGGCGCAGTCCGCCGGCCGAACACACACCGGTGAAGGCCGGGGACGCGCGAAGAGCTTGCTGGCGATGACCCACCAGGCCGCCGCCATGATCCTGACCAAGCTCGGGGAGGTCGACCTCGCCTGGATTGCCGCTGACCGTGGCCTGGTCGCAGCACAGGACTCGGGAAACCCGGTCGTAATCGGCTCGCTGTTCCGGTCAGTGACGCACTCACTGCTCTCGAATGGCCGGTATCCCGAGGCGGTACAGCTCAGCCAGGACGCTGCTGCCTACCTGCAACCTGGGCTGGCGAACGCGACCCCAGAATATCTGTCGATCTACGGCACGCTGTTGCTGGCTGGCTCAATGGCAGCGGCACGCAACAAGGACCGAGCCACTACTAGGACGTTTCTGGCCGAGGCTGCGGACAGCGCGCGGCGGCTGGGCGCGGACGCCAACCATCTGTGGACCGCCTTCGGTCCCACCAACGTCGCCATCCACCGGGTATCTACCGCAGTCGAGCTGGGAGACCTTCAGGTCACGGTCGATCTCGGTCCGCAGGTGGATGTCTCGGCGCTACCCATCGAACGTCGGATCAGACACCGGATCGAAGTCGCCCGCGCCTACAGCGCGTGGAACCGCCGCGACGAGGCACTGACCATCCTCCTCAACGCCGAACAGGACGCACCCGAACAGATCCGGTACCACTTCATTACCCGGCAACTCGTCCTGCGGTGGATCCGCCAGCAGCGAGGTAAGCCCAACCATCACCTCATCGGGTTGGCGGAGCGGCTGCACGTCGTCTAAGCGCGTGCCCGTAGGGTTCTCCCCGTGGCGGACGACCCCCTCGATCGCAGCCGCTCCTCCGTCGCCGCTGGCGTCCTGTTCTTCGACGACGTTGGGCGGATCCTGCTCGTCCAACCCACCTACAAAGACCACTGGGACATCCCCGGCGGCTACGTCGAAGCCGGAGAAACACCCGCTCAGGCCGCTGCCCGCGAGGTCCACGAAGAGCTCGCGATTGAGGCGGCGGTCGGGCCGCTGCTCATCGCGGACTGGGCACCGCACCCCGACGAGGGCGACAAACTCCTCCTCGTCTTTGACGGCGGGACATTGACTGCTGAGCACGTCGACGCGATCCGGCTGCAAGCCGACGAACTCGCCTCCTATACATTCCGCGACCCGGCAGACGCAGCCACCTTGCTGATCCCGCGCCTTGGTCGCCGGGTGGCGGCCGCCATTGACGCGCACCAAACAGGCCGCACCACCTACCTTGAATACGGTGTTCCCCACGTCCGTTAGCAGCACGGCACATGAGGCGGGAAAGGGCGCAGCGTGGTACTGCCCGCCTAAGAGTTGCGAGTGGGGGCCGTGGACTAGCGTCAAGTAACTGAATGTCCTTTACTTCTGGTTGATTTAGTGGCATAATTCCTATCATGAAACTAACGCATGATGATCGCGTCGGTCTTGAGTCTCTGCTTCGCCGTGAGGGCTATGATGGATCAGTCTCGGCGCGGGCGCAGATCGTGTTGTGGCGGGCGGAAGGACACTCGGCCCCCGAGATAGCGCGAATGGCGGGCACCACGAAGCCGACGGTGTATAAATGGATCGCCCGGTATGAGCGGCATGGCGTCGAGGGGTTAAGCGATCGCGTGTCGACCGGACAACCTCCAGAGGTCTCAGCTGAGGATCGGGCAGGAATCCTGGCGCTGACGCGCCAGTCGCCGCCAGAGAAGACCAGACTTTCTCATTGGTCAAGCCGGGAGATGGCTCGCCACCTCAAACAGGAGATGGGAATCTCCGTTTCGCATAATTTCGTGTCCACACTGTGGCGTGAGCATGACCTCCAACCGCTTTGGGGTCTGTCGCCTTCGAGGGGAACGGAACGTGAAGGTGAAACCGGCCGTACTGTACTGCTGCACATCGTTTTTCGACATCGGCGGGTCGGAACACGAGCAGGTCTTCGCCCAGGGCCCCGGCAAAGTCCTGTTTCGGCAGATAGATGCCCATAGATCACTGAACGAGAGGGGCGATCATGATCTCGTGTGCTCTCAGTGCGCCGAGTTCGACAGGAGAGCTGCTCGGCCGGCCT
>JBOHFR010000031.1:0-60908 GCA_050699715.1 Pseudonocardiaceae bacterium
CGCACCCGGCGACCACAACCAGTAAACACCACCCCCGACCGTGTGATGACAAACAACTCGACGACGACGAACGACACACGCGCGGCACCGAATACCGACTACTCGATCAACGGAGCCTGCCAGTATCGAAGGCCGGGACCAGGTCATGCTGCGCCTCGGCGAACCACCCTCACCGGTCCCCACCCCCTTCGCGCAGCTCCTCCTCGCCTGGATCAACGAGCGAGACAACATGAACACCGCCACCAACCCTAGCTCGCGATGGCTGTTCCCCGGCCGCCGCGCTAGACAGCCCATGCACCCCACAACCCTGGCCGCGCTCGTCCATAAGCTCGGCGTCCCCACCCGCACCGCCCGTACAGCCGCGATCCGCCAGCACCTCCTGGACATGCCAGCAGCCGTCGTCGCCGACGCCCTGAGCTACCACCCCGTCACCATAGCCAAGATCACCACCCAAATTGGGGTCACCTGGAGTCGCTACGCTCCCGGTGATCACACAAGATCTGGCGACAGTTGAATAGGCGAGCTCGCCAGTCCGGGAGGCCTACAGGTCCGCACCCGGGTCCTCAACGACGACCTGGCCGCCGACTTCGCCCGCTGGCATCCCGGCTTCACCCATCAAAACTGGCCCGTCGAGCTCGGGGCGTAGGCCAGTGCCCCCGGACGCACGAACAGTTGACCTCCCACGGTTTTGGTCGGTCTCCTCTAACGCACACGGCAGCTCGACCAATCAACTATCGGTCACACAGCCACCGAAAGTCACCACACCTCACAGGTGGTTCTGGCAGACAGAAATGGTTATTCCACGCCATCCCACAAATTACTATAATTCCCAATTCCGTTGGTCATTATCTGTGCGGATATTTCGCGGCGCGTCGGGATTTCCGGTACGACACACCGTGCCCGATGTGAGTGGTCAACCCGAGCTTGCTGTTCCACGTCCACAACCCCAGATGCACAGACGTTGATGTCCACCCTCTTTTAGTAAAGTTCAACCACAAGATCCCAGGGATGATGTGCAATCGCTCACGAATGATGAATGGCATAACTGACCAACTCTCCTTCGCCGCAGTTGGTTGTATCGTGTCGTCCAGTGTTTCCATACCAAGCTCGCCCTCGTACAGTGGCCGGTCCCGCGGAACTGTCGCACGGTCGCCTAGGACATACACTGCCACGACTCTCACGCTGCCGCTGACCGGCGTGGCCGGGGGCATACTGTCCGCTGCGCAGGACAACATCCATACCGCGCATGAGCCATCGGAAGATCAATCTTGCCGCGCTGTGAGGGCTGCGGCGAACCCAGGCCCGGCGTGGCCCTCCGGCTTTTGGTGACACTGGGTATCCGACGGCACGGAAACCGTTCGGATCTGGGGGAGATCATCTACCTGAGCGCTGGGTGATGGTTCCGCGTCGCCAGGAGCGGATCTCGGCGTCCGCGGTGGCGTCGGTCTGCTCGGCGTAGCGCTGAACTGTCTGGGCGTTGGCGTGACCGAGTCGACGGCGAATCGTCTCCAGGGACACCCCGGCGTTGAAACTGGTGGCGTGGACGTCCCGCAGCTGGTGGATTGTGGCGTTTACCTGCGCTTTCTTCCGGTATTTGGTCCACAGGGCTCGGGCGGAGGCGTAGCACAGCGGGCCACCGACGTGGTTTTTCTCGGCTCGGAACAGCGGGCCGTGCCGGTAGCGGCGGGCCCGTAGGGAGCGCCGGAGCATCGCGACAACGCTGGGGTCGTCGAGCAGGACGGTGCGCCGGCGGCCGCCTTTGCCCAGGATCGTGACGTGTTCGTCGTCGCGGGTCAGCTCGAGGTCATCGACCTCGATAGAGAGGGCTTCCCCGATCCGCATCCCGGTGGTGTAGATCAGGTGGAACAGCAGTCGGTCACGGTCGCGGCTGGTGGGGATCGCCCTGCGGACCGCGATGACCTGGCAGGTCGGGACCGGACGTGGAGCGGGGGCGGTCAGGTGGGTGCGGTCCAGCCGGGTCATCGGGTCGGCGGTGATGATTTCCGCTCGGTAGGCCCAGCCCATCCAGGAAGCCAGAGAGGCCTCGTGGCGGGCTCGGGTGGCGGGGGCCTTGGTGGCCAGGGTGGCCAGATAGGTGCGCAGGATCTGCGGGGTGATGTCCTGGGGGGTGCCGGCGAAGTGCCGGGCGAACGCGGCCAGGTCGCCGCGGTAGGCCCGCAGGGTGTGCACGGACCGGCCTTGGCGGGCAAGATCGGCCAAGAAGTCGGCGATGCTGGCGGCCAGCGAGCCGTGGGCCATGCCCGCGCCACCTCCTGCCTCCTCGCAGTTCCTGCGATAACGAGAGAACCAACGGTCCGGGACCGGCACTGTCTCCGCTGGTGGTGATGGCCAGCGGGAGGGGTTTGCTGTGGTAATGCTTCTTATCGAAGAAATTAGCGGAGGGGTGTCGATGGCTCAGGCGCCGGTGGCGGATCGGTCCGGATCGATCTACCGACTGAGGGTGGTGCTGGCCGGGATCACCCCCGCTGGTCTGGCGTCAGGTGGAGGTCCCCGGCTCGATGACCATCGCCGGTCTGGATGAGGTCCTTCACGTCGCCTTCGGCTGGAGCGGGCAGCACCTGCACCGGTTCACCGTGCGTGGCAAGGAGTACGGCATCTCCTACGAGGGCGGCATGATCTTCGCCAATGACCCCCGTCAGGTCCGCCTGGTCGATCTCGGGCTGCGGGAGCGGGAACGGTTCGCCTATGCCTACGGTTTCTTCGCCAATCTCGAGAGTTGGGGCCATGACCTGCGGGGTCAGGCGATCGAAGCGCCCCGTGTGCGGCGCCGCTATCCGTGGTGCAGTCTTCGGGGCGCGCTCCGCGCCCCGAAGACTGCGGTGGCCCCAGGGCCTTCCTGGCCCTGCGCCAGGAGCACTCGCTGTGGGCCACCACTGTGCGCATGGCCGAGCTCACCACGCTCCTGCTGGACGCGCCGGGAGACAGCACGGTGCGCGGGGTTTTGGGCGAGGCCGTTGAAGAGCTGCCCGAGCTGCTGTAGTGGAGCCGGGTCGACCGCTTGGACCGGGCCGCGGTCAACCGTGCCCTGACCGGGCATCCGACGAAGGGGCGCAGCTGCTGTGCGCACCGCGGTCGGGCCTATCGGCACAAGGATACCAAGAAGATCACCCTGCGGACCCTGTTCGGGACGCTCGAGGGCAACAGTCCCCGCTGGATCAGCTGCCCGTGCCACAGCGCCGCGAGGACCTCCTTTAGCCCGAACTTGCTGTGACTCTCCGTAATGATGCCGGTCTGACCAGCGCCTGAGTTCGCGACACGCCCCTAGATGTAGTCACTAAAATACTGGCGGTAAGAAGATCTTTTTCGATCCCCGCCAGGCGGTGTTCGGTGGCCCCGCGTGTGTTGTTGCCGGCTGCGATCGCCCGGCCCGCAGCAGGAGCATGTGCTGGGGACACCGCGTTCGCTGGGATTTTGCGGGCAAGCCCGATCTGGCCACGTTCATCGTGACCACCAGTCCGGAATGTGGGAGGCACGCCACAACTACCCGCCACCGTCCTCACCGACCTCATACACCTCCACCCCACCACCACCCTCAGATGGGTCCGCGACGCCGGCGGCAACTGGAACCGCTACGCCGCCCAACTCACCCAAACCACCAATCACCAACCATGACGAATGCCTCCCGAAGCCAGCCTCCCGCAACAGTCATTCGCACGGTTGGAACACTGCCGGTTACCAGTTTTCTACTCGACGTCACCGAGCGCACCGTGATGGGATGGTCCAACGCGGCGATGGCCACCCGGTACCAGCACCTCACCACGACCATCCGGCGCGATGTTGCCCAGCGCGTCGGCGGGCTGCTGTGGGAGCCAGCCGAGGATACTTCGCCGGAACACTGGGGCCACGGTGACGAAGCGGCGGGCGCAGCCGTGTAGTCACACGAATGCCACCAGAAATGCAACCGCAAGCACGGACGCCGGATGGGGTGCGATCACCTCAACTGGCATTTGTGCTGGTCAGGGTTGGCGGAAGCGGGGGGATTCGAACCCCCGGTGCTTCTCAGCACGCTCGCTTTCAAGTTCTGCGCTCACCCGTTCGAGTCCCACGCTCAGTGCGCTGACCTGCGGCAACCGTGACGACCGCGACCTCCAGGAGTCCCCCGGAGCGGCCGGAACTGAGACCCAAACTGAGCCCCAGGCATGATCACTTCCTCCGGTGGTTGCGGACTGCCAGCGGCCGCTCGTACGCTGAGCGTCATGCAGTCGCTAGACGTCTCGCGCCACTACGGCCGTGAGCCGGGAACCTCCTTCGTCGACACTCTTTACCTCGCCGGGTGGGAGAAGCAGAGCGTCTGGGGTTACGACGAGCCCCTCGGCAGTTTCTTCGCGCAACTCTGGACCAACGCCAGCACCTCCGACGAGCCAGAGATCTGGCTGTCCGGCGCTTACGAGATCTACCCCTGGCCAAGCTGCATCGCGCTGGAGATCCTGGAATGGACCCGCGCAACGGCGCTGGCCGTCGTCCGAGCCCTAGGGGTGGCCAACCCCAAACCCACCCTCCGGCTACAGGACGAGATCACGACACGGATGACGGCCATCGGCGAGCCGAGGGACCAAACCCGTTTCGTCGCTGGGCAACTCCTTGCGTTGGCCTGGACGGCGGGGGTGGCGGAGCTCTGCCCTGGTTCGCGGCGTCCCGCGGCCCCGGACAGGCCTTCACCACCACGGGTCGACGCCGAGCACCATCTAGTGACCGGACGCGTCTACCGGGGCGCGGACCGGGACTTTTACTCCGGAGCGGACACGGAACTCTGGTGGGCATTGGGCCACAACTAGTGGAGTGCTCTTAATGACATCACATGACGACCACCAGGGGCGGGTCTGGCTCGATGTTCCCTACGCGGAGAAGGATCAGGCCAAGCGTCACGGTGCCCGGTGGGACCCCGCCGCCAAGCGCTGGTACGCCCCCGCAGCCCCGAGGACTGAGCTGGCCCGGTGGGCCGCGCTGCCCGACATCCCCGCTCTGTTGCCCGGTGAGGACCGCTCACTTGGGTCTGGCCTTTTCGTGGACCTGGTGCCCTCGTCATGCTGGTTCACCAACGTCCGGTCCTGCGTCGTGCCCAAGGACTGGGAGCGACTCCGACGGATGATCATAAGCCGGGCCGGGAGGCGCTGCGAAGCCTGCGGCCAAACTGAGGACCCCTCCACAAAACGCTCGTTAGAAGCCCACGAGCGCTGGGTTTATGACCAGCCAGCCGGCGTGCAGGCGCTGCGCCGCCTGATTTGCCTCTGCACCCCGTGCCACACCGTCACACACTTCGGACTCGCCGAGGTCAACGGCCGGGACGAGGAGGCGCGGGCACACCTGCGCACCGTCACGGGCATGACCGACCAGCAAGCTCGCCTGCACATCGACAACGCTTCCGCGGTGTGGCAAGCTCGCTCCGGCCGTACCTGGACCCTCGACCTGAGCATGCTCACCACGGCCGGCGTGACCCTCGCGCCACCGCCCGCCCCGTCAGACCGTGTGCAGGTCGCCGACCGAACCGTCCGGAGCCTCCGCCGCCCGACCTGACCCCACACCGTCACGATTGAGGCCAGGAACCCGCTCGGACGCCCAGTACTCCCGGAGGCTGGCGATGAGCCCGCCCTCGAAGACGAGGATCGCGACCTCTCTCATCCGCTTCCGTACCCCCTGCACCAGGTCGTCGAAGTGGGCCTCCCATTCGGCGATCGCGGTATTCCCGTCGACGTACAGGTTCAGGAGCTCGCATTCGATGGCGCCCTGCGACTCGACAACCTTGGATTGCCAGTACTCCCGGATTCCCTCTCGGCCTCGAATCGGGGTGCCCAGCACTCGCTCGTGATACGTGGCCGCGTCAGTGAAGATTGTCACGATCAGATCGGGGTCCTGCTCAACCCAGGCCCGGATGTACAGGTCCAGGACTTCACGGACCTCCAGTCGCGTAAGCCTCATCTAGCTGCCGTCCGCGACATCCCGTCACCGTAGACCCCCGGTGCATTCAGGGTTCGGTTCAGCAGCCCGCCGGCGAGGGCGATGCGTTCTGCGTCCGTGAGTTGCGCGCGTTCCGTGTTCGCTGCCGCCCGACCTCTCGGCGCGGCGACCAGTTCAGCGAACACGACCGTTGCGTCGTCCGATGACTTGTTACGTGGGTAACGGGCGCCCAGCGGGTCACTGGCCTCCAGCTCACGGACTTAACCGATGAAACCCTGCGGCCCGAGCCCGGCGATCCCGTTCAGCGCGGCGCGCCACGAACCGTAGAACTGGAACACGTCCACGGCCCGGGCGGCACTATCGGTGAGCACAGCGAGTCGCCGGACCGCGTCGACGGCGACTTCGCCCGTGATGGCCCGTTCGACCGCAGCCGGGTCCGCGGCAGCGACCCAGTAGCCCCCCGAGCGGTTCCGGGCCGCGAGCTCGGCGTGCTTCATCCGCAGCAGGGCGGACGCCTTCGCTGGGCTCCCGATGAGACGCCGATCTGCGGCAGAGCGTTCAGCGGGAGCGGTGGCACTGACCCGTTGGTCACTGATGACATCGAGGCCCGCTGCGGTGTCCATTACAACGGTCACGTCGCTGAGGACGAGGTACCGCAGAAGGTCCCCTTCGTGTCGGACAATCGCGACACCCGCCGATGGTGTCCCAGGATGGGTGAGGTCGCACTCCGCGTGAAGTGCGGCGACGTCCCGGATGGCATCGGCGAGTATCTGCCCCAGGGGCCATGACCAGACAGCGGCATGTCCGATGATCGCTGCGCCGAGCTTGCGTGCACACCAGGCGGCACCATGTCGGCCTCCGGTCTCGGTCCGGACCGTCGCGCCGTCCAGCATGACCGCGAGGTCCGGCGTGGCTGCGGTCCAATCCTCGTTCGCCACCGCCGGATCGCCTTGGACTGTCGCTCCTGTGAAGAGCATGCTCCGCTCCTAGCTGTCGATAGGTTATGGGCTCGGCCGACTGGATCGCCCGGCTGTCAGGGTCGTAGCGGCACTCAATCAGCCTTGAGCAGCGAGTCGCCGAGCGACCCCAGGGAACGTCGGATTAAGCGTTAAATGAATAGTCAAGCAGGTATGCTGAGGCGTCAAGGACCATTCGGTTGACGTTTACGCACTGGGAATCCGTTGTAAACGCGTGTCGGATGATCTCGATAACTGGCGCCCCCCAGGAGAGGCCCAGTTTCTCTGCTTCCTCCGGCAGGGGCATGCGCGCACGTAGGTACTCCGTGAATCTATGAGGTGCGTAGCCAAGTTCGGCTAACCTCGCGTAGGACCCACCCGGACCGGCGCTGGTCTCCATCACCTGTGAACTACGAACCATATCTGCTAAGTAATAGCTCACGGCCACTTGAACAGGCCGCTCATCAACTTCGAACCGCCACGACCGCGCGACAACGGGCGTGTCGTGGCTAACGGCGAATGCCTCAGCGACCCACTCCGGAGCCTTGATAGTCTCGACCACTACGCCCACCCTCCGCTCTCGTCCGGCCATGTCAGAATCGCGAATTGACAAACCGGAGGATCGCCTTTCACTTGACAAGCGACCAGACGAGCTCCGTCGAATCTCTTCGAAGCGGCGCACAAATACCCCGGCGCCTTGTCGGGCCACGACGTGGCCTTCTGCTTTAAGTGTGTCCAGCGCTCGCACTACCGTAGAAACGTTGACCCCGTACCGTTCTCTGAGCTCACTCACGGAGGGGAGCTGCGCGCCCGCTGGCAGCTTTCCCGAGAGGATCTCTACGCGAAGTTCATCGGCTATACGGCCGTATCTCGACTGCTCTTCCTTTGTCATGACACGCTCCATTGCGACTTCCGTTACCTGAAGACCAGCAGTCTACCCACTCAGTCAGGGGCAGATCGCTCGTGCAACAGGCCGGAAGTCACTCCGGGCGCGTCCGCTGCGGGAGCTCTCCCGGGCCGTCGTCCGTGATCGCCCCACAGGTACCGGGTGAGCGACGTGGCTAGGCATTTTGATGTGTCGGTCGCGACGATCTACCGGGCGATTGAGTCTGGTCAGCTGCGGGCGTTGAAGCTGGGTACCGGGACGGGCGCGTTGCGGGTGACCGGTGCCGCTGTCCTGGCTTACGCCGACGCGTGCGTGCGGGCCGCCTACCAGGCTTGGTTCCCTGACAGTTCTGGGGAGGAGCCGAACGGAAGCCCCGCGGAGGGTTCGGCCGCGGCACGGGCGCCCCACGAGGGCGGTCCGGGGGACCCGGTTGCGCTGCGCCATGCTTGAGGTGTTCCGGCCCATGGTGGCAACGTCCGGCGCGGTATACGAGGTAGCCGTAATGCTGTTCGCCACCGATCGCCACGCACTGAGATACTGGTTCTCGCCCCATTGACCCTCTACGACTTAAGGCTTAGAGTTATCAGAGACGACAGACGCCCTTGGCTCGCTCTGCGACGGCGGGAAAAATCACCGTGAGGGGCTAACCCGGGACGGGACCGTCGGTGGGGGTTTCCTCTGGGTTCTTCTTCGGCACGGCTTTGAGCGCCCGGTGCTAACGGGTCGTGATGGGTAAGTCGTCGTAGACCAGCGTGGTTCGGTCCCCAGTCGCTACTACATGGACGAGTTCGAGCGGGCGGCGGGTGGCGTCGCGCGTTATCCGTTCGAATACGAGGACGGGCATCCCGGGAGGGAGGCCGAGTGTCACGCGCTCGTCAGGCGTAGGCAGGCGGGTGGACACCTCTTCGGTCATCGTCGCGGGGGCGTGGCCGAGTGCGGCGAAGGCCGCGTAAACGCCGGTGGGAATTCTCTCAGGCCGCGCGAGAGGTGAGTCCTTCACGAGGTCAAGCGGTATCGTGCTGGTCGATTCCTGGACGACCTCGGGGTCGACGTCACCGAGGCTCATGTGGCGGACACGGACGATAATCGGGTCGCCCTGGCTGATTTCCAACTTGGCGGCGGTAGGTGCGTCGGCCTGGAGATGCTCCAGTCGAACGACCCGGACACTGCCTAGCAGACCGGATTCGTGCGCGGCGGCCTGGAATGAGGCGGGTAGTCCGGCATTGAAGGTTGAGCTGTACCTGCTGACAGTGAGCCGTAGGACACGCCGGTCTCGGACGTAGGTGGAGCCGCCCTTCACTGTCGTGATGAGGCCCTCGGCTCGGAGGACGGCGAGCGCGCTCCGCATAGTCACCCTGCTGACGCCGTGGCGGGTGGCAAGGCGTTCTTCGCTGGGTAGGGGGCTCCCTGGGGGCTGGCGACCGCTAGTGATTTCGGAGCGGAGGTCGTCGGCTACTTGGGCGTAGCGGCTGGTCTTTGGTGAACTCGGCACTATCGGTGCACCTCCTCTGCAGGGTCTGTTAGCGCAGGTTACCCCCTACAGGTGGGTTACTCCGGGACTCGTTCGCTAGGGAGGGTGCCGGTAGGTGCGGGTTGACCTGTTAACGCAGATGTGTCAACATAGGTCATACCGCGGCGCTCCGAGGCGCCCGAGACAATAAGGAGCCCCAGGCGGTGTGTCACCACCGGCCGGGGCGGACATCGAACCTTGGAGGGCCTCGATGCAGGTTGAGCGTACCCGGTTGTACCGGGTGAGGGACGTGGCGGGGCATTTTGATGTGTCGGTCGCGACGATCTACCGGGCGATTGAAGCCGGGCAGTTGAGGGCGTTGAAGCTGGGTACCGGGACGGGCGCTCCGCCAGTGCAGCATTTTCAATCTGCTCCCGACGGCGGATCACCTCACCCTCGGAATCACCGACGAGGACACGAGTCCTCGCGCCGTCCTTCGCCTTCTTGCGGAGTGTCTCACTGAAGCCGAGAAGCTCAGTCCAGTCACTCCCGCTTCCGATGTGGATGGTTGACATCTAGCGTCAAACGTGGACCCTGATGCAGACGCCGCTAGACTCGCCTCGGGTCCTCGGGCTGCGGGTGCGCCGTCTGACGGATGTAGCGCGGGGCGTGCTCAGTCCTCGGGCTCGGCATCCTCGGGGGACAGCCGGGTGGGAGGGGTAGCCCACCGTTGCGCGGTTGCGCGGGGGATTCCTGTGGCGCGCTCGATGTCGCGGTAGCTGAACCCAGCGTCGGTGAGGGCGGCGATGACTAAGCCTCCATGGATGCTGTTGCGTTCCCGGCGGTCCATGGCCTCGGTGGCAGCGGCGATCAGATCGGCAGGGAGTTCCCCAGTACGGGAGGTGCCGAGGAGCGAGTCAAGGGCCTCATCGAGTGTCATCAGTCCCCCCTGGTTGCGGTTGCGTCCCGTCTGTGGGACAGTGTCCCAAGTGTGAGACGTTTTGCCAATGGGACACGCGTGTGAGTAGCCCCGGCCTGCGCGGGAACGCTGACCGGGGCGGACATCGAACCTGGGAGGGCCTCGATGCAGGTTGAGCGTACCCGGTTGTACCGGGTCAGGGATGTGGCGGGGCATTTTGATGTGTCGGTCGCGACGATCTACCGGGCGATTGAGTCTGGTCAGATGGTCCACAGAGCTCGCCCCCGCTCACCGCTCATCTGGCGCGCCAGCTCCGGGCGCGAGAGGCTGCGCGGGCGTTTTTACTCGGTGGAACCCTTGGCCTGGGAGCCCCGTAGTTCAGCCGCGACCTGCTGGATCAAAGCTACTGCGTCCGATCCACCGTGGGCCGCTGTGAGCAGAGCTTCGAACGCTCGACCGTACGCCCCGACGTCCTCGGACGCGGTGAGGGTCTGCTCCCCCACGTACGTCTCGATCCGGACTCCGCCGGGGTCAAGCCAAAAACCGGTCAGGGGCATCACCGGACAGGGCGCCGCGCTCGGGAGAACCCGCAGGTCCAGGGAGGGCAGGTCCATGAGCCCAACTAGCCGGTCCAGCTGGCCCAACAACGTCGCGGTGGTCCCGAAGTGAAGGCTGAGCGCAGCCTGCCCGATAACGTACTGAACCCGGCGGCCTGGCTCGTAGAGCAGTTCCTGCCGGCGCACCCGCCGCGCGACGAGCGCCTCAACGCCCTCCGGGGTGAAGTCGGCGAGCACAGTGCGGCCACAGATGGTGAGCATCTCCCGCGCGTACGCCGCGGTCTGCAACAGGCCGGGGATCATCGCAGGCTGGTAGCCGCGCAGGAGCCGCGGTCGATCCTCAGCGGAGACGGTGGTGATGGTCGGAGCGTCCCCGCCCCGATACACCTCCGCGAAGCGGCTGTACTGGATCCGCGCGTGGGCGAGCAGCTCCCCCAGCTCCGCCCTGACCTCAGCGCCAGCGCCAGTTGCCTCCACCCACAGGTCAAGGGCACCCGAGTCGGGAAGCAGGAGGCCACGCTCGAGTTTATTCACGCGAGTCTGCTGCCAGCCGAGATGCCGCGCCAGCGCCGCCCCCGAGCGGAAGGTGCCGGCGCGCAGCTCCCGGAGCCTCTCCCCAAGACGGGCACGGTCGGGACTTACCTCAGCCACACGCCTCCTTGACTGCGTGCGGGCCTCTTGCGGCTCTGGGATACCTGCACATTTGCCTTAATGGTGGCTTACCGCACACCGTGTGTCCAAGTCCACCCGACGCACCAGCCACTATAGACCAATTTTGAGCCCTTGCTACGGAACTTAAAATGGGGTAGTTTCTGGTTTGTACGCCACTGGAGCCATGACAGCAGCACGAGACGAAGGGCGTCCAACCGACCGACACGGCGTACGAGAGGACCAGAACCGCAGCACGTATCGCGGTCAATGCGGACCGTGACACTTAGGGAGCCTCGACCGGCGCGCGAACACCGGTCGAGGCGGACATCGAACCTTGGAGGGCCTCGATGCAGGTTGAGCGTACCCGGTTGTACCGGGTGAGGGATGTGGCGGGGCATTTTGATGTGTCGGTCGCGACGATCTACCGGGCGATTGAGTCTGGTCAGCTGCGGGCGTTGAAGCTTGGCACCGGGACGGGTGCGTTGCGGGTGACCGGTGCCGCTGTCCTGGCGTACGCCGACGCGTGCGTGCAGGCCGCCTACCAGGCTTGGTTCCCTGACAGTTCTGGGGAGAAGCCGAACGGAAGCCCCGCTGAGGGTTCGGCCGCGGCACGGGCACCCCACGAAGGCGGTCCGGGGGACCCGGTTGCGCTGCGCCATGCCGTTGGCCGGTGGCCGACGTGAGCGGGGATTGGCGGCATCGGGCGGCGTGTCGGGGTGAGGATCCAGAGTTGTTCTTCCCTGTCGGTGACAGTCGTCCGGCGGGGGTGGAGCAGATCACCCAGGCTAAAGCGGTGTGTCGGCACTGCGTGGTGCGCGCGGAGTGTTTGTCGTTCGCGCTGGTGGCGATCTCTGATGGTGTGGCGGGTGGGTTGACCGCCGAGGAGCGTGCCCAGCTCCGTCGGGTGTCCCGCGTGCCGGCATCAGGTAAGCCGCGCAGTGGCGCGGATGAACTGGTCGTGGCCGCCTTAATGGAGGGGCGCTGGGCGAGCGGCCCGTCGTCTCTGGAGGTGGCCCTGGCTGTGGTCGGGTTGCATGAGGCTGGGCGTGGGTGTCGGTGGATCGCGACGCATCTTCGGATTGATGAGTGGCGGGTCTACCGGTGGGTTCAGCGCCACCGCGCTGGGTTACCGCTGGTTCCACAGGGAGCGCGCGGGGCCGGGGTGTCGGCATGACGCCGCCGCTGCCCGCCACTCCTGTTGGCGCTGCTCCGGCGTCCCAGGCTCTCACGGAGGGCTCTCGCTCGGTGGCTGAGTGGATGCCGGGTGATTCGACGTTCGGGGAGGTGCTTGAGGCGGCGGCGCTGGAGGTGACCCGCCAGGAAGCGCGGGTGGATATGAAAGCGGGTCAGTTGGCGTCTTTGGCGGGCACACTCGCAACGTTGTCGGTGGGTGCGGTGGGTGCGGTCGGCGCGTTGGCGCCCCGGGTGGGGTGGTTGGTGTGGGCCGCGGTGGCGTTGTTGCTCTCCGCGGGGTTCTGGGCTGGGTCGGTGGTGGTGTTGCTGCGCAGGATCATCCGCCCACGGCTTGAGGGGGCGCACCGGGGTTCGTTCCTCGAACCCGACCATGTAGAGCGGTTGCGGGTCATGTCGGTCATCTGCTACCGGGAAGCGTTGGTGGCCCGGCTGGGTGGGTTGGTGCTCGCTCGGTACCGCGCCGTGCGCCTGGCGGCTGATTTGCTGGCGGCGGGGTTCGTTCCGCTGCTCCTGGCGGGCGCTGTCGCGGCGGTCCCCGGGTTGCTGAGGGTGGTGGCGTAATGGCCCACGCCACCGACCGGGAGCCTCCTGACCCAGGCCCCAATTACCAGGACCACCGCCCGGCGACTGATTCCGCCGTTGTGGTGCTGGTGTGCACGGCTTGCGCGCACGTCTACAGCCCTGACCGGGCTGCGTTCGGGTCTGGGAACACCGGGTGCCCACTGTGTGGTGGGTGGACCTGGATCGCGCGGCTCGCCACTGAGTGCCCACCCGTGGCCGTCACGGGTGTGGACGTGTTTACCGGCCCAGCGGTCACTCCGCCAAGAACGCCCGCCGGGCCGGCTTCCCCATCTGTGTGATCGAGGAGAAGCGTGATGGTACAAGCTTCTACTACCGGGACTGTCCACAACGGTCAGTCGCCGGGGTCGTGGGATCTGGTCACCGCTGTTCAGAGGGGTGATCGGGATGCGTTTGGTGAGCTTTATACCCGGTACGCCCCTGGGGTGGCGCGGTTTGTGGGGTGCCGGGTGGGTGGGGATCGCTCGCTGGCTGAGGATTTGACCAGTGAGACATTCACCCGCGCGCTGAGTCGGATCGGGTCGGTTTCTGATCAGGGTCGGGATGTGGGGGCGTGGTTCACCACGATCGCCCGGAACCTGATCTTTGATCATTACAAGTCCAGCCGCGTCAAAGTGGAGCGGGCCACGCCGGATCCGCAGCATGAGGCCCGGCCTGCGCTGGATGAGGGCGGCCCGGAGCGGGTGGCGCTCCGGGCTGAGACGGCACGGGAGGTGCAGGCCGCCCTCGCGGCGCTGGCCAGCCCGGCGCAGCGGGAGTGTCTTCGGTTGCGGTTCGGGGAGGACCGTTCCATCGCTGAGACGGCCGCGGTCATGGGACGCGAGCCCGGCGCGGTGAAGTCACTGACCCACCGTGCGCTGGCGGGGCTGCGGGCCCAGCTGGCCAGGGACGCGGAGCCAGTGCCCGCGCCCGCGGCGGCCTCGGACTCGGTCGCGGTGGCCCGGCGCGCGGTGGCGATGGCTCACCAGCGGGTAGCCACCACCGGCCGGCCGCGTCCGGGCGTCGATCACCACCAGGCCGGGCAGCATCCGACCGCCGTGCGGTGCGGGGATGAGCGGTGCGCATCGGCGGTTGCAGAGGCGGTGGCGTGATGGGGCTGTTCTTGACTTCGTATGGGGACGACGCTTATCACCACGAGGGGTACGCCGCGCAGGTACTCGATAACGGTTCCCTCACCAGCACCTACAGCGACGCCACCACCGCCAGGATGGCGGGGCGGCTGGTCGCGGCATGCGGGTGCGGGTGGACGGGATCGACCCAGTACCCCACCCAGGTGCCCTTCGATGACGCGGCCCAGGAACTCGCGCTGGCGGAGTGGGAACACTCCCACGCCCGCCCCACCCTCGACGCCCTGCGCGCGGTGAAGTGGGACCAGCTGTGCGCCCGCGTCCGGGAGCTCGCCGCGTCCCACTGCGCCATCACCAGTCCCGGACTGAGCGCTCTCACGCCCTCGGCGCGGCGTGAGCTCCTCGACCGAACGCTCGGCGCGCTCAATGACGCCGCTGAGCTGGGCCACCAGCTCCGCGAGCCGCGGGCCAGTGACCACGTAGACGGGGGTGAGGGGCGGTGAGCGCGATTCCTTATGGCCGGAATGGCGTGATGTTCGGCTTCCGGGAAACCCATGACGACTACCCCGACGACGGCGGATGCCGGTTCTGCTCGCCGCTTCCCCCGGGGAGCAGCTGGCAGCGGGGTTGCCCGACCACGGGTCTGCCGGCTGCGCCGCTGTGGAGCGCCGCTGACGCCGTCGGCCGGGCCCGGCGGGCTGTCGCCGCGCTCCAGGCGCACCAGGCCGGCAACGCCGGCCCTACGCAGGAGGCCGACGGTCGCGACTGCCGCGGCCAAGCCCGCGGGAAGCCGGTGTCTGAGTGGGGTGGTGGGTCATGACCCGGGACATGGTGGCCGCAGCGCTGATGTTCCTGCTCCTGGGCGCTATCGCGGGTTGGTGCGCGGGGTGGGCGGGACGGGGTGAGCAAAACCGAGCCCGGCACCAGGGCGCGCTCGCGCGGGCTCGCGCCGAGCTCGCCAACACCCACACGCGACTCGATAACGCCCTCACACAACTCGACGACACCCTCACACAACTCGACGACGCCCGCGCCCGGGGCCAAGCCCCCGGCGCGCCGGCTGTGGTGCATGTGCACGTGGCCACGCCGGTGCCCTGGACCGCGCACCAACCCTTACCCCCAGCCCCGACCCGCATGCTCGATGCCGCGCCGGTGCTGCCCGCGGGGGAGCTCCCGTGATGACTACCCCCTCGGCGGTGCTCCCGGGTCCCTCACTGGCCAGCGGCGGGCGGGCGGTGCCGTTGTCCCCGGCGGTGCGGGTTATCACCGTCCTGGCCGTGGTGGTAGTCGCGGTGATCGCCGCAGTCGTGTCCTACAGCCATCTGCGCCAACTCGCCGACCAGGCTGGGGAGGCATGGCGGGCCTACCTGATCCCGCTGTCCATCGACGGTTTGATCGTGGCGGCCTCGATGGTGCTACTCACCCGCCGCCGCACCGGCCTGCGCGGCGGCCCGTTGGCCTGGAGCGCGCTGGGTGGGGGTGTGCTCGCCAGCCTCGCGGCGAACATGGCCGACGCGCGACCTGGGGTGACCGCCGTGCTGGTGGCCGGTTGGCCGGCGGTGGCGTTCGCCGTCGCGTTCGAGCTGCTCCTCCAACAACACCGGGCGGAAGCCACCGCGTCGCAGCTGTCGCCCGAACCTGGGACCACACCCGTGACCGAGTCACCCCCCACACCGCTACCACCCCTACCGGACACCCCCGCGGCCCCCGTCTCAGGAACTCCCGGGCAGACCCAGAATCCCGCGCCGACCACGACGCAAGGCCATAAGCCGGTGCCACAGCCCTCCCGAGTTCCGAAGGCGGCCACCGTGACACCCGAGGGCGACGACCTGGTCACCCAGATCCGGATGCTCCTCGCCGGGTCCGCCGGCAAGCCGCCAGGGCGACGCGCGATAGCGCGACTGCTCAACATCACTGAACACCAGGCCAGAGCCGCTCTCCACTCGGTGGGCGCCTCCACGGCCACGGCGCCCGACACCTCCGGCGGGGGTGAACCGTGACCACGGAACAACCAGGCGGGGCACTCGATGGCGGGGAACGTGTCACACCGGGTCGCATCGCCTGGTCGCTGAGGGCTTGTGGACCGCCCGGAGGTCAGCAGACCGGGGCGGGGCCCACCGATGAACCCGGCCACACCGGATCGGGTGACACAAGCCACCCCCGCGGTCGCTACCGCGATGCCACCCGATCCGGCGAGCCGGAACCCCCGCCGCCCCCACCCCAGCCCACTGAGGCCATGCCCCGTTCCCCAGGCCCTCGGCACCCGTAGGAGATGAGCCCCATGAACGACACAACTCTCACCATCATCGGTTCCCTCACCACTGATCCTGAGTTGCGGTTCACCCAGTCCGGCACGGCGGTGGCGAACTTCACGGTGGCGTCGAACCCCCGCCGGTTCGACAAGGCCACCAGCGAGTGGCGGGACGCGGAGCCGCTGTTTTTGCGGTGCACGGTCTGGCGCCAGGCCGCGGAGAACGTGGCCGAGTCCCTGACCCGGGGTACCCGGGTGATCGTCACCGGCCAACTGGTGCAGCGAAGTTACGAGACCAGCGCGGGGGAGCGGCGCACCAGCTACGAACTGAACGTCACCGAGATCGGTGCCTCACTCCAGTTCACCCAGGTCAAGATCGTGAAGGCCGATCGGGGTACCGGGCGCACCGCGGCCGAGGCCAACCCGGGTGGCCACGAGGACGAGCCGCCGTTCTGACCCCGCTCTGCGGGTGGCCCCGGGCACGCGGGGCCACCCGCACCACTCAGTGAGAGGACAGTCTGATGACCGCGGTGACCGTGACGCTTCTGGTCGGTGTGGGTGTGGCGGGGGTGGTGGCGTGTGTGGCGTGGCGCCGCCGGGAGCGTCTCCTCGCGGTCGCGGCCACCATGGCCGGGTTCGGGCTGGCCTACCTACTCGGTTGGGTCCCGCTCGCGCTGATCGTCCTCACCACCGCTGGCGCCGTGTGGCACCGCCGGTCGCGCACGGCCTCGGTGGTGCACCGGTGGAGTGCCCGGTCCCGGCGTACTCGCGGGGTCGCCTCCACGGTGCACATCCTGCGCCACGCCAGTTGCTTGGCGCTACGACGCAGCGCGGCGACAGTACGCCCGTCCCACGCCCGCAAGACCCGCCGAGAACGCTGGCGGACACCAACCACCCAGTTCGCGGTCCCGCTGTGCCGCACCGGCCCGCTCCGGGTATGGGCGTCAGTGGAAGACGTTGTGTGCGTGTTCGGTGGGCCCCGCAAGGGCAAGACGGGGTGGCTGGCCGGGCGGGTGATCGACGCCCCCGGCGCGGTCCTGGTCACCAGCACCCGCCTGGACCTCCACGACCTCACCGCCGGACTGCGGGCCAAACGCGGGCCGGTGTACGTGTTCAACGCGGTCAGGTTGGGCCAGGTGCCGAGCACGATCACGTTCGACCCACTCACCGGATGCGCCGACCCCGCGACCGCCGCCGAGCGGGCCACGGATCTGCTCTCCGGCGCGGGTCGCGGCCCCGGCGGTGGGGATCACGCACATTGGGAGGCGCAGGCACGGCGGGTCCTCACCGCTTTGTTGCACGCGGCCGCGCTGGGTGGACAGGGGATGCCCGAGGTGTTGCGGTGGGTGGCTAACCCCGACACCGCAGCCCGCCAGGTCCTCAGCCTGCTGCGCCACTCACCCAGCGCTGCGGCCTGTGTCCCGGACGCTGAGCAGTTCCTCACCACCAACGACCGCACCCGCAGCTCCATCACCTCCGCGGTCATGCCCGCGCTGGGGTGGCTGGCCAGCCCCGCCGCGCGCGCCGCCTCCTGCGGCGGGACCCCGTTCGACGTGGCTGACTTGCTCGCCACGAACGCGGCGGTGTACCTAGTCGGCGCGGAAGAATCCCAGGTCGCCCCGTTGATGGCCGCGCTGACCGGGCACATCGCCCGCGAAGCCCGCCGCATCGCCGCCACCCAACCCGCCGGGCGCCTCGACCCGCCCCTCACGCTGGTACTAGACGAGTGCGCGCTCACCGCGCCAGTCCCGCTGGAGTCCTGGAGCGCGGACATGGGCGGACGCGGGGTCACCATCCTCGCCGCCTTCCAATCCCGCGCCCAGCTGATCAACCGGTGGGGCGCCGCGGGCGCGGCGGTCATCCTGAACAACACCGGGGCCACCATGCTCTTCGGCGGCACCCAAGACCGCGACGACCTGGCTCACTGGCTCACCCTGCTCGGCGAGCGCGACGAACCGCACCTCACCCACGACGCCCACGGGCGGGTCAGCTCACGGAGCACCCGGCGGGTGCCAGTGCTGTCCGCGACCCTGGTGGCGAACCTGCCCAAGCGCCGGGTCGTGGTCTTCCGCACGGGTATGCCCCCCGTCCTCGGGTGGGCACCCATGGCGTGGAAACGCCGCGACGTCAAAACCCACGCCAAAACCACCCGCCGAACCGCCCAGGCGGTCCTCACCAACCCGGTCCCCGCCGGGCAAACACCGGCCTGACCACCACAAACGCGTCACCAGCGGATAACCGAGACCCACGAACCCCACCAAGGAGAAACCCCATGAGCAGTGACAACGATTCCACCGAGCGGGACGCGATGGGGGAGGAAGACAAGCGGGAACGGTACGCGCAGTTCGGGTCGGACCCGTCCTGGTACTGGAGTGACCACCACGGCCGCCATGTCCTGATCGAGGACGGGGAGACCACGACCGATGACCTCGCCGCGCAGCGCGCGGAGGGTTGGGGTGACCCGGTGGCTGAGGCGGACTACTGGGTGATGGTCGCGAGCATGACGGTGGACGCCGCCGCCCGCCGGGTCACCCAGGCGAGGGAGGCGGACGCGGAGTCGCCAACCTTCGACAACCTGCTTCTGGTCACCGACGCGGAACGGGCGTACGGGGACGCGGTGACGATCCATGACGCGATGCTCGACGCCGCCGACGACGCCCGCGCGCACGAGACCAGCGAGCGAGCCCACCTCATCGACATCGCGCGCGACGCTGAGCGGCACGCGATGGGGGACGCGATGGGGGAGGTCCACCCGGCGTCGGAGAAGGAGCGACAGGACGATCTGGACAACGCATGGCGGCTGGCCGTCACCATCACCCACGCCGAGGGGCTGATCGAGTACGGCAACGACGGCCCGTACGAGAGCGACCGGTCGCTGCCCACCTATGACCGGAACCTCCGGGACTATGTGATCGCCCACATCGCGCAGGAGACGGGAGTCTCCACGGGGTACCTCAAGAAAGAGATCCTCGACACCGTCCACGACTATTTCCGGGCCCACGGAACTGACGACGACCCCGACTTTTTCGCCCCACCGAACTGGGACGACCTCACCCACAGGGCATGGGAAAACGCACTGTCCGCTGAGGCCACACGCGTCTACGAGACGCTTTTCGACAACCCCCGCAACGCGGAACTCTTCGGTGGCGGGCTGGCCGGGGACGATTTCTCAGACCACCTGTGGGAAGCGGCGGAAGGGATCGCCGGTATCGGGCTGACCGAGCGGGGCGCCTTCCCTCCCGGAAGGGGTGACAACCCACCCGGGGTGACCACTGACCCGCTGGCCGACGACGCTGCGGCGACGTGGGAAGCGGCGAGGTACCACGAGACACGCCCTCTTTATGACGAGCTTTTCGACCACGACAAATACGCGCGGGTCGCCGGGGATGGACGGGCGGAAGACAGCTACTCAGACCTCATCTGGGCCGCGGCGACATGGCTCGCGGAAGAACGACTGGCCGACCGGGGACTTCTCCCCCCCACTGAGAGCGGACGCGAGCGCGGGAACGACACCGACGGGGAACTCCACCGCCCGGACACTGATGGCCGCCTCGACCTCCCCGCGACCGCGACCACTCGGGTCCCGGTTCACGCCGAGGACAACGCGGACGAAGACGGGCAACACGCGTGGGCCGCCGAGTACGAAGCCATCGACAAAGCGCCCGCCGACGGCGGGCACGTCATCAGTGACGGGCAAGCGCAGGACAGTTACTCAAGCCAGCTCGGCGAATCGGATGACCACTGGTCCGCCGATCAGAGTGAACTCGATGAGAGCGACTACACGCGAGCCCAACCGAATCCTGATCTAGACGACGAAAAGTCGGCCACCACTGAGCGGGCATGGGACCGCGACGCGGACACCGTAGCGACCGCGGCAAGCCCACTCGCCGCCTGGGAGGTTTCGCCCCCCGACGGGCGCGCGGACACTCGCGACGAGCTCCAAGCCCGGCTTGACGCTCTCCGAGCACGAGTCAGCCACGGCGCGACCCCGGAGGGTGACGAGCGCGGTGGGGAGTCGCCGGGAAAACCGGGAGCCGCTGAGGCCGTGGCGCAGGCCCACGCGGCGGTCCTGGCCTCAGAGCCCACCGCGCACCCCACGCCCGCGGTGGCGGGTGAGCGGGTGGCCGAGCCGCACCGGTTCGACGACACGGGTGCCGGGCTGTGAGCGGCGACGCACTCGACCCGGCTGTGGTGGCGCTGGGACGGAAGGTGCAGCGCCTCACCCGGGGGCAAGCGGGCGTGGTGGCCCAGGTGGACGAGCTGGCGGGGCTGCTCGGGCAGCTCGCCACCGACGTCGCCACCCTCGCGGCCCGCTGCGCGCCGGAGGGGGACGAGGCGGTGCGGTCGTGGCTTCTGACCACCGACCCCGACGTCGCCGACACCGACCTGGAGGATCTCGCGGACTGGCTGGCGCGGGTGTATCTGCGCTACCCGGACGCGGTGTTGCCGTCGTGCTGGTTGTGGCATCCCGCCGCGATCGAGGAGCTGCGGTGGTTGCGGTGCGCCCACTGGGAGGCCTACCACGACCAGCGTGGCACCTGGGCGAAAGCCGCGGACTGGCACGACCGTTACCGCCCCGGCGTCGCCCGCCGCCTGACCACGGCGTACGGATCGTGTGAGCTCCGGGAACACGCCCCGGGCGCCACCCAGGACCGGCCCGCGCCCGCCGTGGCCCTGGCCGACCTCGCCCCGATCACCGCCCGCGCGTGGGCCTCAACGCCCAACACCCCACCGATCCCCACCGACCAGCAGATCACCGAGGCGGAACAGCACGACACCACCCACCGGGGCACCTGATGACCCACACCCACCCCGTCACCCACGAGAACGGAGGCCGACCGCATGACGGCGGGCACGAGCGAGCGCGGCTGCGCCGTGGAGGGCTGCGACCGGGCGCGCTACGGGCGGGGACTGTGCCGCGCACACCACCACAGGTGGCGCCGCAGCGGTGACCCCGGAACCGCCGAGATCCGCACCCACCAGCGGGGCGCTCTCTGCACCGTGGCCGGGTGCGAGCAACCCCATGCCGCCCGGGGCTGGTGCGCCACCCACTACTCCCGGTGGCGGCGCACCGGTGACCCCCACAGCGCTGACCCACCAGTCCCGCCGGCTCTGGATATCGCCGCGTGCGCCCGGATCTACCGCGACGGCGCCAGCGCCACCGGCCTGGCCCGCCTCTATGGCCTCACCCCGGCCGTCATCCTCACTGCGCTGCGCGCAGCCGGGGTCCCCATCCGCCCAGGCGGCCCACGACGGCACCGCCCCCGACCTACAGCCGACACCACACACGAGAGATCAACACCAAGAAACGCACCACATCACGACACCACGCCAGCACCAAAACCATCACACACAGTCAGCACCAGCCATCACCCGAAAGAACCAAGAACCACAAGCGCGACCAAAAACAGAACTCCATGACCCATACACAGACACAACACAACCTATCCAAGTCAAACGCACCACACCATTGCATGCGCATCCGATGGCCGAGCTGACCCGCGCGCCGCGCGGGATTTCAAGATCAGGAGGGTTCGGTGCTGAGTGTCGCTAAGGGTTACGACACGCGCTATCTGACCGATGCTGTCAGTGGCGGGCGGGAGGGCTACTACACCGGCGCCGTGGCGGCTGGTGAGCCGGCTGGGCTGTGGTATGGGGCTGGCGCGGCGGTGCTGGGGTTGGTCGGTGAGGTGGACGCGGAGTTATTGGAAGCGATCTACACCCACTTGCGCGACCCGCGCCACGACGCCACGCATGATCGGGAGCGGTGGGTGCGGGCGCCGGTGCTGGGGGACGCGCATCGGCTGTACCGGTCCGCGAGCGAGGTGTACGCCGCCGCCCTGGCGAAGGAGCCTGGGGCGGACCCGGTGCGGCGGGCGGAGTTGCTGGCCGCGGCGGAGCGATCGGCGCGGAAGGCGGTGACGTTTTACGACGCGACGTTTTCGGCGCCGAAGTCGGTGTCGGTGTTGGGGGTCGCGTTCGAGCGCCAGGCCAACGACGCGAGCGCCGCTGGTGATCTTGACGCCGCCGAGGCGTGGGCGACGTTGCAGCGGGCGGTGGAGGACGCGGTGATGGCGGGGGCGCGGGCGTCGGTGGACTACTTGCAGGAGATGGCGGGCTATTCCCGGACAGGGGACCACGGTGGGTCGGGTGGGCGGTGGACGGATGCGCACACGTTCGTTGTCGCTCAGTTCCTTCAGCATGACTCGCGGGATCGGGACCCGCAGTTGCATGTGCACCAGGCGATCCTGAATCGGGTGCAATGCGCGGATGGGAAGTGGCGGGCGATTGACGGGGTGGGGATCTTCGCGCATAAACCGGGCGCGAGCGCGATTGGGGACCGGGTGATGGAAGCGCATTTGGCGCGGTCTCTGGGTGTGCGCTTCGCGACTCGCGAGGACGGGAAGGCCCGGGAGATCGTGGGAGTTTCGGAGGATATCCGGGAGTTGTTCTCTTCGCGCCGGCATCACATCACCGGGCGAACTACGGAGCTGGAGAACCAATTCTGGGAGCGTAATGGGCGTGCCCCGAGCCCGTTGGAGCGTTTCGAGCTGGCTCAGGAGGCGACGCTGGCGACGCGGGCGCGCAAGTCCCACGACGGGATGACCGCCGAGGAGCGAATGGACATGTGGACAGAGAAGGCATTCGCGCGGATGCGCGGTGGCTTGGCCCAGGTCGCTCAGGACGCGTTGAGTGACAACCGGGAAAGCCGGGAGCCCACTCAGTGGTCGGAGCGGGATGTGGTCGAGCGCGCGTTGGCCACTATCGGTGATAAGCGAGCGTCGTGGTCGCGCTCGGGGCTGTTGCAGAAGCTCAGCGACGCGCTTCCCAATGACCTCGGGCTTGCCCCCGAGGCGATCCCTGGGTTCCTTCGTGCGCTCGCCGACGAGGCGGTGAAGCGGGGAGTGCGGCTCCGCGAGGAGGAGCCGGTGGACGATCTCCCCGAGGACGCGCTCCTGGCTAATGGCGCGAGTTCTTTCGCGCGCCCGAACGCGGAGAAGTACGCCACCCAGGGCCAGCTCGTGGCTGAGTCTGTGCTTCGCCACGCTGCCGCCGGACGGGGCGCGGCACGCCTCGACACAGAGGGGGCGCAGGCGTTCATTGAACGGTTCGCGGCCTACGGCGCACCCTTGAATGCGGCTCAAGCCGCGGCGCTCACGGGCGTCTTGACGTCGGGGGCGCGGGTCGAGACGATCTCCGCCGCGGCCGGCACAGGGAAGTCGTTCCTGATGGGTGCCCTGTCTGAGGCCTGGACCGAATCTGGGCGCCAGATGTTCGGGCTGGCTTCGGCGGAGAACGCCTCGCAGATCCTCACCGCGGAGGGTGTGACCTCCCGCAACGTCGCTGCGTGGCTCGCCGGCCAGCGGCGCCTAGAGGAGCACCGCCCGCTGCCTGAGGACGAGGCTTTCCGGCTGCGCCCGGGCGCGATCATCGCCGTGGACGAGGCGTCGATGATCGCCACCCCCGACCTGGCCGCCATCGAGGCCCGGTGCGCGGCGGCGGACGCCAAGCTGCTGTTGGTCGGGGACCAGCACCAGCTCGGCGCCGTTGGCGCTGGCGGAGCAATGGCGGATCTCGCGGAGCACGGCCTAACCTACGAACTCAGCGAGGTCCGCCGGTTCACCTCCCTATGGGAGGGACCGGCGTCACTGCGGCTGCGGGAAGGCGACACCTCCGTACTCGCCGAGTACCACCGCCACGGCTGCCTCGTGGACGGGGGAACCACCGCCCAGACCGAGGCTGCCGCGTCCCGGGCTTTCCTCGCGGACACCCTCGCGGGCAAGGAATCGCTGCTGCTGGTCCCCACCAACGACGCCGCCGCGCGGATCAGCGCCGCCCTGCGGACCGAATTGATCCAGCTGGGCATCGTGCAAGAACGAGGTGTGCTCCTGGGTATGCAGGGCACTTACGCGGGGGTCGATGACGTGATCCAGGCCCGGCGGTGCGGGTGGGAACTACGTGGCTTCGACGGCAACACCCGCGCGCCCCTGAACCGCCAGACCTACCGGGTCACCGGCCTCCGGGACGACGGCGGCCTCACCGTGACCCCCGTCAACGGCGGCAACCCGATCCAGCTACCCGCCACGTACGTCAGCGAGGATGTGACGCTGGCCTACGCCAGCACCGTCAACGCCGCTCAAGGCCGCACCGTCGACACCGGCCACGCCATAGCCGGCCCCGGGGTGGACCGCCACGCCCTGTACGTCATGACCACCCGGGGCAGCACCACCAACACCGTGTGGACCGTCACTCAAGACGCTCACGGGCACACCCACGGCCTGCCCGCCCGGACCGCGCACGCGGTCCTATCGGACATCCTGGAGGCACCCCGGGAGGACATGTCCGCGACAGCGGAGCGGGAGCGGGCTGACGCTGAGGCCCGATCGGTGGCGCGCCACGGGGACCGGATGATCGAGCGGGCCAAAGAGGTCACCGCCGCCCGCACCAGCCTGCTCCTCGACCAGCTCGCCGCCGAGGGTGTCCTGGCCCCGTGGGACCGCGAAGCTCTCGCCGCGGATAACTCCTCCTGGTCGCTCCAACGTTTGCTGCGCACCGCGGAACTCGCCGGGCACGACCCCACCGACGTCCTGACCACCGCGATCGCGCACCGCGACCTCGCCGGCACCCACCACCCCGCTCAAGCCCTCTACGCCCGGATCGAACGGCACCTGCGCGACAAGCTCGAACCCGCGATCAATAGCTTCGCGGACCTCATCCCCCAGGGAGTCCCCGAGGGGTGGCGAGCCTGGTTCACCAACCGCGCCGCCGCCGCCGACGACCGCCGCCGCGAACTCGGGACGCTAGCCGCCGTCGAGGAGGAGACGTGGGCGGTCAGAACCCTCGGTCCGGTCCCGACCGATCCCGCGGCCCGCGACGAGTGGGAACACAAGGCCGGCTGGGCCGCCGCGTGCCGGGAACTGACCGGGCACACCGCCGACGACGACCCACTCGGAGCCGCGCCACCCGCCGCGCTGGCCGAGAAACACGCGCTGTGGCGCACCGCCCACACCGCACTGGACCTCCCCGACGCGGGCGCCAAGGAACGGAATGCCAGCGAGGGCCGACTGCGGTGCAGGGTCCGCGGGTGGGAACGTGAACGAGCCTGGGCCCCGCGACGAGTCACCGATGACCTCGCCCAGGTCACTCAGGCCGCGGCCCGCGCCCGAGCCGACGCCACCGTGTGGCACGCCCGAGCGGGTGCGGCCACCGACCCCGCGCAGGCCACCGACGCCCGCTCGGAAACGGTCGCGGCCAGAGCCCGCGCGGACGAGCTGGCCGCGCGGGCGGCTCAACTGGAGTTCTCTGACGACACCCACGCGCAGTGGTACGTCCACACCGCGGTAACCCGCGATGCGGCATTCCGTGCCCGCGTCGAGCTCGCCAACCGTGGCATCGACCCCGAGGACCCGACCGAGCGGGTCACCACGGAGGAATGGTGGGCCGCCCACCAGGACGACGCTCGTGCCGAGGACGCCTACCGTCCCGTCACCGACGAAGCTGACCTCTACGACACCGACTGGGAACACGCCCGCGCCGACGCTGACCGGCTCGCACCCGACCACGGGATCGACACCGCCGCCCCCGACATCCGGGAAGACTCCACACCCGACCCCACCGAGTACACCGACCCCACCCACCTCGCCGGGATGATCCCCTCCGCTCAAGACTCCGCCGCGGCCGTCACCCGCGCCCGGATCGCGCTGGCCGAAATGCGCGCACGCCGGGAATACGAACACTTCCGCGCTGCGGAGCACGCCACGCGTGAGGATGAGCTGGTGTCGGAATGCTGACCAATCGCGCTCAAGGCCGCGCTGGCCAAGCAGTTATGCGGACCCGCCTGCGGCGGGGCGGTGCTCCTGGCCCCGAGCTTCGCACGGCCGCACTCACGGTCAAGGGCACGCGAAGCTTCTTGGCCGCCCCTGCGGGGCCGCTGCGCTCGCCCAAGATCCTTCGCTCTTCGGCCCTTGACCGTGAGCCTCCGCGGCCGTGCGCGGCGCTCGAAGCGGCAGCGGGGAGCACCCCGCCGCCCCCTTCACGGGGCCAGGAGCACCGCACCACCAGCCCGGAGGACCTTATGACCACCCACGATGACCCGTGCCCCGGTTGCGGCCCCGCCGACGGCGTCTACTGGGTGACCAGCAGCCCGGACACTGACACGTGGGCTTGCCGGCACTGCGGCACCGAGTGGCTCATCACCGTTGACGTTCCCGGGGTGTCGTGATGACCCGCCGGCCGGTACGCATTCTGATCACCGGATCGAGGACCTGGACCGATCGCGCCGCCATCGCCCAAGCGATCAGTGACTACCTCCACTCGATCAGCACGAGCATCGGTGGGGCGTGGCCCTTCCCGATCATCGTACACGGCGCCGCTCGGGGGGCGGATCAACTCGCCGACCAGGTGGCCCGGGACTGGGGATGGACCCCGGACCGCCACCCCGCCGACTGGGCGCGGTACGGCCGTTCCGCGGGGTTCAGGCGCAACGCGGCGATGGTCACCCTGGGCGCCGACGTGTGCCTAGCGTTCATCCTCGACGGCTCTCGCGGGGCAAGCCACACCGCCGCGCTAGCCGAGGCCACCGGCATTCCTACCCGCCGGTACGAGCGGAGGACCGCACGGTGAGCACGGGTGACGACTTCCTGATCCCGACAGGTGACGTGCCGTCCGGGCGGAGCAGAGCGCACCGGATCCTCGCCGCGATCGAGCCGTCGATCCCACTGCCGGCGTTGGTGCGCCGCGGTGGCGACCCCCAACCGATCACCCTGGACCGGGCGGCGCGGGGACTACGGGGGTTGATCGAACGGTCCGGCGCGCTCACTGTCGACGTCGAGACTAGCGGATACCCGGTGGCTCATCAGCATTACCAGCTGCGCACCGTCCAACTGGGCAGTGAGGCCGCGGCGGTGGTGTTCAACGCCACCGACCCCGAACACCAGGCGGTGGTCCGCGGGCTGCTGGCCGCAACACCCCGGTTGCACGCGCATTGCGCCACCGCCGACCTCGTGCCACTGGCCCACGCTGGGCTGATCGACTACGAGTCCGGCTGGGAACGCATGCAGGACACGGTGATACCGGCGAAGCTGGCGGACCCCTCCAGCACCGGAAGCGATCCGGGGCTCAAGCGTCTCGCCAGTCGAGTCCTCACCACGCGGGCTGTGACCCCAGCTGCGGAGGAAGCCCGCGCGACGTTGTTCAAACGCGGCGGGTGGCTGTCGGACACCGAGGTGACCACCCCACCAGCACGGTCCGGGTGGTACCAGGTCGATCCCAGCTGGTCAACAATGGTGCGGTACGCAGCCGCCGATGTGCTCGACACCGCGGCGCTGGCCCAGCACCTACCCACGGTGCCACCCGCGGTCCTGGCCCGGGAACGGGCCGTGCAACACCTCACCGCGCGGATCTCCCTGACCGGGCTACCGCTGGACGCCGTACGGATCACCACCCTACTCGACGAGCACACCGCCGCCCGGGCGCGGGCCGCCAGGCGGGTCCGCGCGCACCGGATCGACAACCCGGGCAGCGACCAGCAGGTGGCGACTGCGCTGTCGGCTGCCGATGCTTCCCTGCCGTTGACGCGCACAGGCCGGCCCTCGGTGGCCGTAGCCGCGCTGGTACCGCTCCGGGAAACCCCCGGGGCGGTGGGGGAGCTGGTGTCCGCGGTGCTCGACTACCGCCACCACGACACCGTGCTCACCACATTCCTGAAGCCCTACCAGGCGCTGGTCACTCACGGGGACGGGCGGGTCCGCCCCACGGTGTACACCCTGGGCACCGACACCGGGCGCATGAGCTGCGTACGCCCCAACCTGCAACAACTCCCCCGAACCGGTGGCGTGCGGGCCTGCATCACCGCCGACCCCGGCCACGTCCTGATCAGCGCGGACTTCTCCGGGGTCGAACTACGGACCGCCGCCGCACTATCCGATGACACCAACCTGAAACAGATGATCCTCAACGGGGTTGACCTGCACGGGAAAATCGCCCGGCAGGTGTTCGGTCCCCACGCCACCAAAGCCGACCGGTACGCGGTCAAGCGTGGAGTATTCGGGCGGCTCTACGGCGGGGGGATCAGCACCCTCGCCGCCCAAGTCGGGTGTAGCGAGGTCGTGGCCGAGGCGATGGTCGCCACCCTCGATGCCCTGACCCCGATCCTCGCGGCGTGGTCGGCGCGGCTGCGCAACCAGGTCAAAGCGGGCCAGACCCGGTTCACGACCTACTCGGGTGCGGTTGTGCATCTGCCCCGCGACTACCCGCACAAGGCACCGAACTACGTGATTCAGCGCACAGCGCGGGAACTGCTGGTCGACGCCCTACTGCGGTGGCGAGACACCCGGTGGGGCACGAGCGTGCTACTGCCAGTGCACGATGAGATCCTCGCGATGGTCCCCGAGCAGGACGGGACCACCGCGACCGCCACTCTAGCCAGCTGCATGCAAACCGAGTTCCTGGGCGTGCCCATCGTGGTCGAGGCCGACGAGCCGAGCCGCGTGTGGGCTGATGCGGCATGAGCACCGGATGGGAGATCACCCAATGGAACCGCTGATCTACGGACAACCGACCGACACCGCCTCGCAGCCCGAGCCCGCTCAGCCCGGCGTGACTCTGCTCACCGTCGAAGAAGCAGCCCAGCGGCTGTCGATCGGCCGCACCACTATGTACGCGCTCCTCAAACAGGGTGAGATCAGCTCCGTGCTGATCGGCCGGCTTCGGAGAATCCCCGCCGAAGCCCTCACCGCCTACATCACTCGCCTCATAACCGACCAGCACGCCGCCTGAAGGGATACGAGGCCAAGTGACCCGCAACCGAGAGCGGGGAAGCCGCGCACCGAACGGCGCCTCCACTATCTACTACAGCAAGTACGACGACCGGTGGCATGGCAGGGTCACTGTCGGCGTCAAGGATGACGGCACCCCCGATCGCCGGCACGTCAAACGCAAGAAGGAAGCCGACGTGATCCGCGCTGTGCGGGAGCTGGAGAAGCTCCGAGAGCAAGGAAATCTACGCAAATCCGGGCGAGCGTGGACAGTCGAGCAGTGGCTGACCCATTGGGTGGAAAACATCTCCGCACCCACTGTTCGGCCCAACACCGCCGACGGCTACCGGTTCGCTATCTACAAGCACCTCATTCCTGGCGTCGGATCGCACCGGATCGACCGACTAGAACCAGAGCACTTGGAGAAGCTCTACACGCGGATGATGAGAAACGGTAGCGCCGCCGGAACGGCGCACCAGGCGCACCGGACCATGCGCACCGCGCTCAACGAAGCGGTCCGGCGTGGCCACATCGGGCGGAATCCGGCGGTTCTCGCGAAGCCGCCTCGCCTGACAGATGAGGAGATCGAACCACTGACGATCGCGGAGGCCCAGCGGGTCCTTGCCACGGCGGCGTGCCACCGTAATAGCGCCCGGTGGGCAGTGGCGCTCTCCCTGGGACTGCGGCAAGGTGAGGCGCTGGGCCTCAAGTGGACGGATGTTGACCTGGCCAGCGCCCGGCTGACCGTACGCCGGAACCGACTAAGACCCACCTGGACTCACGGGTGCGGCGGCGGCTGTGGCCGTAAGCCGGGGTACTGCCCCCAACGCAACAACACCCGACCGGACACAGCTGAAACGAAGTCTCGCGCCGGTCGCCGCAGCATCGGCCTGCCACCTCAGGTGGTCCACCTGTTCCGTGCCCACCAGGCTGAGCAGGAGCGCGAGCGGTTGGCCGCTCGACAGCTGTGGCACGACGGCGGGTGGCTGTTCGCCGACCCGACGGGAAACGTGTTGAACCCGCGCACCGACACCCAGAACTGGAAGGACCTATTGAAAGCCGCAGGCGTGCGGGACGCGCGACTACACGACGCCCGCCATACGGCGGCCACGGTCCTCCTGCTCCTTGGAGTCCCGGAGCGGGCCGCCATGGAGATCATGGGCTGGTCACACTCGGCGATGGCGGCGCGCTACCAGCACCTCACCGGCGCCATCCGAGACGACATCGCGTCGCGTGTCGGTGGCCTGCTCTGGGGACCAACTGAGACCCAAACTGAGACCCCGCAATCTGCTCCAGGACCGGACCACTCGGATAGATGAGGCATTCGTGCTGGTCAGAGCGGCGGAAGCGGGGGGATTCGAACCCCCGGTGCTTCTCAGCACGCTCGCTTTCAAGGCGAGTGCATTCGACCGCTCTGCCACGCTTCCGGTTGTGCACGCTAGCGGATCACGGGAGCAGGGCTACGCGCTGCTCCCGCACATCGGTCAGCTCGGTGTGCGGGACGCATCCGCGCCAGACCCGGTAGTCGACCTCAGCGAGGCCCAGCTCAGCCGCCTGCGGGCCGTTTTCCCCGATGTAGTGGATCACGGCCCACTCCGACCCGGAGTCCACCAGTTCGACCGGCAGGCCGTGCCACCAACCGCACCAGCGCAGCACATCAAGGGAGTCGAGCTCGTCGATCACCACCGGTAGCGGGTAGGCGCCGGCCTGGTCGATGAAGTCCCCGGCAGGCCGCTGCCCGGGCAACGGGTGCAAGGTCACCTCGCTAGGGCGGGGGCCGAAGTCGGCGTCGAAGTCCCCGCCGTGGTACTGCGCGACCAGACCACGCCGCACGGTGGGCCGCAACGGTGCCGGCGGCCGGTTCCAACTCGCCGGACCAAGCGTCATAGGCCCGGTGCTGATCCATCCGACCTGCCGGTTCAGGTAGGCGCCCACCCGCTGCTCATCACCCTGGGAATCGATCCGCCACAGCTCGGTGCCGGCCGGAAGCTCGATCAGGTCCACCTGGTAGATACCGCACTCGAACGGGGCGATGTAGAGCTGCGGGCTGTGCGCGTAGAAGCGCAGCACGTGCAGCTCGTCGGTGACCGGCCAGCCCGCCACCTGGTCCAACCCGAAACGCCGGGCAAGCTCGGAGGACGAGCCCGCCGGAACGTCCTCCAACCGGACCACGAAACCGGCGATCCGATACGGGTCGAAACGCCGGGGCACCACCACGTTGCCCAGCGTCAGCTCCACCAAACCCGGCAATACGACCTTCTGCATCACGGTATCCGGGCTGAGCTCAGGCATCTGGCCCGGCACCCTCAGCGGGGGCGGCGCGGGAGCGAAACGTACCCCGGCTGGCACGCGCTCCGGGCCCAGCGTAGGGGCCCTGTCGGCCCCCAACTCATTGGCTGCCACTCCTGCTACTGGATCTGTCATCAGCTCCACCGCTCGCCACCAGGATGCCCGTCCACCCTGGGAGGCCGAGCTTGGTGCGGGAAAACTACTACGCCATTCGGCGCAAGCCTGTTGGGAGGGGGCTGGTCGCCCGCCGGGAGGGTTTGATAACCGCACCGGCACCTGAGGGAGCGGATCAAGGAGTGGGTTGCTGCCCACGCAGGTGGCTCATCAGCCGCTCAAAGACCTCGGCTATGACGAGTTTCTCCTGCTCAGAGATCAGATCGATCAGGTTGTCGCGGACGCCGCGGGCATGCGTGGGAGCCGCGCTGAGCAGCACCTCCTGGCCGCGGTTGGTCAGCACAGCGAACACTCCCCGCCGGTCACCCGGGCACTCCTGGCGGCGCACCAGTCCGGCTTTCTCCATCCGCCCAACCTGATGGGAGATCCGGCTCTTGGACGACGCCACCTGCGCAGCCAGCGTGCTCATCCGGACCTGCCTTTCGGGTGCCTCGGACAGCCGGACCAGCACTTCGTAGTCGGCCAGCGCCAGCTGGTGCTCCTCCTGCAAGTCGCGGTTCAACTGGGCATCAAGCAGCTCCTTACCAACCACGTAGGCGCGCCAGGCGCGCATCTCCTCAGCATTGAGCCAGCGCAGCTGGCTACTCCCCCCGACCACCCATTCAGACTAACTGATCACCTCGCGGAGGACACTGTGTACGCCCAATTCCGACGGGCTGGCGTATCCTGCCAGGGCCAGCGTGAGGTCGAGATCACCGAGAAACACCCGCAGCACGTGCTCCACCCCGCGCTGCCCGGCCAGCCCGAGCCCATAGACCCAGGGCCGCCCCAGCAGCACCGCGCGCGCACCCAGGGCTAGCGCGATCAGCACGTCGGCGCCACACCGGATCCCGGAGTCCAGCAGCACCGGGGACCGCCCGCCGACGGCGGTCAGCACGTCGGGCAGGCAGTCCAGCGCGGCCCGGGCCCCGTTGACCTGCCGGCCGCCGTGATTGGACACCACCACCGCGTCGGCACCGTGGTCCAGCGCGGCTCGAGCGTCATCGGGGTGGCAGATCCCCTTGATCAGCACGGGCAACCGGGTCCACTCGCGCAGCAGCGCCAGGTCCGCCCAGCTCAGCGCCGGATTACCGAACAGCTCCGCCCAGGTGCGCACGGCCATCTCCATGGCCAGCGCCGACTCTTCGGGAGGCGCGTCCAGCCGGGCCCGAAACACCGGGTCCGACAGGTAATTCGCGATGCCTTGGGCGTGCAGGAACGGCAGGTGCGCAAGCTGGAGATCACGCGGGCGCCAACCCAGCGCCCAGGTGTCCACGGTGACCACAATGGCCCGGTAGCCGGCCGCCTCGGCCCGCTGGACCAGCGACTGCGCCACGTCCGGGTCTCGGGGCCAGTACAGCTGAAACCACCGGGGCGCATCCGGAGCCGCAGCGGCGACCTCCTCCAGCGTGGTGGACGACACGGTGGACAGCACGCTGGTCAGTCCCAGCGCGGCGGCGGCGCGGATGACGGCGAGGTCAGCGTCGGGGTGCACCAGGCCGAGCACCCCGACCGGCGCGGTGAGCACCGGAGCTGCCATCGGCGTGCCGAGCACGGTGGTGGACAGGTCCCGTTCAGTGATGCCGCGCAGCATCCGCGGCACGATCCGCCACCGGGCGAACGCCTCCCGGTTCGCGGCGGCAGTGCGCTCAGTAGAGGCCCCACCGGCCACATAGCTGAACGCCTGCGCCGACAGCACATCCCGGGCCGCCGCTTCCAGGCCATCGGCAGTCATCGGCAAATCCGGCCGTTCCCCGGCGAGCCCACGCAGGCAGATCTCGTTTGCCAGGTCACCAAAATGGGCCACACCAGGCACCCTAAACCGCACCCAGCAGCTCCCGGCAGCCCTCTAACCCGTCCACCTCAAGCGTCCAGTCCGGACGGAGGAACCGCGCAGGCTCGAGCACCAACCGAACCTCAGTGGCCGCCGCGCCCCGCCTGGCGTAGGTGTTGGCGCCGTCGGTGCGGTAGCCCAGCTTCTCGCTGGTCCGCAGCGAGGCCAGGTTGTCGCTGAAAGCCCCGGAGCGCGCGGTGGCGGCACCGAGATGGTCGAAGGCCAGCAGCAGCACGGCGGCGCGCATCTCGGTACCGAACCCACGGCGCTGGTGCGCGGCACCCAGCCAGGAGCCGCTCGAGACCTCCCGGGTGATCGCGAACTCCTTTGCCGACAGGGTCTGGGTGCCCACGACCCGGCCGTCGTGGCGAACCAGGAAATTGACTCGCCAGTCCGACGGAGTCAGCTGCGAGCGTGCGCCCCAGTGGTACTGCAGGACACCGCGCACCAAATCCTCGGGAGCCTGATCGGTCCAGGGGAACAAGAAGGGCATCTCCCGCGCAGGGTGCACGCCGCGCAGCGCCAGCGCCGCGAGCTCGTGCAGTCCATCGTCGTCGTCCGGGCGCAGCGCCAGACGCGGGGTGCGCAGCACCAGATGCCGCAACGGCCAGGGTTCAGGCCGGGGATCGGGCACAGCCGCAACGGTGCCACGCGCGGGGCGACTACCGTCAAGCACCGTGCGCGCGATCACGATCACCGAGTACGGCGGCCCGGCGGTGCTGCGCCTGGCTGAGGTGCCCGATCCCCGGCCGGGCCCTGGCGAGGTGCTGATCGACGTCGCCGCGACCTCAGTCAACCGGGCCGACCTGCTGCAACGGCAGGGCCGGTACGCCTCACCGCCCGGGGTCAGCGAGATTCTCGGGCTGGAGTGCGCCGGCACGGTAGCCGAACTCGGCGAGGGGGTTGCCGGGCTCACGGTGGGCGATGAGGTGTGCGCGCTGCTGGCCGGCGGAGGTTACGCCGAGCGGGTCACCGCGCCCGCCGGGCAGGTGATGCCGCTGCCGCCCGGGGTCGATGTGGTCACCGCGGGTGGCGTGCCCGAGGTGGCCTGCACGGTGTGGTCGACGGTGGTGCGCCATGCTGGGCTCGCCGCCGGGGAGCTGCTGCTGGTGCACGGCGGGTCCGGCGGTGTGGGCACCCACGCGATCCAGGTGGGCCGGGCGCTGGGAGCGCAGGTGGCGACCACCGCGGCGGCGGCGCGGCTGGCGCGCTGCGCGGAGCTGGGCGCCCAGATCGTGATCGACTATCGCGAGCAGGACTTCGCCGAGCAGCTCGACGGCCGTGCCGACGTCATCCTCGACAACATGGGCGCCAAGTACTTGTCTCGCAATCTCACCGCGCTTGCCCCGGACGGGCGGCTCGTCGTGATCGGCTTGCAAGGCGGCGCCACCGCCGAGCTCAATCTCGGCGCGCTGCTGCCCAAGCGGGCCAGCGTCACAGCCCTCGGGCTGCGCGGGCGGCCGGTGGCCGGTGCGCACGGCAAAGCCGCCCTCTGCACCGACGTCGTCGCCCGGTTGTGGCCGATGTTCGGGGATGGCCAGGTCGCACCCGTGGTGCACGCGAGGGTCCCCTTGGCGAAGGTCACCCAGGCACACCAGATGCTCGAGGCCGGTGGCGTCGTTGGCAAAATCCTTCTCACCATTCGCGACTGAAGTGGTTTTATCCTGCAGTACCAGGCAGCGGAAGATGGGGTCATGAGCGAACCGGATGAGCAGCAGGTCATCGTGATCGGGCCGGACGGCAAGCCGGTGCACACCATGGCGATGCCATCAGGCATGGTGTCCGGCGGTGACTACGACGAGCAGCGCGGGATGGAGGTCGCTGAGCAGGTCGAGCAACCCGCCAAGGTGATGCGGATTGGCAGCATGATCAAGCAGCTGCTGGAGGAGGTGCGGGCAGCGCCGCTGGATGACGCCAGCCGCAACCGGCTGCGAGACATCCACCAGTCCTCGATCCGCGAGCTCGAACAAGGCCTGGCCCTGGAGCTGCGCGAGGAGCTGGAGCGGCTGTCCCTGCCGTTCAGCGAGGACTCCACCCCCAGCGACGCCGAACTGCGGATCGCGCAGGCCCAGCTGGTCGGCTGGCTAGAGGGCCTGTTCCACGGGATCCAGACCGCCCTGTTCGCCCAGCAGATGGCCGCCCGGGTGCAGCTAGAACAAATGCGCCGCAGCCTCCCCGCAGGCACGATCCCACCCGAGATGCAACCCCCCAACCCGCATCAACCAGAGCACGGCACCCGCGGCACCGGCCAATACCTCTGATCCGGCTTGCCGCACTCCCCTCCAAAGTGTGTCGGGCTATCGTGCACGGTGTGTCAGCCAGTAGCAGGGCTTGGTGCTGAGTCCAATCCGCCTGGCCGTCCACCAGTCGCATTCGTCGATGGCGGCGGTGGCGGCTACCACAGGTCTGCGTTGTCGACCGGTGGCGCACCTTGATCCGGCTCGGGAAGTGGGGTCGCGACGACCTGCGCCGGCCGGAACACCCAGCCGGCGTGCTGGAATCCCCGGCGCACCACCCGCGACACTGCCATCTGCGCGGCCTGCGCACCGTCCACGGCTACCACCTCATGCCGCAGCGGATCCACAGGGCCGGCGTCCGAGACAGGCAGTACGCCATGGCGAGCGAACACGTCGAGCAACTCGTCGCGGATCGACGCGACGAAGCTGGGATCGGTGCCCTCGTAGGCGTCAAGCCGGTCCATAACCAGAGCCAGTCCGGTCACGATCGGGTGCAGGAACTGGCGGAATGGCCCGACCTCGGCCGCCCGGGCGCGCTCGTGCGCGTCATCGATGAGCCGGCGCTTGTCTTTGTCGTCGAGCAGCCGCCGGCGGAACAGGTCGGTGAGCTCGTCGAGCCGGGCTTCGATCGCCGAGAACCCGTTGGGCGCCGTCGTGGACGCCTCGTTGGCAACGTGGTTCACGAGACCTCCAACGCGTTCATCGCCGCACGCATCCGCTTCACTTCGGCTTGGTCAAGATTGGCTTCCAGGTTGATCTCGAACTCACCAAGGTGTCGGTTAGCGGTGTGGTCCACCACTTCAACGTGAATCACCGCGTCGATGTCATAGGACATGATTATCTCAACCGGAGCACCCGCCGGGTATGGTGGAATCTTCAGTAGGCTCTTGCCGACCACGGTGACGTAGTTGATATCGCGGTCGTCTCCCTCGGTCACCTCGATATCCAGTTTGGTCTGACCGTCCCGCACCGTCTGGTACATTTCGCTGTGCTTGTGCGGGATCTTGCTGTTATGCGGAATGATCACGGAGTTGTATTCGACCAGCCGCCCCATCTTGTCCTCGACCGCGATCACACCCAGGCTCTGCGAGGTGACATCACGAACCACCAGCGGCTGGCCGGCCGCGAGCCCGGCAGTCTGGCCGCGAGCCTCGGCGGCCACGATCTCGGCCTGGATCGCCGCGCCGAGGGCCACCGCCTCGTCGGGGTTGACCGACAGCTCCGGTTGCTTGCCGGTCACCCGAGCTACTAGCTCGCCAACCATCGGCATGCGTGTCGAGCCACCGACCAGCAGTACTCGGTCGAGGTCGGCATAGGACAGGTGGGCCTCCTCTATCGCCTCGTCCATCATGTCGTGCGTGCGTCGCAACAGGTCAGCGGTCAACGACTCGAACTGCTCCCGGGTCACCTGAATCTGGAAGTTCCCGCCAGACGCCGACATGAAGACCCGCGCCTGATGTGTGGTGCTCAGCATCCGCTTGGTCATCTCGCACTTGTCGCGCAGATCGGCGTCGAGTCGGTCGTCATCGAGCAGGTTTGGCCCGTCCTGGTCGAGCACCTGCTGGTTGACCCAGCGCATTAAAGCGTTGTCGAAGTCAAACCCGCCGAGGTTGCGATCCCCTGTCGTCGACAGCACGTCGAAGATACCGTCGGCGATGCGCATGACTGTGACGTCGAAGGTGCCGCCGCCGAGGTCGTATACGAGGCAGGTGCCCGCGTTCATCTCGTCGAGGCCATAGGCCAGAGCCGCGGCGGTCGGTTCGTTGAGCACGCGCAGGACGTTGAACCCCGCGATAGTCCCGGCATCAATGGTGGCGCGTCGGCGAGCATCGTCGAAGTACGCCGGAACCGTGATGACGGCGTCCGGGCACGGCCGGCCGAGTGCCAGTTCAGTGTCTTCCTTGAGCCGCTTGAGGATCATGCCAGAAATCTGCTCCGCAGTGTACTCGACGCCGCTGGAGGTGGTGAAACGCCACACCGGATCCCCCATCTGGCGCTTGACAAACTGGACCACGTCGTCAGGAGCCATCACCGCGGATCGCTTCGCCATTGTCCCGATCAGTGGCGAGTCACCCTGGAAGAGCACCACGGACGGTGTGATCGCCTCACCTTCTCTGTTCTTGACTATTTCCGGGCGACCGTTGCCGTTGACGAAGGCCACGGCCGAGAAGGTCGTGCCGAGGTCGATCCCTATTTCCTGTGTCACCGTTTTCACCGCTTCCATTGACTCGGCACTGAGGCGTCAGCGCGAGACTCGCGCGTTGTGCTTCCAGCCCGGCACCCAACACAGCTTGATCAGACCGAAGATCGCGAGTCCTCCGATCAGGAGCATCACGAACCCGCCACCGGGGCTTGAGCCCATACTGCCCAGGCCGCCGAGTACGAGTAAGATCGGCACGACAAACGCGGCGACGACACCCCGAAGACCGAAGGCGACAAGCCCAGTCGGCACACTGAACTTGGTTTGCTTGCAGGTCTCGATGTAGTCAGCAATTTTCTGAAGGTTGTCGCTGATGTCACGGTCACCGTGCTCGAGCGAGACCGCCCTTCTCAGCAACGTTTCCATTTGTTCGATCTCCTGCGGAGAGGTGATCGTGTAGTGGTCGCCGGTGCGGACCTTCGGGACTCGCTCAGCCAGGTCACGCAGGGCGTTCGCGAGGTAGTAATTGACCATCTCCTCGTTCGGGCGGGCCTGGTGTACCTGCTCCAGGATCGGCATCGCCTGCTCCGGCGCGTTGTTCTGGAGGTATACCCCCGCGATCGAGAGCTGGTACAGGAACGCGTCCGGCTCCAGCCGCGCGGCGGCCTCGTAGCACGCGAGCGCGTCCGGCCAGCGCTGCAGTTGTTCACAGATCGAGCCGAGGTCGAACTGGTACTGCGCGTTGGTGGTCTCGAGCCCAGCGGCCTGGCGTGCTTCGTAGGCGGCGTCGTTGAGCTGGCCTAGGCCGGCGTTCGCCCGCGCCCGCAAATTCCATGCCAGGGCTGAGTTGCCCTCTACCTGTGTAGCTTCCCGAGCGGCGTAGGACGCCGAGTGGTAGTCGTTTTGGGCTAGGTACTCCTCCGCCAGCACGACCCAGTTGCGACCGCCAGAGGCATCGGAGGGGCGTGGTGCGCTCGCCCGGTGGGTCGCCAGCCTCTGGTCATAGGCCGTGCGCTTGCCTGGGTCGCTGAGCACTTCCCGAGCGGCGACGAGGTGCTGCATCCGAAGCTCGGCCTCCTGGCGCTTGCTCAGGTCGGGTGATCCCTGGCGCTTACGCCAAATGCGCAGTTCCTCTTTGATCTTCCGTTCGATCGCATCAGCGTCCGCAGTCGGTGGTAGGCCCAAAATCTCGTAATAGTGGACGAACGTGGTGGATGCGGTGGTCATGCGGTCCTCCCGGTGGAACAACAGGTGGAGTGATCACATCCGAGTGCGGGCTGGACACCTCAGTCCACGGTGCCAGCCGGTAGGCGGTGCTGATCAGGGGCCGGTCCTCTCCGGCCCAGTGCTCCCGAACGCGTCTTCAGCCGCAAACTGGAATGTTGTTCCTGGTCAGCGATGCGTGAGAGAGCCCGTGGCTTGTTCATGCCACGGAGCTGCTAGAAAGCCCAACACTCTGACCTGCGGGAACGCTCTACCTTGCGGCTGGAGACGTGTTCGGGAGCACTGGGTCAAGTCCGATCAAATGGCAAAGAGCCTCGATATTGGTCAACCTCGCGCCAGCAATTCTTTGCTGACACCATTGACGAACTCCTCCGCCTCGGAGCGTGTCCAGGGCCAGCTGACAGACGGGCGCACGGCGCCGTCTGCGGCGGTAACCGAAACCATCGGTGTTCCCCAGAGGAGGAGGGCCCCAGCTGCCAGCGGAATGATCGCTAGGATGGATGCACCGCTACCCGTGAACAGCAAGATGACTCCAACCAGGGTGAGCAGCGCCCCCCAGATCGCGTGCCGGGACGTTTCCAGTCTGGCCGCCACCACATGGCGCATAATCAGGTCTTCTCTCCTTGCGCCAGCGAAGACGTTCTTCTTGACATTGTAATGGACGGCCAGGTTGGTGACAGTGCCAAACCGATTCGACACAGTCTGCCTTTCAGCGACAGGTGGCGGCCCCTCCGATGGGGGTGTTATTGGGGGTGGCGGGTTCAAGATCATGAGATGTCACTCCTTCCGCTAGTGACGGGATATCCGAGGTCTGAATGACCCCCCAGAGGCGTCCCCTCGGCCGGGGTTGCCCGAACGCTGCGTGCAACTGTATATCACGTTAGAGTGTCGATGATACTCTGATCGGGTGAAAGAATCTATATTTTTAGCACTTTAAACAGCGAAGAGTACAGAGTTGCTCACCCACACGAGACATGACGCCCCGCAGTCTCTGCTGCTGACCTACCATGCTGCTGACCTACCATGTCCCGCCCAGCCAGCTCGGTGTGACCACCAGCGGAATCGAGAGCGGCTTGGCCAGCTCCACTGTCGAACTCCACTGTCGAACTCGGTGGGCTGAGTGCACCCGCTTGTGCGCTCAAGGGGTGTCCCGACTTCTCAGCGCCCGCGCCCGTCGTCGAGGGGAACCTCCCGAGTACTCTCGCGGATCATGCAGCGCACCGCGGCGGCACCGGAGATCGCTGCCTCCCGGAGTTGGGGGCGGGCGGTCGGTGACCTGCGGGCCGGGTGGCTGCAGCGTGGGCTGTGGGGACACCTGGGCTGGCAGGACGTCAAACAGGGCTACCGGCGCTCGGTGATCGGCCCGTTCTGGATCACCATCAGCCTGGGCATCCAGGCGCTGGGGATGGGCGTCCTGTACGCCGCGCTGCTCGGCCAACAACTGCACGACTTCCTGCCCTACCTGGCCGTCGGACTGATCATCTGGCAGTTCATGGCGGGTTGTGTCAACGAGGGCGCGGAGATCTTCATCCGCAATGAGGGCCTGATTAAGCACCTGCCCGCGCCGTTGAGCGTGCACGTCTTCCGGCTGGTCTGGAGGCAGTTGCTGTTCTTCGGGCACAACGTGCTTGTCTGGCTCGCGCTGATCCTGATCTTCCCGCGCCCGCTGGGATGGGGCAGCCTGCTGGCGCTGCCGGCGCTGGCGGTGATCGTGCTCAACGGGGCCTGGGTCGCGATCGTGATCGGGGTCATCGCCACCCGGTACCGGGATGTCCCCCCGGTGGCCGCCAGCATCGTCACCCTGATGTTCTTCATGACGCCGATCGTGTGGGACTATGAGCAGCTCAAAAGCAGAGCCGGCTCGATCGGCGAGCGGGCTCGGCTGGCCGAGCTCAACCCGTTCCTGCACTTCGTCGAGATCCTGCGCCGGCCGATGATCGGTGAGTCCTTCGAACCTCGGCACTGGGTGGTGACCCTGGCCATCACGGTGGTGGGGTGGGCGGGCGCGCTGCTGATCCTGCGCAACTACCGGGCCCGAGTCTCCTACTGGGTGTGATAGCACAATGGTCTCCATCGACGTGCGCGGCGCCTGCGTCAACTTTCCGATCTTCGACGCGAAAACCAGATCGTTGAAGAAGGCGCTGCTGGGCACGGTGGGCCGGGCCGGCGGTAAGATCGGGATCGACGCCAAGGTACCGGTCATCGAGGCGCTGCGGAACATCACCCTATCGCTGCGACACGGCGATCGGATCGGCCTGATCGGGCACAATGGGGCGGGCAAATCCACCCTGCTACGGCTGCTGTCCGGGATTTACGAGCCGACCACGGGCATCTCGCGAATCGTCGGGAAAGTCGCCCCCGTCTTCGACCTCGGCGTCGGCATGGACCCGGAGATCTCGGGCTACGAGAACATCATCATCCGCGGGCTGTTCCTGGGCATGACCCGCAAGCAGATGGAGACCCGCACTGAGGAGATCGCCGAGTTCAGCGAGCTCGGCGACTACCTGTCGATGCCGCTGCGCACCTATTCGACCGGCATGCGGGTCCGTCTCGCGCTGGGCGTGGTGACCAGCATCGACCCGGAGATCCTGCTGCTTGACGAGGGCATCGGCGCGGTGGACGCGGCGTTTCTGGAGAAGGCCCGCGATCGGCTCACCGCACTGGTCGAGCGATCTGGGATCCTCGTGTTCGCGTCACACTCCGAGGAGTTCCTCATCGAGCTGTGCACCTCCGCGTTGTGGCTAGACCACGGAGAGATCCGAGAACAAGGCAACCTCCCCCAGCTCCTCTCCCACTACAAGCAACCCCCCCTCACTGGAGCCCTCCCATGACCGCCGACGCATCGCTCCGGCTCAACGTCATGAGTCAGTCATGAGTACCGTCGTTGTGGTTGTGGTGACTCGGCATCGGCGGGACCTGCTGGCGAAGTCGCTGGCGGTTGTCGCTGAGCAGACCCGGGCGCCGGACCATCTCGTGGTGGTGGACAACGGGCCGGACGACCCCGCTGAGGAGGTCGTCGCGGACTGCCCGCTGCCATCTACCTACCTGCCCTCGCTGCGCAACCTCGGGGGCGCTGGCGGGTTCGCGCTGGGCATCCTGCACGCCCTGGCACTCGGTGCGGACTGGGTGTGGCTGGCCGACGACGACGGATGCCCCGCCGACGTCCGGGTGCTCCAGACCCTCCTGGAGGAGGCCCGGCGCCGGGACCTCGCGGTGATCTCCCCGGTGGTCGTCAACATCGACGACCCGGAACGGCTGGCGTTCCCGTTGCGGCGGGGGCTGACCTGGAAGCGCCACCGCAGCGAGCTGGGGACCGACTTCCTGCCCGGCATCGCGAGCTTCTTCAACGGCGCGCTGTTCAGCGCCGACGCGCTGGACGTTGTCGGCGTCCCGGACTACCGGCTGTTCATCCGGGGTGACGAGGTGGAGCTGCACCGCCGGGTGGTCCGCTCCGGGCTGCGTTTCGGCACGACATTGCGGGCGTCCTACGCGCACCCCGACGGCTCAGCAGAGTTCAAGCCGATGTTGCGCGGGCACTTCCACGCCCAGGACCCCGCCGACGACGTCAAGCGGTACTACACCTACCGCAACCGCGGCTACCTGCTGTCCCAGCCAGGGATGCGCAGCATCGGGATGCTCGAGGTGTTCCGGTTCGGGCTGTACTTCCTGGGCACCAAACGGGACCCGCGAGCTTTCCACCAGTGGCTTAAGCTGCTTCGCCAAGGGCGCGCAGAGCACTTCCACCGGTACTCCAGGGCACCCGACTGAGGTAAGACTCAGGTCAATGCCTGGGACGGGTCGGATGGCGCTAGCCCCATTGGGCTAGCCTCCTGGCGTGCTGACCTCCGGGCACATCGGGACTTCGCGCCGCCTGCCGCGTACCGGTCACGAGGCCGCCGAGCATGGCCCCGGCTCCGACGGCGGGGACGATCGCGCTGCTCGGCTGCTCCGGCTCGCCGCCGCGGCGCTCGGCCTGCTCGGTGCGCTGCTCGCTATCGCGGTTCCGCTGCTGCCGGTGATCCAGCGCACCGCCGTGATTACCTGGCCGCGCCCGGGACACCTCGCCCCGGTCAACGCGCCGCTGGTCACCTTCCAGCCACAGAGCCTGACCGCCACGATCCCGTGCGCGGCGGCCGCCTCGGTGGAGGCCCGGTCGACGCAGCCGGCTTCCCTGCTGGCTACCACCCCACCCGGGTCGACCGAGGGTGCCGCAGTGGGAATGGTGTTGCAGGTGGCGGACGGGAAGCTGACCCTGATCAGCCGGGGGCAGGCGCTGGGCAACATCCTGGTGAGCACTGTCGCGGCGCCGGTGGGGCAGTGCATGATCAAGATTTCCTCCGACGCTCGGGGTACCACCGCCTCAGCCGGCGCCACCCGGTTCGTCAAAGTCGATCAGGACGTCCGGCCACAGGTGACCGGCATCTACTCGGCGCTGAGCGAGCAGCGGGACCCGGTGGCCGGGCTAGCGGTGCGAATCACTGCGGACACCCGCTTCCAGTCCACCCCGCATCCGGTCAAGCTCGCCGCAATAGTGCTGGCCGTGCTGGCCGTGCTGATCAGCCTGGTCCTGATGCACCGGTTGGATGGGCGGGTCGGCCGCCGAGCTCCCCGGCTGCTGCCCTGGGACTGGTGGCGACCCACCGGACGGGACGCCGTGGTGCTCGCGGTGCTGGCGGTGTGGGTGGTCATCGGCGGGATCACCTCCGACGACGGCTACATCCTCACGATGATCCGCACCAGCTCTGAGATGGGGTACGTCGGCAACTACTACCGCTGGTTCAACGTCCCCGAGGCCCCCTTCAGCTGGCCCTATGAGCTGTACGCGTACTGGGCGCAGGTCGCCACGGTGCCACCGTGGCTGCGGCTGCCTTCCTTCGCCATGGGCGGGTTCAGCTGGATGCTGATCAGCCGTGAGGTGATGCCCCGGCTGGGCCGGGAGGTCCGCCGCAGCGCCGCCACCGGATGGGCCGCCGCCGCGGTGTTCCTGGCCTTCTGGCTGCCCTACAACAACGGGCTGCGGCTGGAGCCGGTGGTCGCCATCGGCTCGCTGCTCGCGCTGTGCGCAGTGGAGCGCGCGGTGGCCACCCGCCGGGTGTTGCCGCTAGCGCTGGGCCTGCTCGCGGCAGCCTTCACCGTCGCCGCGACGCCGACCGGTTTCATCGCGGTCGCGCCGTTCCTGGTGGCGGTGCGACCGCTGGTCCGGCTGCTCCGCCAGCACGCGGCCAGCTCCGGGTGGCCCGCCGTGATCGGGCCGATTCTCGGCGCCGGCCTGCTGGTCCTCGTGGTGGTCTTCGCCCACCAGACGCTGGCCGGGGTGTTGGAGGCCACCCGGATCCGCACCGCGATCGGACCCAACCTGTCCTGGTTCCAGGAACCGCTGCGTTACCAGGACCTGTTCAGCGACAAGCCGGACGGGGCGCTGGCCCGCCGGTTCCCAGTGCTGCTGCTGCTATTGTGCCTGGGCACCAGCCTGGTGGTGCTGTTGCGCCGCGGCGGTATCCCCGGCGCCGGTCTGGGTCCGAGTAGGCGGCTGATCGGCACCGCGGGGGCGTCGCTGGTGCTGCTAGCCCTGACGCCGACCAAGTGGACTCACCACTTTGGCGCGCTCGCGTCGATCGGCGCCGCGCTGGCCGCGCTCACCGCGCTGGCCACCAGCTCCACGGTGCTGCGCTCGGCGCGCAACCGGTGGTGGTTCCTGTCCGGTCTGCTGGTGATCCTGGCGCTGTCCTCGACCGGGCCCAACGCGCCGTGGTACGTCTCGCAATACGGGGTGCCCTGGTTCGACAAGCCGCCGTCGGTGCATGGCTTCCAGGCGAGCACGCTGCTGATCGTGGGCGCCGCGCTGGCCGGGTTGATCGCGGTGATCGAGGGGTTGCGGCACGAGCCAGGCGCACCACCGCCACTCCCACCACCGCCAGCTTCACCGGACCGGCGCCACGGGCGACGGCGGGCGTTGCGTATCGGGTCGGCCCCGCTGGCGGTGTTCTGCGGCCTGCTCGTGCTCGCCGAAGTCGGCGCCATGGTCAAGGCCATGCACAAACAGCGCGACGGCTACAGCATGGCCGCGGCCAACATCGCCCACATCACCGGGCACAGTTGCAACCTCACCGACGCGGTGGCCGTCGAGCCGGACCGGCGCGCCGGCGCGCTGCGCCCGTTGCGCGGGACGCTGCTCGCGGACATCCCGCTGCAGCGGGGCTTCGAGCTCAACCCGTTCCCGCTCAATTCCCACAAGGCCGGCAATCAGGCTACCGATACCCGGGGTGACCGCATTCCGAAGTCGGGCAGCGACGGGGACAACCCCGTTGACGCGCCGCCGTCGGGATTAGGTGGCACCGAGATCCCAATCTGGAGCAGCTTCTCCGCTGACGGCCCCGGCACCGGGAACATGCGCACCACCTGGTACGCACTGCCCGTGGCAGCTCGCCAGGGCCGAGCGCCGGTGGTGATCTCTGTCGCCGGGAAGCTGTCCTCCACCACACCGCTGGTCGCCGAGTTCGCCCGCCGCACCGAGCGCGGGTTCCACGTCGTGGACCAGGTCTCCATCAGCGGGCTGGCCACCGCCAACGGGCCGGGATGGCGAGACTACCGCCTTGGACTGGCCGGTCGTCTGGGCTCAGAGGCGGACGCCATCCGGCTGATCGCCATCGATGCCGACGTCACCGATGAGGGATGGCTGGCATTCTCCGCCCCCCGGGTGCCCGTGCTGAGCTCGCTGACCGACCTGGTGGCCCCGACACCTCCGGTGTTCCTGGACTGGCCGGTGGGGTTCGTGCACCCGTGCGTGCGCCCGTTCGCGATCCGCAACGGCATCGCCGAGGTGCCGCAGTATCGGCTGCTCCCCAACGAGCTGCTGGCTGACTACAGCAAGACCTGGTCATCGCGGGACGCCGGTGGCCCCATCGGCTGGCTGCAGATTCTGGCCACCCAGCAGGAGGTGCCGACCTACCTCAAGGAGAACTGGGACACCGATTGGGGCAAGCTCATGGTCATCCAGCCCCGGGTACCCGCCGCCGAGGCACCCACCGTGCAGACCAGCACTGCGGTGCGCAGCGGCTGGTGGTCCCCAGGACCACTACGCAGCGGGGGCCAGGCGGCCGAGATCTCCCCACTAGGCCGCTGAGCCGGCGAAAGCTGTGGTATCGGGGTGTGGATCTGTCACCCCTGTCTGCTTTGTCACCTCCTCTAGAGTTGGTGGCCGTGAGTGATGATGTGGGGGACGTGGCGGCTGATCAGGCCACGGTGGAGGCCTTACGGCGCAGCCTGGGTGCGCGGCTGGCCACGTACCGCACGGCGGCCGGAGTCTCCCAACCCCAGCTAGGCCACGCACTCAAAAGAACTCGCAGCATGATCTCCAAGATCGAGCACGGCACCCGCGGGCTGCCGGCCGCCCTGTGGCGGATCGCTGATGATCTGTGCCGCGCCGAGGGGGTGTTAGTGGCCGAGCACAGCGTGCTCGCGCACGCCGAGCGGGACTACCGTGAACGGTGTCGTACCCACCGTCGCCCCGCGCAGAAACAAAGGCTCGGCGCAGCCAGGAGCTGCGCACGGCCCCACCGGTGACCAACGCACCCGCTAAGTCCCCGGAGAGCCGAAGCCCTAGCGGCTCAGGACATGAGAGGGCCCCTCGCGGAAACGAGGGGGAGGTGTTCCGCGAGGGGCGGCGGATCCGGCTGGGGGTCCCGAACCCGCATGACTCATTGTGCCACCAGGGGAATGCTCCATGCGAGTGATACCCCGGCGTGGCGCGCACGTTACACTGCGGCGCGTCGCCATCGTCACCCTTCTGGGTCAGCCGGTGACAGATCAGTACCGAAAGATCACCATGCGTTGCACGATGAAGTTGATGCATGTGGCGATGCCCTGGGCGACAACAAACGCATAAGTGATCTTTCCAGGGATCGGTGGCAGCAACGCGAGCATCACCGCGTTCATCCCGAGCTGGGCGACGAAGGTGATCCCGTACAGCGCCATAACCGAGACAAACTGGTCCTGACCACCCCGGCTCTGGAACGTCCACCGACGGTTGATCAGGTAGGCGGTGGTGGTGCCAGCGATGAATCCTAGCGCCTTGGCCAGATGCACCCACAGGCCCAGCGCCAGCAACGCCTGGTAGCTGCTGAGGTCCACCATGGCGGAGACCCCACCGACTAGCGCAAAGCGAGTGAGCTGGGTGGACAGGCGCAGGCGCTGCGCGGGCAGTGTGGCCAACTGAGTTCCTCTCTGGGCTCCTGACCAGACTCCTGACCAGACGTGGCTCCGACCGGACGTGGCCAGGTCCGAGCAGGCTACCGGCAGGGCGCGCCGGCACCCGAACAGTGGCCGGTTACCCTCCCGCCGTGCCTGCGGCCCCCGATTCGGAACGGACCATTGTGTGGCTAGCGTTGAGGTGGCAGGCGGGGGTGCTGGCCGGACTGGCCATCCTGACGCTCCTCGCGGCGGTCGGGGTGCTGCTGGCCCCCGTCGTTGTCAACGACCCGGTGGTCAGCTGGCCCCAGGCTGGTCAGCGAGCCCGTTCCACCGTGCTACCGCTGGTGCCCTACCGACCGCTGAGCCTGGACGCCCGAGTGCCATGCACCGCGCTGTCCGTGCTGGACCGAGGGACTGAGGGCGGTGACGCGCTGCGCACCCTGCCCGCCACCGCTGGCCAGCCGGGCACCGTCGGTCAGGGTCTGGTTGTCGCGGTGCATCGCGGCGTCGTGCAGGTCAGCGGCTCGGGTGGGATCTTGTTGCGGGAGGTGCTGCCTGCCGGTGGTTGCACCTACCAGGTGCTGGCCGACGCCGGTGGGGTGCGGGTACTACGCGACGGGGTGCTGCGGGGATCCGCCGCGCTGCGGGTGCCCCAGGTCAGTGAGCTGGCCACCGACACCGACGGTCAACCGGCAAGCGCGGGTCTGGCGGTGTCGTTGCACACCGATGCCCGCTATGAGTCCACCCCGACGGCGTGCAAGACCGGCCTGCTGGTGGTGTGCGCCGCAGCCCTGCTGGCGCTGCTCACCTTGGCATGGCGGTGGTGGGCAGGCCAGGCAGAGCACAGTCAGGGGCCCATCGAGCGACCTAGGCTGGGGGTGGCGGACGCGATACTGGTGATCATCTCGGCGGTGTGGGTGCTGCTTGCTCCGACGAACTTCGATGATCCGTGGTATCTCCTGATGGCCCGAGGTGCCAACACCTCCGGCGCGGTCGGCAATGCGATCTACATGTTCAACGTCACCGAGAACCCCTTCGTGGCCAGCCAGTACGTGCTGCAGGCGTGGGGCTGGCTGGGTCAATTTCAGCGGGTGAACTGGGGGCTGGCCTGGATGCGGCTGGTGCCGCTGGCCTACGGGCTAGCCACCTGGCTGCTGTTGCGCTTGTTCCTCGTCGCGGGTTTCGGCCGTGAACTGGGTACCGGCCGGGCGGTATGGGCGCTGCTGGTGGCCTACCTGCTGTGGTGGCTGCCCTACGGGATGACGCTGCGCCCGGAGCCACTGATCGTGCTGCTGGCCGCCGCGACGCTGCTGCTGGCCGAGCTGGCCCGGCGCCGCCGCTCGATCGGCGCGCTGGCCGTGGCCACCGCGACCGCCGCGTTGGCGATGTCAGCCTCCCCATCCGGGCTGGTCGCCGTGGCCCCGCTGGTGCTGGCGCTGCCCTGGCTGTGGCGCACCCTGCGCGCTCAGGGTGCGCTGCCTCGGGTAGCCGCAGTCCTGCTGCTGGCCGCCTCGGGCAGCGCTGCAGTGCTCGTCGGGTTCGCCGACGCCACCCTCGGTGACGTGCTGGAATCCACCGCCGTGCACCAGTGGTATTACCAGACCTTCTCCTGGTACCAGGAGACAGTCCACTACCAGACGATCCTCAGCTTTGAGGACTCCAGCCAGTGGGCCCGCCGGGCCCCTGTCGTGCTCACCATCGCGGTGCTGCTCATCCTCGTGGTGAGCAGCACCTGCCAGTTCAGCAAAAACTCGGCCGGCACGCACCACAACGACCCGGTGCGCCGGCTGCTGGTGAGCAGTGCGGCCTGCTCGGCGATAGCCCTGGCGCTGCTCACGCCGACGCCCACGAAATTTGTCAACCACTTCGGGGCGGCCGCAGCCGCGCCCACAGCGTTGCTCGCCGCAGCCTTGCTGCGGTCCCCACTGCCGGATTACCGGCCCGGCCGGCGGCGTCAGCGGTATCAGCGACATCGGCGCTATCACTGGGACAGCGTTATCAGGGCCGCCGTAGGGACGGCGACGCTGGTGGGCGCGATGTCCCTGAGCTTCGCCGGACCGAACCTGTGGCGACCTTATTCCGACCGGGGCCAGCCCTTCGGCGACCACCTCACCGCAGCCCAGGATCACCCTGACCTCGGGAGTATGCGTCCCACGCTGGGACCCGTGCAACTGGCCAACCCGACGCTCTGGGTGGCGGTCGCGCTCCTTGCGGCCGGCGGGATGTGGTGGTCGCATCGCCGCCGTTGGGACACCAGGCTGACCCCCGACCGCGCCGTGCTGCTGGCCGGGTCGAGCGCGCTGGTGGTAATGACCATCGTCGTCTTCGCCTGGGCTCCGGTGCGCCAATACCCCGGCTGGTCGGTGGCCCTGTCCGCGACCCGAGCGGCGCTGGGCGAGCCATGCGCGCTGGCCGACTACGCCCAGGTCCTCGTCGATACCGCAGCGCAACCGATGCCCGCCGGACCGGCCATCACTGCCGGAGCGTTCGCCGCCGCGGCGGGCCGGCCATCACCGGTGCCCCCACCGGCTCCGGGCACGCTGGTCTGGCACGACGCGGTCACCAACGACCTTGCCAGCGACCCCGACACAGGACCGCTGACAAATCCGGGGGGCCTGCTCGTGACGCCGTGGTTCACGCTGCCCGCCGATAGTGGCACCACCTTGCTGGTCCCGCTGCTCGGCGTCCGGGCGGACCAGCGGCTGACCCTGGAGTACACCACCGCAGCAGGGCCCATCCCCGCCGTGGTGGGCAGCGTGGCGCTGCGGGCAGACCGGACCGTGCCAAGGACGCAGTGGCAACAGGTAGCCCTCGCCCTCGACCGGCTGGGTCCGGCCCGGCCCGCGCGGGTGCGGTTGGTCATGAGCGCCCAGGTGACCGATGCGCAGAGCTGGCTGGCAGTGGGCCAACCGCGGTTGGCCAGGTGGCGCCAGCTGGCGGCGTTGACCGCCGGAGCGCCGGTGTATGTCGACCAGCTCACCGCGACCCTGTTGCCGTGCGTCGACCAGGTCGGCGTCGAGCATGGCATCGCGCGGGCACCCGAGGTGCTGGTGCGCAGCGACGAAGGGTTCAGCCGAGGGTTCCTCGATCTCAGCTTCGAGCTGCTGCGGGGTGGCACGCTGGTGCCGGTGAGCCGCTGCGCAACCACCGTGTGGGTGCCCGCTCGACTGGTGCCCAGTGGTCCGCCCACCCTGCCCTGGGGCCGGGTGGAGCGGGTGGTGTACGACCACCCCGTCGGGCTGGTCGACCTGCGTGTCGAGACGCTGCAACGCGCCGGCTGGACGCGGCTGCCCACCTTGGCGGACAAGAGCTATCACGGGGACCCCTATCACGGGGACCCCTACTGACTGAACCAATAACCACATGACAGGTATTCTCACTATGTGACACGTTTTCCGGTTGAATGCCCTGGTGCCGAGGTTACCGTCAATGATCAAGGTCGGGTGACGATTCCGGCCCAGGTGCGTCGGGCGGCCGGGATCGAGGCCGGGGTGCCCCTGGTGGCGTACGTGGAAGACGGACGCGTGGTGATCGAAACCCGCGAGCAACTCGCCGATCGCATTCGCCGCGATGTCGCCGCAGCCTGGACCGGCGAAGGATCAGTGGTGGACGAGCTGATCGCCGACCGCCGCGCGGACGCGGCCCGCGAGGATCAACAGTGACGGCGGTGTTGGACAGCTCCGCAGTGCTGGCGTGGCTGCGTGACGAACCCGGCGCCACCGTGGTGCACCCGCTGCTTCCCGTCGCGATCATGTCTGCGGCGAACTGGTCAGAGACCTGGCAGAAGATGCACCAACACGGTGCCGACGCCAGCCGAGCAACCAGCAGGTTACGCACCCTCGGGGTCCGCGTGGAACCGCTCACGGAGGCGGACGCGGTCACCGCCGCGAGCCTGTGGACGCGCACTCGCGCGGCAGGCCTGTCCCTGGCCGATCGATGCTGCCTGGCGCTGGCCGCCCGATTGGACCTCACCACAGTCACTGCGGACACCGCGTGGGCCAGCCTCGACATCGACATCCCGGTGCGAATCATTCGCTGACCGCGCATGCACTGGGTCTGGCTCGACCTCCGACGCCAACCACACGGGGCCGGTAGGCTAGTCGTACCCTGCCGCAGTGCCGAGTCGCGCTGACCCCGCTCCCAGGCATCGACGCCTGCCGGGGTGGACGGTCGCGGCGCTGGCGCTGCTCACCGGGGTGTTGGGGATCCTCGTGGCGCTCGCCCCGGTGACCGCTGACGATCCGGTGGTGAGCTGGCCACGCGCTGGGCAGCAGGCCACCTCCACGGTGCTGCCGCTGTCGCCCTACCGCCCGCTGCGGCTCACCGCGACGATCCCGTGCGCGACGCTGCAGGCGCTGAACGCCCGCCCGGCGGGAGGTGAGGCGCTGCGCACACTGCCCGCCGACGTGGGCGCTACCCCGGGTGAGGGCCTGGTGGTGGCCGCCGCCCAGAGCATCGTGACAGTCACCGCCTCCGGGGTACAGCTGCTGCGAGCGCCGCTGCCAGCCGGGGACTGCTCCTACCGGGTGTCCGCCGATGCCAGTGGGGTTGGGGTATCGCGTGACGGTGCCGGCCTCGGCGCCAGAGCGGACCTGCTGGTGCCCCAGGTCGCCGAGCTGCAGACCGACGCCGTGGCGCGCAGGGACGGCCTGTCGGTGCAGCTGCACACCGACGCGCGATACCAGTCACGCCCCACGGTGCTCAAGACGGCACTGCTGGCCGCGCATGGTCTCGCGCTCGTGGCGCTGCTCGTGCTGGCCTGGCGGTGGTGGCGGGGCGCCGGGCCCGGGCTGGTCCGGCCGCGCCCGGCGTGGGCGGATGCGGTGGTGGTCGCGGTGTCGCTGGGCTGGGTGGTGGCCGGCCCGATCAACATCGACGACTCGTGGTACCTACTGATGGCCCGCAACGCGATGCAGTCGGGCTACATCGGCAACGTCATCTACCAGTTCAACGTCACCGAGAACCCGTTTTCCGCCAGCCAGTACGTCATGCAGGCCTGGGGTGCGCTGGGAGACAACTGGAGCCTGGCCTGGATGCGGCTGCTGCCGTTGGCCTACGGGCTGGCGACCTACGCGCTGCTGCGGGTGCTGGTCGCGACAGTGCTGGACCCATTGTCACGGAGCCGATTGTCACGGGGCCGGGTAGCGCGGCAACCCCGCGCCGCATCCTCGGCCGTGCTGTGGGCCCTGCCGTGGACTCTGGCGGGGGCACACTTGCTGTGGTGGCTGCCCTACGGCATGACGCTACGCCCCGAACCGCTGATCACGTTGGGCGCTGCGGCGGTGCTGGTGCTAGCCGAGTTGGCCCGGCGGCGCCGCTCGGTGGGGGTACTCGCCAGCGCCACCGCGCTGGCCGCGCTCACCGTCACGGCCTCCCCTACCGGCCTGGTCGCCGCCGCGCCGTTAGTGTTGTGCCTGCCATGGCTGTGGCGGTGGTGGCGGGCCGAGGATGCGCGCAGCCGAGCCGCTGCGGTGCTGCTGATGGGTGCGGCCGCCTCGATCGTCATCCCGGTCGCCTTCGCCGACGCCACGCTGGGCGACGTGCTGGAGTCGGTTGCGGTACACCGCTGGTACTACCGCCAAAACGCCTGGTACGACGAGTACCTGTCATACACGAACCTGCTGGCCGCCGACGAGCGGGGGGCGTGGGGCAAGCGGCTTCCGGTGCTGCTCACCCTGGGCGTGCTACTCGCGGTGGCTCTCGGGGCGGGTCAGCGCGCCGGTACCGGCGGGCGAAGCGGCCGGCTGCTCGGCGGGGCAGCGGCGATCACCGCTCTGAGCCTGGCCGCGATGGCGCTCACCCCGACGAAGTGGGTGAACCACTTCGGGGCCATCGCAGCCCCGGCCACCGTGCTGCTGGCCACTGCGGTGATCCGTTCCCCGCTACCTCGGCGGGCCGGCACCGCGACGCTGGCCATCGGCACCGCCGGGCTGGTGGCCGCCACGTCAATCGCCTTCGCCGGCCCCAACCTGTGGCGTCCCCTGTCGGACTGGGGCCAGCCCTTCGGGAATCACCTGCTCATCGAGACCCCGTACGTGCAGAGCCTGCTCGCGCCGTCGCTAGGGCCGCTAGCGTTACGCAACCCGCTGCTGTGGCTAGCCGTCGCCGGGGCCGGGTGGCAGCTCCGCCGGCGGTGGCCGGATTGCCGGCGGGGACGGATGGGGCCGGATCGGGCCGTGTTGGTCACCGCTACCGGTCTGGGGGTGGTGCTGATGCTGGTGGTATTCACCATCGCTCCGCTGCGCCAGTACCCGGCCACCTCGGTGGCGCTGATCAACCTGCGCGCGCTCACCGGCCAGCCCTGCGGCCTGGCCTCGGCGGTGCAGGTGCTCGCCGATGTCACACCGGGGTTGGGGCCCGCCGCCGGGCCCGCCGCGCTCACCGGGGACATGCGGGCGGCACCGCTACCGGAACCGACGCCAGCACCGATCACCGCACCGAACAGCACCGTGTGGCACGACGACGTGTCCAGCAGTGCCGGCCCCGGAACCGGCACTGGCACCGTCCAAACTCCCTGGTACCCGCTGCCCGGTCACGTCTCCAACGGCTGGATAACCGTTGCGCTGCGCGGCACACTGACTCGTGAGCAGCGGATCGCGGTGCAGGTGGGAACCGGCGACCCGGCCGCCCCGGAGGAGATCCGCACGGTGTCGCTGCCCGCTGTCGAGGACAAGCCTGGCTGGACCGAGGTCGCCGTCGCGCTAGCCGATGCTGGCCTGGCCGCGCCGACCACGGTGCGGGTGGTGGCCCACGACCGCGTCGCCGGTCCGGGCAGCTGGCTGGCACTCGCGCAACCGCGGCTGAGCGCGCCACGACCGGTCACCGACGTCCTCGCGGGCCGGCTGGTGTTCGCCGACCAGGTGAGCGCCGCGCTGTGGCCCTGCCAGGATCAGATCGCCGTGCGAGACGGCCTGGTGGCGCCGCCCGCGATGCGCCTGCGGGTCGCGGACGGACTGGAGGGCGCGACCACCCAGAACTCGACTTTTCCGGACAATGGCGGCACGCTGCTGCAGGTGGACCGCACCGCCAGGTTCGTCGAGCTACCCACCCGGCTCGCGCCACCGGGCGTACCCACGCTGGGCTGGGGCCACGTCGAGGAAGTGCTCTACGCGCACCCCGTAGATCTGGTTGACCTGCACACCGAACACCCACGACGCGCCGGATGGACCCGCCTACCCACCCTAATCGGAGAGCCCTACACCGGCCGCTCCTACATCGGATGATCCCCAAACCCGGTGCGTTACGGGTCTCATGGATGCTTGTGCACCTTCGATGCGGTTATGCGTGGATTGCCCATGCTCAGGCGGCGGGGACGCCTGGGGGTGCGCATTTTGCTACCGTGGAATGCCCACAGCCGCCCACTGGTTTCAGTGCACGTTGCCCGTCGAAGCGCAGAAGGTGGATGCATCGCGTGTCGGTTCCCCATACGGCCCCAGAGGTGGCGGACTCAGAGGTGACGGCTGAGCAGGACTACCTCACCCTGCTCTACCAGCATTTCGACGAGCGCCGCCGCTACACCGCGCGACGGCTCGCCGAGGTGCTGCGGGCTCCCACCACGGGTACACCCCAAGCGCTCAGCGAGCGGGACGCGGCCGCGGCGATGTACTCAGCGCAGCTCGCCACCCTGGACGGCGTCGAGCAGGGCCTGTGCTTCGGGCGGCTCGACCTGCACAGCGACGGGGACCAAGACGAGGATGGGCGGCGCTACATCGGGCGGCTCGGGCTGCTCGACGAGGAGCGCGAGTACCAGCCGCTGCTCATCGACTGGCGGGCGCCCGCGGCGCGCCCGTTCTACACCGCGACCGCCGCCCGCCCCGAGGGTGTTCGCCGCCGCCGGCACATCCGGACCCGCAGCCGAACGGTGCTTGCCGTCGAGGACGAAGTGCTTGACCTCGACGGTGCTAGGCAGGATCCGACCCGAACCAGCCTGACCAGCGAGGCGGCGCTGATGGCGACGCTGTCCCAGGCCCGAACCGGCCAGATGTCGGACATTGTCGCGACGATCCAGGCCGAGCAGGACCGGATCATCCGCGCCCAGCCCCAGGGAGTGCTGGTCGTCCAAGGTGGGCCGGGCACCGGCAAGACCGCGGTCGCGCTGCATCGAGCGGCTTACCTGCTCTACACGCACCGCCGGCAGCTGGCCAAGCGGGGCGTGCTGGTCGTCGGACCCAACTCGACGTTCCTGCGCTACATCGGGCATGTGCTGCCCTCCCTGGGCGAGACCAGCGTGCTGCTGTGCACCGTCGCGCAGCTGCATCCGGGGCTGCACGCCCTCGGCGTCGAGCCCGACGAGACCGCTGCGGTCAAGGGTCGCCTGGAGATGGCCAACGTGGTGGCCGCGGCGATCCGCGACCGCCAGCAAGTACCCACGGAACCGATCGAGCTCACCATCGAGGCCCAACCCGTCCGGCTGGACCGCGCGGTGAGCCTGGCGGCCCGCACCCGGGCGCGGCAATCCCACCGGCCGCACAACGAGGCCAAGCGGATCTTCCACCAGGAGGTGGTGGAGGCACTGGCCAAGCAGGTCGCGAGCAGGTTCGCCGGCCTGAGCCAAGATGTCCTGAGCCGGGACGACCTGGCGGATATCCGCGCCGAGCTGCGGGCCAGTCCTGAGCTGAGCGCCGCGCTGGAGGCACTGTGGCCGACGCTGTCGCCGGAGCGGCTGCTCACCGACCTCTACGCCGACCCGCAGCGGCTGGCCAGCGCCACCCAGCCGGTGCTAGACCCCCAGGAACGCGGCCTGCTGGCCCGGCCCGCGCCAGGCCCAGACGTCGACCCGGACCAGGTGTGGACCCCCGCCGACGTTCCGCTGCTGGACGAGGCCGCCGAGCTGCTCGGCTCTGACGGCAGTGCGCAGGCCGCCCGCGAGGCCGCCGCGCTGCGCGCGGAGCTGCAGTACGCGCAGGGCGTGCTGGACATCCTGGACCTCGACGAGGACCTGGACCCGGAGCTCCTGCGGGCCACAGACCTCATCGACGCTGACCGGCTGGCCGACCGGCAACGCCAGCACCGCTACGACAGCACCGCCGAGCGCGCGGCAGCCGACCGGACCTGGACCTACGGTCACATCATCATCGACGAGGCACAGGAGCTGTCCCCGATGGCGTGGCGGGTGCTCATGCGGCGCTGCCCCAGCCGCTCGATGACGGTGGTCGGGGATCTCGCCCAGACCGGGAACCGGGCCGGCGCGGGCTCCTGGCAGGACGTGCTCGGTCCCTACGTGGCGCAGCGGTGGCGGCTGGAACAGCTGACCATCAACTACCGGAACCCCGCCGAGGTCGCGGAGCTGGCGCAGGGGGTGCTTGCCGCGATCGACGTCGACATCACTCCACCGCGGTCGGTGCGCCGCACCGGCGTGGCGCCCCGGGTGGTCCGGGTCTGCGGCGGGCCCGAAAAACTCGCCGCTCAGCTGCCCGCGGTGCTCGCCGACGAGGCCGCCGCAGTAGGGGACGGTCGGGTGGGGGTGCTCGGGCCGGCCGCCAGGGTAGACGAGCTGAGCACCATCGTGCCTGCTACGCGGGGTGCGGACCTTGATGCACCGGTGACTGTGCTGACTGTCGCCCAGGCCAAGGGCCTCGAGTTCGATGCGGTGGTGCTCGTCGATCCGGCGGCGATCGTGGCCGAGTCACCGCGCGGCCTCAACGACCTCTACGTCGCCCTCACCCGCACGACGCAGCGCCTGTGCATCGTGCATCCCGGCGAGCTGCCCGAGGTGCTCGCCGCACTCCAGCCCTGACTCGCCTGACTCTGCGGGCACTCGCGCGGTGGCGCGGCCGTTGCCGTGCAGGAACCTCACCCGACCACTCGGGTCCTCGCCGAGTAGGCCGATCACCTGGTGCATCCCCCGCTGCGGCTCCGCCGTGATCAACACGTCGTCCTGGAGCTGGACCACCTCCACCACAGTCGCCTGCGGCATCACCAGCTTGGCCTCCGCGGTGCGCGGCACGGTGCTCAGCCACGCCTTGCCTTCGGCGTCAACGCTCAGTTTCTGATCGAACATGGTGGCCCGGTAGGTCCCGCTGACCCGGTCGGCGTCCACCGGCAGGGGGTTAGCCGGCGGGACGGGCAGCGCGGGCAGCTCGACGCCGGCCAATTCGGCCAGCAGGGGCCCGAACACCGCGTGGAACACCGGAAACACGTCACCGCCGTTGGTCAGCAGCGCTACGGCGATACCGGTCTCCGGCACGACCCGCAGGAACGCGGACTGCCCGAGCGTTCCACCGTCGTGGCCGATCACTGTGCCGCCCGGGTAGTCGAACAACATCCAGCCAAGACCGGAGCTGCCACGCATCCCCTCCACCAGATCGGGTAACACGACCTGCGGTTGGCGCATCATGTGCACGCTGGTGTCGGATAGATGCGTCTGCACGAACCCGAGCAGGCTCCGGGCCGGCATCGCCAGCATCGACCCCACCGGCGCGTTCGACGCCACCAGCGACCACACCGGCGTGGGTCGCACCGGGCAGCCCGGTGCGACGTACACGTGACCGACCGCTGGTCGTTCCAGGATCGCCTCTGCGATGTTCGTCGCAACGTGCTCGAGCGCGAGCGGGGTGATCAGCCGCTCGCGCAGCACGGTGTTGAACGGTTTGCCCCGCAAGACCTCCACCAGCCGCCCCAGCACCACATAGCCGCTGTTGCAGTACGAGAACTGCTCTCCCGGCGGGAACAACTGCGCGACGTCGGCGAGGGTGGCCACGTATTTCTCGATCGCGTCGTCGTTGCTGCCCGTGTCGGTGAACAGGTCACCCTCGAAACCCGCCGTGTGGCAGAGCAACTGCCGGCTCGTCACCATCGCGCTCGCCGCCTCGTCGGCGAGGCGGAATTCCGGCAGGTACTCGCGCAGCGACCGGTCCAGGTCCAGCAGCCCCTCGTTGACCAGCTGCTGCACCAACGTCGCCGTCCACACCTTGGTGATCGACCCGATCTGGAACACCGCGTCGGTCGTCACCGGGACCCCGGTGGCGGTGTTGAGCACACCGACGGCGGCATCGACCACCTCACCATCCACCAACACCGCGACCTGCGCACCGGGCACCCCGTACTTGCCCACGAGTCCTGGTAGTTCGCGCGTGATCCACTCGGACACAGCTCGCGATCGCATGATGGCGCCTCCTCACCGGCGATCCTAGGTGTCGTCACTGACGCCGCATAAGGATTTACGCACGCCGGTGCGCGTCCGCAAACTCACAAAGTCCTCTCGCGCCGCCCCGAGCGCGTTCATGCTCAGCAGCCACGCGACCCGTGGAGTTCCCAGTGGTACGCCCCAGCGCCGGGAGCCTCGTGATGCCAGATTAACTGGGTCTGACCGGTCGACAGGCGCTCAGTGTGGATGGTGCCGAGGTTGCTGCGCTCGGTTACCTGCTCACCGGTCCAGGAGCTCGGAAAGACGACCTTCACGGTGAGCTCGTTGGTCTTCGGAGGGCGCCGCTGGTCAAGAGTGGCCGTGTACCACGTCAGGGTGTCCTGACCCGAGGTACGGAGCGGATTCCACAGCTTCGGCGAGCGGTAACGCAGCACCCACTCAGTCTCCGCCTGAAGCCCCGGCTGAAACAGGATCATCACCTGCGGCCTGCCGCGCACATTCCACACCAGGTGGACGTCGGCATGGATGTCCTGGCCCGCCACGCGGCAGTCCAGGGCAAGGTCATCCCGCTCGAACGGTGGGCCATCCGTCCTGGTCACGATGGGAACCAGGATCCGGTAGACGAGGTAGGGCATCGGTGTGGTCCAGCGTCGCTCGATGACGGTGTCCTGCTCGTCCTGCTCACCAACCATGAGAGTGATCTCGACGCGTTCCTCGAACAGCGGGGACTGCCGGTCAGCCAGCCCGGCTACGGCCTCGGCGTAGGCCTGCAACTGCCGCTCGCAGTCCGCTAGGTCACGGCGCTGCCACAACAGTGGAGGAGCCGGGACGGTGCCGGGCCGTTCTGTCTCGGACCGCTCAGTGGCAACCGGGTCGCTGCCCTGGTACGAGGCTGCAAGCTGGGCCCGCCTGGTCACCCCCGTCTTGCGAAACAGCGTGCGCAGGTGCGCCTCCACCGTCCGGCGCGAGATGGCGAGGCGAGCGGCGATCTCGTCGTTGCTGAGCCCCCCGATGACAAGATCAAGCACCTCGTTCTCGCGATGGGTCAGCTGGGTCCGTGCCACGGGTCGCTCCTCGACAGTCGCCGTTCCGTAGTACACCCATATTACGTAGGTAAAAACTCGGAGTACAGCTTGCCGATGTGATGCTCATCTCGATACAATCTCAGTATTAACACGTACGTACTTATTCGCACGTACGTGTTTCCACGTCGGGGAGGTGCCCGCAGCGCCGCACCGATGACGAAGAGGCTGGCGATCATGTGGACATCTCACCGGAGCGCGACACGCTTCCCCGGAACCCGGCCGCCGGGCCGTGGCCAGGGAGCGAGATGTCGTGGCGGAACACACCGCAGTGCGCGGTGACCCTGATGGTGCTGGGCGCGGTCCTGCTGGTCTGCCTCGGGCTGCTGCTCGGATCAACCTGGACCGTCCAGGCCATGCAGCACAAGTCTCACCGGCAGGCCGAGGAGCGCCGCAGGCTGAATGAAGAGTGGTCGGCGGTTCGCACCGACCGCCAGCGACAGGGCACGTGCCCACGCTGCGCGAGTCCACGATCCGAACAGGACTGGTCCGTCGCGCCGAGGCCCGCGGCGGACCCACCGGATGACGATGACTGAGTTCAGACGGGTGTAGCCAACGCCGGAAGTCACCGGATCACGATCGGCCGGGAACCGTCATCAGGCCGGCACCCCGGCGCGGTCGAAGTCGTCGCGCTGCACCCCGACGAGGAACGCTGCCCACCCCTCGCGGGTGAACCCGAGGGCAGGCCCAAGCGGGTTCTTCGAATCCCGAACCCAGACATGCTCGTGGGTCCGAGTGACCTGAACACAGGCGCCATCTATAGTTGCACTGCTCTTCTGCCAGGACGCCGTGGCGGGGGGCGGCGGCACCTCGGTCATGCCGTACTCCTTCTCCTGCGGGGACGGCACGTCGCTCGCTGCCAGTGACGTCGTCATCGGGGTTCCCTATGAAGCGCTCGCCCAGGGACGAGGCAGTGGCCGGACCGGTAGCGAATGTGCTCGTCAGACGACTGAGTCCGCACCGCAACCTGGTTCAGGACACCCGTGTGACAACCACATTATAACCTGGTAACCCGCCTGAATTGATCCAGAAGCTCTCGCCCAGCACTGCGTCGAGGGAATCCGCTTCTGGAGGTGGCACAGTGACAGCGGTCACACTGCGATTAGGCGTTTCGGCACTCTGCGGACAGGAAACCCGCACCATGCCAGGTGGCAGTCGGACAGCCACCTGATTGCCACCTGCCTGCCAGGTTTGCCCAGCTCAGGACATCTGAGTCCGATGCCATATGGCTCTATGCCACATGCTTATTGTGCGAGGCGGTCAGCGTGTTAGCATCTTGTCAGGTAGCATGATGCCAGCGTATAAATCGACAGGAAGCGTAGTGCCAGTGAGCCCAGCGACAGGTGTCAACAGTGAGGAAGCAGAGGGGGGCCGACCGAGATACGGTTGAAACGTCTAATGGTCGGTGTTGACCAGGGCCAGGTTTCCGGCTTGGTTTTCCGGACGGTGTCTCCGCAGGTCGCAACCATCACTAATGATCTACCGGATAACA
>JBOHFR010000032.1:0-59629 GCA_050699715.1 Pseudonocardiaceae bacterium
TCCCCGGACCTCACCGGGAAGGACTGTCGTAGCGTGTGGAGTTGCCACAGGCGGCAACTTTTCGCCCCAAGTTGCCGCCTGTGGCAACTCCACAACAGATCCTCCCACCTCCCATGGGATGACGGGGGCGCAACGGTTGAGCGGTAGAACAGGTTGAGGGCGGCAGGCTCGACGTGGGCAGCAGCGCCCCGCAGAGTGCCAGGTAACGCCGGTAGACGTGCCCCTCGGTCAGCGCGTTATCGGCTACCAGCAGGTGCAGGACACCCCATGGGTGCGGCGCGAGCGGCGGGTCCGGTGTCTCGGGTGATTGCTCTGGTGTGTTCACCCGGCAGACAGACACTGCCGTGAGGATCGAGCTAGCTCTTCACGCTCTGTTAAACCGGCCTGCTGACACCGATGCGGTTGCGCAAGCTGTCCAGCTCCCACACCCGGTGCGGGGCGCGACAGTCCAGGGTGAGCACCAGGTCCCGAGCGATCGAGTCGTTGCGGACCCGAACCGGCGCCAGGCGGTCGGCGGTATCCAGCGTGCGCAGCGCCTCGCCATCACGCGAGCCATCAGCCTGCGCCCAGGCCCGGGCCAGGTCAAAGTGCACATCGGCCGGTCGCCCCTTGCTGCCGAACACCGACAGGTCGAGCGGCGCCGCAGCCAAGCGTTCAGCCACCACCGGCCCGGTACCCGCCTCCACCGCCAGATACAGCTCCCAGGCGGCCACATTGGTCGGGCCGAAGTGGGAACGCAGGTGATTGCGCTCCCCGGTGTGCGCGGCCAGCGACCGGGCCTCCGCAAGGTGGGTGTCGACATCCCCGGTGCGGCCATCACGGGCGGCGATCAATGCCGTGGTCAGGTGCAGCATTCCACAGGCCTCAGCGGTGGTGGTGTTGTGCTCCGTCGGGCCAGGCAGCGCCGAGATGTCACGGAGGGCCTCGGCACACACCAGGCGGCCCCGCCGGCGAGCACCGACACCAATCAGCGCTTGGGCACGGATCGCCTCCATCGACGCGACCAAATCCGGCCGCTCGGCCAGTTGAGCGGCGTCCAGGCCACGCTGGGCGGCGATTCCCGCCAACTCGAAGCGCCCGGTCCTCTTGGCGAGGATGTAAGCAACCATGCACGCCTCCACCAGGGCAGTCAGCGCGGCGCGGCGGGTGCCGCTGTCGCCGGTCACGGCTTGGACGTGCAGCTCAACGAGCAGCGCGGCGAGGCCCTGCCCAGCGAGGCCGTGACTAGCGTCATCGGCGCAGGCAAGGGCGAAGGCCGCGGCGATGGAAACCACGCAGCCCGCGCTCCAGCATCGACAGGTAAGGCCCGCTGATCCCGGCCAGGCCACCCACGACCTCCAGGCTCAACTCGCGACGAGAACGGATCTTGCGAGCGCGCTCACCAATCGTGCGCGTGTCCTCAACGTCCACCAAGGCACTCTCCGCACCGGGAAACCCGCACCGATGCCCCGGGGTATCGGTGCGGAGGTGGTGACAGGCTACGCGGTGCCTGTACTGCCCCGTCCCGACACGGTGTTAGTGGGTTACCGCGCCGGTGTCCGGGTCGAGCAGGAGGGGTGTGGTGTGCGCTGCGGCGGTGAAGTCGAACATTCCGTCCGGACGCACGAGCGATGGGGCGGACTCGTCGTAAGAACCGTCGCCGATCCGGCCGAGCGACCAGTTGTCCTCAATGAACCGCAGTACCGAGTCCTGGGTGCTCAGGCCGTGATCCACGTAGTTGACTCTGCTGTACGGGGAGATGACCAGTAGCGGCAGTCTCGGGCCGTAACCGCAACGGTCCAGGTACCCATGCGAGGCCGGTGTGGTGGTGCACGGGGCGGAGTCCCGCGCCGGATCGTTCGATCCATTGACCAGCGGCGGCATCACGTGGTCATACCATCCGTCGGAGTCGTCGTAGGTGACGAAGATCGCCGTCGACGGCCACTGCGGGGACCGCTGAATCTTGTTGATCTCCTCTACCAGGAAGCGCTGCTCGTCTGTCGGGGTGGAGTTGCCGGCGTGCGCGTTCCGCGACGCCGGCGGCTTCAGGTAGGTGACCGAGGGCAGGTTCCCGGCGGCGAGCGCGGCGTCGAAGTCGGTCAGGTCGTAGTTGTGGTTCGCCTGGTCGGTGCTACCGATCGCGGCCACCGACGAGGGGGGGAGGTGTCCCGGGTTCATCGTCGAGGCGAAGTACTGGAACGGGTCGTGGTGCGGCACGTAGTCCAGCACCATGTTGCCGCCGACGTTGGCGTGTGTCGCCCCGCACACCGCCTTGCCTGAGGCGTCACGACTGGTCGGCGTGAATCCGCCGTGGAACCAACCCCAGGTCAGTCGCTGGTTGTTGAGCAGGTCTCCGACGGTGCGCCCGGTGAAATCGGCCAGTGTGTCGGAGGTGGTCCGATTGACGTCGGAGCACTCGTCGAGCAGCGGATCCGGATCAAAGATCATGGTGCCCACCCCGTTGGCATCCGGGCTCGCCGAGATGTTCAGATCGGTGGTCGGCTTGCCGGTCTTCGCGTCGTACACCCGGATGCCGTGGGTGTTGCCGGCGACCAGGTTGAGCGCTCCCGGCGAGGACGGCCCGTAGTTAGCGGCGAAGTAGTTGTCGCTCATCGCGAAGTGCTGAGCGTAGTTCCACAGCGCGGTGACCGTGTTGCCGTCGTAGTAGTCCAGGTCGATCCCCGGCTCGCCGAACAGGACCGGCTGGCCGGTGCAGGTGGCCACCTCGGTGTTCTGCACGAACTTGTCGGCCGCGCCATTGTCGTAGGAGCGCTGTTCCTTGTCGTAGTTGTGGTGCTGGTCGCAGGTCAGTGCCTGGTCGTGGGTCAGCCGCTTCGGGTTGTGCAGGTTGGGGTTGTGGGTCAGCAGCTCGGGGGTCAGGCCATTGATCCCAGGGGTGCCCGGCGTCGCGGTGAACGGCGTGCCGTCGGTGTTCGCGGCGTGGGGATAGGTACCGAAGTAGTGGTCGAAGGAGATGTTCTCGTCGAACAGCACGACCACGTGCTTGATCGGCGTCGCGGTCTTCGCCTCGGCCGCAGCGACGGGGGGCGAACCGGTCGGTGGCCCGCTTGCGGCCGGACCGCCCGCCGAAGGACCGGACCCGTGGCGCGTGAACACGACCAGGACCACGACGAGCAACACAACAACAACCACCACCGCCGCAGCGACACCGAGGGTCGCACCCCGGCGCGACCCGGCTTTCGGTCCGGTCATTCAGTACCCCCCGTTGTGAGCCGTAGACGCCGCCGGCGGCTGGTCCAGCATGTGTTGTCCCCAGTAAGATCCGGCGTCCCGAACGCCGGGGAGCACGAAGAAATACCCTCCACCGTTGGGCACAATGTAGTCGACGAGAGGCTCGTTGATCAACCGGGTCTGTACCGCCTCGAACTGGGCGGCCAGATCACGCTGGTAGCTGATGAACAGCAGGCCCATGTCGAGGTTGCCGGCACCGTCGACACCCGCGTCGTAGTTATAGGGCCTGCGGAGCAGCAGGCTGGCATCCGTGGCCGGGGTTCGCGGGTTGGCCCGGCGGATGTGGCTGGTCAGCGGGATGGACGTGCCGACAGGATCCAGCGCGTAGTGGGGGATGTCGTGCTCGGTGCTGCCGTCCAGCGGCGCCCCGGTGTCTCGGCGCCGACCGACCATGTTCTCCTGCTCGAGGACCGACACCCGGTCCCAGAACTCAACCAGCATGCGGATTCGGCGCACCACCTGGAACGTTCCGCCAGCGGTCCACGGCTGGCCCGGTAGCCCGGCGTTGCGGTCCACCCAGACCACCCGGTCCATCAGCGCGCCGTCGGCGATGTCCGGGTTCGCGGTGCCGTCCTTGAACCCCATCAGGTTGCGCGGTGTCCCCGCCGGACGGGGCGGGGAGAGGAACCCGTCGGACCGCCAGCGGATCTGCATCCCACCTCTGGTCTGTCGAGCCAGCTCACGCAGCGCGTAGGCCACCGTGTCCGGTGACTCCGCGCAGATCTGCAGGCTCAGGTCACCGTGGCAGCGGGCCGGGTCGAGGCTGTCGTTCGGGAAGGTCCGCATCGGGAGCAGCCCGCGCGGCCGCAGGGCCGCCAGCCCATACCGGCCGTCGAACAGCGACGCGCCGACTCCGACGGTGACCGTGAGCCGGTCCGGCTGCGGGCTCGGTCCGAGGACCCCAGAGTCCACGGGCGGCCCGGCGATATCGCGCACCACTGGGTCACCGCCGGCGCACAGCGTCCGGGCTCGCGCGGTGAGCGTGCGCATCAGGTCGGTCAGCTCGGTGCGGTCCGCCGCGGTCACGTCGAAGGCCACCACGGCGGCGTTGCGCTGGGCCGCAGTGGTGACGCCGGCCTGCACCGGGCCGTGAAACGCAATCCGGTCCGGCCGCGGCCGCGCGGGGTGGGCCGGCGCGCCCCACTCGCTGACCGCGAACCCGGTAGCTGCTCCGGCGGCCATCCCGGCGCCGGTCAGCAGGCTACGCCGGCTCACCCGTCCCGCTTCGTCGTCGGTCACTTCGTCGTCGGTCACGAGGTCCGCCTCGGCTCGCAGATCACCGCGATCGGCGCCAGCAGCTCAACGGCGTGTCCCGTGTCGGCGTTGATCTGTTGGCGCTGCGCGTGATCCAGCGCCTGGACCGGCGTCCAAGCACCGGCGTGGTCGGTCGCGTCCAGGTCAGCGGCCAGCCGACGCAGCGCGGGGTCGACCTGGAGCAGCGCTGGGTATCTGGTCACCAACAGCGGCAGCAGCGGCTTAAGCGCCAGCTGGGTGGCCTGCACCTGGGCGCGCGCGATGGCGAGGCTGGACCCGCTTCCCTGATCTGAGTCGCCGGTCAACTCGAATCGCTCGGTGTCCTCCAGGATCTCGTGCACCCGCCGGGTCAGATCGAGTCCGTCCACGGGCAGGTCCTGAACCTGCTCCCGCAGCGTGGTAACCGAGGCCGACAGCGCATCGGCGACCGGCACCAGCTCGGTCATCGGCTGGTCGTGCCACAGCCCGTACTCCAGCCTGCGCAACCCGGTGAAGTGCGGGTCGTGCACACCACCAGGCAGGCCGTCCGGGGTTCGGTCAATCGCGGCGTCCAGATCACCGAAAGCGCCGTATGCAGCGCCGAGACGCTGGTAGTCCAGCATGGCGGGCAACCATGTCTGACGTGCCGCCGCGCGATCGCCCGACCGGACCGCGGTCTGGAGCGCGGCGACGTCGGCGACCAGCGGCGCCGTGCCAGCCACCACCGATGCCTGATAAGCCTGCACCGGAACGATCAGATCAGCGCGGGTCACCGGAGCCACTCCCGCCGGCCCGGCCGGACCGGCGATACGCACGGTGGGACCGGTCACCGCGCCCAATTCGTCGAACACACAGCGAAGCGCGTACTGCCCGCCACCCACAATGACCCCAACCGGCACAACGGCGCCGGACCCGATTCCCTCGACGTCGATGAGGACCTTCCCCGTGGTCACGTCGATGAGCTGCGCGTCGGCGGCCACGCTGTCGGTGTTGTGCAATATCAGCGTTTGCGCGCCCGGCTTCCGGTCGGTCCAACCCTGCCCGCAGGCGTTCTCAGCGACGACCAGGGTGGGCACCGCACTCGCCTCATCCGTAACGGACCGCCGGATCAGCACGAACACCCCCAGCGTCACCGCCAGACCGATGACGAACGCAGCTCCCAGCCACCACCACCGAGCGAGCCGCACCCGCCCACCTCCGTGCGCTGTCCTAGTGGTTCACTCTAGGGCTATTTGCTGGGGCTATTTGCTGGGGCGCCAGATGACCAGTGCGGTTTCGGTGCCGGGGCGCACCGGGACCAGGTCGCGACGGTAGGAAGCATGCACAGCCGCAGCGGTGTGCTCGGCGAGGGCCTGCGCCTGGGCCAGCTCCGCGCGAGCCCCCTCCAGCTCAGCGGCCAGCTCGGTCAGCCGAGAGCCAAGCGCCAGCACCTGGTTCTCCAGGTCGATGATCCGCTTGATCCCAGCCAGGTTGACACCTTGGTCCTGGGACAGCCGCTGCACCTCGTGTAACAGCGCGATGTCGCGGGCCGAGTAGCGGCGCCCACCACCGGCACTACGGCCGGGGGAGACCAGCCCCATCCGGTCGTAGCTGCGTAGGGTCTGCGCGTGCAATCCGGCCAGCGCAGCGGCCACAGAGATCACGAAGACCGGGGTGTCCTGGTCCGCGCCCGGTGGAGTCGGGGGGATCATCGCGCCGCCCCCGGACGCTGCATGCGGGTGAACAGCGCCGCCCGCGGGTCCTCCCCAGCCGTGGCCTGCGCGTAGGCCTCCAGCGCGTCCTTCGCTCCCCGCTCCAGCGTAGTGGGCACCACGACGTGCAGGGTCACCAGAAGATCACCAGTCCGCCCATGCCGCCCGGCGATGCCTTTACCGCGCACCCGCAGGGTGCGACCGTTGGCGGTACCCGCCGGGACCTTCAGCGTCACGGTCCCCGCCATCGTGGGCCCCTCCATGCTGGGCACGGTCAGCGTGGTGCCCATGGCCAGCTCGGGGAACGACACCGGCACCGCCAGCGTGAGATCATCACCGGAGCGCCCGAACACCGGATGCGGGGTGACGTGCACCAGCACGTAGAGGTCACCGGCCGGCGCGCCACGCATGCCCGGCTCGCCCTGCCCGGCTAGCCGGATCCGCTGGCCATCAGCGACACCGGCGGGGATCCGCATGGTCAACGTGCGGGTTCGGGTGGACACCCCGCGACCGCCACACTCGGTGCACGGGTCGTCAATGATCCGGCCCGTGCCGCGACAATCCCGACACGGCTCTGACAAAGCGAACGCGCCCTGGCTACGGGTGACCAACCCGGTTCCACCACAGGCCGGACAGGCCCGAGGAACGGTGCCGGCGCGGGCCCCGGAGCCGCCACAACTGCCACAGCTGGCCGGGCTGGCCAACCGCAACGGCACGGTGGCCCCGTGGATCGCCTCGGCGAAGTCGATCCGAACCTCAGTCTCGATGTCGGTACCGCGCCTCGGGCGACCCGTACCAGCGCCACTAGCAGTACCGGCGCGGTTGGCGAACAACCCGCCGAGCAGGTCACCGAGACCATCCGCCTTACCGGACCGCGGCGCCGCGGTCCCGAACAGGTTACCGAGATCGAACCCACTCGGACCGCCACCGCCGGGGCGGAAACCACCGTTGAACAGGCTGCGTGCCTCGTCGTACTGCTTGCGTTTGTCCGGGTCCGACAGCACGTCATTGGCCTCAGACATCGACTTGAAACGCGCCTCAGCTCGCGCGTCGCCAGGGTTGGCGTCCGGGTGCAGCTCCCGGGCCAGCTTGCGGTATGCCCGTTTGATCTCCTCAGCAGACGCGGTGGCGGAGACACCCAGCTCTGCGTAGAAATCCTTGTCGATCCATTCTCGAGCGCTCACCGGACACCTCCTCCCGCATCAATTGTCCTGTCGTTGTTCCACACCATCAGACGGTTGCACATCACCACCAGGCTGCGCATCACCAACAGATTGAACGTCGCCGATGGAGTCGGTCACCGCCACCATCGCTGGGCGCAGCACCCGTTCGCCGAAGCGGTAGCCACGGCGCAGCACCGCGGTGACCGTCGGCTTGTCAACATCTGGGGCGGTGCTGTGATGTACCGCCTCATGCACGTCCGGATCGAAACCTTCTCCGATCGCCCCGAAGGGTTCCAGGCCCTGCGCCTGCAGAGCGGCCACCAGCTTGTCCGCGACGGCCTTGAACACACCGGACAGGTCACCGTGCTCGTGCGCGCGTTCGATGTCGTCGAGCACGGTGAGCAGCTCACCAGCAACCTGCGCCTTGGCCATGGCCATGACGAGCTGGCGGTCGCGTTCCACCCGGCGGCGGTAGTTGCTGTACTCGGCGGAAATGCGCTGCAAGTCACCAGTGCGCTCAGCTAGCTGAGCCGCCAGCGCGTCGAGCTCCGCTGGGCTCGCCTGCACACCAACAGAGCCGGGGACACCCTCCTCGACATGCCCGCCGCCACCGGCGGGCTGCTCACCCGCCGGTGGGACTCGCACTTGGCCCGTCACCGGATCGATCCTCCGCTTGTCGCGCACTACGACTCTGGGCTGCTCCTCGCCAGCGGCGCCAGTGTCGAAGGAGCCGTCGCCGAAGGTGCTATCACCGTGCCTCACTTCTTGCCACTCCCGGGCTCCTCATCGACGATCTCCGCATCGACGACGTCATCGTGAGCAGCTCCGGTCGAGCCGGTCGACCCGCCAGTTGCCGCACCGTCACCGGCAGCCGCCGCGCTGTCCTTATACAAAGCCTGGCCCAGCGCCTGGGACTCGGTGGCGAGCTTCTCCATGGCGGAGCGGATCGCCGCGGTGTCGGTGCCTTTGAGCGCCTCCTGGGCCTGGCCCAGCGCGGCGTTCACCTTGTCCTTGACGTCGGCGGGAAGTTTCTCGTCGTTGTCCTTGATGAACTTCTCGGTCTGGTAGACCAGCGACTCGGCCTGGTTGCGAGTCTCGGCCTCCTCCCGGCGCTTGCGGTCCTCCTCGGCATGCTCCTCGGCGTCGCGCATCATCCGGTCGATGTCATCCTTGGGTAGCGCGGACCCACCGGTGATGGTCATGGCCTGGGTTTTGCCGGTGCCCATGTCCTTGGCCGAGACATTGACGATGCCGTTGGCGTCGATGTCGAAGGTAACCTCGATCTGTGGTATGCCGCGTGGCGCCGGTGGTAGCCCGGTCAGCTCGAACATGCCGAGCTTTTTGTTGTAGGCCGCGATCTCCCGCTCGCCCTGGAAAACCTGGATCTGCACCGAAGGCTGGTTGTCGTCAGCAGTGGTGAAGATTTCCGAGCGCTTGGTGGGGATGGTCGTGTTGCGCTCGATGAGCTTGGTCATCACGCCGCCCTTGGTCTCAATACCCAGCGACAGCGGGGTGACATCGAGCAGCAGGACGTCTTTGACCTCGCCCTTGAGCACACCGGCCTGCAACGCGGCACCGACCGCGACAACCTCGTCGGGGTTGACGCCCTTGTTCGGCTCCTTGCCGCCGGTGAGCTCCTTCACCAGCTCGTTCACCGCTGGCATCCGGGTGGAACCGCCGACCAGCACCACGTGATGGATCTGCCCGATCGAGATGCCGGCGTCTTTGATGACGTTGCGGAACGGGGCGCGGCAGCGGTCCAGCAGGTCTGCGGTGATCCGCTGGAACTCCGCCCGGGACAGCGTCTCGTCGAGGAACAGCGGGTTCTTGTCGGCGTCGACGGTGATGTAGGGCAGGTTAATCGTCGCGCTGGACGAGCTGGACAGCTCAATCTTGGCCTTCTCAGCAGCCTCACGCAGCCGCTGTAACGCCATCTTGTCCCTCTTGAGATCAATGCCATGGGATGCGCGAAACTTGTCTACCAACCAGTCGATGATCCGCTGGTCCCAGTCGTCCCCGCCGAGGTGGTTGTCTCCGGAAGTGGCCTTGACCTCGACCACCCCTTCAGCGATCTCCAGCAGTGACACGTCGAACGTGCCGCCGCCGAGGTCGAACACCAGGATGGTCTGTTCCTTCTCGCCCTTGTCCAAGCCGTAGGCCAGCGCGGCCGCAGTGGGCTCATTGACGATCCGCAGCACGTTCAGACCGGCGATCTGGCCGGCCTCCTTGGTGGCTTGACGCTGAGCGTCCTCGAAATAAGCCGGCACGGTGATCACCGCGTCGGTCACGTCCTCACCGAGGTAGGACTCCGCGTCGCGCTTGAGCTTCATCAACACCCGGGCGCTGATCTCCTGCGGGGTGTACTTCTTGCCGTCGACCGTGGTCGACCAGTCGGTCCCCATGTGCCGCTTGACCGACCGGATGGTGCGGTCCACGTTGGTGACCGCCTGGTTCTTGGCGGACTGACCGACGAGCACCTCGCCGTTCTTGGCGAAAGCAACCACCGAGGGGGTGGTGCGCGCGCCCTCCGAGTTCGCCACCACCGTGGGCTCGCCGCCCTCTAGGACGGACACGACGGAGTTGGTGGTCCCTAGGTCGATACCGACCGCACGAGCCATGTGAGCAACCCTTTCGAACTTGACTGGAACTGACTCAAGTCACCTTGAGTGGATCCCGCTCAACCTACCTAACCCGTCTAACGGCGGGAGCGGCGGCGGTGTTCCCGGCCAGGCCGCCGACCACGCTCCAGGCGCCGGAGTGGAACTCAGCGCGGCCCAGTGAGCTGCGCAACGAGCCAGAGGGGTGTAGGCAAAAGAAAGCGGGGAGCGGCCACTAGTGGCCGCTCCCCTACTTGAGCATCTCGCGCTGAGCGCTACTGGCACGATACCACCTCGTGACCGCTGCTGCACCTCTGTCAGCCACCCAGCTGGCCACCGATGGCTACGCGCGCCACGTGGTCGCTCGTCTGCACTCCTGCGGTCCGGGCTGGATCCCGACAGCCGTGATCGCCGCCGTCTGATCCAGCTCATGTCAGCGATCATGAATGATTACCTGCCCCGATGGGCGGCTGCGGTCGACGCCGCACAGCGCCCTTCACCTGAACGGCTGGCACGAGCAGTCGCCACCCATCTGCTCGACTGCGGACACAGCTCCGGGCAGCTGCACCGTTGGTCACGAGCGTTGAGCAGGGAACCTGACGCGACACTGGCAGACCTTCTCACCGGTGCGAGCAAACTTGCTGATCAAGATGACCGGGACTTCGAGGTGATGGTGCCGTTCGTGTCGGTGCCTGACCATCAAACCTTGGCATCCCACCTGCCTGAGTGGTACTCCCCACCACGCGCGGCGACATGGTTCGCCGAAAACAAGATCGTCAACGCCCTCGACTCAGCCTTACGGACAGCAGCACCACTCATCGGCGCCGGCCTCGATCGGATAGTGCACTCCCAGTTGATCAATCGAGTGAAACCTCTTGACCTGGCTGCACGGGCGGAGAACTCACTGGCCTTGGCCAGCGACCCGCTTGGGCCCACTCTCACGAGGCTACTCGAATAGCGCAGCCGGTCGATCGGTTGGTAAGGGCTTCTCGGGTGTTAGTCGAGTAGGTGGTCGAAGTCTCCGTTCTTGGCGCCGGCGATGAAGGCGGCTAGCTCGGGTTGGGTGAAGACGAGGGTGCGAGCTTTGCGCTCGGTGGGGGGGAGCTTGTCGTCCTGAAAGCCGATCAGGCCACCGGCCGCGGTGAACGACAGGCAGCCACCGTGGCCGTGGCTGAAAGTGGATTCCACGTACCGGCCGTTGATCACGGCGTCGTACTGGGCATCGTCGAGCCAGCGGTAGGGGTTGGGTGTGCGAGTCACCGGGTCACAGCTCCTCCATGACGGCGCGGATCAAGTCCTGGGACTCGCGTGCCGGCAGAGCCTGGGCCAGAGCCGCGTTGAAGATGTAGGTACATTGTCGCACGGGGTGGCGATCCTCGTAGATGCGCTGCGCCGTGTGGCTGTCCACGTAGACCACGTCACCGTCGAGCTTGTCCGGGAACTCGAAGATCACGAAGTTCTCGGAGCCGGGCAGCGCTCCGGCGCTGAAGGGCAGGATGTGGATCGTCACCGGGTACCGCTGGGTCACCTCGAGCAAGTGGCGTAGCTGGTCACGCAGGACGTCCCGACCGCCCACCTGGGTACGGATGACCCCCTCGGTCAGCACAGCGGTCAAGCCCTGGAAGCCGTCCTCGCCCAGCCGGTGCTGGCGCCGCATCCGCAGTTCGGCCATCCGGTCGACATTGATCGGCGACACGAAGGCGCGGTCGTTGCCGATCACCGCTTCGGCATAGGCCCGGGTCTGCAGCAGCCCCTGCACGAACGCGATGTCGTAGCTGCGCGCGGTGGTGGCGTCCTCGCCGATCTCGACGAGCATCTCCACCTCCTCGGTGACGATGTCGGAGTACTCCTGCCACCAACCCCGCTCGTCGGCCCGACGGCGTAGCTCGTCGAGCGTGCCCGCCTGCTCGGTGTCGACGCCGAGCACCGTGGCGATCCGCTCCAGGTGCTCTGAGGTGATCCGGGCACCGCCGGACTCCACCCGCGACAGGTGCGCGGCGGAGATGCGGCGCTGCTGAGGCTGCTCGGCGTTCATCAGCTCGACCAGCTTCTCCTGGCTGAGCTGAGCATCGTCACGGAGTCGCCGGATCTGGTTGCCCAGACGTCGGGACCGGACCGTCTTGCGCTGCGCCACGGGGCCTCCTAATGATTGTGAAAATTGCTGTCAAAATCTATCCGTGCTAAAGTTGAAATGCAAGCAAGACAGAGACAAGCTGAATTCATTCCTGGTGGCGCGCTCCCGCAAGCCTGCGGTTGAGCGCTTCACCGTCACCAGGACGACGGTGGCCCCGACCTGACCCCCCGAATCGGCCGGGGCCACCGTCCACCAGCAAGGGCGGCGATCCCGTGTACCGGCCCTGGCAGCCGTAACCTGCGACTAGGAACTTCTTCACGGTCCCGGTTACGGTGCATTCGATCCTGGGCAGCGCGGAGGTGGGGCACCGTGACGGCAGTGCGACTGGTGGTCGGCCTAGCCCTGACCGCCCTGACGCTCGTTCTCGCTGGTCGACGGGTGCGGTGGCTGTACGCCCTGATCCGTTCCGGACAGCCGGCCCACGGCCGCACCGCGCAGCTGGGCGCCCGACTGCGGACGCAGCTGGTCGAGGTGTTCGGGCAGCGGCGGTTGTTGCGGTGGACGATCCCCGGCCTCGCCCACTTCTTCACCTTCTGGGGTTTCGTCATCCTGATCACCGTCTATATCGAGGCCTACGGGGCGCTGGTCGACAAGAACTTCGCCATCCCGCTGATCGGGCACTGGCCGGTGCTGGGCTTCGGTCAGGACGTCATCGCGCTCGCGGTGCTCGTGTCGATCATCACATTCGCGGTCCTGCGGGTTGCGCAGGCCCCGCGGCGCAGGCAGCGGGCATCGCGCTTCTACGGCTCGCACACCGGCGGCGCCTGGCTGATCCTGTTCATGATCTTCAACGTGATCTGGACGTTGTTCCTGTTCCGGGGAACCGAGGTGAACACCGGCACCTTCCCCTACCCGCACGGAGCGTTCGCCTCCCAGGCGGCCGGCGCGCTGCTCGCACCGCTGGGCGCGGGAGCCAATCAGGTCCTGGAGACGGTCGGGTTGCTGCTGCATATCAGCGTCATGCTGGCCTTCTTGATGATCGTGCTGCACTCCAAGCACCTACACATCTTCATCGCGCCGATCAACATCGCGGCCAAGCGGATGCCCACGGCACTAGGCCCGTTGCCGGCGATGGAGTCAGGCGGCAAGAAGATTGACTTCGAGGATCCCGGCGAGGACGACGTCTTCGGCCGCGGCAAGATCGAGGACTTCACCTGGAAGGGCCTGCTGGACTTCGCGACCTGCACCGAGTGCGGCCGCTGCCAGAGCCAGTGCCCGGCGTGGAACACCGGCAAGCCGCTGTCCCCCAAGTTGGTGATCATGGATCTGCGTGACCACCTGTTCGCCAAGGCGCCCTATCTCCTCGGCGAGAAAGACTTACCGGAGAGCCCGGATCACAGCGACGTTGACGTGCTGGCGCTCGCCGGGGGCAACGGGCACCACGTGCCGGAGTCCGGCTTCGGCCGGGTTCCCGGATCGGGTCCGGAGCAGGCCGCCCGGCCACTGGTGGGCACCGCGGCGGTGGGCGGTGTGATCGACCCCGACGTGCTCTGGTCGTGCACCACCTGCGGGGCCTGCGTGGAGCAGTGCCCGGTGGACATCGAGCACGTCGACCACATCGTGGACATGCGGCGCTACCAGGTGCTGATCGAAGCGGAGTTCCCCACCGAGCTGGGCACGCTGTTCCGCAACCTGGAGAACAAGGGCAACCCGTGGGGGCAGAGCCCCGCCACCCGGATGGACTGGGCGAAAGGGCTGGGGTTCGAGGTCCCTCGGCTGACCGGCCAGACGCTGCCCGACGAGGTGGAATACCTGTTTTGGATCGGCTGCGCCGGCGCCTATGACGATCATGCGAAGCGGACCGTGCGAGCCACCGCTGAACTGCTACACCGCGCCAGCGTCAACTACGTGGTACTCGGCGACGGCGAGACCTGTACGGGGGACCCGGCCCGCCGATCGGGCAACGAGTTCGTCTTCCAGCTCCTTGCCCAACAGAACGTCAAGGTGCTCAACACCGCCTTCCACGGCCGCGCGCCGGACCGTCGCAAGATCGTGACGACCTGCCCACACTGCTTCAACACGCTGGGCCGGGAGTACCCACAGCTGGATGGGCACTATGAGGTGGTGCACCACACCCAGCTGCTCAACCAGCTGGTGCGGGCGGGCAAGCTGGCCCCGGTTTCCTCGACGGACGGGCCTGCGGTCACCTACCACGACCCGTGCTACCTGGGCAGACACAACGAGGTGTACTCGCCGCCGCGCGAGCTGCTCAGCGCCTCCGGCGCGCAGCTGACCGAGATGCCGAGACACGCGGAGCGCTCGATGTGCTGCGGCGCCGGGGGCGCCCGGATGTGGATGGAGGAGCGCATCGGCAAGCGGGTCAACCTGGACCGGGTCGACGAGGCGATCGCCACCGGAACTTCCGCGATCGCCACCGGATGCCCGTTTTGCCGGGTGATGCTCACTGATGGCCTCACCACTCGCGAAGCCGAAGGCACCGCCGCTACCACCAGCGAGGTCCTCGACGTCGCCCAGCTGCTCCTGGCCAGCATCAAGCGGGGGGCGGCAGCGTCGCCGCCAGCCAAGCAGGCCGACGACTAGCGCCCGGCGCCGGTATCCTGGCCGCTGTGTCTGTGTCCGCGTGCACGCTATTGGGGGTGGTGTTCCTGGTCACTGGCGTCGGGCTGCTCGTCGTCGGCTTGCTCGGCTGGCAGCGACGGTTGCCACGCAACCGGTTCGCGGGCATCCGCACTCCCGCGACGCTGCGCTCCGCAGCCGCCTTCAGTGCGGCCAACCGGGTGGCCGCCCCGCCGGTGCTCGCGGCTGGCGCGGTCTGCGCGGCTGGGGGCGCGCTGGCCCTCGGGACTGGTGGACCGGCGCTGGCGGTGATCGTCGCAATCACCGGGGTCGGCGCGGTCGGGCTGCTGCTCGCCGCCGGATTGCTAGGGCATCGGGTGGCCAACGCCGTGCCACCGCCGCGAGGTGGTTGCGCCGGGTGTGCCTGCGGCGACGGGCGCTGCACCGCACTGTGACGCGAAGCCGTAGGGGACGCGAGCCGTAGGACACGCCCCGTAACGTCAGTAGCATCAGTTGCGATGGTTAAACGTCCGTAGTAAAAATGGACATGTGGCGGTTCTTCGTCTGACCCGACTGTGCAACGACATCGCGGTCGATCAGAACGATCTCCTGCGGGGGGCGCGGATATGCCGTAGGCGCCGTCACGAGCGAGAGCCGCTTGGGGGCTTCATCTCCCTCGAGCGGAAGGACTCACCCAGCGTCACTCTAGGAAGAATGAAGTTCCTGGGACACGAAGTTCGAGGAGGGGCTAGTGAAGGTTGCGGAGATCTTCTCACTGGGTGGCCGCAGTTGTGGCCACAGTGACCATGGTCACAGCTACGGCCACTACAACTACAGCGGGTATGGGTACCCCCACTACTACCACAACGGCTATTACGGCCGTGGCTACTATGGCCGTGGCTACTACGGCCATCGCTACTAAAGGTTCGCACTAAGGGCGCGAACTCCTAGGGGTCGGCTATACATCTCTAGGGTGCCAAGCTCACAAGCGAACCGGTGTGGTCTTCACCCGGCGCCAGCCGGGTGAAGACAAACTAAAAGCTATCCATGGGCCATCGAGCCCGCTATCTATTTAGGGTATTGCGGCAGAAACAGCAGCGAACCTGCAGCGAGAACAGCAACGGCTTCGGCAACGGCGCTGAAGGTCTTTTCCAGATACCAGCCAGGTTCGTACATGTTCGGTAACGGGCCGAGAACTCCAAGATTGACATATCGATAGAGCAGCACGGCACCCAGGGCGCCGCCCGCGACCAGCACCGCGAAGATTGTCGCCGCCCGTCGGCGAGTGATGAGCACCAGGAGGCCGGCGAGAGCGGCGAACACCGCGTCGATGCGGAAGACCGTCCCCTGACTGAGCACGGCAATATTGGCGTCGAAGTTATCGGCGAGATCAAAGTGCGCGTAGGCGTCGTAGCCGAGCCCAGCAGCGGCCACCACTGCGAGCGGGAACTCACCGGCCGAGCGGCGGGGAGTGCTCCCCGCCGCGTCGGGAGAAAACGGTGGGCTCATTGAACAATCAGCGTGCCGGTCATGTACTGGTGAATGGTGCACAGGTATGGGTAGCTACCCGGCTTGGTGGGCGCGGTGATCTCACCACGCTGCCCGCCGTGGATCACGCCAGTGTCGAAGAATTTGTCGTTGGCAGTCACCGTATGCGGCGCCTGATCCTCGTTGATCACCGTGATCTTCGTTCCGGGCGCGACCGTCAAGGAAGCGGGGGTGAAGATAAAATCTTTCATCACAATAGTGCTGGGAACGCTGGGAGCCGGCACGGCGGCGGGCGAACCGCTACTGGACTGGTTGCTGGACGCAGTGGTGCCACAGGCCACCACCAGACCCAACACGGCGAGAAGCACAGTCAGCAGAATCGCCGATGGACGCGATCGAACGACGGTGGCGGGTGAGGTCATCATGTGATCACCTTACTATCAGCATGTCGGGCTTGAGCGAGGTGCTGATCCCGATGAACGAATCCGGGATCGGGTTTTGTCCCAGGATGAAGTTCAGGATCGCGGCGTGCATGGTTTCCACCGGTTGGATAGTGGCAGCAGTCATGATCCCACCGGCGTCAGACACGTTCGCGGTGGCGAAGGTGTAGGTCTGCGCCGCGACGTTCTCTAGGTTCAGCGCGAGCTTAGCCACGTCGGGCACCGACTTCGCCGCGGTGAGTATGGCCACCTGATCTGAGGTGATGGACAGCGGGGCGTCGTCGATGGTCGGTTTCCCCGCCTTGGACAGCACCGCATTCCAGGCCATCGCGTGGTCAGCGTGTTGCTTGCGCGCGGTCTGCACAAAGGTAGCCACCGCCGGGGGCACCGTGCCCAGCTCCCCAGCGCCAGCCTTCTTCAACACGCCGTCGTAGGCGGTGACGGCCAGATTCTCTAACGCCGTCGCCAACGCCACCACCTTGAGATCCCCGGTGTAAGTCTCTTCAGGGGGAGCCGGTGAGCTCGGTGTCGCCGAGCTCGGCGCACCCGATGAGCCACTGGAGCAGGCCGCGGCCGCACCTAGGGCGACCACCCCAGCGGCGCCCAGAAAGAAGCCGCGCCGGGTGGAGGGCTGACGCGTCACCTGACCAAGATTGGCGGCCAGCTCGTCGAGTGCCTGACGGACTCCAGGAAAGGTCGATTCGTGCAACTCGTCGAGCTCGCACGTCAGCTGGGACAGCTCGCGCTCGCTGATCGCCATCTCCGCGCTCGCGGCGCGGCGGGGAAAGACCCTCATTTCACGGCTCCTTCCTCGACCGGAACGGCCATGGTGCTCGGGTAGAACGAGTCAGGGAAACCGACACTGCCCGCTGCGGCGGGCAGCTTCGCCGCGTCTGGGGGCAGTGCGATGAGCTGCGGCTCGTTCGCCTTAACCAGCGCTTGGACCGCCAGCAGGATGGCCTTATGCTGGGATTCCACCCCGGCCACGCTGGCGAACAGCTGGCGCAGCTCCGGGGTGGAGACCAACGAGACGTTCTTCACGTAGGTCCGCGCGGCCACGTCCTCCAGGGTGATCGCCAGCCCGACCACGTCAGCCACGCGCTTGATCTTGGGCACCGCTTGCTGCACCACTGCGGCGTACTTTGGATCCGGGCCAGTCTGGAGCTGGCCACCCAGTTTCTGAGCGGCGGCGTTGAACGCCATCGCGTGCTCGCTGTGCTGGCCCATCGTCTTCATCGCAAACGCCTTGACCACTGCGTTCGCCGAGCTACCGCCGATGAACGGCAAGGTCAGCGCGGTCCGGTAGGTCGATACCGCGAGATTCTCCAGGCCAGCTGCGGTCTGCAACGCCGCCACGTCATCGCCGGCCGCCCATGCCGTCCCACTCGCCAGCAGCGTCGCGGCCCCGGCTAGACCAGCCGCAGCGACGACTGTTCCTAGGCGGGAACCACCCCGGGCAGTGGAAAGCTGGGCCTCCCGCGCCGCCTCGACATAGTCGTTCAGACCCGTGCGAGCACTCCGCATCGCATCGGACTGGAGATCATCAGACTTTTCCAGGAGCTCTCGGAACCTACCTTCATCAATCTTGTTCTGCACCTAACCTCCAGGCAGCTGGTGGGAGGTGGGTGAAGTCAGAACCACCTCTCGAGGACTAACGCGAGGCCGTCCTCGGAGTTACCCATCGTGATCTCGTCGGCCGCCTCGAGCACGGCGGGATGGGCGTTGGCCATCGCCACCCCATACCCCGCCCACCGCAGCATCGGCAGGTCGTTGGGCATGTCACCCAAGGCCAGCACATCGGCCGGCGCGATCCCCAGCTCACCGGCCAACCGGGCCAGCCCGGTGCCCTTGGTCACACCGGGCGCGGATAGCTCGAGCAGACCGTAGTCGGTGGAGAACGTGACGGTGAGCCCGGCCCTCGATTGGGCGCCAAGAAGCTCGCGGACCGCGGCGGCCATCACGCCGCTGCTCGCATCCCACTGGCGGACCAGCAGCTTGATCGCGGGCCGGCCGAGCAGCACGGCGCGCGGCGCGTCCACAGCGTCCGCGCCGGGCCAGGGGTGGGTGTAGCCCGGTTCGGCGAGGAACTGCTCGGCCCCGTTCACCGTGGCGCTGCCGGTGGGCAGCTCGACGGCGAGCTTCGCGCCCGGTAGCACGGTGGCGATCACCTCCCCGGCCTCGCGCAGCTGCCTCGGATCCAGCGTCACCGTGTGGCTGACCTGATCGGTCGCGGCGTCATAGAGGACCGCGCCGTTGGCGCACACCGTCGGCCCGGCGTGCCCAAGTTGCTCGACGATCGGCGGGATCCACCGCGGCGGCCGGCCAGTGACCAGAACGAACGGCACTCCGGCTGCCAGCACCCGATGCACCGCCGCCCGGGTGCGCGCCGAGACCTGATCAGCCGGGTCCAGCAAGGTACCGTCAACGTCGGATGCGACCAGCTGCGGCCTCTGCATCCCTCGACCCTACGTTTCTCCGCATGCCCCGCCTGCATCGCGCCGGGCGCGCAACAGGTTGCAAGTTCTGAACACCGTGCTTAAACCTCTCCACACCAGCGCCGGTGTTGCCGAACGGCTGCGGTCAGGGCGGCTCAGTGCCTGGAAGGCTGTGCCGGCGTATTCGGCGATATCTGGATCACCAAGAACGGGGGTCTCCGACTTACAGTACAACGCCTTCTGGTGTGTGATCCGACACAAGCAGCTTACCCTGATCGAGCGACCACACGGTTGTCGGAAACTGGCGGATCAGGCGCCGATCGTGGGTCACAATCAATACTGGTCCGCCAAACGTAGCAAGCGCTTCCTGCAGGGACTCGATCACATCAAATGACAGATGATTTGTTGGTTCGTCCAGCAGTAGCACGTCAGGGTTTGAGCCGATCAGGATGCCCAGCTCGATCTTTCGCTGCTGACCTGTAGATAGCTCACCGGCACGCTTGCGCAAGTCGTCACGTTCCAGCAGGCCCCATCGCACTAACCAACCAGGTGCTTGGTCCGGTACTTCTAGGCCGGCCTGGCGCAAACCAAGGGTTAAATTAGCGGCTACCGTCTCGCGTGGCGCAGACAGCTGCGGATCTTGGCGGAGATAACCAATACGGATGTTCTTGCGCCATGCAACAGTGCCGGCATCAGGCCGCACCTCGCCAACAAGAATTTTCACCAGGCTTGACTTGCCCGCACCGTTAGGACCAATGAGGCACACTCGACTGCTCGCATCCAGGATGCATGAAACATCATCAAGAACCACGCGCTCACCATAACGCAAATCAAGATTTCGTGCATCGACGACGATGGCGTTCTTGAGCAAATTCGCCTCACCAAACGAGGCCGTGAACCGCAGCGGTTCAGGTGCTGGCCTCAGCAGGTTTGCCTCAATACGGGCAAGCCGTTCTTGCGTTGCACGAACGTTGCGACTGACGGCTCGCTCGACGTCCTTACCCCGGAAGTTGTAGACGTGCTTGTCGTTGTCTGAAGCCGCTCGTCCATGGCCGACGGAGCGCGCGGTCGTGTGAAGCCTTTCTTTCAGTCGTGCGATCTCGTCCTGCTGCGCGTCGTATTCCTGTTGCATACGAAGTCGGGCGGCCCGCTTGGCGTGAAGGTGGCGAGCATAGTTTCCCTCGTAGCGAATGAGCGTCCGGGAGTGCTCGTCCAACTCGACAATACTTGTGGCAATCCGGTCGATGAAGTCTCGATCGTGGCTGACGAAAAGGATACCACCTCCATAGTGGACCAGGTATTCCTCGAGCCAGCCGAGCGCCCGATCATCGAGGTCGTTCGTCGGCTCGTCAAGCAGAAGCACATCAGGGGCCGACAGCAGCATGGCGGCAAGCGCTACCCGGGCCTTCTCGCCACCTGACAACTCTGCGACTTTCCGGTCCCGCGTGAGGTAGCCGACACCCAAGCCAGCAAGGACGCGGTCGATATTAGCGGACAACTCGTAGCCGCCGCGTAGCTCAAAATGGTACGATATCTCCCCGTACTCGTCCAGAATCACGGCGTCCATCGATGCGGCTATCAGCGTTTCCAGCTCACGCATGCGTCGTTCGAGCGCCTGCAAGCCCGCCACGGATGAGTCGATGGCGTCCTGTATGGTCTCGCCAGCGACGATGGGCACGGTCTGAGCAAGATAACCGACCTCGTCCCGGGCCGAGTGTGCCACTATGCCTTCATCAGGGCTCTCAAGGCTGGCGAGTATGCGCAGGAGTGTGGACTTGCCAACGCCGTTAGCGCCAATCAGAGCAATACGATCACCGGGATTCAGACCCAGGTCAACACCAGACAGAACCTCCTGAGCGCCATAGGTCTTGATTATATTGTTGGCAGTTAGCGGCATTGTCGATCCTCTATCTTCCCAAGCCGACACTCGAATCGCCGCAGCGGACCTGATCGTTGGCCTGTACGGTGAGTCTCTTCACGAAACATCAACCCCACACAAGGTAACTCCCTACGCCGAACAAGTGGTCTCTGACGCAACTTCGTCGTTACCCTTGCTTGCCTCCACCATGCGCTGCTACCCTTCTTGTCCGGCGCTTATAATACTCTCAGTGACGCGAAGCGGAGGACGGTACCATGGTGGACAAAAACGGGGGCACGCGTGTCGTCACGTTGTGCGGCGTTCAGGGCTGTTGCCCAACTGTCGAACTGGGTCAGGCCGAGGTCGTGCTCCGTGACGACTTCGGCGGCAAGGTCCTCCTCACTCGCGAACAGTGGTGCGAGCTGGTCAGCAAGGTCCACCAAGGCGAGCTGGCCTAGCGGGCGCGGGCCCGAACATGCGCTACTCACGCTACCTTCGGTGGCGGAGGCTTGCTGGGTGGGCGGTTGTCTTCCATGAGCTTCACCCTGATCCGCTCTACCTGGATTTGACAGAGTGGTCAAGACTGGAGGGTAATCCGTCCGCCTTGACATCCATTTTGCGTCGAGAGCTGCATGTCCGGGGGCTGCTTGTTGATGGCAACGATCAAGACGATCAAACTCTCCAAGAAACCCAACAAGCGTTAGAGAGGCGCCTCGATCGCGCGAATATTCTCTACCTGGTTTTGGCCCAGGACTGCAATTTTTCTTGCACGTACTGCCCGATCCCTCGTCTTGCCGAAGTGAAGGGCAAGGTGCACATGCCTCCCGAAACGGCGCGGACCGCTATCGACAGCTGGGCTAAAAATATCCAGCAAGACTTTGCTCCCGGCCAAGACTATGCCGTCATCTTCTACGGCGGTGAGCCCCTGCTCAACCGTGCGACGGTGACCTCCGGAATCGAACATGCGCGACGGTTGCAGGAAAAAGGCAAGCTACCGTCTGCCAACGTCAACCTCATGCTGTCGACGAACGGAGTCCTGCTCGATCCTGAGTATGTGCGATTCTTGGCGCAGCATCATGTGAGCGTCACTGTCGGTTGTGACGGCCCGGCCGAAGTACATGACGCCAACCGCCAGACGAGCAACGGGCAGTCGACGTTCGCCGACGTGGAGCGCAGCATCCGCTTGCTCGTCTCTCAGGGCGTACAAACGTTCGCATCGGTTGGTGTGACGCCGCAGAATCTCGACCTGATTGACAACTATTCGACGTTCTTTAAACGTTTGGGTGTACAAAAATTTTGCTTTAATTTCCTTCGTGGAAAACTTCTTTTTTCTCTGGTCCCACACGACGCGCTAGACGACTATTATGAACGCGCCACAACAGGGACGCTGGCCAACTTCGAAAACTTCAACGAACAACATCTCGAAATACAGGTCGAACGGAAACATCAAGCTTTCTTCGAGCGGAGATTCTTTCCGACAGATTGCAACGGTTATGGCAATCAGATTGTAGTTGACCCACGGGGCCGAGTCGGCAACTGTCCGTTCACCGAGACGAGTGTCGGCACCATAGAGGATGTCGCTCGAGGGTTACGCCTCTCTAGCCGGCCCGAGATCCGGGCATGGCGCCAACGTCTGCCGCTCTACAATCCTGCTTGCCGTCCATGTGACGCCAAGAGCATTTGTGGAGGCGGTTGCGCATGGAACACACTGGAAGTCAAGGGCGACCCTCTTGCCATTGATGACGCTGCCTGCCGCTTGACGCTCAAGTCGTTCGATCGCCTCATTTGGTCCTCATTCCTCCGGTTGGACCAAGGCGATGAATGATGTGCCGATCGCCATTATTGGCGGTTCTGGCCTCTGCCGTCAGGACGTATTCTTAACTCTCGACCAAGTAAGACCCGAAACAGAGTTCGGTCTCCCATCCGATGCGATCAGCATCTGTGAGTTTACGAATGTGACGGGTGAGCCAGGAAGGGTAGCATTCTTGCCGCGACACGACGATGCGCATTCGCTCGCACCGCACGCTGTGCCGTACCGGGCCAATATTGCCGCGTTGCAGTCGCTCGGAGTACGACAGATTGTCGCAACGTGCATTGCTGGCAGTCTTCGTCGTGCCATCCGGCCAGGGGATCTCGTTGTCCCCGACCAGTTCGTCAACCTGACGTGGGGTAGAGACCAGCACCGGGCTGCTCCGCCGGTACACCTTCCTTTTGCTGATCCTTACTGTCCAACGTTGCGACAATTATTCATATTCCAGGCTCGCCAGATGAAGGTCCGAACTCATGCTCGCGGCACAGTCGCCGTTATTCAAGGACCCCGATTTTCATCACGCGCCGAGAGCAGATGGTTCGCGCGACAAGGCTGGTCACTCGTTAACATGACACAGTATCCTGAGTGCTACTACGCACGTGAGAGTGGCATGTGTTATGCGAGCCTTGCCATGATTACTGACTACGACGTGGGTGTGTCACGAGTGCGACGAGGATTGCGGTCAGACAAATCGTTCGCTGATATTCTGCCGGTATTCCATCGAAACGTGGTAACGCTCAAATTGTTGCTCCACGACCTGATACCGAGCATATTGAAAACCACCTGTCAGTGTACCACTCCTTTTCCATCTGAATACTATAAACAAGTCTAATGACGATGCTGGCGCAAATGGCGAACCAGACCAACTCAGCCAGGCGTGATCAGCTCGATGCCACCCAGCGCCGGTCGGAGTGCCTCGGGGACCCGCACCGAGCCGTCGGGCCGCTGGTGGTTCTCCAGGATGGCCACGATCCACCGGGTGGTGGCCAGCGTGCCGTTGAGGGTGGCTGCGACCTGCGGACGCCCGTCGCAGTCCCGGTAGCGGATGTTCAGCCGGCGGGCCTGGAACGTGGTGCAGTTCGACGTGGAGGTGAGCTCGCGGTAGGCCCGTTGGGAGGGCAACCACGCCTCGCAGTCGAGCTTGCGGGCCGCCGAGCTGCCCAGGTCCCCGGCCGCCACGTCGATGACCCGGTAGGGCACCTCGATGGCGGCGAGCATCTGCTCCTCCAAGGCCAGCAGGCGTTGGTGCTCGGTCTCAGCGCACCCAGGCTGGCAGTAGACGAACATCTCGACCTTGTCGAACTGGTGCACCCGGATGATGCCGCGGGTGTCCTTGCCGTAGGAGCCGGCTTCCCGACGGAAGCAGGACGACCAGCCTGCGTAGCGCAACGGCCCGTGCGACAGGTCAACGATCTCCTCGGCGTGGTACCCGGCCAGCGGCACCTCGGAGGTCCCCACCAGGTAGAGGTCGTCGTCACACAGCCGGTACACCTCAGCGGCGTGCGCGCCGAGGAACCCGGTGCCCTCCATGATCTCCGGACGGACCAGCACCGGCGGGATCATCAGGGTGAACCCGGACGCGATCGCCTGCGACGCGGCCAGCTGCAGCAGCCCGAGCTGAAGCTGCGCGCCCAGCCCGGTGAGGAAGGAGAAACGGGCCCCGGAGACCTTCGCGCCACGCTCCATGTCGAGCAACCCCAGCGCGGTCCCCAGCTCCACATGGTCACGTGGGTCGAAATCCAGCTCGCGCGGCGCCCCGACGTGCTTGAGCACGACGTAGTCGTCCTCCCCGCCCGCGGGAACCTCGTCGGCGACCAGATTGGGCACCGCGCGGTGCGCGGATTCCATCCCCTGCTCAGCGGCGGTCTGCTCGGCTTCGGCGAGTTTGACCTCCGAGGCGAGCTGCTTGGCGTACCCGAGCAGCTCGCCTCGCTCCGGACCGCGCGCTCGTCCGACCTGCGTGCCCAGCGCGTTGCGCTCGGCACGCAGCACGTCAGCCACAGCGACGGCTTTGCGACGCCGCTCATCGGCGGCGATCAGCGCATCGACGGCGCCCTCATCCTCGCCGCGAGCCCGCTGCGAGGCGCGCACCCGGTCCGGGTCCTCTCTCAGCACCTTGAGATCGATCATGGTCTGTTAGCCTAGCGCGCGCCGGTCAAAGAGTACGGCGGCGGCCTCGAGCAACATCCAGCCCGACAGCTGCACTGACAGGTCCCGCTCGGCCTCCCCTGTCCCTGATCCTGGGCTGGGCGGGAGCGCGGGAACCGTCCACTGTGGCCCAAACACCGGACCGCCGTCGGCGATGGCCCGGTTGCGCCAGGCTGCCTCGGCGGAGTCCAGCACCAGGCGGGTGGCCACCCCGCCGACGGGGTGGGCGGCGGGCAGGGCCACTGCGGCTCTCGCGAGATAGCGGGCGAGGATGCCGGTGAACAACCCGCCGTCGCCTCCGCCGTGCCCGCGCAGCACGCCGCCGTCGGTGAGGTGCTCAGCGACCGCGTGCACCGTGGCGCCGGCGTGGCGCCACCATCGCGGCGCACCGGTGGCGGTGCCCAGCTCGACGCAGGCCCCCAGCAGCACACCCTGGCAGTAGCTGTAGACGGCGCGCTCCACGGCGCGCACCGACCCGTCCGGATTCACCCGCGCCCCGTCGAAGACCAGACCGGTGCCCGGATCGATCAGGTGCTCGAGAATCCAGTCCACCAGAGAGGTGGCGATGCCCACGTTTCCCCGTCGGGCGTAAAAGATCGCGGCCGGGCCGGTGGCCGGGACGTTGACAAAATCGTCACCGACCCGCCACCGCATCCCCCCGCTCGGGCCCCGCCCGAGCCGCAACCGGCGCATGATGGCCTGCTCCGCCCCCGGCTGGCGCAGCCCCGCCAGGGTCGCGCCCCGTTGCAGCGCCAGGCCAAGCCACGCGATGTCGTCGTAGTAGTCGTTGACCCAGCCGGTGACGTTGCGCACCCGCACGCCGCGCACCAGTGCCGCGGTGGTGTCCCGCCGCCACTGCGTCGGGGCGCGCTGGTAGGCGTCGAGCGTGCAGTCCAGCAGGTGCGCCTGCCACCAGTAGTGCCAGTGCGCCGAGCGACTGTGCACCGAACGACTGGGCCACCCGGTGCGTCCCAACCGGGTAGCCGGCAGCCCGCACAGCCAGCGCAGGTGCCGGGTGTGCACCGCCCGCTCCACCGCAGCCGCCCGGGCGGCCCACCCGCTCACCAGGCAACCTCAAGATCGGCGTGCTGGCGGATCCAGGCGTGCATGGCGATGCCAGCGGCCACCCCGGCGTTGATCGACCGGGTGGAGCCGAACTGCGCGATCGAGACGGTCAGCGCGGCCCCTTTGCGGGCTTCGGGGGTCAGTCCCGGCCCTTCCTGCCCGAACAGCAGCATGCAGTGCCGCGGCAGGCTGGCGGTCTCCACCCGCAGCGCACCCGGGGAGTTGTCCACGGCGACCACGGTCAGGCTCGCCGCAGCGGCGTGCGCGAGCAGCCCAGCGATGTCATCATGGTGTCGCACGTGCTGGTAGCGGTCGGTGACCATGGCGCCTCGGCGATTCCACCGGCGGCGGCCCACGATGTGCACCTCGGCCACGGCGAAGGCGTTCGCGGTGCGCACCACGGTGCCGATGTTGTGATCGTGGCCGAAGTTCTCGATCGCAACGTGCAGCGGGTGGCGGCGAGCGTCGAGAGCCGCGACCACCGCGTCGCGGCTCCAGTAGCGGTAGGCGTCGACCACGTTGCGGCGGTCGCCATCCCGCAGCAGGTCGGGGTCATAGCGGGGGTCCTCGGGCCAAGGGCCCGGCCAAGGGCCCACGCCGACCGTCTCACCCCACTCCGTGGGGCCTGGTGAGTGGCAGCGGTCACTCATCTCGTTACCTGCACTGGGTGTAGGGGAACACGAAATGATCGTAGCGGTGACGAGCAGGGGCACCGGCTAGCGCTGGACGCACCGGCCGGGCCGGTGACGTTGTTGATTCTGCATATTGTGGGTAGCGCGTCCTGCACAGCCTTGAGGGAGGGGCCCAGTGGAACCTGACCCTGTCCAGGTGCAGTTCGGTGCGGAGCTGACCGAGGAAGAATGGGCCGATCTTGCCCGACGCGGTCGCCCACGTCGACTGCATGCCGGTACGCCACTGCTCGTCGAGGGCACCCGCTCCGACACGGTGTTCGTGATGATCTCGGGCCGGGTCAAGGTCTTCACCTCCGCGCAGGACGGCACCGAGGTGATTTTGGCGGTGCTCGGGCCAGGGGCCTTGCTCGGCGAGTTCGCGGCGATCGACCAGCAACCGCACTCGGCGTCAGTCAGACCTGTGGAACCTGTCGAGGTTGTGGCCGTGGGATCGCGAGAGTTCACCGCCTTCCTCCAGGCGCATCCCCGAACAATGTGGCTGCTGCTGCGTATTCTCACTGGTCGGCTGCGCGACGCGAATCGCAGACGGAACGAGTTCGGCGTCCACGACACCCTGAGCCGGGTCGCCCGCCGTTTGGTCGAGCTGGTCGACCGCTTCGGCGAGCCGACCGAATCCGGTATCAGGATCACCCTGCCGCTCACCCAGGACGAGCTGGCCAGCTGGGTCGGCGCGTCACGAGAAGCCGTGACCAAAGCCTTTCGGACCCTCCGTGCCTGCGGCTGCGTGCGGACCCAGCGCCGCATGATCACCGTGATCGACATTGAAGGGCTCCGCCGACGCGCCCGCTGAATGCGCACAATTACCAATTCACTACCGGTACAAATCCCTTTTCGCAACAGTCACCATCCGGCACGGTGACAATGACAATCTGTTCCACGTGGAAAGGGGTGGGTCACGATGACTGCTGTGGGGATCGCCAGTCTCGGCGGGATGCTGCTGCTGTGCCTCGGCACGCTGGTGGGCACCTCCTGGACTGATCAGGTGTTGGGTGCACGGTACCGACGACTTGCCATCGAGCGGCGGGAGCTGAACGAGTGGCGCCATGCACTGCAGGAAGCCAGCCTGCACTGCGTCTGGTGCGGCGACTCGATGGCCCTTGCCGGCGACCCCTCCGGGGTCAGCGCGGTGACATGCGGTGATCACCTTGGCGCAGGGACAGCTCGCGCAGTGGGTGCACGCCGCTGAGGTGACAGTCAACCCTTCCTGAACTCCATGCTGGTAGGGCATCATGGGATTGACGTGGGCTGGCCGCTGATCGCCGTTCAGTGGCCACTCCCCGTGATCGATCGTGGGTTGCGTGAACCCGACCGGTCTGGTTGATCTTGTTCTGGGAAGGCTGGTCACCGTGGACTCATTCTCAGCTGGCCTGGAATCGGGCATCGAATCCGAGTTGATCGACCTCGGCGCGGTGTCGATGACGGCGCTGCGGGAGCTGGATGACACGGTGTTCAGGCAGGCGTTGCGGCATGTGATGAAACAAACCCAAACTGCGCACCCACAGGTGACTGATGGCAGCGAGGCGGAGCGGGTCGACTGACCGGCACTGCACGGCCCCAGTGCGTCTCGCTCGAATCGCACTCGCCGTACCTGCCCATCGCTAGCTGTCGAAGAGGGGTGCCCGTGCCTATAGAGGACCACACCGCAGGCGATGGCTTTGCATTCCACCGCCTGTCCTGGGCTGACTTCGACCACCTGGCTCGCGGTGCGGGTAGAGCGGGTGTGGTGCTGCGGTTGCGGAGCGCTGAGCGCAGCAGGAGGCTGCTCCTGCTGCGCGCGTTGGTGGAGGAGACCACGAAGACTCCGGAGCTGGTCGGTCCGCTGCCGTCGTCGGAGGTGGCCTGGGAGTTGCTGGCCCGGGTTCAAGAGAAAGCGCCCAGCGCCCTTGACCTGATGCTCGCCCATCCCTATACCGGTGCCTGGGCCGGTTACACCACGCGTCTGCTCCGCAACCGGATCACTGGAGTATGCCCGATATGGATGCATGTCGGGCACCTGCACGCGCTGGCCGCCGCCGCCGCGATCCACGCGGGGCTTGACTTCCACACACACATACCGCTCTGGAACGGCGGAGCCATGTTGCCTACCCTGGGCCTGGCTCAGTTGGCCATCGACTCGCCGTGGTCGGTGGCCGAGGTGCGCAGCGAACGTGGCCAGGTGAGGGTCGGCAACGACGCCGCAAGTGTGCAGCTGCCACCCGCTGTTGCGGCGGACGCACCGGGATGGTGGAGCATCCAGCGGCTCACGATGCGGGCAGGCAAGCACGTGCTCTCCGTGCACCTTGATGACCTCGACCCGTACCGGGGCCTCTACGAGCCGGTGCTGCCACAACGGCTTGGTTCCACCGAGGTAGACGCTTGGCGCGTGCTGCTCGACCAGGCCTGGCGCCTGATCGTCCACCATCTTCCCGACACCGCCGACGCCCTTTCAGCGGGGCTTTCCTCGCTGGTGCCCTGCCCGGTGGTTCCATTCCGGATACCGAGTGCCTCCACCGGTGAGGCGTTTGGCAGCGCGATCATCGCCCGACCGCCAGACGCCGCCTCGTTGGCGGCCACGCTCATTCACGAGTTCCAGCACATCCGTCTGGGCGGCCTGCTGCACCTGACCCGGCTCCACGACGAAGACCAGCGCGAGCGGTTCTACACCCCGTGGCGAAACGATCCGCGCCCGATCGGCGGCGTGTTACAGGGCGTGTACGCCTTCTTCGGCGTCACCGCATTCTGGCGCGCACTCGCCCGCGCTGGCACAAGAACGCCGGATCGCACGGCGGCGTTCGAGTTCGCGTACTGGCGCGAGCAGACGTGGCGCGTTCTTTGCGTACTGCGGGATGATCCGGTCCTCACTCCGGCCGGACGCCGGTTCGTGGATGGCATCGCCGAACGGCTGGGCCCCTGGCAAGACGAGCCGGTGCCCGCCGACCTTGCCGATCTGGTCGCGGCAGTTGCCGCCGATCACTACGCTGGATGGCGGATCCGCTACCTGCGGCCCGACCCCGGAACAGTGGCGGACCTGGCGGACACCTGGCTGGCCGGGGACGCGCATCCGACGGCCGCCCACCTGGGCATTGACCGAGCACCCACGCCCGTGCCGGACGGTTCCTGGTCGTCCGCGCGAGCTGATCTCATCCGGCTCAGCGTCGCCAACCCCCCGAACAGCCGAAACGTGCTGTCCAGGACATGGCCGAGCGTGCCCGGCGCCACAGCAGCGGACTTCGCGTACGTCACCGGGCGACTCACCGACGCTGCTCACGGCTACCGCGCCGAACTGGCCGCGGATGCGGACCGTCCGGCTGCCTGGGTCGGCCTCGGTCTCGCATTGTCGGGGCTGGGCGTGATGCCGGCCGCACGGGCACTACTGCACTACCCCGAGGTGGTCCGCGCAGTGCACCGGAGAATTCAAGCTCGCACGCGAAAAGTCCCGGCCCCTGACGACCTGGCCGCCTGGATCGGCCGGTTCACGTATTGACCAGGGCCGCTGTGGACGTGATTGTCACGGTCATAGCGGCAGCGGGTCAATGTCACAGTCGGCGCGGACCCCGCTCGCCGCAGCCATGGTGGCCGGATGGGCGTCACCCAGCACTTGGCGGTATCGGGTCAGAACGTCCGCGTGCTTCGTCTCCGCCTCCTGCGTGCGACCAAGGGTGCGCAGATCAAGGGCAAGGTTCGTGACGGCCGCAAGCGTCGTGGGATGCTCAGTGCCCAGCACGCGGTTGGCTCGGTCCAGCACCTCGGTATCGAGTACCAGGGCTGACTCGGTCTCACCCAGTGCGGCGAGGTCGCTTGCCAGGTTGATCGCATTGACGATGGCGTGCGGATGATCCGGGCCGAGCGTCGCCCGAAACTGCTCGAGCGACCGCTCGTCGAGCTGCCGTGCTCCGGCGGCATCGCCGAGCAGGCGCAGTGTCACCGCCAGGTCGACGAGCGCGGACAGGGTGTGCGGATGGTGCTCACCGAGACTATGGCGATACCGGTCAAAGGTCTGCTCACCGAGCTTTCGGGCCGACTCAAGGTCACCAGCATGCCTCAGGTCAATGGACTGGGCGATAGCACAGGCCATTACGCTCGGATGATTGTCCCCGTAACGCGGCCAGAAGAGCTTCAGTACCTGCGCAGACAGCTCCAGGGCGCCTTGGTGGTCGCCGTCCTTGCGCCTGGCTACGGACAGGTGGTGGAAACGCCGCAGGGTGTCTGCCTTCTCAGCACCGAAGAGCTCACGTGACCGTTCAGCGAGATTTTCCTGCTCAACACGTGCCCAGACGTAATCGCCCGCCTCCCGACGGGCCAGGATCAATCCATTGAGCGTCCTAATCGTGCTCGGGTTGTCGTAGCCGAGCACGTCCGCCCGACGCTGGTAGGTGTCATCACCTAGCTCCCGTCCCCTGCGGTATTCTCCGGCGAGCCCTAGACTCACGACCAGGTCGTTAGCGGTGATGAGGGTGGTGGGGTCGTCACTGCCAAACAACCCCTTGGCTTTCTGGTAGATCTGCTCATTCAGGTCCAGCGCGGCGATGAAATCACCCCGACCCTTCAGGTCGGTCGCGACAGCGAGTTCCGCGATGATTGTCTCCTCGCTGTTCTCACCGGACACCTGGCGGTGCAGTTCTAGAGTGTGCTGGTTGATCCTCGCCGCCTCAGCATACCGGCCGAGCGTCCAGAGGTAGTAGCCCAACCTCCCGGCCGCTTGGAGCGTCTGCGGATCGGCCTCACCGAGCCTTTCCGACCATACGTCGACTGCCTGCTTGGCGAGCCTGGCGGCCTCTTCATGGTCACCCCAGTAGTACAAGAATATCATCAGGTTGATGACGAGCTGCCGCACCCAGCGGTCGTTACATTCGACCATCTTTGCCGAGTAGACGTGCGGTAACACGTCCTGGTATTGCGGCCATTGTTTCGACGGGATAGGATCGTTCGGGTCGTGGTTGGCGAGCAAGATATGCGCGCCATGGCGCATCTGCTCCAGACGTTGCGGCGTCATGCTATTGCTGAGCACCAACTGCACAAGCCGATGCAGGAGCAGCGTACCGTTACGGTGGTCGATCTTCGCCAAACCGTACCGGTTGATGTCCCGGATAGCGCGGCTGAGCCGCATCGGGTCTCGTAACGCCGCATCCAGCTCTGGGGCGATCGAAACACCACGGACACCGGTGAACAAGCTCCGGGAGATCGGTTCTGGCGCGAAAAACGCGCACACCTGGAGGAGTTGGTGCGCAGCGGGATTCCGGGTAAGTAACTCGTCGAACGAGACATTCCAGGCGGCCGCTACCGACACTTCGTAGTCGGCGGGCGCTGACGTGTCGAGGATCTCCGTGACCTTCTCGTCGAACAAGCGTAGGTACTCGCTCACCGACATCCCGGTCTCGGCCCGCCACGCCGCTGCTTGCTCAATAGCGAGGGGCAGATCTCCCAGCTTTTCGGCCAACCGGTCGGCTTGCTCGTCGTCGATCTCCGGGCCGCGGCGTCTGAGTAGTTCCTTGCTCTCCTCCCGGGTGAACAATGCGACCTCGAGCGGACGGGCGATTCCGGCCCAATCCGGGTTCCGCGACGTGATCAGGATTTTGCCGGGTCCATTGGTCGGGAAGAACGGGCGCACTGTCTCGGGGCTCTCCGCCGAGTCGAAGACCAAGAGCCACCTGCGGAAGGGCTGACCGAGCCGCAGGGCCTCCAGCACCGCAGGTATGGCCGTGTGCGCCTCGGAGCTCCCCGGCAAACGCAGACGCTGGGCCAGGTCAGTAAGCCCGGCCCGGATCTGTGCCTGCTGCGTAGCTTGGATCCACCAGATGATGTCGTAGTCGGGCAGGTGCTGGTAGATGTACTCCACGGCCATTTGAGTCTTGCCAATGCCGCCCATGCCGTACAGGGCCGACGGCAGGACGGCGGTGGTGCCACCGGCGGTCAAGCGTTCGCCCAACTGGTTGAGTAGCTCTGCCCGTCCGGTGAAGTTCGGATTGTTCGGCGGCACGTCGCCCCAGATGGACGGAACATCATCCGCTTGCCGCTCGCGTGGGACCACCCGCGCGGGCTCAGTCAGCGGGCCCGGATGTGTTGCGGCAGAAGTGTCGACAGCGGCTGCTTCGCCCCGGGGCTTAAGATAGCTGGCTGACGAGTGGCGGGCGGGCGCCACCGGGCGAGTCGGTTCACTCGTCACATCCGTGCGATCGGTCACGGGGTCTATTCTGTCCCCATTGCCCACCGATGCACTAGGGCGGAGTCGGTCGGCGCGGGACAGGTACGGGCCGCTCAGCGCGCGCATGACGGTGCGCTCGATCGCGACGTCGTGCGCCGTGTCGGCGGTGAGCTCGGGGGCAGGGGTGCTGTTCGGAGCGTCCAGCGCGTCCCGGAAATGGCGCAGCGCACTGATCTGGTCACCGAGATACGTGGTGACTAGGCGCACGACGTGCGCGGTCTCCGTGCGCCGGGCTCCGCTGAGCAGGACCGCACGCACCGCATCGGGAACGTTGAAGGTGATCGTGTCCCAAGCGTGCCGGCCGGCGGCGGTGTCGGGCGGTCGCAGGAGTCCGCTGGTGAAGACCTCCGCCAGGTGATCAGGTCCGGACTCGGGAACGAGCTCGGCCTGTACGAGCCGGGCCGCCGACAACGACAAGCTGACCGGAACGGCGGCCAGCAGCGTGGCGAGCCGGAAGGCCGCAGGTGAGGCCACCCTGAGGAAGTTCCGCACCTGCTCATGGGCCGGTAGCTCGCCGCCGGTTGCGCCGTCAGGCTCGCGTGCCCCGCCCTGGGGTGCGGCCGGCTCCCGAGAGTGGTCACCAGCTAGCAACACGGTGGCCTGGGCCGGCTCCCGGTGACCTCCGGTGATCAACCGAGCCCACCAGCCCAGCCAGCGCGCCTCCAACTCCAGGACCGGCACCGGCACGACGCCAGCCGGCGTCGCCACGGCGGGGTCGGGCTCCAGCCAGGCGTCCGACAACTCCAGCCCCCATCGCCGATTGGGTCGCAGCGGGCCGGGCACGGTGAGCAGGGCACGATGGATGGCCAGCCCACCACTGGCCCAGAGCCGCTGCGGCAGCAGATGGACCACGGCCACTGGCATCGCCGCACCCCATTGGGCGAGCAAGGGGGACACCAGATCCTGTCGCCAGCACTGGCCGACGCCGTCGGTCACCACCAGGAGGATCCGCCGACCGGAGGGGTCCAGCAGCTCGGCGGGACTGCGGGCTGGCGTTGCCAGAGTTCCCCCACGCAACACTGGGCCACCGCGCAACACTGGCGTGGCGGGCGATCCCGCTGGCGGCTGGTGGGTGTCCAGCAATCGGAGCTGGATCGAGCGAAACGTGCCGAGCCGTTCTGCCAGCGAGATGAACGCGGTCACCGTTGACCGCCACAATGCCATCGACGGGCTGGTGTCCACCACAAGGGTCAGGTCGAGCCAACGCTGCGTGTCCGGCTTGGTCACCGGCACCCACAGCCCGTCTTGAACAGCGCGTTCCGCAGTGGCGTCCTCGTCGAGGATGACCTCATCCTCATGCCAGGACGGAACCTTTCGTTTGAGCGGGCGAAGAGCACGAACGATGTCCGTTGCGCCGGGAAGATGTCGCGCAGCGGACAGCGTGACACCACCTAGGTCGGTTGCGAGACGTGACACCTCCTCGTCACGGCGATCACCTTTATCGAGAGTGGCAAGCCAGTTTTCCTGCCAACCTCGGACGGATGGCTCAGGCTCCGGGGATGGGTCAATGGGGAGGTCACCCTGCTCGACGCGGTCGTCGGGTCCATTTTCCGGAAGGATGCCGGAGTCAGGGGTCTCTGCCCTAACGGGCGGTTGCGGCGCGGGGTGCCTGCGCCAAGCGTCCTGGGTGACCGACGTCAGCCAGACAGCGTCCGCCACCTCAGACCAGGTAAGGTCATCAGATCTCGCCGGATGGACGGGATCTGATGACGGAACACCAGCCGGTGGGCCCACGTCACGGCCCCGAAGACGTCAATTGGCGCCACAACGCATCCACCAGTCGCGAGAACGACGCGTCGTTTTCGCGATACGCACCCGAGGTCGCCAGATACACCGCATCCAACAGCTTGTCGGCAGGCAATCCGCCACTCGCGGCACTTCGGTCCACGAACTCCTGGACCAGCCGCAGCCGGTACTCACCATCCGCGTCCACCATGTGGGAGGCCACCATCGCGGCGAGCTGGTCGGCATTGGGTGAGCGGGTCTCCAGCTGGAGACACCGACGCAGGAAGGCCGGCGGGAAGTCCCGTTCCCCGTTGCTGGTGATCACGATCATCGGGAACGCGTGGCACTGCACTCGGCCACCGACGATGGTGGCCGTTGCCTCCGGATCGTCGGTGAACACGTCCACCGCAGGTGAGCGGCTGCGCATCCGCTCCAGCTCCGGGATGGTGAACTCGCCGTCTTCGAAGATGCTCAACAGATCGTTGGGCAAATCCGCCTCGCTCTTGTCCAGCTCGTCGATGAGCAGCACGCGAGGCAGCTTGCGGGGCAGGAACGCCGTCCCCAACGGGCCGAGCCGCACGAACTCACCGATCGGCGGCTCCTGATCCACCGGATCGGCAACCACCGGATCGGCAACCGCGGTTGAGTCCACCGCCCGGCTGCCCACCTCCCGGCCCCACCTGGCCACGGCCTGCCCTGTTCCAGCGGCCACGGCGCGCCCGATGGCGTCGTAACCGTACTGACCCAATTTCAGCGTGGTGTGGCTGGTGATCGGCCACCGCAGCACCCGGCCCAGTCGCAATTCCCGGGCGATCCGAAACGCCAGGATCGTCTTACCGGTGCCGGGACGTCCGGTGACCAGCAACGGGCGGCGCAGGTACAGCGCGGCGTTGACCATGTCCACTTCATGCGGGTCCACGTCACGCTCGGACAGGTGAGACCCCGAGCCAAGTCGGCGTTTCTCCTCATCATCGTCCGTGGGAGGCACATCGTGCTCAGGTAGTGGGCCACCAGGAAAGGTGCGCCACGGTGGAGCTGGCGGGAGGAGGTCGGTCGGCGACATGCCATGCGGTGGACGACCGGTGCCACGGTAAACCCACCAGTTGGGCGTACCGAAGCGAGGTGCACGCTGACCCGGCGACACGTCGTCAGGAGGCTTGTTCACGCTCATCCGCGATGTCTCCTCGTGACGGTGGCTGATCTGGCGGTTGATCGAGAACCACCAAACGATGCGGATTGTCCCACAACACCACCAGATCGCGCGCGATATTTACATCGAACGGTACTGCTGATTCTGAGAAAACAGCGTGCCGCGAGGCCTGCGCCCGCCCAGGTAAATCACCCAAACCGTCATCATCGACGAGCCAGGTGACGATCTCCCGAAGATCCTCCGCCGACGCCCCAGGGTGCCATACCAGCGCTGGTAACCCTGAGCGCAATGCTGCGGCCAGCTCATCCATGCCCGGTTGCGGCTGGTATGGCGGCGGCGCGGTGAGCACCATCAGCACCCACTGCGGATCGCGCAGGCGGGCGTCAAGACGATGGCGTTCTCCCGTGTCCGTCGGCTGCCCGAAGTGAACTCGGGCCGCCGAGGGATCGTTCATCAAGGTCTGCCAGCGCTGACGCCACACTCGGTGGCGCTGCGATGACCGCATCCGTTCCAGCGAGCGCACCACGATGGGGTAGTCCAGGGACAACGGATACGGATCTCCCGAATCGTGCTCCTTGTGCCAGAGATGCACCGGCAGGTTCAGCAACTTTCGCGGCAGCACGAACTCCAACGCCACCGCCGCCGCGTGCCCGGACCACGCCCGCTCCGCGCTCACCACCAGGTCATCGACCCGACGCTCAAGTTCCTCGAGCGTGACCAGACGAGTCTCGCCGGGCGCGGGCGGCCATTCCGCAGGATCGTCCTGCCGCCAGTGAGAGAGCAGGTAACGGTTGGGGTCGATCGCATCGGGATCCACGACGATCACCAGGTGCAGCCGGGAGTCGACCGGAACCTGCGGCGCACCTGCCGCCCGCCGCTCCAGCAGCTGCGGTTCGAGCCGAAAGCGACGCGCCTGAGCATCGTTCCATTCCGTCAGCTGGGCCCCCACCTCGCCACCGACCTGACGCGCCAGGAGCTCGACAAACACCAGTGCTGGCGGTAACCCGTCGGCCCCGGCGTTGAACTCCGCCAGGTGGGAGAATGCTTCCCCGGCATTGGCAACACTCCCGGCGGGGGGCACGCCAGGGCCGGCGGCTCGACGCTCCAGCGTCCGGAGTTCCGGGATGGTGATCTGGACCAGCCATTCGCGCAAGTGCTGCAGCTCCTCCTCAGTCAGCAGGTCGAGCACCCGCGACTCGTTGCCCTGTTCTGGCAACGCCCCGTTCGCCGCCGCTGCGCGGTCAGGCAGACATAGCCACGCCACGGTCGAGGTCTCCTTGACCACAACCGGGATCTGCCGGTACGAGCCTGAGGCAGCCGCCGGGTCGTGGACGATCACATCGCGGTAGAAGTAATCGGAGGCGATCAGCGCGAGCACACCAGTCGATGCCCTCAATGCTGATTTCGCTGCCGGTGCCTCCAGGATGCGAAAAGCGAGGTTGACCGCCGGGCTCGCCGCGCCGTTCCCGTCCTGGTATACTTCGCCCGCGTGCAACGCGACTCGAAGTTGTATCACCGCTTCGGCGGCGTGAACCGCATTGTGCCGGTGCAGCCACGCAACCAATCTGCCTGGTAGCTGATCGGCCAGCTTACGGTTGTCCACCCCCGGCGGCACCAAAATCATCTTTCCATCGCCAAGGTCCTTCACCGTACAAGTACCCAGGTCAACTCCGGCTTCGGCAAAAGCGCCGTGCAGCGCTCTACCCAGGCCTTCGCGCACGGCGTGCTGGTGAATCATAGTCCTGGCCGGGTCGGTGAAGCGTGCGACGTCGACCACAACGATCGTTTGGTGCCGCATGGGCGACCGCTGCGGCACCAGGCATCACTCCTCCCGAACCCTGACTGTCGATGACGACCACGTAACACCTGGATTATCGTGCAGAACTCCGCATTCGTCACTCACAAGAGCTCACCCATGCTCAGCACTGCGCGGTAGGGCAGCCCGGCCGCTTCGATGGCCTCGCGGGCGCCGGTGTCCCGGTCCACCACGGTGGCCACGCCGACGACGTCCGCGCCCGCCGCGCGCAGCTCCGCCACGGCGGTGAGCACCGAGGCGCCAGTGGTGGAGGTGTCCTCGACGGCGAGCACTGAGCGGCCGGCGACGTCCGGGCCCTCGATGCGCCGCTGCATCCCGTGCTGCTTGGTCAACTTGCGCACCACAAAGGCGTCCACCGCGGGGCCGGGCGCGTGCAGCACGGCGGCGGCGACCGGGTCGGCGCCCAGCGTCAAGCCGCCCACCGCCTGGTAGGACCAGTCGCTGGTCAGCTCGCGGACCAGCCGCCCGATCAACGGCGCGGCCTCGTGGTGCAGCGTGACCCGGCGCAGGTCGATGTAGTAGTCGGCCAGTACCCCGGACGACAGCGTGACGTGGCCGTGCACCAGCGCCAGCTGACGCACCAGTGCCGCTAGCCGAGCCCGGGACGGGCTGGTCAGCATCGGGAGCCGGTCACCGGCGGCCTCGCTCGAGGCGCCCGGCGAGGCGCCGGACGAGATCGCGCGGCAGCACGTCCACCAGCCCCACCAGCGCCCGGTACCGCCGGTCCGGCACCGAGATGGTGCGCCCGCGCCGCAGGTCGGCCAGGCAGTCGCGGACGACGGCGTCGGCGTCCAGCCACAGCGCCGAAGGGACTGCTGCCCGGTCGAGCCCGGCACGGGCATGAAACTCGGTGCGGACGAAACCCGGGCACAGCGCGAGCACCCGCACCCCGGTGTCGGCCAGCGCCAGCGCGAGCCCTTCGGAGAGCATCGTCACGTACGCCTTGCTCGCGCTGTAGGTGGCGCTGCGGCTGGGCACGAAGCTCGCCACGCTGGACACGTTGATCACCGCGCCGCGCCCGGCGCGCACCATGCCCGGTAACGCGGCATGGGTCAGCCGCAGCACGCTGGTCACGTTGACGTCCAGCTGCGCCTGGAGATCCGCGATGTCAGCGTCGACGAACTTGGCGGCGGTGCCGAAACCCGCGTTGTTCACCAAGAGATCCACCGGATCTCCGGTGCTCAGTCGCTGCTCGAGGAGCTGGCGCTCAGTGGCGTTGGCCAGATCGACGGGGAACGTCTCAACGCTGACCCCGTAGCGCTGCGACAGCTCGGCGCAGTGCTGAGCCAATCGTTCTCGGTCCCTGGCGACGAGCACCAGGTCGTAACCCTCGGCGGCGAGCCTGCGGGCGAAGGCGGCCCCGATCCCCGCAGTGGGACCGGTAATCAGCGCGGTCGGCATAGCTCCCCAGGCTAGCTGGTGGTCCGGTCGACAGAGTCCACGAAATAGCTGGGCTCGCCTGTCTTGTCGAGGCCGGCGACGTCAAGCAGGTCAGCGATCTCGTCCAGGGCGCGCAGCAGGCGCTCCAACCGGGTGGGCGTGACCGTGCACGGTGCCGCGGCTAGCACCCAGTCCTGCTCCAGCCAGGTCACCGGAATGTCGCCGCCCAGGGCGTTCACCGCGAAGGCGAACTCGGGCGACACCAGCTCAGCGGCCCGGTCCGGATCGGTGACCAGGGCGACCCGCTCGCCTACCGAACCCAGCATGGCCAGCTTGGGTTCCCGAGGTAGCGGCTGGCCTGGCAGCCACAGCTCGGCGACCAGGTCAGCGGCGGGCACCCGGCGCTGCACGGCGACCACCACGCAGGAGAGCTGGCCGCCCTGCTCGTGGTCGAAGATGTGCACCGCGCGCCGGCCCATCGGGGTGAACAGGCTGCCGATCACGATGTCCTTGGCCAGCCCCGCGCAATCCCCCGCGAGCACACCGTGGCGCCAGCGCCCGGCCAGCTCCGGGTCCGACGCCACGAAGCGCCACCCGCGCAGCGCCGCCCAGCGCCGCCGTTCCCGGTGCTGCTCGCTGTCCTGGCCGCGGTCGATGGCCAGCAGCACACTGCCCGCGGTAGCGGCCAGCCCAGCGATCTCGAACCACACCCAGGGTGAACCGACGTTAACTATAGACACCGCACCGAGCGTAGTACCGCGGCACACTGGTTTCGGTGCGCACACGCCGCTAGCGGTCACCTGTCACTCGCGGGCCCGCTCGACGAGCGCGAAGAACTGGCGTCGCGGGTCTTTCACGACGGCGTGGATGGTGGTCACCACCGGGCAGGGCCACGCCACCGCGCAGGTCCGGCAGGCGCCACTGGGCTGCTGGCGCTTGTGCTCGACCAGCAACCCACGCAGGACGACCACTAGGTCGCCGATCAGCTCGCGGGCCCGCTCCCTGTCCTCGGCGGACCACTCGGCGACCTGGGTCGCCAGACACTCCGCCTCGTCCAGATGGACGTAGAGGTCGTCGCCCAACAGGCCAAGCGCGTCGGCCACTAGTGGTGAGGGTGTGGTCACCGGATGCCTCCCCGGGGTCGGGCGAGGCCCAGCGCCCCGCACAGTGATCAGAAAACCGTTTTACAAATGTTCATGCAATGTATTGACCACTGATAAATCGTACTGGGCTAGTCAAAGTTCAGCAGGCGGTGATCTATGATCACACACCGGGAGGTGTGACCATGCCACATCGCGAACCGACGATGCGCAGCCGAGAGTTGGGTGATGGCCTGCGCCAGGCCATGGACGAGGCCGGCTTGAACGGCAAAGAGGCCGCCAAGCTGCTCAATGTGTCACCGAGTCTCGTGTCACTGTTGCTGTCCGGCAAACGCGGGGCCAACGAGCTGGACGTCGCCGCGTTCCTCGGGGTGTGCCGGGTCAGCGGCCTGGAGCGGGATCGGTTGCTGGCGCTGTGCCGGGAGCAGGACACCCCGGGTTGGCTGCAGCAGCACGGCGCCCGGCTGCCCAAGCAGCTCAGAACGTTGATCGACTACGAGAACAGGGCGGTGGCGATCAGCGAATTTGAAGTGGTCGGCGTGCCTGGCCTGCTGCAAACCGGGGAGTACGCCCGGGCGGTGATCAGCCGTAACATCACCGTGCCAGCCGAGGAGGTCGACGATCGGGTGGCCGCCCGGCTGGCCCGGCAAATCCTGTTCAGCCGGGAGCGCCCGGCGCGGTTCACCTTCTACCTGCACGAGTCTGTGCTGCGATTGCCGGTGGGCGGGCCCGCGGTGATGGCTGAGCAGCTGCGCCACCTGCGGCGGATGTCGACGCGCTCCTACCTGACCCTGCGGGTGGTGCCCGTCGCGCTTGGCGCGCACGCGGCGATGACCGGGGCGTTCCGGCTGATGGAGTTCACCAAGTTCAAGCCGGTGGCCTACCTGGAGAGCGAGACCGCCAGCCTGTTCTTGGAGCGGCCGGAGGAGACTCAGGCCTACCGGAACATTCTGGGGGCGCTGGCGGGCACCGCATTGAGCGATGGACAATCACGGGAGCTGATTGCCGCCGTGGCAACCGGGCTCTACGCGGATGGAGAGGACCATGATGACCGCGCCTGAGCCGGACGGCATCGTCTGGCACACGAGCAGCTACAGCTACGGACACGGTAACTGCGTCCAGGTCGGCTGGCGCACCAGCAGCTACAGCTGCGGTAACGGTGACTGCGTCCAGGTCGGCTGGCGCACCAGCAGCTACAGCTGCGGAAATGGTGACTGCGTCCAGGTCGCGCCCGCGGCCGACCGGGTACTGGTGCGCGACTCCAAGCACCCCGAGGGCCCCGCCCTGACGCTGCCCACCCCCGCCTGGCAAGCCTTCCTGACCACCCTCACTCCCTGACCGGCTTGTTACGGTGTGGGCGTCACCGTCACCCGGGCGAAGCGGCGCCGCCCGAGCTGCAAGACCCAGGTGCCCGCACCGAGGGTGGCGTGCTCCTCAGCGACGGCCGCACCGTCGACCCGGACACCGCCACCCTTGATCCCGCGCCGAGCGTCACTCAACGATGACGCGAAACCGAGATCGACCAGAATGCGCGCAACGTTGCTCTCCGAGGTCGTGTGGTGCTCCATCTCTGAGGGCACGTCCCTGCGGACAAAAACCCGATCGAACTCCGCTTCGGCGTCAGCCGCGGCTTCAGCGCTATGGAACATGGCGATCATCTCGCGGGCAAGACGCCGCTTGAGCACCACGCCGCTGGACTCAGCGAGCATGGCGTCCTTGTCGCCGGGCCGCAAGTCCAAGGCGAGACGCACATACCCCGGCATGGCCTCATCGGGAAGCGACATCACCTTGCCAAAAATCTCCTGGGGATCCTCCGCGACACCAATGTAGTTGCCAATACTCTGGCTCATCTTCTTCTTGCCGTCCAGGCCAACCAGCAACGGGGCGCAGACGAGCGCCTGGGGTTGCTGCCCCGCACGCTGTTGCAGGGTCCGGGCCAGCATGCAGTTGAAGTACTGGTCCGTGCCACCCAGCTCCACATCAGCCTTGACCGCCACTGAGTCCTGCCCCTGCAACAGCGGATACATAAACTCAATCAGCGAGATAGGCTGGTTCGCGCCAAACCGCTTGCTGAAGTCATCGCGCTCCAGCAATTGCGCGACTGTCGCCTGCGCCGTCAACTCCAGCACACCACTCATACCCAGCGAGCTGAGCCATTCGGAGTTCCGCCGGACCTCGAGGTTGTTCGGTGACAGGATCTCCAACAAACTGGCCATAGAAGACTCGACATAGGCGTCGACCTGCTCAGTGGACAGCCGCACCCTGGTCGCCGACCGCCCCGTGGGATCACCCACCTGCGCGGTGAAATCGCCGATCACCAGCACAGCCGTGTGGCCCAGCTCCTGGAACCGCCGCAGCCTCCTCAGCGGCACCGACCAGCCCCAGGTGACCGCAGGAGCAGTGGGGTCGACACCGAACTTGACCCGCAGCGGCTCTCCCCGACGCAGCTTGTCCACCAGCGCATCCTCCGGCGCGGCGCTGAACCCGTCTTCCAGCAGATAGGCGGCCTGCGTCTCCGGGTCGTCGGCAACGCCTGGCGGGACCGGGGGGACGTGGTAGGCCATATGTCCTGCTCTTCGCCGAGGAAAGGTAATGGAGCCCGACGAGTCTAGCCGTAGGCCTGTCCCGACCTTGATGCTCCGCCGCACAGCCTGCCCTTCGGCAACTACGTGGCTTGAGAGGATACGCCAGCGATCATGTATCAGAAGCTGTTAGATGTGCCGGAGCAGTTATGCAGTTATTGGAGCAGTACTTGCAGTTGGCGACCGACCTGCCTCCGGACGAGACCGACCGGCTGGTGGCCACGATGCGCGGCGGCGAGCTACGTCTGCTCAGGTGGCACGGCGCCTGGCGCGCGAGGTCGTGTCCTTAGTATTACGACAGTATTACGACTCGGCGACAGCCAAGCGGGTGGATCAGTTGCTCTCGTCGGCGAGCCGGTAGACCGACACGTGCTTGAACGAGCCTGTTCCGGACGACTTGCGGCTCCAGTTCGCCCAGCGGTCTTCCAGGCACAGCTTGACCGCCGGTGCCATGCGATCGATCTCGTCGGGACAGGCGTAGCGAATGACATGTTGGGTGCAGTCGGTTGCCGTCGCGGGTGGGTGGTAGCCGCGTGACCTGCACCGATCCCTGCTAGCCGGGCTGTACCAGACTATTACCCCTGGCCTCCGCCACGACCGCGCGCTCAGCGCGTGGCCTGGCAGTAGTTCATGCATACTCTCGTCGGTCAACAAGCCCAACCACGGGATCAAGCGTGGGTGACGGTGAGGGCTCCGGTGCCGCCGGCGGCGCTGTCATCCAGGTCGACCACGACGGTGTCGCCGTCGGAGATCTCGCCGGCCAGCAGCGCGCGGGCGAGCTGGTCGCCGATCGCCGTCTGCACCAGCCGGCGCAACGGGCGCGCCCCGTAGAGCGGGTCGAACCCGCCCAGCGCCAGCCACTCCTTCGCCGCGTCGGTGACGTGCAGTTCCAGCCGCCGGGCGGCCAGCCTGCGCGCCAGCTGCCCGATCTGGATGTCCACGATGGACGTCAGCTCCTCGGTGGACAGCGAGTGGAACACCACCAGGTCGTCCAGCCGGTTGAGGAACTCGGGCTTGAAGTGCCGGCGCACGATCCCGAGCACCGCGTCGGTGCTCTGGCGCTCGTTGAGGGTGGGATCAGCCAGTGCCGCCGAGCCCAGGTTGGAGGTGAGCACCAGGATGGTGTTGCGGAAGTCCACCGTGCGGCCCTGCCCGTCGGTCAACCGCCCGTCATCGAGGACCTGCAACAGCACGTCGAAGACGTCGGAGTGGGCCTTTTCCACCTCATCGAGCAACAACACGCTGTAGGGCCTGCGGCGGATGGCCTCGGTGAGCTGCCCACCCTGGTCGTAGCCGACGTACCCGGGCGGGGCACCGACGAGGCGAGCTACGCTGTGTTTCTCGCTGTATTCGCTCATGTCGATGCGCACCGTGGCGCGCTCGTCGTCGAACAGGAACTCCGCGAGTGCCTTGGCCAGCTCGGTCTTGCCGACACCGGTGGGCCCGAGGAACAGGAACGACCCGGTCGGGCGGTCCGGGTCGGCGACCCCGGCGCGGGCCCGGCGGACCGCGGCCGACACCACAGCGACGGCGTCAGCTTGGCCGACCACGCGACGGCTCAGCGCGCTCTCCATCCGCAGCAGCTTGGCCGTCTCGCCCTCCAGCAGCCGACCCGCTGGGATCCCGGTCCAGGCGGAGACCACATCCGCGACATCGTCGGGGCCGACCTCCTCCTTGAGCATCACCTGGGGGGCACGAGCCGACGCGGTCGCCTCGGCGAGCTGGCGTTCCAGCGCGGGGATCTTGCCGTAGCGCAGCTCAGCGGCCCGGCCCAGGTCAGCGTCGCGCTCAGCGCGCTCGGACTCGCCTCGTAGCTGCTCGAGCTGCTCCTTGAGCTCCCGGGTGGCCTCGATGGCGGTTTTCTCATTCTGCCAGCGGGTGCTCAGCTCGGCGAGGTGCTCCCGGCGGTCGGCCAGCTCGGCCCGCAACGCCGCGAGGCGCGCCGCCGAGGCCGGGTCGGACTCCTTGGCCAGCGCCATCTCCTCGATCTCCAGGCGGCGCACCGCGCGCTCCACCTCGTCGATCTCCACCGGCCTAGAGTCGATCTCCATGCGTAGCCGCGAGGCCGCCTCGTCGACCAGGTCGATCGCCTTGTCCGGCAGGAACCGCGCGGTGATGTAGCGGTCGGACAGGGTCGCGGCGGCGACCAGCGCGGCGTCGGTGATCCGCACGCCGTGGTGCACCTCGTAGCGCTCCTTGAGGCCCCGCAGGATGCCGATGGTGTCCGCAACCGAGGGCTCACCGACGAGCACCTGCTGGAAACGCCGTTCCAGCGCGGCGTCGCGCTCGATGTGCTTGCGGTACTCATCCAAGGTGGTCGCGCCGACCATCCGGAGCTCGCCGCGGGCGAGCATCGGTTTGATCATGTTGCCGGCGTCCATCGCGCCTTCGCCGCCGCCTGCGCCCACCACGGTGTGCAGCTCGTCGATGAACGTGATGACCTGGCCGGCCGAGTCGGTGATCTCCTTGAGGACCGCCTTGAGCCGCTCCTCGAACTCACCGCGGTACTTCGCGCCGGCCACCATCGAGCCGAGGTCCAGAGCGACGACCCGCTTGTCGCGCAGCGACTCCGGCACGTCACCGGCGACGATGCGCTGCGCGAGGCCCTCGACGATAGCGGTCTTGCCGACGCCGGGCTCGCCGATCAGCACCGGGTTGTTCTTGGTGCGCCGGGACAGCACCTGCACCACCCGGCGGATCTCCGCATCACGGCCGATCACCGGGTCCAGCTCGCCGGAGCGGGCCCGCTCGGTGAGGTCAAGGCCGTACTTGGCCAGCGCCTGATAGGTGTTCTCCGGGTCCGGGCTGGACACCCGGGCGGAGCCTCGGACGGCGGCAAACGCCTCCCGCAGCGCGTCGGGGGTGGCACCGTGCCGGCGCAGCAGCTGCGCGACCGCGCCGTCCCCGGCCGCGAGGCCAACGAGCAGGTGTTCGGTGGACACGTACGAGTCGCCCATCTCGGTCGCCAGGTTCTGGGCATCACCGAGCGCCTTGACCGCTTGCCGGTCGAGCTGCGGCGCGACCACTGTGGAGCCGGTGGCCGAGGGCAGCCGGGCGATGATGGTGTCCAGCTCATTGCGTATCGCGGTGGCGTCCGCGCCCACCGCCGCCAGCAGCGGCGCGGCGATGCCCTCAGCTTGCGCCAGCAGCGCCCCGAGCAGGTGCGCCGCCGTCACATCGGGGTTGCCGGCCAGCGCCGCGGCCTGCCCGGCCGAGGAGATCGCGGCCTGCGTCTTGGTCGTGGGGTTGAAGGAATCCATGCGCGACGCGTTCCCTCCGCACTGGCATCTCACGTACTTCTGCAGTGTGCAGAGCAGTACCATACGATTTCGCAGCACCCGCGACGGGCTCACCTGCTTGCCATCCACCCAGGAGAAGACGCTCCCGGACCATGCCAGCCGACGCCGTGCGGAGCCCCGCTCCCCCACCCGACCGCGAGCCGTACCGCACGGGTGCGGCCGCGATCATGGCCCGACTGATCCGGGAGAGCTACGCGCAGATCCAGCCGCGCGCCGAGGACGTCACCCAATTCTTCTACGCGATGCTGTTCGTGATCGCTCCGGCCACCCGCGAGCTGTTCCCGGTGAACATGCAGGTGCAGCGCAGCCGCTTCTTTCGGGCTCTGCTGCACATCGTGCACAACGTCGACCGACCCGACGAGCTGGTGCCCTTCCTACGCCAGCTGGGCCGCGACCACCGCAAGTTCGGGGTGCTGGCGAAGCACTATGACGCGATGGGGACCGCGCTGGTGACCGCGCTGAAGCAGTACGCGGGTCCGCTCTGGACCTCGCAAGTGGAGCAGGCCTGGCGGGACGCCTACGGCCTGATCGCCAAGACGATGCAGGAAGCGGCCGAGGCAGACCCTGGCCCCGCGTGGTGGACCGCACAGGTCGTCGATCACCAACGGCTGACCTGGGACCTGGCGGTGGTTCGCGTCACCCCCGACCGGCCGGTGCCGTATCGGGCCGGACAGTACGTCAGCGTGGAGATACCGCAGCGGCCACGGTTATGGCGCTACCTGTCTCCCGCGAACACCCCGCGCCCGGACGGGTCCATCGAGTTTCACATTCGCGCTGTATCGGGGGGCTCGGTCAGCCGGGCGATCGTCGGTTACAGCCAGGTCGGCGACACCTGGCGGATCGGTTCGCCGATGGGCCTCATGACGGTGGACCGGCAGTCCGGCCGGGACGTCGTGATGATCGCCGGCGGCACCGGAACGGCCCCCATGCGCGCCATCCTCGAGGAGCTCACCCGCTGGGGCGACAACCCGGAGGTGACGATGTTCCTCGGCGGGCGGACCCGCGCCGACCTCCACGACCTGGACACGCTCACCGCTATGACCGCCACGAATCCGTGGCTGACGGTAATCCCGGTGGTCGAGTCGTACCCGAGGATGGCGGGGATGGAACACGGCACACTCGCCGATGTGGTCACCCGCTTCGGCGCCTGGCCGGACCGGGACGTGCTGGTCTGCGGCTCCCCGGCGATGATCCGGGCCACCGTGTCCCGAATGCTGGTCGCCGGCACCCCGCTAGACCGGATCACCTACGACCCGTTCACCCTCGACTAGCTTTGGTGACAGCGCCGGCGCGTACCTTTGCCGGCGCACGGGTGAAGCGCATCCCCTCGTCCTCGAGCGAGCCGTGCCGCATCATCAGCACGTCCCGCAGATAGTTCTGGTGCAGTCGCCATGGGGTGGCTGATCCTTGCTTCGGCAGTACAGCCACACTGCGCAGCACGTAGCCCGACTGCAGGTTGATGATCGGCTCCCGCTGCAGCGTGTCCGGCGCCACTGGCGTGCATATCTGATAGCCACGCTGGTCCATGTGGTTGAGCAGCCGGCAAACGTACTCGCCGACCAGATCACTCTTCAACGTCCACGATGCGTTGGTGTAGCCGAGAGTCAGGGCGAAGTTCGGCACGCCGGAGAGCATCATGCCCTTGTAGGCCACGGTGCGACCGACGTCGACGTCGGCGCCGTCGACGCTCACCGTCATGCCACCAATCGCCAGCAGGTTCAGGCCGGTGGCGGTGACCACGACATCGGCCGGCAGCTCCACCCCGGAAGCCAGCCGGATCCCGTGCTCGGTGAACGTCTCGATGTGGTCGGTCACGACCGACGCGCGGCCGCTGCTGATCGCGGTGAACAGATCCCCATCCGGCACTAGGCACAGCCGCTGATCCCAGGGGTTGTACTGCGGAGTGAAGTGCGTGTCGACGTCGTAACCCTGGGGCAGCTGTGCGGTAGCGCCTTTGCGGAGCAGGGCCTTCACCACGCCAGGGGCGCGGCGGCTGAGCTGGAAGACGAGCGTGGCGAGCAGGGCGTTCTTCCACCGGGCGAGGGGGTACGCCACTGTCGCTGGCAGCCTGCGGCGCAGGGAGTCGACGACAACATCCTGTGCCGGCATCGACAGCACGTAGCTGGGTGAGCGCTGCAGCATCGTCACGTGCGCGGCCTGCTCGGCCATCGCCGGGACGACGGTCACCGCAGTCGCGCCGCTGCCGATGACGACTACCCGCTTACCAGCGTAGTCCAGGTCCTCGGGCCACTGCTGCGGGTGCACGATCTGCCCGGCGAAGCGGTCCGTGCCCGCAAACCGCGGGGTGTAGCCCTCGTCGTAGCGGTAGTAGCCGGCGCAGGCGAACAGGAAGCCGCAGGTCAGCACCACCGACTCGCCGGTGCCAGTCCGCTGTGCATGGACGGTCCACCGGGCGTCCTCGCTCGACCACTCGGCCCGGATGACCCGGTGCTGGAAGCGGATGTGCTCCTCCACGCCGTGCTCGCGCGCGGTCTCCCGGATATACCGGCAGATCGAGCCCGCGTCAGCGATGGCCCTCGGATCAGTCCACGGGCGAAACGAGTAGCTGAGGGTGAACATGTCCGAGTCCGAGCGGACACCGGGATAGCGGAACAAATCCCAGGTGCCCCCGATCCTCCCTCGGCCCTCCAGGATCGCGAACGTCGTACCCGGACACCGCCGCCGCAGGTGGCAGGCGGCGCCGATCCCGGACAGGCCAGCACCAACGATGAGCACATCGACGTGGTCGAGCCGCATCTCTGTCACCCCCATCCCACGTAGTGAACCGCCCGCTACCGCACAAGCCGATCTCGAGCCGTCCCGCCGCCAACGTGACAGCGTCGTCGCATCCGAGCGTATCGACATCGCGTCGGTTTCGTCAACAATATGTTGAGTGAATCGACGGTGTGTAAGGTACTGCACATGGGTTCACCCCGCACCGTCGAGCACACCCGGACATCCAGGGGCCGGCGCACGCCCCGGCCATCTGGCGACGACCGGCAGACGGCGATCCTCTCCACGGCAGAGCGGCTACTGGAGGATCGGATGCTCAGCGAGATCTCCATCGACGACCTCGCCCGTGGGGCGGGCATCTCCCGGCCCACCTTCTACTTCTACTTCGCCTCGAAGGACACCGTCTTGCTTGAGTTGCTCGACCGCGTCGTCAACCAGGGACAAACAGCCGCCGGTGACGTGCTCGATCACCTCGCCGACGACCCGAGGGCGCGGTGGCGGGAAGCCATCAACGCCTTCTACGAAGCCTTCCGGTCGCATCGAGCGGTCACCCTCGCCTGCGCACAGATACGGAGCACCAATGCCGAGATACGCCAGTTGTGGGCCACTGTGATGGAAGGATGGGTGGGCCGCACCGCCACCGCCATTGAGGCTGAGCGTGCACGGGGCGCCGCACCAGCCGGGCTGCCCGCCCGAGACCTAGCGATCGCGCTCAACTTGATGAACGAGCGGGTGCTGTATGCAACCTTCTCTGCCGACGGACCCGCCGTCGCCGAATCCAACGTCGTTGACGTGCTACTCAACATTTGGCTCAACAGCATCTACCAAACGACCACACCCTGACAGGTACCCAGACCAGTTCCCAGCTTTCAGCGCCAGCGAGGGCTGGGTGCGATCCAGGGTCTGGATCTGGCTCTTCTCGTCCATGCACAGCACCACGGCCTTGTCGGGCGGATTTAGGTACAGGCCCACTACGTCGAGGCGTCGACGTCGAGCGGCGGCTCGTGCCCGTTTCTTCCTGCGCGTGTACAACGGACGCCGCGCCGGAGGCATCCATCGGCTGCGGGGCGCTGGCGGCCTGACACGAGCCGCTTCGGCCTCTTTGTCTCGGCGATGACCTGCAAGCGGCTGATCGGAGCACCAACACGCTAGCCAGCCCACTCGCAGGGCACGTGGTGCTGGTTGTCCTTGTGGCCGGCGGTGCCGTACCTGGCGAAGGAAACGGCTATCAGGCGAAGGGTCGGTGAGCCGGATGCCCTGGCATGCTGCTATCGAGATTGCGAGTAACCTCCGGGTCCTTCGGATCTAACCGGCCTTGTCGCCGCCCTGTGTGGGTTGGGGCAGTATGAGCCAGCTCGCCAGCTCGGCGAGGACACCTTCACCCGCTGCCGCCGAATCCTGGGCCAGGAGCACCCCGACAGCCTGCGCGCAGCTCACAGCCTCGCCGCCGCGCTGGCGAGTCGTGGGTAAAGCACGACCAGACCCGTCGGAGGGAAGTAGTGAGTCCGGTGCCAGCCTCGGAGATGAACCACCTCAACGGTGGCCGCAGCCATACACAGCGCTGTTGAGGCGGCCGGCCCGACCTAAACGATCCCAAGCCGAGCCACATGGCTGATGACCTGGAGAGCCAAGAATACTTCGTTAGCCCAGGTCAGGCGGGCGATGACCGGGAAATATCAAAGAGAACTTCCCGGCTCGCCTGATGATTTTCCAAGGGGGAATCTAGTGACTCTGAGTTAGTTTTAGTTACCCACAAGAGTCACAGCAGCCACAACCACTGCCACTACAACCGGAGCAACATCCACATCCATCAGCCACGGCCGCCTCCTTCCGAATAGGGCGCACTCACAACCACTAAAAAGTATATTCATCTGCATATGTGCAAGCTATCGCTAGCCTGGGTGAGCTTCGCGGCAAACCTCGAGTTTTCGTTAGCGGTAGCAAACGCCACACCGCACACGAAGAGCCTTGCACGTGCGGATGCAGGAGAACCGTTTGCGCATGCAGATCCGGAGGGTCGCTTGATGGTCTTCAATGAGCTGATCGCGGAGCACTGTGTCGTCATGACCGATTGAAACCGCCGTCTGAACGGCCCCGAACTGCGACGGACCGGAACGAGAGCAGGCCCAGCGTCGGGTCACCGTCGAGCCCCGGCGCTGGTTACCGCGTCGGGCGGCAGCTTGGCGTGCATCAGCGAGACGTTGTAGCGGTCGTATTGGGTCATCGTGAAGTAAATGTCGGATCCCTTGGAGTCCGGGTGCAGGAATCCGCCGTAGAGGCCGGGGTACTCACTGGATGTCGCGACCGTGATCGGCGCGCCCCATGGTCCGGTTGGCTGCGGGGCCAGCCGGAGCACGATCGCGCCGTGCACCTTCTCCGCGCTCGTCGTTTCCCAGGTTGTGATGGTCATCATTTCCCAGCTGTTGAGGGTGGGGTCGTAGCGGACTGACAGCTCCCCGACGGGCCCCGCCACGATCGGGGCCGCGATCACGCTGCAGCCTCGCTGCCAGGCTTTCCCGGTCCAGTACTCATAGGCGGATGTGTCGAGCAGCCGCTGTTCAGGCACTCGGGCGACATACGCGTCCCCGAAGCGGCCGTTGGGTGTGCCGAAGGCATAGATAAAGCCGTCGCGGCGGGCATAGGCGATCATCTGGAATTTCTCGTCGAAGCCCGGGACGTTCAGCCGGCGCGCGCTGGGGACATCCACCCAGCTCTGCCCACCGTCGTCGGAGTAGGCGATGCCACTGTAGTTCGTGATCCACTGCGCGGGTTGGGTGAACTTGCGCACCGACATGTATGCCAGGTAGTTGCGCCCGCCGACGTTGACGCCACCAGTCGGGATCGTGGTCATCTCAACACCGTCGCGCTTGAGCGAGGGCACCAGCTCCTTGGCGTGGCCGGGACGGTCGGTGACAAAGTCAGTGAAGAACATGCCATCAGCCGGGTTCCGGTCGCTGCTGTGGGCCAGCGTGTTCGAGCGCCAATCGATCGCGGCCGGGTCACCGACCTCGCTGCCGGGACCGGCCCACCTGACGCCGAAAGTGTCGCCGAAGGCGGCCAGGATCTGGCCCCGCTCGTCGGTCCACATGATGCCCAGATCAGTGCCCTTCACCTCATAACGCGCCTCAGTCGCGTTGATGGACTGCGCGCCGGTGAGCACAGCAACCCGGCTCACCTGGCCCCGCGGCGCCGTGTCGGCCGCCCCCGACGGCGCCAGACCCACCGTCACTGCCGTGATCACGACTGCCAGTGCGGCCCCGGCTTGCCCTCGGTGACTGAGCATCATTTCCCCCCTGATTGCATGGACATACGCGGTCGCACGGTGCATGGCGTGCGCCAGCGGTCCGTAGCAGCAAGCGACACCCCCAGCGCCCGAAGGGAGGAACACCGCCCGTCCCGAGACACCGAGAGCTAACGTCGGACTGGGCGTAGAGGTAACGATGAACAGACTGGTCCTCTTGGGTGAAACCCATCAGTGTCGGTGCGGCACCGGAATCTTGGCAATCGGGAGCTCGACCGCGCTGCACCTTGTGGTCGTGTGCCAGATGTGGGTTTGCCTGAGGTGACGGTGGGTAGCGATTTGATCACGTTGGCGTGTCGTGTCGGGTATGAGAGGGGGCTCCTGGTAGTCGAGGAGTACCACCTACCCGATCTACCAGAAGCCCGTGGATGTCTGTTTACCGTGTCGAGGCCACGAAGGCCAGTTGCCGCGTGTCGGGATGCGGGTGTCATCACCGCGTGCCGCGTTATCCCTCAGATGTGACCGATGCGGAGTGGGAGCTGCTGGGTCCGGAGGTCCAGGCCGTGATGGCCGAGCTGCGCCGTGGCCCGGGCGGGCGACCGATGGAGCATGATCTGCGCGCCATGCTCGACGCGATCCGCTATGTGACCCGCGACGGCATCGAGTGGCGGGCGTTGCCAGTGGACTTCCCGCCCTGGCAGGCGGTGTATGCCTTTTTCGAACACTGGAACGCGCGCGGTCTGCCCCAAGGACTGGTCGATCGGCTTCGTGGGCGGCTGCGGGTGGCCTGCGGCCGCGCCGATCTGTCCACCGCCGGGTCGATTGACTCGCGGTCGGTGAAGGCGGCGGACACGGTCGGGGCCACGAGCAGGGGTTTCGATGGCGGGAAGAAGATCAACGGTCGCAAGCGGCACCTCGCCGTGGACACTCTGGGCCTAGTGCTGACCGTGATCGTCACCGCCGCCTCGGTCCAGGATCGTGAGGGGGCGTATCGGCTGCTGGCCGTGCCGCGCGAGCGGTTCTCCACGATCACCCTGGTGTGGGCCGACGGCGGATACTCCGGACGCCTGGTGAGCTGGGCCCACACCGTGCTGGCCCTCACCCTCACCATCGTCAAACGCAACGACGACACCACCGGATTCGTCGTACTGCCCCGCCGGTGGGTCGTGGAACGGACCTTCGGCTGGCTGATGCGCTACCGCCGCCTCGTCCGCGACTACGAACGACGACCCGAACACCACGAAGCGATGGTGCTGTGGGCCACCGTCACCATCATGACCCGACAACTGGCCCGCACGACGGCCGACGCACCGCCTCCCGCCCGGTGGAGCGGACCTCGTGCCGTAGCGTCAGCATCCAAACGACAAGATCAGCAAGCCGCGTGACCATTTACCAACAGGCTCTGAGATGTGCCGCCAGCTCGCTCGCGACCAGGAACGCGCCCTGGGCGCCAACCACAGCCACACTCTCACCCACCGCTACTACCATGTCCAGTACACCGCGCAAGCCGGCAACCCCGAGCGGGGGGCTACCATGGACTGCCCGATGACGAGCAACCCGTGCGACGCGACCACACCGACGTCTTCGCAACCTTTATGCAATTGCTCGGTCCGGAGCACGAGGTGACCAAGGAGACCCAACGGATCCTCCACGACCGAACGCCTACCGCCCAGAAGACAAGATCACCTAAACCGAACTAGCCCCTAACCGGGAACCAATCCACCTTGCGTGCCCCGCAACCGCAAGTCACCGACGCCGGGTCGCGTGCTTGCCGCCCAACGAGCCAGCGCCTGCGGCGAGACAAGGGCGTAGGCAGCGAGGGAGGCGGGCCCGGCGAACGCGATGCCCACCAGCCGCTCGTGCTGAAGGTCTAGCAGGTCCCGCGAGGTCGAGTGCTCAGAGGACCAACTGAGACCCCAATTGAGACCCGGTGAAGGTCCCTAGCACCAGACAACCTCCTGACCTGCGCGCCCGGCACGACTCGGACGCCAGCACAGTTGGTGCCGCCGTGGACACCTGCGCCGGTGTGGAGGTTGCGGTCACCGCAGGGACGTCGGCACTTGGGGTGGCGCGCAGCCGGCCAGTGCGAGCAACGCAGCCTGACATAAAACTCGTCGGCTCAAGGCTCTCTCCTCGTCTGGGGTGTGGGATGGCCGACGGTGGACCGGCGCCCTTCGGCCCCGGCGACCGTGACGGGTGCGCCGGGGCCGGTCAGAGCGCGCAGGTGTCAGTGTGCGTCGGTCCCGGGCGTGGTGAGCAGATCCTCGTGGTGTTCAACCTCGATGGGGGTGGTGTCCTGCTGGAGGATCCCGGCGTCGGAGGCCTGCGACTGGTGGCGCAGCACGAGGTAATTCCCCGCCGCCAGGTGCTCGCTGTACTTGGGTACATGCTTTTTGGCAATGAAATGCCCCAGCACCGCACCCAGCCCGCCACCGGCTGCGGCGCCCTCGGCAGCGGCGACCGCTCCGGCGGCCAGCGGGCCCAGCACCACCAGCAGACCCACTCCGGGCACGAAAAGCAACGCAGTCCCGGTCAGCACGCCGAACAGGCCACCCACCCACGCCCCGCTCTTCGCCCCCGTTTTGGCCACGTCTCCGGTAGTGACGAATCCATGGATCTCCGTCTCACTGTGCAGGTCCTGTCCCACGATCGACACCTGCTCGGCCGGCATCCCGTGCTCCAGCAGGGTGCGCACCGCCGCCTCGGCGTCCTTCATTGACCCGTACACACCCACCACCGCACCCGTTGACTCACTCATGCGAAACCGTCCCTTCTCCTCGCGTCCTTCGTGGATTTAGTTGCCCAACCATCTTCTGGTGATCTCGAAGAACCCAGTGACTCCGCCCCGATCGCCCCGATCCATCGCGGCTTTGACCCCGAACACGGCTCCTCGCACTCCGGCGACAAGCAGAATTTCCCGCCAACTGCGGTCATGATCGGTGACCTTCGTGTGTCCTGTTGCCCAGTAACGAGTGTCCAGACACGGGCAGAAGCCGCGCTTGCGGCAATCCCGCCCGCGACACCGACTAACAGACCACGGGCTTATACCACAGCTTCACTCATTCTTGCGAAGTAAACGTCGCAGCGCCAATAACACGACCAAACCCAGCACGACCATTGCGGCGGGCACCGGCCGTTGCCGCGCCGTCTGCGTCAGTAACCTTGGCCTGCACGGTTTCCTTGGTGGCGTGCACGGCATCTTCGACTCGGGCGGGTAGATCTACCTTGAGTGCTAGTGCTTCCCTCGCGTCGGCGAGTCGATCACGAGTATCGGCACTCCCTCGAAGAATTTCCGTGGAGGCCTTGCCCGATCGCGTCTTTGCCCGTTGAACGGATTGCGCCGTCCCGGCCGAGACTGGGCTGGTGAGCTCACGTGACGAGGTAGTCATCGGTATATCCCTTCCTTGATGGTCTCGATGTCAATGTCGATGGTGACCGGCTTCCCCGGGCACGGACGGAATCACCGGCTTGGCCCTGGTTCTTCCCGACCACGGCGCAGGTGCCCACGGTGGCGACGACGAACAGCGCCGCACTCGGAGTAGCCCACGAACAACGGTCCTGACCGCACAGAAATCGACATAACGGCCAATCGCATCAGCTCTCAGCTCCCTTCTACAGCCTCCGGCGGCACTCCACCAGAGCGCCAAATCTGCCCGTGGCGGTCCCGGCGGACGCACCGGCAACCGCTGACTGCGACTGCACTCAGTTACCCCATCTCACCGTCAGTAAACCTATCTCGATTCGGTTTCGCCTAATCCCTCCGCGCCCTCCACCTCAGCGACGCTGCAGCCAGCGAGCCGACGCTCCTGCAACTGTCGGGTGATCCCTTGACGGACACCCGGACTTCAGGTCGGTTCATGCGTCTGTAGAGCCACGTCACGGACGACGGCCAACGCCACGCTAGGGGTTGAGCCAGCCAGGGAAGGCGGCAAGAAGCATCCGAGCCGACCAACCGCCATCCTCGGCGCGCTATGGATCGCAGAACCAACGGCCCGATCCACATTCAACAAGCCAGAGCCGACCAAGTGGCACAGCTCGGTGAGGTCGCCGATCCAGAACCGATCCGGGTGCGCTCGGCCGGTGACCTGATGACGTCCCCCTGCGGAAGCGCCCCCGCCTGCGGGCCCGGTCTCACGCGCCTACGTCGTTGGCGGAGTCGTGTCCGACTGGTCGGCGAGGGGTGCTGCGCCAGCGATCTCGAGGTACTCGTTGATCTCATCGGAGGAGGGGTCAATACCCACCGACTCGGCGTAGGCCTCAGCGGCCTCTGGGTCATGCCGGCTGCCAGGTTCAGCCGTGCCAGCAACCGACAGCTGTTCGTCAGGTGTCGTCATACTCGCCTCTCCTTCGCGCCGCTCCCATGGACCCAGCGTCCTGCGGTGCGGATACAACCCAGGGCTACCCGGTTTCCGCGCCGGCTACGCAGCTCGACGTTGCTTACGCGGCTCGCGTTGGAACTCTCTTGCCGGATGTCCCAGCCGCGACAAATCAGAGTAATTTCTTTGCCGTGCGACCCGCAGCTCAAGCAATTGCCTAGAAAGGGAGAGTCGCGCTGCTACTTGTCGTCTCGCTCGCATCTCCAGCCGCCACTGGGTGAGCCTGGACCCTAAATATACCAATGATCACCAAAACTGACGCCGCCAGGACAATCGGTCCCACAGTCATCTCTACTCCTCGTGTGCCTCGGGGCGCCCCCAGGGGACACCGGTTCACCCTTGACGGCCCGGCACCCCTCCGGGAAACCCGACCTTAGGTTGCACCCAGTTACCCCCTCGCGACTTGAAGTAAACCCGTTCCCCATCGGCGATGGCGAAGTCACCACCAAGACCCTCCTCATCGACACGAGCGGTACGGGAAACCCGGGCTGCGAGGTTCCTGACACCCCGTCGGAATGATCACCCTTGACGGCCCAGGATCGGGTGCACTGTCATCCGTGACGCTGGGTACCCACTCAGCGGCCGTGTAGCCCTCGGGACACATCATCGGCCCGGAGCGCTTCACCTCGATCCACCCGCCGCTTGGTGATCCTGGCGAGAAGCCGACGATCCCCGAACGGACATCCCGTTCCATCGCGTGCGATGGCGGGATGGGCCGTCTCGCCCGCACCCTTGGTCAAGATCGGACGACAGGTATCCATCGAGCCAGCGGAGCAGCTAACTCAGCGCAGGTCGCCTTCAGCCGCCACTCTGGCGTCCTGCTGCCGTCCCCCGCGGCTCGTGCCGCCCAGCACTCGGCCTTGGCCACTGCCGCGGTGACTGGCTGCTCAGGTCTGCCCGTCACCGGCCCGACCAGGGCATCGCCCATTACCCAGACCAGTGCGCCCACAATGCCGCGGGCCTGAGGCCGGTTACCGCGCGGCGCGTCGTACTCCGACTGCGCTAACGAGTACAAATCGTGGAGCTCCAGTGCCGACGGCACCACCCACGCTGGTACCGCAGGCCTGCCCGCGCCTGCCATTCCCCGAGTATGAGCAACACACCGATAATCCGCTGAGTACCGGGACCGCGATCCCCCGTGCGGCGGGCGTCACGGTCTTCTTGTTGTCCCAGGAGCGGGTGATCGAAGGTCCTGCCCGTGCTCGGTGTGAGGAGTAATCGCACCAGCTCCAGGTCCCTTCTCCAGCTTCCAGTGGCCTACAGCTTCCAGTGGCGCCCGGCAGGGACGCCGAATCTGTCACCGACCCCAGGCCTAGACCACCTTGACGTCAGGAAGCCGGGATACGGTTCCTAGGTCCGGCTCAGTTTGTTAACGAATACCGGGCCGCGGCAGCTCCGTGACCGGGCGCCCGCAGCTGGGGGTGGGGCGAGTCCGCATCCGTGAGGGCACGGTGAGTACCGCCCAGACCACCTTGCCCTCGGGGAGCCGGGATGCGGTTCCCCACGACCGACTCAGCTTGTCGACAAGTACCAGGCCACGGCCGCCAACAGCGCGCAGGCCGGGCACGCGAAGTCGGGGTGGGCGCGGGTCCGCGTCGGCCACCGCGACGGTAAGCCTGTCGTTGCGCAACTTCAGGCGCAGCCAGCCCTCGGAACGCGCGTGATACACCATGTTGTCGGTCAGCTCCGAGGCAATCAGCACGCCGTCGTTGACCATTCCCGAAATTCCCCACTGGTGACAGCTCTGCGCGACCAGCCGCCTGGCTAGCCGCGGGCTCTCCGCGTCGCATGGCAGCTGCATCTCGTGGAGGCGAGTGCGGGGTGCAGCCTCAAGGTCCTCGAGGGCTTCGCTGACGCTGTGGTAAGTCGGGACGAATCGCGGCACGCCGCTGGAGTTGAGCAGGGTGCGTAGCGGTGGTGGCGCCGCAGCCAGTACAAGCGGCACTCCGGGCCAGTCGCCGATGCGGTCACACACGGTGGGGAACACCATCAACAACGACGCTATGGCCGCCCGCATGCTGGCCAGGTCCACCACAATCGCCGCAGGTTCCTCGGCAGCACACCTCACCAGGCCGTCCCGCAGCCGCTCGTAGGTCTCAGGGATCAACTCCCCACCCGGTCGCACCACCAGGATGCAGCCCCGGAAGTGGGCCTCAAGTAAGAGGGATGCGGTGACACCAAGCGTTTTTGACCCAACGGACCCCACACCAGCATCCAGGCCACCTGACCGACTCACCATCTCACCCACCCCTTATCGTCGCCGACGTACCCACATTGGTGAGCTCCGCCTTGAGAATTGTCCGTAGTGTTGACTACCCCGCTCGGCGGCGTCTACGCCTGCCATCCCGATGACATGTGTCTCACTTTGTGTCGCAAGACCCCCGATTGGCCAACATCATCGGAGGCAACCTGTACGACGTCGCCGGCGTGCAGGGCGGCGTAGAAACTCTGCGTCACGGCCTGCTCACACGGCGGAGGCACCCGCGATTCAAGCAGACAGCAGCACGCGGTATGCGCGCGCTCGGCGTGACAGGTAATCGGGCACCACCTCCAGCTCCCTTGAAACAGATACCCGCTAGGCATCGACCCAACCAGTGGTGAAGGGTCGTGCGGGTAATCGGGTGACCGGGTGACCCGAGCACGGGAGCTGGTCCGGCCCCCAGGCCGGGGCTACAAGGAGGTTCCATGGGGTGAGGTCGCCGTTGATGGTCTTGGTACCGCGTACCGGCCACTTGGGTGACCATCGCAGCGGTGCACCGTAGCGACCACCCACGCACGACGTCCGAAGGCCAACACCGACCAACGCGCCCTCGGGTAACCGAGCGTGACGTTCGTCCGGGACGCCGTGTTGTCCTGATTCTGCTGACGCAGCCGGTCGCGGAGCACGATCGCCGCGTCCTCTGGAGTCTGCTTCCTGCGAGTTGCGGGGACAAGTGTGGACGCGATTAATGGACAGTGTGATGAACAAAGATCCATCTACCCTGCCTGATTCGATCTTCTTCTTTTGCTTCACCGCTGGTCAGAGGAGGTATAAATAGTTATTTTGGCGCGCCCGGAGAGACTCGAACTCCCAACCTTCTGATCCGTAGCTGTTCGAAATCGCGTCCGTGACTGTACGGGGGACGTAAGTCCGCAGGTTGTGGCGGTGTGGCGAACGTACCCGTATCGCCGCGAACCTTCATGAATGAGACCCAAACTGAGGCCCTTCGAGTCCGCCGGGCAGTTTGAGGGGCACTGTCAACTTGGTGAGGTCGTCTGCGTTGTCGGATCGTGTATGGGCATGGTTGGGGTGGATCGGTGGGTCCTTGATGCCGTGTGTTAGGCGGTCGTGGTGACTCCGGTGACCTGGTTCCAGGTGGTGAATCGGACGGCCATCTCTCGGTGGTACTGCTGTGCGGTGATATCCCGCTGAACGTTGTGATCTGCCCCGCGTTTTTCGGACCGTCGGATTGTGTGCTTCTTACGCTGCTTCCTGCGAGTCTACCCACTCTTTAAGGACCTCTTGCGGTGTCCTGTAGTCGAGACCGGAGTGGAGTCTGTTGGA
>JBOHFR010000033.1:0-57071 GCA_050699715.1 Pseudonocardiaceae bacterium
AACTCGGCAACAGTAGAGTTGATCACAAAAAAAGAGATCAACAGGCACGCCCCCACCAGCTTGCACGCCTTGCTGCCGGGCATAGCCGCAGTTCACAGGTGTTCCCGCGACTTTGCCGGGGCCCTGGCACCAGATCACCAGAGAACACGGACATCTCAACGACGACGACGCAAAAAACTTCATAAAAAAACTAGCTTCAGAGAAACGCTACGTCCGTGATGTCTATTAACGTATATGGCTACGACGGTGGGCCGCACGAACGGATTATTCGCATGCTGCTCCGTGACGTGCCGGGCGTCGGGCAGTGGGCGGTGTGCCGCTCTGCCAGCGGCGGCGAGTGTTGAGCAGCGCCAGGGCGTAACCGCCGGTGGCGACGGCGAGGATGGCGAAGCTCGGCGGGAGCGCGGGCAGGGTGTAGCTGAGCGCGAGGCCAGCCCACATCTCCGCTACCGCGAGGCTGGCGGAGATGAGTAGCGCCGAGTACGGCCGGGTGGTGAGGCGTTGGGCGGTCCCGGCGGGTGCGGCGAGCAGCCCGAGCAGCAGGAGCGCGCCGACGGCTTGGCTCGCTTCGGCGGCGGCCGCGCCAACCAGGGCGAGAAAGCCGTAGCCGAGCAGGCGAACCGGGATTCCCCGGGCGGCCGCAACGGCAGTGTCGATACTGGCGAACAGCAGCGGCCGGGCAATGACGAGCATGGCGGCGGCGATGACGGCGGCGATGATCGCGGCGGTGACGGCCTCGGAGCGGCTCAAGCCGAAGATCGAGCCGAACAGGACGTTGACGCCGACGTTGCCGTTGCCGGCGCTGTTGTTGGTGGTGTACAGGGTCAGAAAGAACACGCCAAGGCCGAGGATCCAGGCGAACACGCTACCGATCACGACATCATCGGCACGGCCCCGGCCACCGAGGGCGCCGAGGGCGACTCCCACGCCGATGGTCGCGGCGAACAGCCCGAACCGCTCGTCGATGCCCAGCGCCAGCGCCGCGAGGGCACCAGTGAACGCCACATGGCTCAGCGCGTCGCCGGTGAAGACCTGGGCGCGCAGCACGACAAAGTAGCCGACCAGCCCAGCGGCGGCGGCGATCGCGGTGCCGGCCAGCAGCGCGTGCAGCAGGAACGGCGGCCAGGTCATGGCGCGATCCCGGTCGCGCTCGGGGCCGCCGGAGCGCTGGCTGCCCACCACCGAGACCGCGCCTGGGCACCCACGTAGCCAGTGAAAGCGAAGCTGGTGACGAAGAACCCGACCGGGAATGGGGTGTAGTAGGCCACGCTCAACCCGAGCCACGTGACGATCAGCCCGATCGCGATGGTCAGCGCCAGACCGAGAACGGGCCGCGTGGTCAGCGCCTGCGCGGTCGCCGCGGGCATCACCAGCAGGGCGAACACCAGCAAGGTGCCGGTGATCTGGCTGGCTTCGGCGGTCGCGGCGCCGAGGAGCACCAGAAACGCCACGGACAGCGCGCGCACCGGGACGTTGCGGGCGCTGGCCACGTCGGGATCGATCGAGGCGAAGGCCAGCGGGCGGGCGATCACCCCCAGAATGGTGAGGGACACTGCGGCGACGACACCCAGGAGTGTGACCTGCTCAGTGGTGATGCCCAGGAAGTCGCCGAACAGCAGTGCATTGATGCCGTTGAGCAATCCCTTGTAGCGGGCGACGAACAGAAACCCACAGGCCAGCGCGAAGGACTGCACAGTGCCGGTGACCGCTGACTCCTCCGCGTAGCCGCCGCGCCCCTCGGGCGGCAACGCCGCGATGACCAGGGCGCCGGCCAGGCAGAAGGCGAAGTAGCCGTAGCTGGCAGCGACGCCGATCAGGACCGCGCCGGCCGCGCCAGGGAAACCGATCAGCGCCAGAGTGTGGCCGGCAAAGCTCTGCCGGCGCAACACCATGAAGGCGCCCAGCGCTCCGGCCAGCACCGCGACGATCGTGCCCGCGCGGAAAGCGTTGACCATGAACGGGAACGACCACATCTGCTGCAGATCGATGATCGGGTTCCAGCTCGGACCCTCAGCTGGGGTCATGGCCGGGGTCATAGCCGCAGCACGGCGTGAACCCCGGACTGTTCGGGCTGGCCGATCACGACCAACCGGCCGTCAGCGGCGGTGAGCACCTCGATCGGGGTGCCGAACAGCTGGGTCAGTGCCGGGCCGGTGATCACCTCGCGGGGTGGGCCGATCCTCGAACCGCCAGGAGCGAGGTAGACCACGATGTCGAGATGGGACAGGATCGGGTTGACGTCGTGCGCGACCATCATCACGGCCACCTGGTGCGCGCGGCTGATCCGGGCGATCAGCGCCGCGACGGCGGCCTGATTCGGCAGGTCCAGGCTGTCCAGTGGCTCGTCGAGCAACAACAGGTCGGGAGCCGGGGCTAGCGCCTGGGCGATAAGCAGCCGCTGCTGCTCTCCCCCGGAGAGCTCTCCGACCGGGCGGTCGGCGTAGGCGTCGGCACCGACTAGTTCGATCACCTCCTCGACGCGCGCGGTTGCCGCTCGCCGCACCGTGCCGCCCGGCCACCAGTCAGGCAGCGCAAACCCCCACCGATGCCCGTCCAAGCCCAGTCGCACGATGTCGCGGCCCCGCACCCGCAGGGATGGGTCGAAGCTGCGGCGCTGCGGCAGGTAGCCGATGCGCCCGTTGGCCCGTCCAGCCGGCTCGCCCAGCACCCCTACCTCGCCCTCGGCCAGCGTGAGCGCCCCCAGGATGACCTGTACCAGCGTGGACTTGCCGATGCCGTTGGGGCCCAACACCGCCACGAACTCACCGGCGGCGACCGTCAGGTTCAACCCACTCCACAGCCGCCGGCCACCTCGCTCGACCGCGGCGTTGCGCAGGGTGACCACGGAGCGGGCCTTCATCGGGCGGATGCCTGTGCTAGTGCTTGCTCGATGCCGTGGAGCTGGTCAGCCTGCCAGTCCTGGAAGCTGGCGGTAGCCGGGACAAGTGTCTCCGTGACTGTTGCCACCGGAATACTCTGGTCCCTTGCCGCAGTGACCAGAGCCGTCACGTCCGGGGTTGAGTTCTGGCTGTTGAACACGAAGATCTTGATCTGCTTGGTCTTGATCTGCTGATCTGCTGTGATCTTGTCAGCCGCGGTCGGATCGGTGCCCTCGCTGACCGCGTCCAGAAACGACTCCGGGGTGACCAGTCTCAGCCCGAGGCCCTCGGCCAACGGGGTCACGATCGATTCCGAAGCGCCGATCGGCGCCCCGCTGTACTTGCTCTTGATGTCGGCGATGAGCTGGTGGTAGCGAGCCAAGCCCTGGGTCTCGTACGTCTGCTTCTGCTGATCGAAATAGCCGGCGTCGGCCGGGTCGATCCGCTGGTAGTCAGCGGCGATCTGCTCGATCACCCGGTGCACATCATCCGGGGAGTACCAGCGATGCGGGTTGCCACCCTCCTTGACCCCCACCAGATCCCCGACGTTGAGCACCGACCGCGCTGGCGCCGGATTCGCGTCGACCAGCTTGGCGATCCACGAGTCGTAGCCGACCCCGTTCTCGATCACGTCCCGCGCCATCGCCACGGCTCGCCCGTCGGCCGGGGTCGGCTCATAGCTGTGCGGGTCGGCGTCTGGATTGGTGATGATGCTGTGCACGGTGACGTGCTCGCCACCTACCTGCGCGGCGATGCTGCCCCAGAAGTTCTCCGCGGCCACCACCGCGATCTTCGTATCGCCGCTGGGCTGTTCGCCGCTGGGCGCTCCCGCCGGACCGCTACCGGCCGGCGCCTCGGTGGCACAGCCCGCTAGCAGGCCAGCGAGCGTGACCGCGGTCGCCCATATCACCAAAATAGGCGAAAATATCCGACGCGTAGCTCCAGTTCTGTTCACACTCCGACTCCTCATCCGGACAATCTGTCACTCACAAGAGTGGTGACGTGAACCAGAGGGTAAACGAAATCGATAATCATTCCAAGTCCTGGAACTGGCCAGCGGTAACCCGGCCGCGTCCAGGGGTTGACCCGTCCGGATGGCGGGCGGCCCGCCCCCGGAGGACATGACAACTGTTATCGATAAACTCTCGGCTCCCTGACTCAACTCCCATCGGAGGACGCGTTTGAAGATCGCTCTGGTCGGCAAGGGTGGCAGTGGTAAGACCACACTGTCCGCGTTGCTCGTCCGCCACCTGGTGGCTGCCGGCCGCCCGGTGCTGGCGGTGGATGCCGACATCAACCAGCACTTAGCCGTCGCGCTCGGCGCAACCGAGGCCGATGCGGTCGCGCTGCCGACCTTGGCCGCACATCTACCGCTGATCAAGAACTACCTGCGGGGAGCTAATCCGCGGATCACCTCGGCCGAGGTGATGGTCAAGACCACCCCGCCGGGTGCGGGCTCCCGGCTGGTGCGTGTTGTGGAGCGCAACCCGATCTACGACGCCTGCGTGCGGGAGGTCAGCGGGGCGCGTCTCGCGGTGACCGGCCCCTTCGCCGAGAGTGATCTGGGGGTGGCGTGCTACCACTCCAAGGTCGGGGCGGTGGAACTGCTGCTCAACCATCTTGTCGACGACGTCGGGGAATACGTGGTGGTGGACATGACCGCCGGCGCTGACTCCTTCGCCTCCGGGCTGTTCACCCGCTTCGACGTGACGTTCCTAGTTTGCGAGCCCACCCTGCGCAGCGTCGGGGTGTACCGCCAGTACCGCGGCTACGCCCGCGACTTCGGGGTGCGGGTTGTGGTCGTGGGCAACAAGGTTTCCGATGAGGAGGACGCCGCGTTCCTCCGCGCGCAGGTCGGCGCCGACCTAGTGGGCTGGATGAGCCGCTCCGCCCACGTCCGCGCCGCCGAGCGCGGTGAGATTCGCCCGATCAGTGCGCTGGAGCCGGCCAACCTGGCCACCCTGGACGCGATGCGCGACGTGGTGGACAGCACCGTCAAGGACTGGGAGACCTACCAGCGCCACGCCGTCGAGTTCCATGTGCGCAACGCCACCGCCTGGGCCAACGACCGGACCGGGTGCGATCTGGCTGATCAGGTCGACCCGGACTTCGTGCACGGCCCCGACGCGCTCACCCAGACGGTTGCGCTCCCGGCTGCCACGTCGTGAGCACCGGGACGGTGCTGGGCATTATCAGGCGGCCCCGGCGAGCACCAACGCGAACCGGTCGCCAGGATCGGTCCACCACGCCTGATCGGCGAATCCAGCATCGGCCAGCTCGGCCCCGAGTCCCTCGCGCCGGAACCTGCCCGAGACCTCGGTGCGCATCTCCTCGCCCTGGGCATAGTGCACTGTCATGTCCACCGTGGGTAATCGCACGGTCATGGTGCGGCGTGCCCGCAGGCGCATCTCGATCCACTCGTGGGTGGCATCCCACACCGCGACGTGATCGAAGGCATCAACCTCGAAGTTGGCGCCGAGCTCGCGGTTGAGCACCCGTAGCACATTGCGGTTGAACTCGGCAGTCACTCCGGCGGCGTCGTCATAGGCGGGCACCATCACCGCTGGGTCGGTAACCAGCCCGGCGCCGAGCAGCAGCAGCTCGCTGGGATCCAGTGCGGCGCGGAGCGCGGTGAGAAAGTCGGCCCGCTCCTCCGGCAGCAGATTGCCGATCGTGCCGCCCAGGAAAGCCACCAGGCGGCAGCCACCCTGGCTGGCCGGCAGCAGCTCCAGATGCTGGGTGAAGTCGCCGACCACGCCGTGCACCGCGAGTTCCGGGTACTCCCGGGCCACCGCAGCCATCGCGCCGCGCAATGCCGACTCCGATACATCCAGCGGAATGAAGCGCCGCAGCGATCCGTTCGCGGTGAGCGCGTCGAGCAGCAGCCGGGTCTTCTCCGAGGAGCCCGAACCGAGCTCGACGAGGGTGTCGACGGCTGCCCGCGCCGCGATCTCTCCCACGCTGCGTCGCAACAACTCCCGCTCGGTGCGGGTGGGGTAATACTCGGGCAGCGTGGTGATCTGCTCGAACAGCTCGCTGCCGCGGGCATCGTAGAACCACTGGGGCGGCAGCCACTTGGGGTCTGCGGACAGCCCGACCCGCGCATCATGGTGCAGCGCGTCAGCGGCATCAGAGTCAGACAGGTGGATCTCGAGCACAGGTGCGGTCATGGCCCCTCGGTAGTCCTCGTAGTGATCGGCACGACATCCACGGTGGACGGTGTCGCGGTGAGCAGATGACCCTCAGGGACCGGTTCCCAGCCGGAGGACTGGTCGGTGGGCTCGGAGCAGACCAGCACTGCCCCGTAGCCGACCCGCACCGCCAGCGCATGGTGCACGGCGGTCGCGGCGAGCTGGGTGCCATCGGTGACCAGTAGGTTCAGCCGCGATCCCGGGGCGCAGGCCTGCACGTGCGCCGTGACCGCGCCCAGCGCGCAGCCGAGCGAAGCACCGGCCGCCAGCCGATGGCGAACCAGCGCCCACAGCAGCGCCGAATCGGTGGGGGCCTCGAGAGTGAGCAGGTCGGTCACCGGCAGGTGAGCGGCCAGCGCCGCCACGCTGCCCGGCCACCCGCTGACTTCCCCGTTGTGGCTGAACAACCAGCGCCCGGTGGTGAACGGGGCACAGGCGGTTTCCACCACCGGCATCCCGACCGTGGCCGATCGCACGGCGGCTAGCACCGCGCCGCTGCGCACCTCGCGAGCCAGCGCGAGGAACGTCGGGTCGGTCCAGATCGGGACCGACCGCCGATACCGGATCGGTGTGGTTGCGCCCTCTGGGTACCAGCCCGCGCCAAACCCGTCGGCGTTGATCGTGCCGCCGCCGCGCATGTCGGCCGGCGCATAGCTCTGCCGCAGCAGCGAGTGTGGTGGGTCTAGCAGCAGGGTCGCGAGGTCGCGCGGTGGCCCGAGGTAGCCCAGGTGGCGGCACACGGTCAAGCCAGCTCGCCTGGGCTGGCGTCCCGGGCGCAGCGGAAACCGGTGAAGATCTGTCGGCGCACCGGGTGGTCCCAGTTGCGGAAGGTCCCCCGGCAGGCAGCGGCATCGGTGCCGAACGAGCCGCCGCGCAGCATCCGGTAGTCCCCACCAAAGAACACCTCGGAGTACTCCCGGTACGGGAACGCCGCGAATCCCGGGTAGCCGGAGAGCTCCGAGGACGTCCACTCCCAGACGTCGCCGATCAGCTGGTACACGCCCAGTGGGGATGCGCCGGCCGGGTAGCTGCCCGCTGCGGCGGGCTGCAGGTGGCGCTGCCCCAGATTGGCGTGTGCCCGGGTGGGGTCCTCATCACCCCAAGGAAAGCGCCGGGAGCGCCCAGTGGCGGGGTCGAACCGGGCGGCCTTCTCCCACTCCACCTCGGTGGGCAGGCGCTTGCCCGCCCACGCCGCATAGGCCTGCGCCTCGAAGAAGCTGACGTGCACGACGGGCTCGTCGGGCGGGACCGGCTCGGTGCCGCCGAACCGGTCCCGCCACCAGGACCCACCGTCGAGGTACCAGAACCGCGGGGCGACCAGAGCTGCTTGGCAGCGGTGCGCCCAGCCCCGCTCGCTCCACCACCGCGGGTCTTGGTAGCCACCGTCGGCCAGGAATCGCTGGTAGTCGTGGTTGGTCACCGGAGTGGTGTCCAACCAGTACGCTCCGGTGGCGGCCCGATGCGCTGGACGTTCGTTGTCCAAAGCCCACGGTTCGGTGGACGTGCCCATGGTGAACTCGCCAGCGGGCACCAGCACTTCGGCGGGCAGGCCCGTGGCGCGCTCCGGGTGGGGAGCGGGGGCGTACAGCGCGGCCGGGCCGGCCCGAAGCTGGTGGGTAGCCAGCATCGTCTCGGCGTGCTGCTGCTCGTGCTGCACGATCATCCCGAAGGCGAATCCGTGCTCGACCAGCTTGCGACCCTCCAGCGGGGTGCGGTCCAGCACGTCGAGGGCCTTGCCTCGGACCTCGCCCAGATACCGTCGGGTCTCGGTCGGGTCGAGCAGTGACAGCGTGGGCCGGTTCGCCCGGGGGTGCTTGAACGCGTCGTAGAGATCGTCGATGTCGGTCCGGACGGGGTCGCGCCCGCCCACGTCGCGGACCAGCCAGAGCTCCTCCTGGTTGCCGATGTGGGCGTAATCCCACACCAGCGGGGACATGATGCGGGAGTGCTGGCGGACCAGCTCGCCATCATCGACCGCATCGGCCAGCGCCGCGCTGCGGGCGCGGGAACGGGCGAGCTCAGCGGCTAGATGGTCGCGCAGGGCGGCGGTGCCCAGCTCGGTGATCGTCACGCTCCACCTCCCGCGAGTCTGACGAGCCCACGCCACGCTACCTAGTTATTCATCCCGACGCCCGTGCTGTTACGCGGTCTGAACTGCTCACCTGTTGCGGTGCGACACGGGCCGCTGTCCACTCCAGCGCTCAACCGCTGCGCCCCCGCCGACCCGGGGGCCGGCGCCGAGCGACACGAAGCTCGTACAGATAGCGCTTGGTGATGATTCCGCCGTACGTGCCCTCGATGAGGGCGGCGATACAGGAGAACAAGCCCTGCCGCCGCAGTGGCGTCAGGGCGCGGTGGCCGGAGTAGGTGGCAAGCAGCTCGAGATAGCCGCGCGTCGGATAGCTGATGTCCTGCTGGTAGTGGCGACGCACGGCAGGCGCGAAGAGATCCGAGGTGTCGACCTCGTCGAGGCCGGGCGGGACCGCGTCTGCCGCCGGCAGCCGCACACCGACCGGTGTGGACGGGTCCCAGCGCTCGTAACAGGCCTGGACGTCGGCGAAGAACTCCTCGGTGCCACCCGAGACGTGGACCGTCGTAACCGTGGCGAGCGCACCGCCGGGGCGCAGCGCAGCCGCAGCCTTGGCGGCGCGGATGGCTGGATCGAGCCAATGCCAGGCGGTGAACGCCGTCACCGCATCAAAGGGCTCCGCTGGGAGGGACCAGTCCTCAAAGGCCGAGACCACGACCTCAACCGAGGTACCCGCGAGTCGTCGTCGCAGGACGGCCGCAAGTCCGGCCCCCAGCTCAACGGCGACGACATGAGCCCCGGACGCGACCAGGGTGGTGGTCGCCTGCCCTGTTCCCGGGCCGACCTCGGCCACCCGGGCTCCTGGCCCAATGTCGGTGAGCTCGCCGAGGTCACCGAACAGCTCGGCCGGATATCCGGGGCGAGCCCGATCGTAGCGCTCCGGATCCTCATCGAAGATCGTCCGTAGATCCTCAGCCGGCACACGTCGAGCATCCTCCGGACACACCCTGTTACCCCGACGCCCGTACTGTTACGCGGTCAGTAAGAGCGCGTCTGGAAACCGGGGTTACCAGTCTCCAGTGCGGGCGAGGCGGCGGGACATAGTCATGATCATGGCGATGGTGACCATGGCTTCGTGGTGTTCGGGTAGGGTCTCGTAGGCGCGCACACAGCGGCGGTGTTTGCTGATCCAGCCGAAGGTCCGCACCCCGGTGCGGGCCCAACGGCGGAAGAGGTCATAGACGGTCATCGCGGGCGGGAAGTCCACAGGCAACTGCCGCCAGGCGATCCCGCCCCGCACCACGTAGAAGATCGCATCCAGGATGACCCGGCGTGGATGCTTCTCCGGCCGCCCACCCCTGCCAGTGATACTCCCGGGCGGCGGAAGCAACGGCTCCACCACGGCCCACTGGGCATCGGTCATCGACGAAGACGGATAGAACGGACACGGCGGCGGGGTGCTCAGCCTGTGGGCAGGCCTGCACCGGAACTCACAGGAACCCCCGCTGCCTGGTGCCGCTGGCGTCCTGCTTGGTAGCCCGCCGCACGCACTCGTCGTCGTTCTCCACTCGTGAGCGGCTCAATCTCACGCTCGGAGGCCCGAGACCACACGGTTGTTTTTCAAGATCGAATAAATGGGCCGAGAATCTTTCGGTCAGCCGCTGTCCGAGGTCCGGGAGAGGGAAGGTGCGACGCCGCAACGCAGTGGTCAACGGGTGAGGGTGGTGAGGAACGTCCCCCGGGCTGGAGCGGGGACGGCCAAGGCGGAGCCGTCGGGGGCCTTGGCCCGGCACACTCCGAGGAACGCCGCGACGTCCAGTGCGCAGCCCCCGCGCTTGCCGGACAGCAGCCGCGACACCCAACTCTCTGACCAGCCGAGCACCCGCGCGGCCTGCCTGCCGTTCAGCCCGGCGCCATCCATCGCCTGGCGCAACCCCTCCCCCAACTCCCGGCTGCGTATCGTCGACTCGCGATCTCTCAGCGACCTCACCTGCGGCGGACTCTCAACCCGTTTGCGGCGCGGGATCACTCCCGGATGGCCCCAGGGGTCTTTCGGCGGAGCGTATTGCGTGCCCGCAGGACAATCACGCCACCTGCGCCATCGGCGCGGCGGGACTAGGTAGGCTCAGGCTGCAGCGACGCCGCGCGTAGTCGCGGCGTCCAGCGCGGGCAGGTAGCCGTCGCGGTAGCCCGTCTGGTTGGGGTGGTACGGCCCGACGAGCGTGGGCACGCTGGGGCCGTTGATCCACGGATCGGCCGAGCACACTCCGTGGCCGGTGAACTGGCCCCGCACGTCGACGAAGCTGAACCCGGACTGCCGGCTGACGGCCTGCTGGATGACATTGTTGAGCACGTCGCCGCCGTGGTTAATTTTGGTTCGGCGGGTCAGGTTCGGCGCAAGCGGGTCGGTGCAGCTCGGCGCGAGGTCGAAAAGCCGAGGGTAGCCCAGCACTATCACCCGGGCGTGCGGCGCGGCGCGGCGGATCGCGGCGTAGGTGCGGTCCAGCCGATCGGGCAGTACGGACCGCTCGAAGCCTTCCGCGATGTCGACCGCAGCGGCGCAGGTGCGGTCACTCTTCGCGACTGTGCAGGTCGCTAGCACGGGCGCGAACCCCGCGTCGTTGCCGCCGATGGTGATCGTCACCAGGTCGGTGCTGGGCTGCAGGACCGAGATCTGAGTGGCGAGCACGTCGGCGGTCTTGGCCCCGGAGCAGGCCGCAAACTCGAAGCTGGCGGGGTTGTGCGTCGCGGCCCACAGTGGCGGGTAGCCCCGCGAGCTGCGCTGGCAGGCCGGGTCGAGGTCGTAGGGCGGCGCGCCGACCCCGGAGGAGTAGGAGTCCCCCAAGGCGGCGTAGTCCACCGCGTAGCGCAGGGACACCTCGTTCACGTGCTTGTTGCTCCCACCCGAGACTGTGAGTGGGTTAGCGGCTGCCGTCGAAGCGGTAGCTGTGAGCACCGTGACGACCATGCTGGCGAGAGTCACCACGCACAGTGACAGGCGACGCGTGCTGCGAGTGGCCCACCGTAGCTGGCCCGGCACATCCCAACCGGTGCGCCGCCCTGCCCCCACCCCGCCAGATTCGATCATGAATTCGTTCCTCTTAGTCCATCGTTGATGCTGCGAGTTTGGGCCGGCCGGACGCGTCACAGGGTCACGGCACTGGGTGAGATCCCCGTAACAGGTCGTGGACGTGCAGCGGGCGAGTCACTCCGAGAAGGAATCGCCCGGCGGGCACAGACTGTTACACGCTCGGTACCGGGTACGAATACCCGGAGCCACCAGGGGCAGGCGCAAGTTCCGAGTCCGGGCGGCGGCAGCGCTAGACGCACTGACCGCCGCGCTCAGCGACTGAGTGCAGTTCGTGGGCACCGCAGTGCTGCCCACGCTGGTGGATCGCGCTTTCCGCGGCCTGCGGCGATACCCGCTGGATCGATGACGCCCAGCGAGTTTACTTCTTCTTCGTGCGAGTGGCGCCGCCACGACCACGCAACGTCACACCGGACTCCGAGAGCACCCGGTGCACGAAGCCGTACGACCGCCCGGTCGACTCCGCGAGCGCCCGAATGCTGGCGCCCTTCTCGTACTTCTTCTTCAGCTCCGCTGCGAGCTTGTCCCGGGCAACGCCAGTGATCCGGCTGCCCTTCTTCAAGTCGGCCACCTCGAAACGCCTTCCTTCTGACACTAGAAGAGCCGGTCACGGCCCTTGCAGCAATGATCGACCAGGTTAGCGATCTCCGCTAGACGATCTCCGGGTGGATCTGTGAGCGGTACCTGGGGTGGGACCAGGTGCACCATACGCGAGTACCGGCAATGTGATCAAACAGTTGTCGCCCGGGTACGCTGCGTGAGAAGGCCGTTGCTGATCAGGCAAGTTGCACCAAGTCGAGGTAGTCCGCGCTCCAGTGATCCTCGGTGCCATCCGGCAGCAGAATCACCCGTTCAGGTCTCAGCGCCTGCACGGCTCCCGGGTCGTGGGTCACTAATACCACCGCGCCGGAGTAGTGGTGCAGCGCATCAAGCACCCGCTCCCGGGACACCGGGTCGAGGTTGTTGGTCGGCTCATCGAGCAGCAGCACGTTGGCTGCGGAGGACACCAGCGCAGCCAACGCCAGCCGGGTCTTCTCACCACCGGACAGGGTTCCTGCCAGCTGGTCCAATTGCTCACCACGGAACAGGAAGGCACCCAGCAGGGTGCGCAGCTGCTGCTCGGCGGCGTCCGGCGCGGCGTGCCGGAGGTTCTCCCACACCGTGGCATTGAGGTCCAGCGTGTCGTGTTCCTGGGCGAAGTACCCCACTCGCAGTCCGTGCCCGGCCTCGACCTGGCCGGCATCAGGGGCCTCCATCCCGCCGAGTAGCCGCAGTAAGGTGGTTTTCCCGGCGCCGTTGAGACCGAGGATCACCACTCGGCTGCCCCGGTCGACCGCGAGGTCCACCCCGCTGAACACCTCCAACGAGCCGTAGTACTTGCCCAACCCGCTCGCGGTCAGCGGGGTTCGCCCACAGGCGGCAGGCTGCGGGAAGCGGATCCGAGCCACCCGCTCGTCGCGTTGCTTGGTCTCCGTGTTGGCCAGCAACCTGACGGCTCGCCGCTCCATGTTCTGCGCGGCGACGGCCTTGGTGGCCTTGGCCCGCATCCGGTCGGCCTGGGCGATCAGGGCAGTGGCCTTCTTCTCCGCATTGGCACGTTCCCGGTGCCGCCGTTTCTCGTCGGCGGCGCGGGCGTCCAGGTAACGTTGCCAGCCCAGGTTGTAGACGTCGGCCTCGCCACGTACCGCGTCAAGGAACCAGACTTTGTTCACCACGGCGGCGAGCAGATCAGTGTCGTGGCTGATCACGACAAGACCGCCGTCGTGCGCCGTCAAGAAATCGCGCAACCAGGTGACCGAATCCGCGTCGAGGTGGTTGGTTGGCTCATCAAGCAGCAGCGTGGTGTGTGAGCGCCCGCCCGAGCCGTCCGAGGCGCCGAACAGGATCCGGGCCAGCTCGACCCGGCGCCGCTGGCCACCGGAGAGCGTACGCAGCGGTTGGGCCAGCACGCGGTCGGGCAACCCGAGGCTGGCGCAGATCCGCGCCGCCTCACTCTCGGCGGCGTAGCCGCCCAGCGCGGAGAACCGGTCTTCCAGGTGGCTGTAGCGACGCACCGCCCGGTTTTGCTCGTCGCGGTCAGCCAGCTCCGCCATCTCCGACTGGGACTTCTCCATCTCATGCAGGAGCTGGTCGAGTCCGCGAGCGGAGAGCACCCGGTCGCGAGCCGAGACCGACAGGTCACCCTCGCGGGGATCCTGCGGCAGGTAGCCCCACTCCCCGGTGCGGCGGACCTGGCCCGCGTAGGGCGGGTGCTGGCCGGCCAGCACCCGTAGCGTGGTGGTTTTGCCGGCACCGTTGCGGCCGACCAGGCCGATCCGGTCGCCGGGCTGCACCCGCAGGGTGGTGGCACCGGAGAGCAGGATCCGGGATCCAGCGCGCAGTTCAAGGTCGGTAGCTGTGATCACGGTGAAGTGACTCCAAAGGTGGTCGCCGGCAGGGGTCAATTCCCCACGCGCCACAGCGCGCGGGGCCAGCAGCACATCAGCTTGTCGCGACCACGAACTCATACTACCGGCGACCGCACCTGGATTACGGTGCCGCCATGACCCTCGACGGCATGAGCACCCTCGATCTCACCGGCCGCGTTGCGCTCATCTCTGGCGCCAGCCGCGGCATCGGGCACGCCATCGCCGCCGCGCTGCTCGCTTTCGGCGCCGCTGTGACGATCACCGCGCGCAAGCCCGATGAACTAGCTGCCTCGGTAGACACCTCGCTTCGCGTACCAATCAGCGCTTGTCGATGCCGGACACCCTCGGGGCGATGCTTCCCGATACTCTTGATGAGGCTATGACTGCCGAGCTGGTGCACCTTGTGGCCGGCCACTTGGTGTTCCGGATTGCTCGCTCACCGTGAGTACCCATGCCGAGGGGGAGCGGATCGCGCAACTGCTCGGCCTGGAGCGGCTGCCAGGGGAAGGCGGTCTTTTCCGGCGGACCTACGCCGACGCGCACAGCTCGGTGATCTACTTCATGCTGCTCACCCCGGATTTCTCGGCACTGCACGCACTCCACGGCGTGGAGACCTACCACTGGTACGCTGGTTCACCGCTGCGGATGTTGCTGCTCCACCCGGGAGGGCAGATCGAGCAGCCAGTCCTGGGACCGGACTTTGCTACCGGATCTAGGCCGCAAATCGTGGTGCCTGCGGGGGTGTGGCAGGGCTCCAGCCCGCTGGGCGAATGGACCCTGGCGGGCACCACCGTGGCGCCGCCGTTCGAGTGGTCGGCTTTTCGGCTCGGCCGGCGCGCTGAGCTGCTCGCGGGCTGGCCGCACGCGGCACCCCGGATTCATGCCCTCACCAGGACCTGACGCGGTGTACGAAGCCCTACCAAGAGGTCCAGGCCACGCAACCGGCCACCACCCAGCCCGGCACGAGCAACCATAAGGGGGGCACATGCCCGTAGCGCTCCCCCCACTCCCCTACCCCAATCACGTCCGTTTGGCCTCTATGGCTGTCTCAGAGTGTGCTGAACCCGGGCGATGAACCAGCTGCGGGTCCCTGCTGCTTGCCGGCCCCCGCCCCGAAGCGGCGTTCACCCACCTGTGCGGTGACGTACCGATCCGCCAGCTCCGGGTGCACCGACCCGCCACCGGCTAAGGTCGGCCACGATGGGTGGCAGTTCTGCTTCGGCAACGGCTGTGAGGCGTTGGTGTACACCCCGTCGGCGATGGTGTCTCCCATTATGGACCGTCCATCGGGGCGGGGCCACTGGTAGCACTGGTGCTGTGCGAAGTAACCGCCTGCCGCTTCCACGGTGTCGAAATGACAGGCACCGTCCGTATCGATGCAATAGCGAATGAACGGAATTCCGCTAAAGTCCATGCGTCCCGGCCCGTATGAAACGTATCCACCGAACGGTGACGGCGCACCCGAGCCAGCCGGAATCACCGCGCTGATCCCTCTTCCTGGTGGTCCGACCGGCTGCATCGGATCCGCGAAGAGTTTCGCGGTGAACCGGGACTTGTTCACCCCGAGGCTTCCGTCGGCAATGTCGTTGAGCACCATGTTCGCGACGATCGCACCTTGCGAGTACCCCACGACGGTGAACAGGGCGCCTGGGCTCTCGGAGTAGGCAGCCCTGACCACGCGCTTGGCCTCTTCATGGCCCTGCGCCACGCTCTGGTCCATAGGTGTCTGGTCACAGTTGGGCGCTCCTGCGGCGCCGGCCGGATAGTGCACGACCCGCCTTATGCCACCCCGCAGCCAGACGTCGTTGTACGCGGTCGCGTTGCTGTCGCAGGTGCCACCGATGAGGATGTAGTAGTGGGCTTCCTGGGCTTGCGCCGTTGACGCCGTCGCACCGAGTAATCCGGCGACGAGCGCCGCGACAGCCGCGTCGACCATCGCGGCGTGTCTGGGCTTCTTCACGTTATCGTCCCCCCTTTCCACACAGAATCGTTCACACCGTACATACTGCCTCGCCGCCCCCGACTACCGGTCGATCATCACCCAAACATAACTCGACGTGATGTGCGCTAATCAGAGGATCATTCTAGCTTAGCCCGAAAGAGGGCGCGACAGTTGGGACCAGACAGAGACATGAATCTAGACTCCAGCATCAGGTGAAACCAGAGACGTTCCGTAACCGGTATGTAACGCCGCGTGAGAGGTGTCCGTCGTCCAAACCTGCCCCGGATCCTGGCGGCGCTGACATGGCTAATCCGTTGTTGTCCGCGTGTCGGCGGTTCGGATGAGGTGGTCCTGGAACTCGGCGTGTCGGAACTGGTAGGCGGGGCCGACGGTGCGTAGCAGGCCCAGCCGGTAGGCGTCGTCGAGGAAGCCCATGAGCCGCAACGGCAGCTTTCCAGAGGCCGCAAGCCAGCAGATGGCCAGTACGTAGCTCAGCCAGGCGCCGCTTCTGATGACCAGCCTGCCTGCCCGCCTGGCCGCCAGCCCGCCCACCAGACCGCCTACCAGACCGGCCACCAGACCGGCCACCAGACCGCCCGCCAGACCGATCGCCAGGTCGGCCGTCAGCCAGCCCGTCAGCCCGATCGCCAGACCGGTCCCTAGCACGGCCAGGCAGAGCTGTAGGACTGTGAGCGCGCAGGTCGCTTGGTAAGTTGATCGCGGCGTGGTTGCCCAGTCAGTCCTGTTCGGTATCCCCACCCACTCCGTCAGCCCGAGCGCCAGCCCGCCCGTCAGCCCGAGCGCCAGCCCGCCCTTCAGCCCGGTCCCTAGCCCAACCACCAGGCCCACCGTCAGTCCACCCACCAGCGCGACCATCAGCGCGACCATTAACCCGAACGCCAGCCTGCGAGTCAGCAGCGTGAACCGCCGTGTCACCTGCAGGTTGGCATATGCAGGTTCGTCAGTCAGCCAGCGTCGGGCCGTCGGCTCGACCATCAGCCCGAATGTCAGCCCTAACGTCAGCCCGAATGTCAGCCCGCCTGCCAGCCCGACCGCTAGTCCTAACGTCAGCCCGAACGTCAGCGCGGCCACCAGCCCGAACGGCAGCCCGACCATCAGCCCGAGCGCCAGCTTGACCGCGCGGGGGGTGAGGGTGTGTCGAGCGAGATGCCACCAGTGCAGGTTCCTGATGTCGGTGTGGTGGGGTGGGTGGGCGAGGTAGGTGAGCCAACTCCGCACGTCGTGGGGGTTCCAGGTGTGGCGGGGTCGGAAGGTGTCGCCGTGGTGGCGGGATGCGGGACGGGTGGTCAGTACCGCGGGGATGAGCTGGTCGAACAGGTCGGCTTGCACGGGGGTGGTGCCGGGGGTGAGCAGGGGGGTGGGATCGGCCCGGGGGGTGATGATGTAGACGGTGCGCAGCAGCCACAGTCCCAGCGGGGTGGCCAGCACGGGCGCGAGGTGTCCGGCCGTTCCGGTGCGCAGCCGATGCAGGAGCTCACCCCAGGAGGGGCCGGGGTCCGGTGGTAGGCAGTGCGTGAGGTACTCCGCAGCCTGAGCTGCGGTGAGCGGCTCGGGCGCGATGACCGCGGCTGAGGTGAGTACGTCGCCTGCTTCGGTGATGGCTTCTTTGTATTCGGTGGTGCGGCTGGTCAGCACCAGTTGGTCGGTATCGGTCAGCGACTTGTTAAGCGCGGCGATGACCTCGGGCCGGCGGGGCTCGGGGAGTTCGTCGAGGCCGTCGAGGATCGGTAAGAGGTGGCCTTGCTCGGCCAACGCCTGAGCCGTGGTGGGGCCAAAGGTGCTCAGCGACGGGTAATCCTCGGCCAGCCTGGCAGCGAGCCAGGTATGTAGCCGGGGCTGCTCGGTGGGGTCCCATCCAGCGAGAGACACCAGCACCGGGATCGGCTCACCGGGCTGACGGGTCGCCAGCAATTCCCGTAGCAGTTGCACCGCGAGGGTGGTCTTTCCCGAGCCGGGGTCGCCCAGGATCACCAGGCGACGGCGCCTCAATCGTCGGAACTCCGCTGCGAGGGCACTGATGTGGTCGCTGCGGCCGGTGAAGGACAACCCCCCGACGGCGATGAGCTCGGGATGGTCCATCATGATGGGCTGGGTGAGTCCCCAGCACACCGGCATCGGCTCCGGGTACCCCAGCGACCACGCCAGGGACTCCTGACGCCACCGTTCCGCAACCACAACCGCCAGCGTCTTCCGCGCTTCATCGAGCTGACTTGCCGTCAGCGCCGTTGGTACCGTTTCCCGGCGCCACCACACCACGAGCGAGACCGCCGACGCTGAGATTGGGAGCACGACTCCCACGACCTGAGCGACGCGCGCGGCGTTGCCCTGGGAGCCCCTCACCGTGAAGATCCCCATCAGCACCACGCAGCTTGCCAGGAACAGCAGTCCAAAAGCCGTCACCGCTGTTCTCCACCCTCGCGTCACCACAGCGCGCATTATCACAGGGCAGGAAAAACCGTCGGAATCCGGCTCGATCCGGAGAGGACTGAACCCGAGAGGCGGAGTTGACCAGATTTGGGGGGGTCTGTCAAGTGAACGGTGTAACTGGATCTTGTTTGTGATCTTGTTGGGTGTTACGTCCGTCCGGCGGACAGGCGTCCGTCGAAGGTGATCTCGAAGGCGTTGAGCGCGGCCTTCCAGCGGTTGGACCAGCGTTGCTGTCCCTTGCCGGTGGGGTCCAGGCTCATGACCGCGAGGTAGACGCACTTCAGCGCTGCTTGCTCGGTGGGGAAGTGGCCCCGGGCGTTGACCGCCCGCCGGATCCGGGCGTTGATCGACTCGATCGCGTTCGCCGTACAAATGATCTTGCGGATCTCCTGGCCGAACCGAAGGAACGGCACGAACTCCGCCCACGCGTTGGTCCACAGCCGGATGATCGCGGGATATTTCTTCTCCCATTTCTCGCTGAACTCGGCGAAAGAATCCAACGCGGCCTGTTCCGAGGGCGCGGTGTATACTGGCTTCAGATCCTTCGCGACCGCAGCCCAGTCCTTCTTCGAGGCGTATGTGAATGAATTGCGTAGGAGATGAACGACGCATGTTTGCACAATGGTGCGCGGCCACACGGTTGTGATCGCCTCGGGGAGGCCCTTCAGGCCGTCGCACACGACGATCAAGCAGTCCTTGGTACCCCGGTTCTTGATCTCCGACAGGACGCGCATCCAGTACTTCGCGCCCTCCCCGCCCGCCGTGCTCACCGGCCCATAACCCCAGGATATCCCGAGTCCCGTCCACCGTGACCGCGAGCGCGACGCAGAGCGGCCGGTTCGCCACGCTGCCGTCGCGGATCTTGACGTTCACCGCGTCGATGAAGATCACCGGATAGATCGAGTCCAGCGGGCGGCTCTGCCACGCCGCCATCCCCTCCACCACCCGGTCCGTGATCGCCGACATGGTCTGCTTCGACACCTCCGCCCCGTAGATCTCCGCCAGGTGCGCGGAGATCTCCCCGTGGGTCAACCCCTTCGCCGACAACGAGACCACCAGATCATCGATCCCCGACAGCCGACACTGACGCTTGCCCACGATCACCGGCTCAAAAGAGGACTCCCGATCCCGGGGCACCTCAATCTCCACCGGACCAGCCTCAGTCACCAGCGTTTTCGACCGCGCCCCATTCCGCGAGTTCCCGCCATTCCGGCCGGCTGGATCGTGCTTGCCATAACCCAGATGATCGTCCATCTCGCCCTCCAGGGCGGACTCGACCACCACCTTCGTCAACCGGGCCAACAAGCTACCTTCCCCGGTCAGCTTCAAGCCCTCGGCCCGCGCCCGCGCTGTCAGCTGCCGCACCAGCTGCTCGTCCAGGCCGTCTCCCGGCTCAGCCGACACATCCATCGCCACAAGAGTCACAGGTGTCCCTTCCGCCTCAGGAGTTACACCGTTGATCGTACAGTCCCCCAGCCCGGGACAACCACAGAGAGATCAGCTGCCCACAGAACGGGAGATACGGTCTCCGCCTACCAGGAGATTGGCCTGTCCGCTGTCACACACCGCCGCGCGCAGTGCCGGGTCCGGATCGGCGGCCAGGCGATGTGCTTGCTGAAGTAGGTGCCCGCCGTCGCGCAGGCGGCGGCTTGATCCCATAGAGCCGGATTCGGCAGCCACGCTGAGTAGAGACGCCGAGCGAGGAGAGATTCCGGTCACTCTCTGCGGTTTCTCACTCGCCGATGTCCTCGTGCCACAGCTCGGGACGGGCGGTGATGAAGTCTGCATCAGCGCAATGCACGCGGCGTTCTGCAGCACGGTCACCGTCACCCCGCGCTCGGCCAGCCAGTCATGGGCCGCCGTGGAAGGTCACCGACTCGCCGACCACCACGTGCCCGATCAGAACTGCCGCACCAGCCCAGAGCAGTACCAGCACGACGAGAGCGCGGTAACCATGGTCGTGTGATGGTAGTCGTCTCGGCGTGCATCGAGGGATCATTGTCCTGTACCCGACGATTGTGACCGCGCCCCAGCAACTCGCCATCCGGGCCGAAAAGCGCCGCCCCGATCGGGATGCCGCCCTCGGCCAGGCCCAGCCGCGCCTCCTCCAGCGCCACCGCCAGCATCGCCGCCACCGCTGCGTCTGTCGTCACGGCACCACTCTCCCGACAGCTGTCCTTGGACGTTCCACCGCTGCTACCCGAGGTAGTTGGCCACGAGTGGAGGACTTCCGCGTGCGGCCTCTTCGTCCCGAAGCAACTTAGGCACGACGGTGACCGGTGGGCTGTTGCGCTGCCGAGCTGCTGAGGTGTCCCTAGGAGTCTGGGAGAGTTCCCGCTCGTACGTGGTGGTTGTCACTCAGTTCGTCACTCACTCCACCCGCATGTGATCAATGCGCCACCCCGTCGTCGCCGTTAGATTCGGGTCGCGGCGACCTGTCGGGCGATTCGGGCTAGCTCCCGGCTGTCGGTGCTGGGTCGGGCTTCTAGTGCGGCGGCCAGTGGGATGAGCCGTTGTCGTCGGGTGGCGATGGAGTGCAGGGTGCGCACCCCGTCGATGGCTTGATGGGCCAGGATCAGCCCCTGGGGTTCGCCGGCTCGGACGTGCACCTCGGCGAGGAGGAGTTCGTTGATGATGCGGTCCACCCGGTGTCCTTCGCCTTGATTGTTGCGCAGCGCGGTGGTGGCGAACTGCTCGGCGGTGTCGAGCTGGCCCAGGTCCAGATGAATCGCAGCGGTCGCACGGTCCATGCCCGCGCGCTCGAAGGCATCGCGGGGCTCCCACCCGTCGTGGGCCTTGGCGAGGTGGCGGGTGGCCTCATCAAAGCCGCCCATGAGGGCGTAGGCGGTCGCGGAGTTCAGGTTCAGAAACGCGATGAGCGTCGGTAGCCGGGGGTCCTCAGCGCCCGAGATGGGCTTGCTGGCCCAGAACCCGCCGAGTTGGAATTGCGTGAGCGCGTCGTTGGGGTACCCGTTGCGGACGAGCGCCGCCCCGGCACGCCAGGCGGCGTAGATGATCGCGTAGGTGTCCCCGGCCTGATGGGCCAGGGGCAGGCCATGGGTGAAGTAGCCGGTCCCGTCCAGCCCGGAGTCGTGACAGGCCCAGCCCGCCTCGGTGTGCAGCTCGGCTAGCGCGGCGGCCAGCTGGGCCTTGACCTCCTCCGTCCCGGGCACCTCCATCCACCGCGTGTAGCGCCGCACCGCGTCGCCGAACAAGCCGGCCTGCCCGCCGTAGTACCGCAGTCTGCCGACCAACTGGTCGGTGAGCGTCCGCACCTCGTGGACGTGGGCCATGCTCAGCCGCTTGGGCAGCGGGTCGCTGGTGGTCAGGGGCAGTATGATCGGCTTGCCCAAGATTACCAGCGGTTCGTTCAGCAGTGCGGCGATGAGGGCGCGACGTCTCACCTCCGCATCCACCTCCTCCTTGGTCGACGGTGCCTGCGGTCCTATGTCACCGTAGCCCAGGAACATCCGCTCCCGGGATATGCCAAACCCGTCCGCTACGCGCCGCAGGACAAAAAAGTTGACCACCTTGCGGCCTTTGAGGATCGCGCACACCTCCGACTGCGACTGACCCGTCAACCCCGCGATCTGACGCTGAGTCACCCCGAGGCGATTGGCCAGCCGGAACAGCGCGCCGATATCAAGAGCTTCCACCGCAGCGCGCACCTCGTCGCTGTCGACGAACTCGGGGCCAAGAAGATCCACCGGTGATCACTCCTCTCCCAGGCGGAGGACGGTCAGCGCATCGCCACTGGGCGACAGCGGGCCGGTCGGCAACGACGCCTCCGCATGCGCGGCCAGCGAGACGGGACTCACGTGACACCCGACACGGCGCAACCGGACAAGCACACCAGTCGGTAGGTCAGGCATGGCTAACACCTCCTAGATACGCCTCGCGGGAATCTCGACCAGTGCGCCTGACCACCGACCGGCGGCCTGGACAATGCGAACATACCGCCCGCCGACGGATCGGTAGTAGTCCTGGAGCCGCTCGTTAGTCCGCCACACGTCCCATCGCAGTGAGTCGAAGCCGGATCGCGCCGCCCGGTCTTGCGCCCAGGAGAGCATGAGGGAGCCCAGGCCCGCGCGTATGGCTTAACTCAGTCCCGGGTCCCCGGTGAGGTTTCCTGCGCTCGAATAGGATGACATGCTTCGACCCGACGAGACCGTTGACCGTGTGCCGCACGGGCTTGTTGTCACCGGTGAAATCCGTGTTCCGGTGGCCCGAGACCGGCTGCCTACGCTCAATTCCAGCCGTGGCACCTCGTCCGGAAGCGGCATCCGAGCCCTCACCGGGGTGGGCGCAGCAGGGCTTGAACCTGCGGCCTCTCGCTTGTAAGGCGAGCGCTCTTCCGCTGAGCTATGCGCCCGACGCCCCCAGGGAACCCTGGCGGCACGGTTGTTCAGGATGGCAGCGCAGCCAGTGCCTGCTTCCAGGCGGTCTGGTCACGAGCTTCGTTGGGCTGTCTCATCTCGGCGAAGCGGATCACGCCGTGAGTATCCACCAGGAATGTACCCCGGTTGGCGATGCCAGCCGTGTCGTGAAACACCCCGTAGTCCTGCGCGACCTTGCCGTGTGGCCAGAAGTCGGACAGCAAGGGGAAATCGTAGCCCTCCTGCTTTGACCAGGCCTTCAGCGTGTACCCCGAGTCCACCGACACCGCCAGCACCTGCACATCGGAGTTCTGGAATTCCGCGAGGTCGTCGCGGAGCTGGCAGAGCTCACCGGTGCAGACAGGGCTGAAGGCCACCGGGTAAAACACCACGAGCACGTTGCGGTCACCGCAGAATTCCGACAGCGTCCACTGCTTGTTGTCCTGATCTTTCAAGGTGAAGTCCGGCGCCTGGTCCCCGATCTGCAGCGGCATGTGCTCAGCCTTCCTCAACTCATCCTGGCCTCGCGCCGGGTGGCGCGAGGTCTCCCAGCACCGAGCTCCCGGTTCAGCGTTTGGACTTGGCTGCCTTCGGCGTGGCCAGCCTGGTGGCTGCCCAGTGGTCGCTCACACTGATGTTGGACGTCTGTGCCAGACCGACCGTCGGGGCCGCCTCGGCGAGGTCCGAGGGCTCGACATAACCATCCCGGCCGGTCTTGGGTGTGAACACCCAGATCACACCATTGTCAGCCAACGGCGCCCGGGCATCGACGAGGGTGTCCACGAGATCGCCGTCCTGGTCGCGCCACCACAGCAGCACCACATCGACGATCTCGTCGGAGTCCTCGTCAGCCAGGTCAGCACCGATCACCTCCTCGATCGCCGCGCGCACGTCGTCGTCGACGTCGTGGTCCCAGCCAAGCTCCTGCACGACCATGTCCGATTCGATCCCGAGCCTCTCGGCAACGCCGAGTTTGCCGGTGTCTCCCGCCGCAGCGGCGACCACGGTGTTCACCCCTCCACAACGTCAAGCCTGGCGGCAGCCGCCCGGCGATCTATTACCCGATAGCGTCCCAGCGAACACTGCGGTACGGCTGGAGCGCAACTGCCAGCGGCGGGACACGCCGATCCGGGGTTGCCCAGATGGATTACCGGTGGATGACGGTGACACCGATCGCCAGGCCGGCAGGCATGGGGCACGATGGTCATAGGCAGCCGGCCCGAGGCTACCGCAGGCCTGCGTCCCACGACAGCTTGAGGCGAGGAGATCCCTTGGCCATGCAGAAAACTCGCACCCCCGCTCGGGTGCGGGTCATCCGTGACGGGGTGGCAGCCCACCTGCCGGACATCGACCCGGATGAGACCGCCGAGTGGCTGGAAGCCTTCGACTCCGCAGTGTTGTCCGGGGGCAAGCAGCGGGCGCGGTACCTGATGCTGCGGTTGCTCGAACGGGCTCGCGAGACCGGCGTTGGCGTGCCCGCGTTGACCAGCACGGATTACGTCAACACCATCCCTACCGAGAACGAGCCGTGGTTCCCCGGTGACGAGGACACCGAGCGACGCTACCGCGCCTGGATCCGGTGGAACGCGGCAATGATGGTGCATCGGGCGCAGCGGCCCGGGGTGGGCGTCGGCGGGCACATCTCCACCTACGCCTCCTCAGCCGCGCTCTACGAGGTGGGCTTCAACCACTTCTTCCGGGGCAAAAGCCATCCCGGCGGCGGAGACCAGGTCTTCATTCAGGGCCACGCGTCTCCCGGTGTCTACGCTCGGGCGTTCCTGGAGGGCCGGCTGTCCGCAGCCCAGCTCGATGGGTTCCGCCAGGAGTTCTCCCACGCCGGCCCAGGTGGCGGCCTGCCGTCTTACCCGCACCCGCGGCTGATGCCGGACTTCTGGGAGTTCCCCACCGTCTCGATGGGGCTGGGCCCGATCAACGCGATCTTCCAGGCCCGGCTCAACCGTTACCTGCAGGCCCGGGGCCTTAAGGACACCTCTGACCAGCACGTATGGGCCTTCCTCGGCGACGGTGAGATGGACGAGCCGGAGTCCCGCGGGCAGATTCAGGTGGCGGCCATCGAGGGGCTGGACAACCTCACCTTCGTGGTCAACTGCAACCTACAGCGCCTCGATGGTCCGGTCCGGGGCAACGGCAAGATTATCCAGGAGCTGGAGTCGTTCTTCCGTGGCGCCGGCTGGAATGTCATCAAGGTGATCTGGGGCCGCGAGTGGGATGGCCTGCTTTTCGCCGACCGGCAGGGCGCGCTGGTGAACTTGATGAACGTCACGGCCGACGGCGATTACCAGACCTACAAGGCCAACGACGGCGGCTACGTGCGGGAGCACTTCTTCGGCCGTGACCCGCGCACCAAGGAACTCGTCAAAGACCTGTCCGACGCCGACATCTGGAACCTCAAGCGCGGTGGGCACGACTACCGCAAGGTCTACGCCGCCTACCAGGCCGCCATGCAGCACCACGGCCAGCCTACGATAATCTTGGCTAAGACCATCAAGGGCTACGGCCTGGGCTCGCACTTCGAAGGCCGCAACGCGACTCACCAGATGAAAAAACTCACCCTGGAGGACCTCAAGCACGTCCGCGACGCCCAGCGCATCCCCATCTCCGACGCGCAGCTCGAGGAGGACCCTACGCTGCCGCCGTACTACCACCCAGGGCCGGACGCGCCGGAGATCCAGTACATGTGCGAGCGCCGCCGGGCGCTCGGTGGGTTCCTCCCCGAGCGACGGACCAAGTCCAAGGCCCTGGTGCTGCCCGGCGACAAGGTCTACGACGTGCTGCGCCGCGGGTCGGGTAAGCAGGAGGTCGCCACCACGATGGCGTTTGTCCGGCAGCTCCGCGAACTGATCAAGGATCCCGAGATCGGGCCGCGATTCGTGCCGATCATCCCGGACGAGGCACGCACGTTCGGCATGGACTCGATGTTCCCCACGCAGAAGATCTACAACCCGCACGGTCAGCTCTACACCTCGGTGGACGCCGAGCTGATGCTGGCCTACCGGGAGAGCGAGCAAGGCCAGATCCTGCATGAGGGCATCAATGAGGCGGGCTCCACCGCGTCGTTCACCGCAGCGGGTACCTCCTACGCCACGCACAACGAGCCGCTGATCCCGGTCTACATGTTCTACTCGATGTTCGGCTTTCAGCGCACCGGCGATGGCCTGTGGGCGGCTGGTGACCAGATGACCCGTGGGTTCCTGCTCGGCGCGACCGCCGGGCGCACCACGCTGGTCGGCGAGGGTTTACAGCACAACGACGGGCACTCCTTGCTGCTCGCCGCGTCCAACCCCGCCGTGGTGGCCTACGACCCGGCGTGGGGCTTCGAGATCGCCCATATCGTCCGCGACGGGCTGCGCCGGATGTATGGCGAGGACGCTACCCGCGATCCGAACGTCTTCTACTACCTCACCATCTACAACGAGCCCTACCGCCAGCCGGCGGAGCCCGAGGGCCTCGACGTCGACGCGCTGCTCCGCGGCCTGTACCGGTATGCCCCGGCACCAGCACCGGGCCCCGAGAAGCCCGCAGTGCAGCTGGCGGCCTCTGGAGTGGCGCTGCCGTGGGCGCTGCGAGCCCAGGAGATGCTGGCCCAGGAGTGGGGCGTGCAGGCCGACGTGTGGTCGGCGACATCATGGACGGAGCTGCGTCGCGAGGCTGTTGAGGTCGATCGGCACAATCTGTTGCATCCCGAGGCCGAGCCCCGGGTGCCGCACGTGACCCGGGTGTTGCACGACGCAGCGGGCCCGCTGGTCGCTGCGTCGGACTGGATGCGCGCGGTGCCCGACCTCATCCGTCCCTGGGTGCCCATCGACCTGGTTACCCTCGGCACGGACGGCTTCGGCTTCTCCGACACCCGCCCGGCGGCGCGGCGGCACTTCCTCATCGATGCCGAGTCGATCACGGTCGCCGCGCTGGCCGCGCTGGCTCGCCGCAGCGAGGTGGACCAGGCCGTCGTCATCGAGGCAGCGCGGCACTATCGCATCGACGACCCGAGGGCCGCCGGTCCGCAAACGTCTGATCCGGGGGTGGCCTAACGAGGCGTGCGATGCTGGCCCCATGACCATCGAGGCGGGCACCTACTTGCTGCCGGCCAGCACACTGCGCAAGCTGGCCCGGGCCTCCGGTGGACTCGCCACGGCCAGTGTGGCCGAGATGGAGCGGCGCTACCCTTGGTTTCGTCGGCTGTCGGCCGACCAGCGGGCCGGGGTCCTGCTGGTCACCCAGGCCAGCGTGGCGAACTTCGTCGAGTGGCTCAAGGATCCACAATGTTCGATCAAGCTTACCATTGACGCGTTCCGCACCGCCCCGCGAGATCTGACCCATTGGGTCAGCCTGCGCCAGACCGTCAAGCTGGTCCGGGTCGCCGCCTTGGTGTTCGAGCAACAGCTGCCCGAGCTCGCCGCTGATGACGCTGAGCGGGCCGTGCTGACTGAGGCCTCGCTGCGCTATAGCCGCGAGGTCGCTTTCGCCGCCGCCAGCGCCTACGCCGGTGCCGCTGAGGCCCGCGGCGCCTGGGACGCTCGGCTGGAAGCGCTGGTGGTGGACGGCATCATGCGCGGCGATGGTGAGGAGTCGCTGCTGTCCCGCGCGGCGGCGCTGGGTTTGGAACCAACAGCCCCAGCGACGGTGCTCGTGGGCAATCCACCGCCGGATGAGCCACCGGAGCTGCTTGCCGACATTCGGAGTGTCGCTGTTCGCACCGGACGCGGAGTGCTCGTCGGCGTGCAGGGGTCCCGCCTGGTGCTGGTTGTCAGCGGCAACCTCGACCCGCCGGAAGACCATCGATGGATAATCGAGGCTTTCGGTGCAGGTCCGGTAGTCGTCGGGCCGACGGTCCCGTCGCTGGCTGATGCGCACCGTAGCGCCGCCGACGCCTTATCCGGGCTACGCGCGGTGGCGGCCTGGCCAACAGCGCCGCGCCCGGTACCGGCCGCCGAGCTACTTCCCGAGCGCGCGTTGGCCGGGGACCCAGAGGCCGAACGCCTGTTGGTCGATCAAGTGATGCGTCCGCTGGCGGCGGCTAGCGGTGGGCTGGTCGAGACGCTCGACACATTCTTCGATGCCGGCGGAGTGCTGGAGGCCTGCGCCCGACGGTTGTTCGTCCACCCCAACACGGTCCGCTACCGGTTGCGCCGGATCGCTGACATCACCGGGCGAGTGCCCGGCGACCCACGGGACGCCCTCGTGCTGCGAGTGGGCCTGGCAGTCGGACGGTTGGCCCGTTCCCGCGGCTTGTGGTGACGATATGGTGGTGAGAGGACGTTGGTCGAGGGGGGTTTGTAGGTACTCGACAAAAATACGTTGGTGGACTTCGTGACCGACAGCATCACGGCCGCAGCCGGGCAGGGTGTTCAGTAGACGGAATGATCGCGCTGCTCGCACCCGGACAAGGTGCCCAGTCCCCCGGCATGCTGGCGCCCTGGCTGGAGCTGCAGGGTGCGCAAGAGCGGGTCGCGACGTGGTCAGAGGCCACCGGACTGGATCTTCGCCGGCTCGGTACCACGGCGGATGCCGGGGAGATCAAGGACACCGCAGTCACCCAGCCACTGACCGTGGCCCTGTCGCTGCTCGCCGCCGAGGAGTTGGCGCGGCGGGTGACCCTGCCGACCGAGGCCCCGGTCGCCGGGCACTCGGTCGGTGAGCTCACCGCAGCAGCCGTGGCCGGGGTGCTCACCGCCGACGAGGCTGTCGCGCTCGCGGCCGTCCGTGGCCAGGAGATGGCTACGGCGTGCGCGCTGGAGCCAACCGGGATGTCCGCGGTGCTCGGGGGCGACCCTGCGGACGTCACGGCGGTACTGGCCCAGCTGGGGCTGGACGTGGCCAACCACAACGGCGCCGGGCAGATCGTCGCCGCGGGCCGCATAGAGGCGTTGGCGGCATTGGCGGCGCTGGCGCGGCAGCAACCGGCCCGAGCACGGGTGCTGCCGCTGCCCGTTGCCGGGGCGTTTCACACCCGGTTCATGGCCCCAGCCGAACACGCACTGGCACGGTACGCCGCCCAGCTCACCGCCAAGGACCCAGCACGTCCGCTGCTATCCAACGCCGACGGAGAAGTGGTGGCCGAGGGCGCAGAGATGCTGGGCCGGCTGGTCGCGCAGCTGACCAAGCCGGTCCGCTGGGACTCCTGCATGGCGACACTGCGCGTTTTAGCCGTCACCGCAACGGTTGAGCTTCCGCCCGCTGGTAAGATGTCCGGCCTGGTCAGACGAGACTGCAAGGGCACAGTCACGCTGGCGCTGAAGGTACCCGAGGATCTCGACAAGGTCCCTGGCCTGATCTGTGCCCACTCAGGAACGGACTATTCAGGAATCGACGATTCAGGAACACTGGCATGAGCCCCCGCCTCTGGCAGCTCGCCCCGACCGCTGGCGCGCGCATCCTCGGCTTGGGCAGCAGGCAACCCGAGCAGATTGTGACCAACGCCGACATCGCCGCCCGCGGGGTGCAGACCACCGACGAGTGGATCCGCAGCCGGGTAGGCATCGTGGAGCGCCGCCTCGCCCGCAAAGACGAGTCAGTGGTTGACATGGCAGTCGATGCGGGCGCCAAGGCACTCGCCGACGCCGGGCTGGCCCCCGCAGATATCGACGCGGTGCTGGTGGCGACCTGCACAATGCCCTCGTACATACCCAACGCGGCCGGGCAGACCGCAGACCGAATCGGGGTGCGCAGCGCCCCCGCCTTCGACATCAACGCCGCCTGCGCTGGCTTCTGCTACGCGCTGGGCACCGCATCCGACATGATCCGTGCCGGCTCCGCGCGGTACGTGCTGGTGATCGGCGCGGAGAAACTGTCCGACTGGGTGGACCCGATGGACCGCTCCACGTGCATTATCTTCGCCGACGGCGCGGGCGCGGCGGTGGTTGGCCCGGTTCATCACGACGAGCGGTCCGGGATCGGCCCGATTGCCGCCGGCAGCGCTGGCGAGCTGGTGGACACCATCGTGGTAGCCGACCGCAACTCCTTCATCCGCCAAGAGGGCCAGGAGGTGTACCGGTGGGCGATCACGCAGATCGCACCGGTGGCGCTGCGGGCGTTGGAGCTGGCCGGACTCGCTGCGGCGGACGTCGATGTGCTGGTGCCGCATCAGGCTAACTTGCGCATCGTGGAGGCCATCGCCAAGTGCATGCGGGCAGCCGGAGCCCGCGAGGACATGGTGGTAGCCGACGATATCGTCCACTCGGGCAACACGTCCTCGGCGTCGATACCACTTGCGCTAGACCACATGCGAGCCGAGGGCCGAGTCCGTTCCGGGGACCTTGCTCTGCTGGTCGGGTTCGGCGCTGGACTGTCCTATGCGGGCCAGGCGGTGGTCCTGCCGTGAGGGGTGCTGCCCTGAACCCATGCTCCGCATCGGGAGAATACATCGCAGTGCGGGGCCGTCGGCCCCGATCACCGGTGACCGACAGAAAGGACACATGCCAGTGACGAACGAGGAGATCCTCGAGGGCCTCGCCAAGATTGTGCACGAGGTGGCGGGCATCGAGGAGAGCGAGATCACCCCGGAAAAGTCCTTCTTGGACGAGCTGGACATCGACTCGCTGTCCATGGTGGAGATCGCCGTGCAGGTGGAAGACCGCTTCGGTGTCAAGGTGCCGGACGATGTGCTGGCCAACCTCAAGACCGTCGGTGACGCGGTGGACTACGTCGCCAAGACCACATGACCTCGGCGCGCTCATCTCCGCGGGGGACACAATGACCAGTGAGGTTGTGGTTACTGGACTCGGGGCGACTACCCCGCTCGGTGGGGACGTCGCATCGACCTGGGACGCCCTGCGCGCCGGCAAGAGCGGAGTCGTCGCGCTGACCGAGGACTGGGTTGATCGCTTCGACCTACCCGTACGGATCGCCGCGAAGCTGGCGGTCGATCCGCACGACTCACTTCCGCGGGTGCAGGCCCGCCGCTGGGACCGTTGCGAGCAGGTCGCGATGATCGCCGCACGAGAAGCCTGGCGGCACGCTGGCACACCGGAGGTTGAGCTGGAGCGGCTGGCTGTCGTGATCGGCACCGGCATCGGCGGTGCGCTGACCCTGCTCGGGCAGGACGACCTACTCGAGAACGCGGGGATGCGCAAGGTCTCGCCACTGACCATCCCCATGCTCATGCCCAACGGCCCGGCCGCGCATGTCGGTCTGGATCTCCGCGCGCGTGGCGGCGTGCATGCCCCGGTCGCTGCCTGCGCCTCCGGTGCCGAGGCACTGGCCATCGCGTGGCGGATGCTGCGGGCCGGGGAAGTCGACGTGGTGGTGGCCGGCGGAGCCGAGGCGTGCATCGTCCCCATCACGCTGGCCGGGTTCGCCCAGATGCGGGCCATGAGCACCCGCAACGACGAGCCCGAACGGGCGTCGCGCCCATTCGATATCGCGCGCGACGGGTTCGTGCTGGGCGAGGGCGCCGGGGTGATGGTGCTCGAGCGGGCGGAGTTCGCTGCGGCTCGGGGAGCCGCCCGGCACGGTCGGCTGGCTGGGGTGGGCACCAGCTCCGACGGATACCACATCACCACGCCCGAACCGGAAGGCATCGGGGCCGGCCGGGCGATCTCGGCTGCGCTGCGCGCTGCGGGGCTGGACAAAGCCGACGTCGGGCACGTCAACGCGCACGCCACCGCCACCCCGGTTGGCGACGTGGCGGAGGCGGCCGCGATCCGGGCTGCCGTCGGCGACCACGCGGTGGTCACCGCACCCAAGGGGGCACTAGGCCACCTGCTCGGTGCCGCTGGCGCGGTTGAAGGCCTGGTCTGTGTGTTGGCGTTGCGAGACGGTGTCGTGCCGCCGACGCTGAACTTGGAGGACCCCGACCCGGGTGTGCAGCTCGACGTCGTGACCGGCTCCGCCCGCGAGGTGAGGTTGTCCGCCGCCGTCAGCGACTCGTTCGGCTTCGGCGGGCACAACGTCGCGCTCGCCTTCACCTCGGCCTGAGCGGCCGCAGGTAAGGCACCCTATGGCAAGGAGATCACCGATGACAGCTCTGGCCCATCGTGGCCGTACGGATGCCCAGTGCGCAACAGATGCCCAGCGCGCAGCGGACCATTGCCCGGATGGCCGGCCCAGTCATGGCGAGGCAACTGATTCGCAGGACCCGCAACGGCGCCTGGAGTGCCTGTTCGACCCGGACACGTTGGTGTCGCTGCGCCCCCGCGACAGCAGCGGAGCGTTTGCCGCCCGCGGCCGTATTGACGGAGCCAAGGTGATCGCCTACTGCACCGACGCGACCACGATGGGTGGTGCGATGGGCTCTGAGGGCTGCCGGCACATCGTGGAGGCCATCGACACCGCGATCCGAGAGCGGTCGCCGGTGATCGGGTTATGGCACTCCGGGGGGGCGCGGCTGGCCGAGGGTGTGGAAGCTCTCGATGCCGTCGGTCAGGTGTTCGCCGCCATGGTCCGGGCCTCTGGGCGAGTGCCACAGGTCTCTGTGGTGCTCGGCGCCGCTGCGGGTGGAGCCGCCTACGGTCCCGCGCTCACTGACATCGTGATCATGGCACCGGAGGGCCGGGTGTTCGTCACCGGTCCGGACGTGGTCCGCAGCGTTACCGGTGAGCAGATCGACATGGAGGCGCTGGGCGGTCCCAGCGCGCACGGCAAAAAATCTGGCGTGGCGCACGTGGTTGCCTCCTCCGAGTCCGACGCGTTGCTGTGGGCCCGTCATATCTCCGGCCTGTTCGCTCGCCCTGGGATGTTCGACCTGCATTCGATTCGCGAGGAGGTCGACCTGTCCGAGTATCTGCCAGCGGAGCGTCAACGCGCCTACGACGTTCGCCCGTTGCTGCACGCCGTACTGGACGAGCCTGACCCGCGCCACTCCGATCCCACCGGCGGATTCGCCGAGCTACAGCCCAAATGGGCGCCCAACATCGTGGTGGGGCTGGGCCGGCTCGCCGGGCGAACCATTGGGGTGATCGCGAACAACCCGCTGCGGCTGGGTGGTTGCCTAGACTCGGTCTCGGCGGAGAAGGCGTCGCGCTTCGTGCGGATGTGCGACGCGCTCGGGGTGCCCCTGCTCGTCCTAGTCGACGTGCCCGGATACCTGCCCGGCGTCGGCCAGGAGTGGGACGGCGTGGTGCGTCGCGGGGCGAAGCTGCTCCACGCCTTCGCCGAAGCGATCGTTCCTCGAGTCACCCTCGTGACTCGCAAGGCCTTTGGCGGTGCCTACATCGCCATGAACTCCCGGTCGCTGGGCGCGACCCAAGTCTTTGCCTGGCCCGACGCCCAGGTTGCCGTGATGGGCGCCAAGGCTGCGGTGGGCATCCTGCACCGCAAGGCGTTGGCCGCTGCGGCGGAGGACGAGCGCGAGGCGTTGCACACCAAACTTGCCGAACACCACGAGCAGATCGTTGGCGGTGTCGACCGCGCTGTCGCGATCGGAGTGGTGGACGAGGTGATCAAACCGGCGCAGACCCGGCGACGCCTGGCCGAAGCGCTGGCTGCGGCACCTGCGGGGCGCGGCGCGCACGGCAACATCCCGCTGTGATCGGGGGGTTCTTCAAGGGCGGCCAACCCCCCGGTTGGCCGCCCTTGAAGAACCCCCAACGTCAGCAAGCCATCAGCACGTTCGCGCTCGGCGAGCTCGGACCCATCCGCAGCTGGTCGCCCTCGCCGATCAGCGGGTAGGACATCCACCAACGCAGGCATCTCACCCGAAGCTCAGGTGGCGCGTAGGTGGGGTTCTGCAGGCTGGTGAACGACGTCAGCGCGAGGAGCCCACCGCCGACTCGGGGCTCCAGCCGGTGCACCACGATGCTGCCGTCCAGAGTGGACTGGTACTGGCTGTGCCAGGCGCTTTTCCCGAGGTCCCGCGCCCACTGCGGGATCACCGCGCTGCGCCAGAGTTGGTAGTCGCCGGCGTTGATCGCATCGAAATACTTCTGCAGTACCGTCCGGATCCGATCGGCGTCCGGATGCAGCCTGACATCCTCGACGAGCACGACAGTGGCTGGCCCTGGCGGCCTCGACCCCGCCATATCGCCCATATCGCCCATCGAGCCAATCCGAGCCGCGCCGATGGCGGGCCGCAGGCCACGCAACAGCACCCCGGCGCCCACCGCGCTGGCGAGCACCACGATGACCACCACGAGCAGAGCCCGCCCGCGTCGGGCGACATGCAGCGCCACCGGGGCAGACTACGCCTGTCCTTGCCCGCCACCACACAGCCCGATCGGCTCCGGGTCAGCCAACGCGATGCAGCCAGGTCACCGGAGCGCCGTCGGCGGCACGGCGGAAAGGTTCCAGTGCGTCGTCCCAGCTCGCGCCGAGGAGCTGGTCGAGCTGGTGGGTAAAGGACTCCGCGTCGCGGGCAGTGGCGGCCAGCGCCCGTAGCTGGTCCTCACCGACCACGATGTCACCGTTGGCGCTGGTTCGGGCACGCCACAAACCGAGTCCGGGAACGAAACAGAACCGCTCACCATCCAGCCCAGGGCTGGGTTCCTCGGTGACCTCGAAGCGCAGCATTGGCCATGCCCGCAACGCGCCCACCAACGCCGCAGCGGTACCCGGCTCGCCGGACCAGTCACATTCAGCGCGCAGCTGGCGAGGTTCCGCCACCTGCGCAGTCCACTGTAGGTCTGCCCTGGCCTGCAGCACACCCGCTACCGCCCACTCGACGTGCGGACATACCGCAGGCGGCGACGAGTGGACGTAGATAATCCCACTGGTGCTCATGTGGTGCCTCCGCTGATCGACGAGGAGCGTCTTCCCCTACGTCCTCGTGATCACCTAGGCGCACCGTTACACATTGTGCCTGGGTGGCCGCTGGTACGCCAGCGGCCACCGTGTGTCGCGCCGGATAAAATCTTCAAGAGACCGCCCGGCCGACCCACCTGGCAGGGGTTAGTGGCTATGGGCCCCCAGTGCTTTCGAAGCGGCCACCGTGTCGACCAACCCGGCGCCCTTGTCGAACGATGTCCAGTACCCACCCACCCGCTGGTAAGGAGCACCGTCGGAATAACGGAATGCGGTCGACTTCAACACGTTCTCGATCTCGGCTGGCGTCGCGGCAGGGTCAGCTTGGAACAGCAAAGCGACAATCCCAGTGATCTGCGGCGCGGCCATCGATGTGCCGCTGAGCGTGTTGTAATCACCCACATCAAGAATTCCGGGACCGTTCTGAGGCTTGAGTCCGGTCGAGCAGATCAGCAGGTAGGGCCGGCAGGCGCCGACAATGTTCTGCCCCGGCGCGGAGATGTCCGGCCACGTCGCCGGGTCGGTCTTCACGCCACGTGAAGAAAAAGTAGATACCGGACCGCTGCGGGTTCCGCTGCCTTGATCGTTATAGGAAGCCACCGAGATAACGCCACCGGTCGGGTCCTGTGACGGCGGATTAGTAAGGCTCTTCGCCCCATCACCACCGTCATTGCCAGCGGCCCAGACCATGACCACACCCTCCCGAACGAGCGCACGCTGAAGCTTCACGGTTGCCGAATTAGGATCGAACTCGCCCCCACCCTGCGGACCATAGGAGTTGTTCACCACCCTGATCGGCGGGCATTGCGCGGTTGGCACTGCCGCTCCACACGGCGCGCTGTGGTGCTCCAGCACCCAGTTCAACGATGAGTCCGCGCTGACGATCACCACGGCCGCGCCGGTAGACAACGAAACAATCTTGGCCTCGGGCGCGGCGCCGGACACCGTGGTGCCGTCGCTGAGGGTGACGCTGCGGCCCGCAGCGATGCTGGACACGTGGCTGCCGTGGCCGCCAAGAGACAGCGCATCGGTGTCAACACCGGCAGGCACATCCATAATGCAATTGGTGTCCGTACTGGACTCGTCCAGGCACACGCTCTTCAGGCTGCGCACGACTTTGCCACCGGCGAATGCGGGGTGCGTGGGGTCGATCCCGGAATCGATCACCGCGATGCTGACGCCGGTGCCGTCCAGCGCTGCACCATTCGCCCCGAACAGCGTCTGCCTGGCTTCCAGACCACGGGTCGCCACCAATGAGGTGGAGCGAGTGGTCACCGCGGCGGGGGCCGCGTGCACCGCGATGGGCTGGTCACCCTCGAGGTAGGTCACGCCAGGTTGGGTGCGAGCCGCTTGCACCTGTTGCTTGGTCCCCCGCGCGACCACCACCCCGATCTTGCGGAAAGTGGTGACCCGCTGCATCCCGGTGGCAGTGACCGCCCGCTCGGCATCCGCGAGCGTCGCTCCATGGACCATCACTGGCATTGCGCCAGAGGTCGCTGACAGCAGCTGCCCGACTAGCGACGGCGACAGCGGAACAGGCACCGGTTCCGCTGTCGCCGGCATGGCGACCAGCGAGCCCCCAGTGATCAATCCGCTGACCAGCAGACCGGTCAGCACACCTCGTCGAGTCATAAGCCCTCCCCTTTGTCCGGCATGTCGGGACGCACCCCGTGAGTGAACACGCAGCGCGCACGCCCGTCAACGGTACGCAATCATTGCGGCGGTGACCCGACCGGTAGCTGCCTAACAAGACGCCTGTGCACCGGATCGGTTGCGCGCCCGTGCCGGGACCTTGCCGTCAGAGCGCCTCCCCGCTGACGTCGCAGAGCGGGCTGGCGGCCCGCAGCAAGGCATCGATCTGCTCAGCAGCACCGGGTGGGGCGAACAACGACCCCTGACCAGTGTCGCACTCCGCCGCGCGGAACCGCTCATACTGGGCGGGCGTCTCGATGCCTTCCGCGGTGACCGTCAGATCCAGGGCGTGCGCCAGATCCACCAGCGCCGCCACGATCCGCTGGTCCACGAGATGGGTCGGAGATTGCAAACCCGCCGCGAACGAGCCCGCCAGCTTGAGCTCGTGCAAAGGCAGCCGGCGTAGGTGAGGAAGGTTCCAATAGCCGGTGCCAAAGTCGTCGAGCGCGATTCGCACGCCCAGGCCGTGCAGCTTCGTCAGCACCGTGAGTGGGCCCGACTCATCGCCCATCAGAGCCTGCTCGGTGAGCTCAAGTTGCAGGCTGGACGGGTCGAGCCCGTTGTCGAGGAGGATCCTCGCGACGTCGGTCACCAGGGCGGGCTCGTGGAGCTGCCGGGGCGCGATGTTGACGCTGACGAACGGCGCGGCGTCACCGAAGGCGTCCTGCCAGGCCCGGGCCTGCTGGCAGGCTCGGGTAAGCACCCAACGCCCGAGCTGCACAATCGCCCCGCTCTCCGTGGCGAGGTCGATGAACCGCTCAGGACTGAGCACGCCGAATGTCGGGTGGCGCCACCGCACCAGTGCCTCCACGCCGCGCAGCGAGCGGTCCGCCAGGCTAGCCAGCGGCTGGTACTGGAGGAAGAACTCGCCGCGCTCCACCGCAGGCAGCATCGTGGCGGATAGCGTGAAACGGGCCACCTCATCGTCATTGCGGTTCTGGTCGTACATCGCGTAGCGAGCCTTACCGTCCGCTTTCGCCCGATACATGGTGATGTCGGCGGCCTGAAGAAGGTCCTCCGGGTTGGTGTCGGCCACCGGCCGCTCGACGACACCGATGCTCGTCGTGATGTTCAGCTCATGATCGCCAGCTCGAATCGGCTCCTTCATGGCAGTAAGGATCTTATCGGCCAGCGCGGCCACATCTGCCTCTCCGGCGGTATCCTCAATAATGATGACGAATTCGTCGCCGCCCATCCGGGCCACCAGCTGCCCCGCGTCGCAGCAGTGGGCCAGCCGCGACGCCACGGTTTTCAGCAGCTCATCGCCGATGTGGTGGCCCAGGCTGTCATTGACCACTTTGAACCCGTCCAGGTCCAGGCAGCACAACCCAATCCGGCGCGGACTCACCGGCCCGGCGAATATCTGTCCCAACCGTTCGGTGACCATCTGCCGGTTGGCCAGCGTTGTCAGCGGGTCGTGGTAGGCTTGGTATTCCAACTTGTCCTTCAGGCGATGTCGTTCGGAGATGTCCTCCAGCAGCGCCACTGAGTAAGCGGGCGCTCCGGACTCGTCGCGCACCAGCGACACTGTCAGGTCAGTCCAGATCTCACTGCCGTCGGAACGGTAGTATCTCTTCTCCATGCGGAAGTGGTCCCGCTCACCGCGGTTCAGCTGGCCGTAGGTTTCCCACATGCTGGGGGCGTCCTCCGGATGGATCATCGAGCGGACGACGTTGATCTGGGTGAATTCCTCAAAGGTGTAGCCGAACATCTTCAGCAGCGCCGGATTGGCGTCGGTGACGTTGGCTTCCAGGTCGCCGATCCCGATCCCGATCGCCGCCTCGGTGAACATCGCGCGGAACTTCGCCTCGCTGTCCCCCAGCGCCTGCTCGGCCTGCCTGCGCGCCCGCAACCCAGCCCGATAGATCGCGTCCTGCTCATCAAGGCTGCGCTCGCGCAACGCACCGGCATAGCCGGCGGCCATGCTAGCGATCAGCTGAGCAACCCGACCGGCGATGTGGACTCCTGGTGGAGCTGAGCCCAGCAGCCCCGGCAACCCCTCAGCGATCAGCGCAAGGGTCTCTCTGAGCGTCTCGGTGCCGGTGAAATGCGCCCCGACCATGCCGGTGCCGACCTGGCGCCCGACCGACGGGTCGAACTCGACGGCCAGCACCGCCTCGACCAGCTGTTGGGTGAGCTCGAGCAGGCGGGTGGCGAGCACACGGCGTCCGATCGGCAGGTAGCTCGTGCCGACGATCGCCTCGGCCCAACGCCGGGCGAACTCCTCGTGATCAACGTTGGTCACTCTCGCCGGCCTACCACCGCGTAGCCGCTAAACTCCTCGGGATGGTCATCGACGTCAGCCGGCGAGTCCGGACGCCATAGCGGCAGGAACACCGCTCCAGGGGGTACCAGATCGAACCCGTCGAACAACGCCTCGACCTCGAGCCGCGATCGCATGGTCAGCGGCGCGCCAGCCCGCCGGTAGAGTTCGGTGCATGGCCCGGCCTGATCAGGGCGACCCTCGTGAGTGGCGTGCGAAGCAACGAGATAGCTTCCAGGCCCCATCATCTCGCGGTACCGAGCGACGATGTTCGTCGGGTTCGCCTCATCGGGGACATAGTGCAGCACCGCCACCATGAGCACGCCGATCGGCCGGTCCCGGTCGAGCAGTTGCCTGGCCCTCGGGTCATCGAAGATCGCCGCCACGTCGCACAGGTCGGCCTGGATGATGCCGGCAAGCGGATTTCCGGACAGCATGGCCCTGCTGTGCGCGACGGCCACGGGATCGACATCCACATAGACGACTCGGGACTGGGGCGAGGCGGCCTGGGCAACCTCGTGCACGTTTCCCTCGGTGGGGATGCCAGAGCCGATGTCCAGGAACTGGGTGATGCCCTGCTGGACCAGGTAGCGCACCGAGCGGCGCAGGAACGCCCGGTTGGCCTGCATGATCAGCGGCAGTTCCGGCCACAGGTCCATCGCCTGACGGGCTAACCGCCGGTCCACGACGAAGTTGTGCGAGCCGCCGAGGTAGTAGTCGTACACTCGAGCTGGGCTGAGGCGCTCGATGTTCAGGCCGTCCGACGCCCAGCTCGGGTGTTCCATCGGTCACTCCCCTCCTGGTGTCGACGACGGTGGATGCTGAACAGCCGCTGGCCCCGGACACGGACTTACCTCGTAAGATCTCAATAACAGACTCGAAATGCACGTGCAAGTGCCGTAGTCGAGCGATGTTGGCTGTTTCCTTGGCGTTCCTTGGCACGGGGTCGGTGGTGAACAACAGGTGCACAGCGTAGGAAGATCGGCCAATGTTGTCTAACGGGATGGCGAACGGGGTGGCGAGCGAGTCGATGAGACGGCGGGCTGCGGTGCTGGGTTCTCCGATCCAGCATTCACTATCGCCGACGCTGCACCGCGCTGCTTATGCGGCGCTGGGCCTGCCCGGGTGGCGCTACGAGGCGTTCGACTGCGACGAGGTGAGTCTGCCCACCTTCCTCGAGCAGCTCGGTCCGGAGTGGGCCGGCCTGTCGCTGACGATGCCGCTCAAACGGGTGGCGTTGACCGTAGCCGATGAGATCTCCCCGCTGGCCAGCGCGGTCGGCGCAGCGAATACTCTAATCCTCGGGCGGCCAGGTGAGCACCGGCGGGCTGAGAACACCGATGTGGCCGGCATCGTCGCCGCGCTGCGTGAAGCGGGAGTCGACCACGTCAGCGCTGCGGTGATCCTCGGGGCCGGCGGCACCGCCCAAGCCGCGCTCGCCGCGCTGCGCGAGCTGGGAGAGCGCGCGCCGACCATTCTCGTGCGGGATCCGGCGAGAACGACAGACCTTGGCGCGGCGGCCGACCGGCTCGGTGTCCAGCTAATGATCTCCGGCGGGCTACCCACTGTGGGGCTGCCCGAGGCCGACGTCGTCATCTCCACCTTGCCTCCTGGTGCCGCCGACGCGCTGAGCGAGCAGTGGCGCGCTCAGTGGTGGGTGACCCGGCCGGTGGTGCTTGACGTTGTCTACACGCCGTGGCCCACCGCACTGGCCGCGTCCGCGATCGGCGCAGGCTGCCAGACCGTCAGCGGTCTAGCGGTCCTCTTGCACCAAGCCGTCGCGCAAGTGGAGCTAATGACCGGTCGCTGCGCGCCGATCGCCCAGATGCGCGCAGCTCTAGCCACCGCCGTCCGGTCCCGCTCGACCCCAGGGTAGCTCGACCTGCGCTGACTTGGAGTGGGGCCCGACCATGTGCCAGCTGTTTCCTCGGACACAGACAGCTGGGCCGGTGCTGCCGACGATTCTCGCCGAGATCATCTCGATTCTGCTGTTGTTCGTGGTGCTCGGTTTCGCCGTGCTGCGACCTCGGGGGCTACCCGAAGCCGTGGCCGCCGCTCCGGCGGCGATCATCGTGGTGGTCAGCGGCGTGGTCAGCGGGGAACATGCACTCGGCGAGATCCGGCGGCTGACACCGGTGGTGGCCTTCCTGGCCGCTATTCTCATCCTGGCCCAGCTCTGTGACGACGAGGGACTGTTCACTGCGGTGGGCGGGTTCAGCGCGCGAGCCGCCCGGAGCAGCCCGACCCGGTTGCTGAGCATGGTCTTCGTCGTGGCCGCCGTGATCACCGCCGTCTTGAGCCTGGACGCCACGGTGGTGTTGCTGACTCCGGTGGTGTTCGCGACTGCGGCGTCGTTGGGGCTACCGGCCAAGCCGCACGTCTACGCCTGCGCGCACCTGGCGAATTCCGGCTCGTTGCTGCTGCCGGTGTCCAACTTGACTAACCTGCTCGCCTTCACGGCGAGCGGATTGTCCTTTGGCGTGTTCACAGTGCTGATGGCGCTGCCCTGGGTCGTCGCAGTCAGCGTGGAATACCTGATCTTCCGGTTGTTCTTCGACCGCGATCTCGGCCGGGGCGCCACCGCCGGTGGGCAGCCGAGCAAACCCGTCCTGCCGGTCGTTGCGGTGGTGGTGGCGTTGACTCTGGTCGGTTTCGGGCTGGCCTCGGTCGCGGGCGTCAACCCAGCCTGGGCCGCAGCCGGCGGTGCGACGGTACTCGCCGGGCGGGCGCTGTCGCGCCGCACAGCGACGGTCAGGGACCTTCTCACGGCGGGTAGCGTGCCGTTTCTGGTCTTTGTGCTGGCGCTGGGGGTGGTGGTGCGGGCGGTACAGGACAACGGGTTGGGCCGCGAGGCTGACCGGCTGGTACCGGCGGGTTCCTCGTTACCGGCCCTGCTCGCAGTCGCCGGGCTGGCGGCGGTGTTGGCCAATGTTGTCAACAATCTGCCTGCCGTGCTCGTGCTACTACCTGCCGCGGCTGCGGCAGGTCCCGGAGTCGTGCTTGCCGTGCTGGTCGGGGTCAACGTTGGGCCCAATCTCACCTACGTCGGTTCGCTGGCCACCCTGCTGTGGCGACGCTTCCTGTCCCGCAACGACGCCGAGCCGGTGCTCGGGGAGTTCCTGCGGCTGGGGGCGCTCACCGTGCCGCCGGTCCTGTCGCTGGCCGGTCTTGACTGGGTGAACTTCTTCCTCGCCGACGTGGCGTCGGGGTTCGGTCCGTTCCTGGCCGTCTACCTGCTGGCCAAGCAACACTGGAACGCGGCCAGCATCAGCGTCGTCATGACGATCGGCGGCATAGCCGGGCTGGTCGCGCAGGCACCCGCAGGTGCGCTCATCGATGCGACCCGACACAAGCGGGCCTGGCTGATCGGGACCACAGCACTGATCTCGGTGAGCGTTTTCCTCGTGACGTTGGTCCCGAACTTCGCGGTGATCACCATCGCGCAGCTGATGCTCGGGACGGTAGCGGCCATCTTCCCGCCGACGCTGGCCGCGATCGCCCTCGGGATCGTCGGACCGAAAAAGTACACCTACCAGACCAGCCGGATGCAGGCGTTCAACCACGCCGGCAACGTCATCGCCGCCGCCATCGCTGGGCTGGCCAGCTACCTCATCGAGGTCCGTGCCATCTTCTGGTTGGTCAGCATCCTGGGGTCTTCGTCATCATCGCCGCGCTGGCCATCGACCCTCGGTCGATCAACAACCGGCTCGCCCGTGGCCTGGCGCCCCAGCAGACGGCAGGCGAGCGGCCCTCGGGGCTGACAACGTTGCTCGGATGCCGGCCACTGCCGTCGATTCATCTTCGCGATCACCATCACGCTCTTCCACCTGGCCAATGCCGCGATGCTGCCGATCATGGGCCAGAAACTCGCGATTAAAAACACCGGTCAGGGGACGCTGTTCCTGGCCGCGCTGATCATCGTGGCCCAGCTGGTGATGATCCCGATGTCGATCCTGGTCGGCCGGCGCGCGGACCGCTGGGGGCACAAGATGATCTTCCTGGCCGCGTTCAGCGCGCTCCCACTGCGCGGTGTGCTGTTCACACTGTCCAACAACGCGCTGTACCTGGTCTCGGTCCAGGTCCTCGCCGGGATCGCCTTTCTAGCCCTGCTGATCTTCTCCTTCGCGATGCCGGAAACCCGCACTGTTGACGGCGTAATGTGCGACATCCCGTGAGTCCCTCGGTTCCTCGTCGGCGGCAGGACCGACACCGACCCCACTCATCAATCGGATGCTCCTTGAGCAGCGAGTACAGGGTGACCATCGCCCGACCCTCGATGGAGCCGATCCCGCCCGCGCCGCGCGAGGACTGCACCCCGCCCACCACGAACCTGTTCAGCACCTCAGACAGCACGCGGCAGTTCTTCTTATAGTCATATGAGTCGTATGCGCTCATGACTGACCCCCTGCTCCAGACCGGAACCACGACTATGGCTTTGCGGTGGATGTCGCCGCTGCCTGCAAGACCACTCGCGCACGGTCATCGCGGTGCTCCTCGCACCACAGGGTCGGGCTGCTGTGGCGGCGGGTGAGACCGGAACGCTCGTCCGCCTGATGCGCGAAGCACGGGGGTGGACCCAGCACGACCTCGCCGACCGGTCGGGTTACTCCCAGCCGACGATCTCTCGTCTGGAGCGCGGCGTAAGCCGCGCAGTACGGGATACGGCGGTCCTGGCCGACGTCGCGCAGGCGCTGGGAGCGCCGTTGCCGCACTGGGTGTCTCCGGTCCGCTGGACCACCCTCCTATGCTCGATAACGTGGAGCGACGCGATTTATTCGGTGGGGCCGCGAGTCTGGCCGTGACAGTGCTGCTGCCGAGGGACGTCGCCACTCCAGGACGGATCGACGCTGGTCAGGCCGCCCAGTGTTGGACGGCGCTGCGCCGCCTGTTCGAGCTGGACGACCGCCAAGGGGGCGCCACCGTCTACCAGGTGGCGGAGGAGATGGCGCGACGGCTGCAGGGCGCCCTGCGCCGGGGAAGTTACTCGTCGACGGTCGGACGCGAGCTGCAGAGCGTCACCGCCGCGACGATGGAGCACGCAGGGTGGCTTGCTTACGACGCCGGCTGGCAGCAGAAGGCACGGCACTGGTGGCTGGAAACATCCCACCTTGCTGACCTGGCCGACGTTCCCGACGCCCATGTGACGGCATTGGCGTCGATGGCTCTACAAGCCAGCGACACCCCGGGCGGCGGCCGGGAGACAGTGGACCTTGTCCAGGCCTCCAGGACCACAGCCCACGATCAGGCATCTCCCACGCTGTTGTCCCTTCTCGCGGCGCGGGAAGCTGTCGGGCATGCCCAATCAGGTGATCGTGGCGCCGCTGTCACCGCCATCAGCCAAGCCCGCCGGTGGCTTGACCACGGGCGACGCGGCGATGAGCCCTTCTGGCTGGATTTCTGGGGTCCGGCTGATCTCGCGTGGCACGAGACCCGGGTGGCGTTGGTCAATAGGAACGGTAAGTCCGCTGAGGTAGCCGCCAGGGCTGCCCTTGCCAGTGTCAATGTCGAGGCTTTTCCGCGTAACCACACCCTCTACACCGTTGGCCTCGCTTCAGTTTTGACTCAGCTTGGCCAGCTCGACGAGGCCATCAGCGTCACCACTGACGCCATGCACCAGGAGTTTCGAGGTTCCGGCCGGGTCATCGCCAATCTGCGCCGCACTGTTGATCTGCTCGGGCAGCAGAAGTACCCGCCAGCGACGACGTTCGCTACCGCCGCTCGCCGGCTTCTCCCAGCGTCACGATAACCCCGAGCGACTCGCTCGGCTGGGCACCACCGGCACGGTTCTTGATCTCCTCAAGGATCAGCGGGCCGATCTCGGTGACGTCACCGGCCCCCATTGTCAACACCAGGTCCCCGGACCGGGCCAACTGGGCCACCACCCCCGCAACCGCCATCCAGCACGGCTCCATGCGCACCACGGCGCCGGCTTCCAGGGCCGCGTGCGCGACGATGTGGCTCCCCACACCGGGGACCGGGTCTTCCCGCCCCTGGTACACCTCCATGATCACCGCGAGATCACTGCTCGCGAGAACCTTCCCGATCTCCTCCCCCAGCGCCTGGGTGCGGCTAGGCAGGTGTGGCTGGAACACCACCACAACACGGCCGGAATCGTCCCCGGCCTGGCGGGCCGTCTGCAGGTCCGCGGCGATCTCGGTCGGGTGGTGCGCGTAACTGTCCACCACGAGCACGCCCCCGGCCTCGCCCGTGCGGGTGAAGCGGCGTCGGATGCCCTGGTACCCGCCCAGCACCGGGCCCATCGCCTCCGGGTCCACGCCCAGCGCCCAGCCGACCGCGAGTGCGCCGGTGGCGTTGTGCGCCATGTGCCGGCCCGCAACATTGAGGACGACGGTGACCTCGCGACCGCCGGGAAACCGCACCGTTGCCTCGCTGGAGAACCCGTGGGAGGCGACCTTCACCAGGTGCACGTCCGCGTCCGAGGCCTCCCCGTAGGTGATGACCGTCAACTCAGGAGCGGATTCCCGCAGGCGCATCACCAGCTCGCGCGCTCCGGCGTCCTCGGCGGAGGTGACCAGTGTCCCGCCGGGCTGGAGACCGTGGGCGAACGTCTCGTAGGACGCGATGTGCTCCTCCAGCGAGGAGTAGTGATCGTGGTGATCCTCCTCCACGTTGAGCACGATCCCGACCTCCGGGCGCAAGTAGTAGAAGCTGCGGTCGGACTCGTCCGCCTCGGCGAGGAAGATGTCACCGGTTCCGTGGTGGGCGTTGCTGCCCGGCTCGTTGAGTTCCGCGCCTAAGGCGAACGAGGGATCCAGCCCCAACCCTTGGAACGCCACGGCGAGCATGGCCGTGGTACTGCTCTTGCCGTGCGTGCCGGCCACCGCGACCGAGCGGTAGCCGGCCATCATCGCGGCCAGCGCCTGCGCCCGGTGTACCACGTGCAGGCCGTGCTCCCGGGCCGCCTTGAGCTCGACGTTGCTCTCCCCGATGGCCTGCGAGACCACCACGCAGCTCGCGTCGAGCACCTGCTGAGGGTCATGCCCGATGTGGATCTCACAACCGATCTGCCGCAGGGCCGTGATGATGGTTGTCTCCTTGACGTCGCTCCCGGCGACGTTGGCCCCGCGCTGGGCCAGGATCCTCGCCAGCCCGGACATCCCGATCCCGCCGATGCCGATGAAGTACGGGCGGCTCACGTCGACCCGGGAGACGGTGGACATGACGGGGAACTCAGGAGCGCTGATGACGACAGTCCCTTGTGAGAGACAGGTGACTAGGTTGACGTGCCGGTGGCTAGGCGGCTACCGAAGGGAACGACGGCAACCGTGACGTTGTCGTGACCGCCGCGCAGGAGCGCGAGCTCAACGAGCCAGCGCGCCGCGTCGAGCGGGGCTTCGAGCACATCGTCGGGAAGCGCCGCCGAGAGCTCCTCGACGGTGTCAAGGTAGTTCCACAGCCCGTCGGTGCAGACCACGACCACGCCGGGTCCTTCAGGCTCGATCGTGACGACATGGGGCTCGACCTGATCGGCGTCCTCGCCCAGCCACGCGGTGATGGCGTGCGCGCGCCGGTCAGCGGCCGCCTGGGCTGGACTGAGCGTTCCAGCCGCCAACGCCTGGGTCAGCCAGGAGTCGTCCGTGGTGAGCCGAGTTGGCGCCGTGTCGGTGTCCGCCTGCGGTATCCAGTAGGCCCGGCTGTCACCCACCCAGCCGACGGTGACCGCGTCGCCGGTGACAATGGCTGAGACGAACGTGCAGGCCGGGGCTCTGCCATTGACCCCGTCGCCATTGACCCCGTCGCCATCGGCCCAGTCGCCGTCGGCCCCGTCGGAACCGGCCAGTTTGGCGACCGCCCTATCCGCTGCGTAGATGGCATCCCGCGTCGCGGCGACCGGACCATCCTCGGCGCGCAGGGCAACCACCAGGGCATCGGCGGCGGTCTCGGCGGCGGTCTCAGACGCCTCGGCGGGACGATCGGATGACGACACCCCGTCACAGACGATCGCCACCGAGACAGCGCGCCGCGCCAACCCGGGGCCGGCGCGAAGGTCAATGTCACGGAGCGCTAGCGCGTCTTCGTTGCGGTGGCGCCGCCGACCCCGATCACTGATCCCCGCGGCGATCCCGATGTCGAGCTCCACTCGGTCCCGCCAGCGGTCCGCCACCCAGGCACCGCATTGCTCGCAGTACCGGTCCCAACGGCCCACCGGCTCGACACACTGATGACAGAATTGACCGGGTATCGGGTCAGCTTCCGGTGACAGTAGCGTGGAGGAAACTTCGCACCGCATCAACCGCCACCTCCGGATCTCGATCGCCGGTGTAAGCGGCGAAGATCTGCTGTTGCATCTCCGCGCTGATCGTGGCCCACTCCGGCGTGGCCGGCCGTGGTTTGGCTGTCGGCAACACCTTAGCGAGCAGCGTCACCATCGGGTCAGCCGCCAACTCATGGTACGCCACCTTGAGTGTCGGAGGTCGCGAGTGCTGCCGGGCCAGCCCCAGTTGCACATCCCGAGAAGTCGACACAAACTTGACGAACTCGGTCGCTGCCGGGATGTCCCGCGAGAATGGGCTCACCGCGAGGTGGTGATTGCCCAACGCGGCGATCGAGCGATGACCGGTGAATGCCGGCAGCGGCGCGATGCCGACCTTCCCGACGACGAGGCTGTCGGTGTCCCCGCCGTTCATCTGCTGGTAGGCGTACGCCCACGAGCGCATAAAGACAGCGTCGCCGGACTGGAAGGTCTGGCGGGCTGCTTCGAGGTCCATCGTGTCGAACCCGGGTGCGTACCCACCCTCGAGGAACGCTGTGCGCATGAACGTGGCGGCCTGCACCGCCGGGTCGTGCTGGAACCGCACCGACTGGCCATCCTGGCCGAAGACCTCACCGCCGAGACCCCAGAAATACTCCAGGTACTGGAGCACCAGCCCCTCGTACTGCTTGCCGTCGGCGACGAATGGCGCGATGCCCTGCCGCTCGCCGACCCGGCGGCCGACGTCGATCAGTTCCTCCCAGGTGGTCGGCGGCTTGCCCACCAGGTCCGATCGGTAGTAGAGGATCCCGGCGTCGGTGGAGTACGGAGCGGCCCACAGTCTCCCCTTCCAGACGGCGGTCCGCAGGGGGCCGGGCAGCGAGGCTTGCTCGATGTCCGGGCGCAGGTCCTGCAGGTCCACCAGCCAACCGTGCTGGGCGAACTCCGGGGTCCATTCCGCGTCGAGGTCGAAGATGTCGAAGTTCCTGAGCCCGGCGTTGAGCTCCAGCGTGAGCACCCGGCGCTGTTCGTCAGCGGTCCGAGGCAGCGTCTCCACCCGCACCCTCGGCCCGGTCGGGTGCAGCTCATTCCACCGTTTCGCGATGTCCTGGGCGGGGTCCTGGTCGGCGGCAATGATCCCGCCGGTGATCCACACCAGCTCTGCCCTCGACGGGGAGTGAGTGGCATCCGCGCAGGCAGCGGTGCCCAGGACCACGGCCGCAGCCAGCGCTGCCCGCCGGCTGGTCACCGCGTCGCTGCTCATCTCCAGCTCCGGTTGCGGCGGTCGTTGGCCTTATCGACGTAGGTGACCCGCTGCGCCTTGGTGGGGGCTAGCTGGGCGAGCTTGCGGTAGGCGGCCTCCAGCCGGTCGCGCACGCCGCGCTCGTTGAAGGGGTGGCCGAGCAGGGTGGCTGGGATCGGTATGGTTGCCCCCGCTAGCCACGGCCGGCCCGCGTGCTCCCAGACCAGAACGGTCTCGAGCACTTCCGCGATCGTCTGCTCGCGCAGCCGCTCGTCAAGCTCCAGGGTGTCCAGCTGTTCGGCGGCGGTGAAGAAGTCGGTGACTGGTGGTCGCCCGGCGGTGTATCCCCGGGCTCGGGCCAGGATCGCGCACAGCCGGGCCGGGATGGCGTAGCGAGAGCCCTCCGGTACTTCCTCCAGCGTGGCGGCCGCACCAGCAATGTCACCGAGGTTGAAGCGGGCCCGGGCCAGCCCGAATGCGGCCCTCACGTAGGACTGGTCGGTCCGCCACACGGTCGCGTAGTACTGCGCGGCGAGCTCGTGGGCACCCTCGCGCGCCGCGCACACCGCCAGCGCCAACTTGGGCGGGGCCTCCCCCGGTAGCGCGTCAAGCACTGCGGTGAAGTGCTGCCGGGCAGCGCCGACGTCACCGTCGACCAGCGAGTTGAGCCCTCGGTACCAGTCCACCCGCCAGTCACCGGGCTGCTGATCGGCCAGCTCGTCGAGCTCGGCGCCAATGTCAGGACGGCGCAGCTCGATCCGGGCCCGCACCACCCGCAGCCGCGTCTCCAGCGACGGGTCCGCCAACGCGGCCAGCACCCGCTCGGTCTCATCAGGACTCTCGGTGCTGATCCCCGCCAGCAGACCAGCGTGCGGATCGGCGGGATCCACCTGCGGGTCAGGCAAGGCCAGTGCCGCGGCGACCGGGTCCACGGTGGGGAAAACATCCGAATCGGCTCCCACCACCCGCAACTCCGGCCCGAACCGGGTCGAGGCGGCGAGGAACGGCCGACCCTCCTGGACCGCGCGGATCTCTCGCAGCACACCTTCGAGCTGTTCTGCCATGTCCGCGGCGGAGGTGAACCGGTGCTGGGGGTCGGGGTTGGTCGCGCGGCGCAGTAGCCTGGCGAAGGAAGGGTGCTGCGCCAGCAGCTCCACCTCATCTGGGCCCGGGATCGGCTCGTCGTCGAAAAATCCTGGGAAGGGGAAGCTGAGGATGGCCATCATCCGGGCGACGCTGTAGAGATCGGTCGCGACCGAGGGGCCGTGGGTGGTGATGTCCGGGTCCTGGTAGCCAGTTCTCCCCCATATGATCAGGTTGTCCCAGTCGTCGATGCGGCGGACCGCCCCGAGGTCGATCAGTTTGACACCGCTGGTGGAGTGGAACACGTTGTCCGCAGACACGTCGCAGTGCAGCAGGTCAAGCTGCACGTGCAGGTGGCCCAGTGCGGCCAACACCATCAGCGCAAACCCGCAGACGTGATGCACCGGCAGGTAAGGGTCACTGTCCGGACGCTCCTCGCGCAGCTGCTCGAGCGAGTGGCCGCTGAGGCACTCCATCACGATGTAGTCGACATCGTGCCCGGTGAGCGGGTGCGGATGGTGAACCACGGTGTGCACGGTGACGATGTTCGGGTGGCTGGCTTTGGCCAGCGCGTCCAGCTCAGCGACCGCGGCCTGGCGGTTGTCCGGGTCGTCGGGATCGATCAGACCCTTGAGCACCACCCAGCGCTGGACCCGGCAATCCCAGGCCCGGTACACCCAGCCCAGCCCACCATGGGCGATCGCGCCCTCCACCTGGAACTGGCCGTTGCCCACCAGCGTCTTGGGCGCCAGCAGCGGCCGGAAAGAGTACTCAGTCCCACATCGCGAGCAGAAGCCCTCAACCAGGCCGGGCCGGCCGTTGCGGGCCCGGCCCACCTGGTTCTGGCATTCAGGATTCGGACAGAGCCGCTTGCGCTCGGGCACCTGAGGGTCATCGAGCACCGGCGCCATCAGATCACCGTGCGGCATCTCGGGCAGCGTGACCAGCGATGCCCGGCGCGGGCCCCGGGCCACCGGCCGTGCGGTGGGCTGGGGGGTGCCAGTCATGGCGTCAGTCCCGGTATTGCGGTGTCGGCGGTGCCGGTGCCGGGCCCAGCGGGGCCAGCCAGCGCTCGTAGCTGGCCCGCCACCGGCCGTCCTCGGCGCGACGCTGCAGCACTGCGTTGACGAACCGCACCAGGTCGGGAGTGTTTTTGTTGATCGCCACGCCGTAGGGCTCTTCGCTGAACTTCGGGCCGACGACCTCGGTCTGGGGGTCCTGCTCGGCCATGCCGGCCAACAGGGTGTCGTCGGTGGACACCGCATCGACTGCACCGAGTTGGAGCAGCATCAGGCAGTCCGTCTGAGTGGCCGCGCCGACCGCGATCGGCTTGGCGGGGGCGGCCAGGATGTGGCGCAGCGATGTCGAGCCTCGGGCCACGCAGACGCGCTTGCCCCGCAGACCGTCCAGGCCCGTGATGGCTGAGCCGCGGGTCACCAGCACCCGCTGCCCCGTTTGATAGTACACGGCGCTGAAATCCAGCTTCTCACGAAGCGCACAGGTGATGGTCGCCACGGCGACGGTGAGGTCGACCTGGCCCGATTCCACGGTTGTGAACCGATCGGCCTCATGCAGCGGCCGGAACAGCACTCGCTCGCGGTCGCCGAAGATCGCCTCGGCGATGTCCCACGCGATGTCGATGTCGAATCCCTCCAGCATCCTCGAATTCTGATTCAGGAAGGCGATCGGGTACGTGTCCTCAAGGACGCCGACAGTCAGGTAACCTCGCTTCGCGATGCTGGCCATCGTGGACCCGGCGGGCATCTGACCGGGGGCCGGCAGCGGGCCCTGCGGGCGCAGGCTGGCCAGGAGATTCTGCGGGGTGCACTCCGCTGTGGCTGGCGGCTGCCCGGGTGAGCTCCTCGCCACCGGACGCACGGCTGTGGCCGGCCCAGAGCCTGCGGTCACCGGGACCGGGTGGTCCGACCACTGGTCGCTGACCGTCGCGGCCAGCACCACGGCGGCCAACGCCGAGCAGGCGAGCGCGAGTCGGGTTCTCACCGGTACTCCTTCAGCCGCTGCTGGACACCCCAGGCCACCCCGACCGCCGAGACGAGAGCCAACACGCCGGTACCGACCGGCAGGCCGGTAAGCCAGCCTCGGGCGTGCTCGATGTCCTTCCTGAAGGCCCCGCTCTCGTACTGGACGGCGGTCGTGAGCGTTGCGTCGAGCTGGTCGAACGCCGTGGCCGCGCTGGCCTGGTGAGTACTTATCGCGGCGTTGACCGCCTTGGTGTAATCACCGACGTCGTCCAGCCTCCGGACCTCCTGGTGTGCCCTGGCGTAACCGAGGGCGTCGTCAACCGCCGCCTGCACCAGGGCCTTGCCCTGCTGGTCAGTGGCGAATTGCTGGGCAGCGCCCAATGCGCCGCCGGCGCCGTTGTTCCGCGCGAGCTCTTGCATCCGGGCCTCGAACTCCGGCTCGATGACGTTCCCGTTGCGATCTACCAGTCCGAGGCTCTCGAAGGCGCGAGCCTGCAGCGCCGCGATCTGCGCCGGTGCCAGCGCGTCAGACACCGACCGGCTGTGCCCGAGCGCGGCCGCCAGAGAGGTGGCCCAGACCACCCCCACGACCGTCCACCACACCAGGCCGATGATCACCGCCGCGCTGGCGACGACCAAGCCAATGTTGAGGACCCGGTGCGTTCGCTGGAACAGGAAGATCTGCGCCCAGATCAGTCCGGCCAGGCTCACCCCGCCGGCCACCAGTGCGACAACCAGCACCGGCCCGGCCCGCCGGTAGGCGTCGTCGAGCCGCATGGCCTGCCGTTGTTGCAGCTCCGCAGCCTCGGGCAGAATCGAGTTCTGCATCAGCTCCGAAGCGCGCCGGAGGTAAGACACCCCGACCACAAAGCCCTGTCGGTTGTTTGCCCGAGCCCGCTCGACGAGGCCGGTGTAGGTCGGCAGCTGGGTGGTGATGTCGGTAATCCGCTTCACAGTCACCACCTCTCCTGCGGCTTGAGTGCCGGCCTTCGCCAGACTCGCCGTCGCGTCGGCCAGATCGCTGCCATAGCGGGTCTGTATCTCGGTGGGCTCCACACCGCCGGACAGGTACCCGGCCGCCACCGTGGCGTCCGCGTCGGCCAGCGACCGGTACAGCGTGGTGACGGTGGCATTAAGTGGCTCGAGCTGCTCGGCGATGTCGCGAGTGGTGTTCACCCGGTCGATCGCGGCGGAGACCCCGACACCGCCGGCAAGCAGCACCCCGACCACGAGGACGATCCAGGCCACCTGGAGCTTGCCGAGCGTGGTGTCCCAGCCGTACTGGCTGATCCGCCTCAGCGCCTGACCTGGCGACGCCCGCCTGATCGCAGCGGTCTGCAGGCTCGACTGCACGGTAGGCCTCCAGTTCGTCACCGACCCTGCGCGGATCAGTAGAACGCCACACCACCCTAGCGAGGGGGAGCCCTCATCGCCGGTGGTTTTCGTCTCGACAACCCCTGGGACCTCCGCGAACCGGGCGACGTCCGGATGACGAACGTTGGTTGAGACCGGAGGCTCGACGGTGGGCTCCGGCTCGCCGTCGCGGAAAGGAACTTCGTGTCATGGTGAACAAGAATGTGGGCGTCGGCTTCGGGCTGGTCTACGTGTTGGTCGGCGTGGTGGGGTTCTTCATCACCGGGTTCAGCGGCTTCGCCAGCATGAACGGCGAGACGCTGCTCGGGTTCATGCTCAATCCACTGCACAATGTCGTGCATATACTCGTCGGCGCCTTGTTGATCGCCGGAGGTCTTGCCTCCGTCATGATCAGCAAACGGGTCAACACAACCGTTGGCGCGGTGTATTTTCTCGTCTTCGCGGTCGGCATAGCGTTGCAGGGCTCCACCGCGAACGTTCTTGCGCTGAACTGGGCGGACGACGGGCTGCACCTGATCAGCGCGGTACTGCTGGCGACCGTCGGCCTCGCCGCCGACCGCTCTGCGGGAAGGCCCGCATACCTGAGCCGCTAGACACGCTGGCCCAGTACTAGGCGTCGGCGGATCCGCAGTTCCAGCACGGCCACGAGCAGAGCCAGGCACACGAACCCCGTCGCGCTGAGCAGAGCCGCGATGATCGCGTCCTGGTAGCTGCCGCTGCGCGACACCACGCCGTAGAACACTGCGGCCAGTGTGCCCGTCCCGATCGCCGATCCGATGCGGTGCCCGGTCTGCAGCGCTCCTGCCGCGACGCCACCCATCCGGGGTGGCACGCACTCCAGGGTCAGCGCAACGTTCGGCGAGATCACCGCGCCGCCACCGACACCCGCCACGAGCAGCGGCAACGCCACCATCCACGCTGCCAGCGCTGCAGGTGCGGCGTGCAGCACCAGGGCTGTGCCAACCAGCCCGATCGCGACACCGGATAGCCCCACCACTGTCAACCAGCGGCCGTACCTGGTCACCAACCGGCCGGCTACCGCGGCCGACGCCGCCGACCCGAGCGCGAACGGCGTCACCGCGAGCCCGGATTGCAGCGGCGTATACCCCAGCCCATGCTGGAAGTACAGCGCGAACACCAGCCAGATCCCGCTGAAGCCGACGAAGTACATCAGCCCCAGCGTGGCCCCCGCAGGGAAGCCGGGCGTGGCCGATAGCAACCGGGTGTCCAGCAACGGCATCCGATCGCGCCGCACCATCCGCCGCTCCCAGCGGAAGAACAACGCAACCAGCACCGGCGCCACCCCGAACAGCCACCACAGCCGGCGTAGCCCACCGCTGTCGACCTGCACCAGCGGTAGCAGCAGGCACAGCACGCCGGCGCCGAGCAGCAGCGCGCCCACCACGTCAATGTGTGACGCCACCGATGCTGCGCCGCGTTGCTGGGAGGGCACCAGGCGCCACGCCGCCACCAGTGCGATCAGGCCGATCGGGACGTTGACGGAGAAAATCCACCGCCAGCCCTCCTGCTCCCCCGCCGCGGCGAGGATGAGACCGCCGAGCACCGGTCCGACCGCCGTGGACAACCCGACCGTGGCGCCATAAATGCCAAAAGCCTTGCCCCGCTCCGCGCCGTGGAACAGCACCTGGATCAGGCCCGAGTTCTGCGGGTGGAGCATCCCCGCGGCGACTGCCTGCAGCAGCCGAGCCACGACCAGCAACTCCGCGTTGGGCGCTGCCGCGCAGAGCGCGCTGGTCACAATGAACCCACTCAGCGCGACGAGGAACATCCGCCGCTGGCCCAGGACGTCGCCCAGCCGCCCGCCCGCCACCAGCACCAGGCCGAAGGCAAGCGCGTAGCCGGACACCACCCACTGCGTCTGGGCCACCGAGGCGCCCAGGCTCCGCTGAATGGAGGGCAGTGCGACGTTGACGATGCTGACGTCGAGCAGGCCCATGAAACCGGCCATCTGGGTGACCGCGAGGGCTCGCCAGCGATGCGGGTAAGCGACCAGGCCGGCGGTAGCGGCTTCCGAACGAATGCTCATCATTCCATCCTTCGGTGAGCAACGTGATTCGCGCTGTAGGATCCGCGACATGAGGGGGCGCGACATGAGGGGGCGCGGGTGACCCGCAGCGTCGCTGCGGCTCAGGAGGTGCGCCAGGCGTTCGCCACCGGCGCGATACTGGACCTCGCTGGTGTTGACGTACCGGCCGCCCTCCTTGTCCGGCTGCTCGCCAGCGCGCCGCGAGGTGCCGAGGGTGGAGCATCGCGAGGTGCCGAAGGGTTGATTCCCGCGCTGCGACTGGCCGGCGCGGTGGTCAGCGGCCCCCTGAAGCTACCCGGAGTGACGGTTTCCGTGCTGGTCGAGTTCACCGGCTGCACCTTCGACGAACCGATTGACCTGTATGCCGCGAATCTCACCGGCTGGCGCCTGACTTGCTGCACACTGCCCGGTCTCCAGGCGGCCAACCTGAGGGTGCGCAGCGAGCTGACACTGGAGCACTGCACCGTGACCGGACCGGTTGTGTTGTCCGACGCCCAGGTCGAGGGCAACATCGATCTGCGCGGCACGCGGCTGGCCTGTGCCGGTGGCGACGCGGTGGAAGCCTCCGGGGTGCGGGTCGGCGGCAACCTGCGCTGCGATCGGGGGTTGCGCGCACAGGGCAGGGTGGTGCTGGCCGGCGCCTCGGTTGCCGGCGACGCGGTGTTCTCCGGAGCGGCGTTGCAGGGCAGCAGCGATCCAGACGATCCGGTGGTGCTCGTGCTCCCCCGTGGAAGCGTCGACGCCACTGCGGCGCTGGTGGCCGACCGCCTTGCGGTGAACGGCAACCTGCTGCTCGACGAGGGGTTCACCGCCGTAGGAAGCGTCCGGCTGACCAACGCCCGGATCGGTGGTTACCTGCGGCTTTCCGGCGCGACGCTGGCCAGACTGGTCGAGCCCGATCACGACAACGGCGACCAGTCGCGACCCCTGCCGGTGGCCCTCGCAGCCGACGGTATCGAGGTGCACGGTGACCTGGAGGCGCGCCGGTCACGCCGAGGAGCAGGCGGGGACTTCGGTGCGCTGCAGGCGCAGGGGCAGCTTCGGTTGGTCGGCGCGCGGGTGCACGGCAGCGTGGGCCTGACCGGTGCCCGGTTGCACGGTCCGGGACTGGACGTGCTGTTCGCCGACCGGCTATGGGTCGGCGGGTCGCTATTCCTGCGCAGGATGGTGGCCGCAGGCTCCATCCGGTTACACCACGCACACATCGGATCGACCCTGGACTGCACCGGCTCTCGCCTCGACGAGCCGCGATGCCGGGAGAATGGCTCGACCAAACCGTCACTTGACGCCCGGGCCATCATGATCGGCAAGGACATGTACGCCAGCCGTGGGTTCATCGCCACGGGGGGTGCGCGGCTGAGCCTCGCCGAGGTGTCAAAATCGGTGAGTTTCGACGGCGCCCGGCTCGGCGGACCGGGTCCGGGCGTCGAGGCGTTGCGCGCTCGGGGTCTGACCTGTCAGGAGCTGAGACTGCGTTTCGCCGCGCCGCCCCGCGGTGAGGTCAACCTCGCTGGGGTGGTGGCCAGCTCGGTCTTCGACGACAAGCAGCTGTGGACCACCGATGGCACGGTGGACATTGAGGACTTCCAATACCAGTCGCTGACCGCTGCGCCCGAGGTGGACGTGGCCACCCGGCTGCGCTGGTTGAAAGGCGTTCTGCCCGGCTATGACCCCAGCCCCTACGACCGCCTCGCCGCAGCCTACCGCGACACCGGCTACGACGACCGCGCCGACACAGTGCTGCTGGCCAAGCAACGGCACCGGCACACCGCTCACAGACTGCCAAGACGGGTCTGGGGATGGCTGCAGGAGTGGACCGTCGGCTACGGCTACCGCCCATGGCGGGCGGCGCTGTGGCTCGCGGTGTGCTGGCTACTCGGGTCGCTGTGGTTCATTGACCACCAGCTGCCCCGGCTCCACAACGACCAGAACCCGTCGTGGCAGCCGGTGATCTATGTCGCTGACCTGCTGGTCCCGGTGGTGAACCTGGGCCAGAACGGGTTATGGCGGGCCTCCGGGGCATCAGCCTGGATAGCCGCCGGGCTGACCGTGGTGGGCTGGCTGCTGCTGTCCACTGCGGCGGCGGGGGTAACGCGGATCCTCACCCGCCGCTGATCGAGCTACCCACTCACTCGACTGGTCAAAATTGTAATGACTTGGGCTCGCAGAATTCTCTCAGGCCGTAGCTGCCATACTCGCGCCCCATACCGGAGTGTCCAAAGCCGCCGAAGGGGGCGAGTGGGTTGAACCGGCCGCCATTGAGGTCGACCTGACCAGCGCGCAACCGGCGGGCGAAGGTTGCCGCATGGTCAAGGTCCGCTGACCAGACCGCTCCAGCGAGTCCGTAGGGGGTGCCGTTGGCGATGTCCGCAGCCTGATCCTCGCTGTGGTAACCCATGACGGTCAGAACCGGCCCGAAGATCTCTTCTTGGGCGATGGTCATAGTGGGATTGGCATCGGCGAACACGGTGGGCCGCAGGTAAAAGCCTCGGTCGAGGCCGGCGGGTGGATCGCAACCACCGATGGCGAGTCGGGCGCCTTCGGCGACTCCCTGCTCGATGTAGCCACGGACCCGCTCCCGATGGGCGGCCGAGACCAGCGGACCGATCCGCACCCCGTCGGCGAGTGGGTCACCGACCATGAGCCGCCCGGCCTCATCGACGGCCAGCTCGACCGCCGTCGCGGTCTGGTTAGCCGGGACAAGCAGCCGGGTAAGGGCGTTGCAGGACTGCCCGGAGTTCATGAAACATTTGCGGACCCCGTGTCGGACAGCCGTCTCGAACAGCACTGGGTCGGCGTCGGGCAAGATCACCGTTGCGGATTTTCCGCCGAGTTCGAGGGCGACTTTCTTCAGTGTCTCGCCAGCACGACGAGCGACCTGCCGACCAGCTCGGGTGGAGCCGGTGAACGACACCATGTCGATGCCAAGATGGCGGGCGAGGGCATCACCAACCCTCGGCCCGGTGCCGTAGACGATGTTGAGCACTCCTGCTGGGGCGTTGTCAACTTGTTCGGGCCGGCGAGTGGAGGAGATCATCCAGTGCGTGGTTGAGGAGGGACGGTCAGTCCTGTCGGGTGGTTCAGGCGGCCGTGGTTAGCCCGGTGACGTCGTTCCAGATA
>JBOHFR010000034.1:0-55935 GCA_050699715.1 Pseudonocardiaceae bacterium
GGCACCCAAACAGTGATCATGAGTCCCCAACCTCCCTCGGCTAGTACCTACTGCAACACGCGCCTCACGGGCACCACCCGGTCTTTCGCGGGCCTAAGATATTCACAAGATTTTCCTGCGAACGCCTCACGGGCGCCCCAGGTCAGAGCTTGATCAAGAAGCTACTCCAGGAGGTCTGAGTCAGCGGTGTGACGCACAACAGGGTCGTCAGCCCAGAGATACCCCCACGGCCCACGCCGGATCAATGCTGTCCGCACGCCAACGGCTTTGGCTGGCACGATGTCGTTGTCCCGATGATCACCGACGTAAACGATCTGCTCGGGGCGTCCCGGTGCCATCGCGATGATGCGGTCGAAGAAGTCGGCCTGCGGCTTGGCTACACCCCACTCGCCAGACGTCACAACCTGGCCGACAGGCAGGTTCAATGCTCGGAGTAGCTCAGCCGCCCGTCTGGTCTGGTTGCCGGCGATTCCGAGCCAGAATCCCTTTCCCTTCAGCGCGACGAGGCAGGGCCGTACGTCCGGGTAGAGGTCGGCATCGCTGATGTGCTCACCGCAGCCCGCATCTTCCCGACGCTGACGCTCCTGTGCTACATCAAAACCGGGCTGGAAAATCTGGAAGGTTTCGGCGTTGTCCCGCCCCGCTGCCGTAACCGCGCCCAGCACCGCCGAGAACGTGTGCCGAGGCACGCCGATCCAGTCCGCCCACGCCCCCCACTCACGAGAGTCGTCAAGCAACGTCTCGCCCACGTCAAACACCACAGCAGTGACCATGCACTACTCCTACGCCATCCTCGTGGCTACCCTGACGGGGGGCGCGGCTGGCACCCAGGAGCGGTGGGCCGCAACACTCTGCGCCGGGCCGACGGGACCGAGGTAGAGCTGCCCAGCAAGGGCACCTGGCCGTTGCGCCGCGGTGACCGGATCCGCATCGAGACCCCCGGTGGCGGCGGTTGGGGAACGGAAAATCACTAGCATGACGGGTTAAAGTTCCTGGATGGGACGGAAGAGGCTGCGTGGTCCGCGTCGTCAGCTACCGAGGACAGGTCGTGACTGAGCGGCTTGCTCGGCTTGCGTTGCGCATTGCGGCAGGCCCGGAAGCCGACGCCGCCGAGCTGGCTGAGCTGGCGGTGGACCTGCGTGAGCGGCTGCTGGAGCTGGACATCGAGCGCGCCGATCCTGCGACCGTGGGCGCAGCGCCGCCCGGTGCGCGCGCCGGTGAGATTCTCCTAGCGGGCGCGCTGAGCGTCATGCTGGCCCAGTCCTCGAAGCTCCTCACGGCACTCATCGAGACAGTGCAGTCGTGGGTCTCCCGCAGTGGCGGGCGCAGCGTGCGGCTTGAGATCGACGGCGACGTGTTGGAGGTCACCGGGATCACCCGAAAAGACCAGCGTGAGCTGATCCAAATCTGGATCGACCGGCACACCGACCGCCTGACGTAGCCGATGAACAGCAAGCGGGTCGCGCTGCTGGTGGGCTGCTCTGATTACCAGGACCGGACGTTCCACCAGCTACCAGCGCCGGTCCAGGACCTCAACGCGTTAAAACCCGTGCTCACCGACTCGACGATTGGTGATTTCACCGTCAGCACGCTGCTCAACGAGCCGTCTGGAACGGTCAGCGTGCAGATCGAGCGCTTCTTTTCCCACCACAAGCCCGATGATCACTTGCTGCTCTACTTCTCGTGCCACGGAATCCTGAATCCACGAGGGCAGCTGTATTTCGTGGCAACCGACACGAAGAAGGAGTCGCTGGACGCGACAGGGATCTCAGCGCGATGGGTGAAGGAGCAGATGGATCACAGCCGCTCGCAGCGCATCGTGTTGCTGCTCGACTGCTGCTACAGCGGCGCGTTCACCAAGGGTCTCCGGCGTGGGAGCGCCGGCACCGAGGAAATCATCGAGCAGCTCGGGGGCCGTGGTCGTGTGGTCATCACCGCGTCAGACAAACTGGAGCACGCCTACGATTCGGAATTCACCAATGCCGTGGTCGTAGGTTTGAACACCGGCGCAGCCGACCTCGACGGTGACGGCCAGGTATCGGTCCATGAGTTGTATGACTATGTGTACGACCAGGTGCGTCGGGGCGCGTCAACCCAAACACCAACAATGTCGACGGATGAGATGCGCGGCCAGTTCTACTTGGCAAAGAATCCCCATGCACCATTACCACTGCCAGCCAAACTCGAACAAGCCGTGACAAGTAAGGACGTGTGGGAGCGACTGTGGGCGGTCGATGGCTTGCGGCGCCTGCTGACCAGTGACGCTCCAGGAGGGCAGAAGCGCACAGCGCGACAAACCCTGGCCCGCCTGCATGGCGCGGATACCGATCGTGACGTTCAACAAGCCGCCAGCGAGGTGTTACACGCAGTTTCCCGTCGGCCCGGCACTGCAGGTCATCAACGTCGACTCCCTCACTGGTTAGCCGGAGTCGGTCTGGCGCTCGCGGTAGTCCTAGCGCTGGTGGTGGTTACAGTGCTGCCTTCGAAGCACGCACCGGCTCAACCACCTGTCGCGTGCTCACTCAGCACCAAACCCGCCAACGGAGTGCTCTCGTTCGGGACGTTACTCCCGAAGACCGGGGACTTCGTCTACGCGGGTTCAGCAATGGATGCTGGCGTGCGTTTGGCAATGAAGGACATCAACGACGCCGGCGGCATCCCTGGCGTCGAGGTGAAGCTCGATGACGCCAATCAGCGCGACGAGGGAAACAGTTTTTCCACTGACACCGCCAGCCAGTCGACTGATGCGCTGCTGGCCGGCGGGGTAAATGTGATCATCGGCCCCGCGACGTCGGCAGTGGCCCTCAAGGTGATCGACAAGGTCACCTGCGCAGGGGTGATCCTGTTTTCGCCCTCGAACACGTCGCCGTTGTTAACCACGTATCCCAACCATGGACTTTATTTCCGTGCCGCGGCGCCAGCCGTGGCAGAAAGCTCCATACTCGGCAAATTCGTCGTCGCTGACGGCAACTCGACGGTAGTGGTGATATCGCGCGACGACCCATACGGCAATTTCGCGAGGAAGGAAATTGAAAAAGCGATCCGGAAATTTGGAGGCAGGGTACTCGACTCTTTTTCTTATGACCCGAACTCGCCCGACCCTGTAGACATTCATCGGGTCAAGGTTAAGAATCCCGACGCGATCATTCTGGATGGTTTCACGGAGAGCGCCACAATCCTTAGAAAAATGATCGATGCGGGCCTTGGTCCGAGGAGCAAGCGGGTATACGGCTCAACTAATATAAACAACACCTTAGCCAGCCTGGTCGATCCAGGGGATCCGAGTGTCTTAATGGGCATGCGGGGAACCTTGCCATACCCTGGGGACGAGGCGTTCGTGAAGCGGCTGCGGGAGGCTAATCCTGGACTACGGGATGTGACCTACGCCGCGCAGGCCTACGACGCGGTGGTGATCACCGCACTTGCGGCGGCGGTCGCTGGCACGGACGCGCCCGCCGCCGTCGCGAAGCAAATCGACGGCGTGACGAGGGCCGGCGAGAGATGCACCAGCTTTGCCGCCTGCATGACCCTCGTGAAAAACCACCAGGCGATCGCCTACGACGGGCCCTCCGGGCCGCTGCGATTCACCGATCACGGTGAACCCAGCTCAGTCACATACGACATCGACGAGATTCAAGCCGACGGCACCATGAAACCCCTCAGAAGCGAGACATTCCCCTAATACTCCACCCACACATCGTGATGCATGCGGTGACCAGTGCACGGTCGGCGCCGTCCGTGAACTCGGCGTCACCGACGTTGTTGGCCGGCTCCGCGTCGGTCTCGTCGAGTTCACGGCTCTGGGCCTCGCCCGTCCGTCGTGGGGTTGGGTCGCGCGGAAGATCACACACTGCTGCTGCCATACTAAGCGCGGACTGCGGTAAGAAATGGGGGAATCATGTTGATCACGACAGTACGCCACTGGGTTGGGAATTGGCGGGGGCACCGGTGCTCGGCCACCATGGTGGGTGCGGCGCTGCTGATGGCGGGGCCACTAACGGGCTGCGCGGGAACCCACCTTCCCGCCGTGGCCGCGACCAGCAGCGCCCCGCAGGCGGCGCCGTGCGGTAGCAGCGGGTTGGCGGGGTATGCGCGTACCGAGCTGTTCTTCGGCAAGTCGATTCCCGGTGGCGGCACGGTCACCGACGCGTCCTTCACCCAGTTCCTTGACCAGGAGGTTACTCCACGGTTCCCGGCCGGATTCACGATGGTACCCGCGATGGGCCAGTACCGGGAAACCAACGGAGTGATCGACCATGAGGCCAGCGACATGTTAATCTTGTTCTACCCGCGGGACTTGACGAGCGACGCCAGCAAGAAAATCGACGAGATACGCGGTGCGTATAACAGGACTTTCCACCAGGAATCGGTCCTGCGAGAGGATGAGCAAGCGTCCTGCGTGTCGTTTTGAGGCGAGAAGCTCAGCCCATGATGAGAGCGAAGGGTTACGCTAGCCACCACGCCAGCGCCAGCGCAGCCATCGGGACGATGACCGCGAGCAGCAGCAGCACGCCACCCAGCATTCCCGCCGGGTCCGACTCGCCTGGCCGTACACCCAGCCCCGGACGCACACCCAGGTCGTGGCAGAGGTTCAGATCAGCAGCGTTCATGAGATGAACAGTAGCGAGCACAGGGTTACCGTCCTGCCCACGTTCAGTTAGCTCCAGGCAAAATCCCCGAGCAGGCGGCGCACCCAACCGCAGTGGGTGCGCTGAGCGCTGCTGGCCCTCCGCTGGCGGCACGCTGGTGGGCCGGGTTGGCAGGCTCGGGGTCGATGAGTCACGATCAGGGCATGGTGCTCGACGCGCTGCGGGCACTTCCGCCGACTCCGATGCTCATCGTGGCCTTCCTCTTTCCGGCGCTGGAGGCCTCCACCATGCTCGGCGTGGTCTTCCCCGGCGAGATCGCGATCTTGGCGGCGGGCGCCGCCGCGCAGGTGGGGACCTTGTCGCTGTGGGCGGTCATTCCGACGAGCGTGGCGGGAGCGGTCATCGGCGACGCGGTCGGATTCGGCGTCGGCCGCCGCTACGGCGAGCGGTTGCTGCGGCGCCTGCCAGAGCGGCTGGTCAAGCCGCAGGCCGTGCGCGCGACCACCGAACTGCTGCGCCGGCGCGGACCGATCATCGTGCTGATCGGTCGGATGACCGCGGTGTTGCGGGCGCTGGTCCCCGGCTTGGCGGGAATGAGCGGCCTGACCTGGCGGCGGTTTCTGCCCTACAACCTGCTCGGCGGGGTAATCTGGGCGACTGTGGTGGCGTTGCTGGGATACCTCGCCGGCGCGGGCCTGGCGGTGGCGCAGGAGCAGCTGGGCATGGTCAGCAACATCGTGCTCGGCGTCCTGGTCGCGGCGGTGCTGGTGCTGTGGTTGCGCTCCCATGTCCGGCGGCGGCAATCGAGACTGTAGAGCAACGCGTGGGCCTGGGGTCAATGAACCCCAGCGTCGATGAACCCCAGATGAACCGCTGTACCACGAATGGGTGGCCCTTGACCGAAATCATTGTCAACTGGCTATGCTTCAACTCGTAGCTAGATAGACAGACCTGTCTGCGCCTGCCGCTACGGCCCACCAGGTGGCCTGTGGCGGCCATTCGTGCGACGCCGGGCGATTTTTAGCGACAGGAGGATGTTTGTAGCGAGCAACAAAATCACCGGTTCGCCTACTCACATCATAGATGAAGAGGACAATCATGACCGAATACGATCCGAGAACGGCAACCGGAATTCCCACCGAGCCCGTCGGCTCCCTCCCCCGGCCTTCCACGCTACAGGCCGCGTACGCCGCTTATGACGAGGGAAACATCGACCTGGCGGCACTGGAAGCCGAGCAGGACGCCGCAGTCCGGGATTCGATCGAGCGCGCTGAGGCCACCGGAGCGCCGATCATCTCCGACGGCGAGCAACGGTGGTCGAGCTTCGCCACCTACCCCATCACCGACACCCTGGCCGGGACTGGTCTTGCCGAGAACCTCGGCCCGGGCGGCCAGTTCTTCGCGATCTTCGCCGATGGTCACGGGCGGCAACTTCCGCGCCTTACCGGGGGCCCTTTTCGGTACAAGACCTACGCGGCCGACACCCTGAAGAAATCCATCGGCTTGACGATCGTGCCCATGAAACAAGCCGTGATCGCACCCTCCATGCTGGCCCTGCTGTATCCGCTGCGGGAAGAAGTGCCCGGATATCCCCGGGAGCAATTCGAGGAAGATCTCGTCAACGAATGCGAGAAGGACATCCGCGGCGCTTTCGCCGCCGGAGCCGCCCGAGTTTCCATCGACTTCACCGAGGGCCGGCTGGCCACCAGGGAAGATCATCGTAACCCGTGGACGGGTGCTGGCTTGCTGCCGCACTTCATCGAGCTCAACAACCGCGTCCTCGCACGCTTCACGGCCGAGGAGCGGGCGAGGATCGGCATCCACACGTGCCCGGGCGGGGACCGGGACTCGGTGCATAGCGCCGATGTGCCCTACAACAACCTGCTCCCGAGCATGTTCCAGATGAACGCCGGTTACTTCCTCATCCAGCTGGCGAGCGAGCGGGACAAGGATCCGGTCTACCGGTCCATCGGGGAGCACCTGCGCGATGACGCGGACGGCGTCGAGCAGATGGCCTACATCGGGGTGATCAACCCGGGTAACCCCCGCGTCGAGAGCGCCGAGGAAGTCCGCGATGCGCTGGTGCGGGCGTCCAACTTCATCCCGAAGGAAAGGCTCGGCTCCACCGATGACTGCGGCTTCTCGCCGTTTAGCATCGATGAGAAGCCGAACCACGGTTCGCCTGATTACGCGCGCGACGTCGCGTTCCAGAAGATCAAGAACAGGGTCGAGGGCGCCCGGATGGCCGCCGAGAAGCTCGGCGTCAGCTGAGCTCGCCCTACCGGAACGGCCCGACCGCCCACCCAGGAGCGGTCGGGCCGTTTCCCGTTGGGCCGACCGCTCCTGGGCAGCGTGCCGGCCTGGCCTCTAAGATCTCGCGGCGGAGGCGTATGGGCGCCTGGTGGTCCCCGCAGTCTTCAACGTTGAGCCCCGGAGGGCGGCGGGTGGGAGTACGGGGGCTGCAGTCACTGGGTGTGCCCGTCGAGTCCGTGCCTGCGGTGGCTCGGGTGGCGCTCAACCTGCGGGGGGTGCCGCGCGAGACCGTGCGCCACGGGGATGCCCTGCTCACCCCGGGAGCCTGGCTGGACACCTGCACCGTTGACGTCCGGCTATCCACCGACCCAGCGGCCGAGCTGCCCCGGCAGGTGGTGCTGCACACCGGCACGGCCGCGGTGCCCGCGCGGGTCCGGCCCCTGGGCGTGGACACCGCGCCGCTGGGCCTGGCGCAACCGCTGCCGCTGCGGATCGGGGACCGCACGCTGCTCCGCGATCCGGGTACCCGACGCGTCCCCGCTGGGGCGCCGCAAGCGGGTGGTTGGCTGGTCGAATTGCTGATCAGCGCTGCGCCAACCGATACGGGGCCGGGGCTGACCATCGCCGACGGGCGGATGCACGTTTCTGGGTCGATTGCTGGGCTGCCTAGCGCGGTGCGCAGCGCGATCGCCGAAGTCCGTGCCGGGCTCGCGCAGCGGCCCTTCGCCGCACCGCAGGCGCACCGGCTCGCCGAGCTAGGGCTGGGCGCCCAACAACTCGCCGCCGCCGTACGGGCTGGTGCGCTGCTCAAGGTCGCCGAGGGGATCTACCTCGCTCCCGGCGCGGACGACGACGCCATCGAACGGCTGCGTGGCCTGCCTAGCCCGTTCACCCTCAGCCAGGCCCGGCAAGCCCTAGACACCACCCGCCGCGTCGCCGTCCCCCTGATGGAACTGCTAGCCCGCCGCAAACTCACCCGCCAACTCCCCAACGCCACCCACGAACTCCGCCCCTAACCGCCCGCGCGGGGTCTCATGGATGCTTGTGCACGCTCCCACTGTTCAGAGCTGCACACACCCTGGAGCAGCTGGCGCAGGGCGTTGCGCAGGACGGTGCCGCGTCCCCGGATGGCTCGGCTGGTGCGGCGAGACGGCGCTTCTCGTCCTCGGTCAGCTGACCGAGCTCCTGCACGATCCTGGCGAAGACCACGTCGCTGAACGCCGCCGTGCCGGACGCCTCGACCAGGCTGCACCGCCCGGCCAGCACGTCATCGACCAGAGTGCGGAAATTGTCGTTGCCGCTGTGGTCGCGCAGCAGCGTGAGCGCGTCTCGGAGTTCCTGGGACAGCTCCGGGTCCGTGCACCCGCCGTCCGGCATCGGCTCGTGGTCGGCCATCGTTCCTCACTGGTGGTGGTCGTTGGCGTCAGCTGGCAGCGCGATCGGCGCATGTCGCGGAGCACACCACGACTCATTGTGCACGGTGCGTTGTGGTGCTGGTGTTTGTGCTGGTTACGCGCTCATATCAGGCCGGTAGCTACGGTGAGGTGATGGCAGCGCAGATCACCCTGGAGCGGGGCGATATCACCGAGCGGCACGTCGGCTTCCCCGCAGTGTCCGCTGGCGTCTACGGGTGGCTACTGCACGACGCCGCCCGCATCACGCTGGCCACCGTCCAGAACACGCCCACCCGCGTCCGCGAGGCCCGGTTCGTCCTGTTCAGCACCGCAGTCCTGGACGCCTTCCGTGCTGTGCACCAGAGCACGACACCGGGATGAAAGCGGGCTGATAGGGCAAGGTCGGTAGGAGACACCATCATTCATACCCGACCTTGTGAGGAGACGGGCATGGGCCAGCCAGACCTCAAGCCACGCAGCCGGGACGTCACCGATGGGCTGGAGCGGGCCGCGGCCCGGGGCATGTTGCGGGCCGTCGGCATGCGTGACGACGATTTCGCCAAGCCCCAGATCGGGGTCGCCTCGTCCTGGAACGAGATCACCCCCTGCAACCTGTCCCTGGACCGGTTGGCCAAGGCGAGTAAGGAAGGGGTGCACGCTGCTGGGGGCTTCCCCATGGAGTTCGGCACGATCTCCGTCTCCGACGGCATCTGCATGGGGCACATCGGGATGCACTACTCGCTGGTCTCCCGGGAGGTGATCGCCGACTCGGTGGAGACCGTGGTGGAGGCCGAGCGGCTGGACGGCACGGTGCTCCTCGCTGGCTGTGACAAGAGCCTGCCGGGGATGCTGATGGCCGCCGCGCGGCTTGACCTGGCCGCGGTGTTCCTCTACGCGGGCACCGCCCTGCCCGGCCGGGTGGGAGACCGGGAGGTCACCATCATCGATGCCTTCGAGGCGGTGGGGGCCTGCATCCGCGGCCTGATCAGCCGGGCGGACGTCGATGCGGTCGAGCGCGCGTTCTGCCCCGGCGAGGGCGCGTGCGCCGGCATGTACAGCGCCAACACGATGGCCAGCGCGGCCGAGGCACTGGGCATGTCGCTACCTGGCTCGGCCAGCCCGCCCGCAGTGGACCGGCGTCGGGACGGTTTCGCTCGCGCCAGCGGCAGCGCGGTGGTGGAGCTTATTAAGCGCGGGATCACCGCCCGGCAGATCCTCACCCGCCCAGCGTTCCTGAACGCGATCGCGGTGGTGATGGCCTTTGGTGGCTCCACCAACGCGGTGCTGCACCTGCTCGCCATCGCCCACGAGGCCGGGGTGCCGTTGGAGCTGGACGACTTCAACCGGGTGGGAGACACGGTGCCGCACCTGGCCGACGTCAAGCCTTTCGGCGCCCACGTGATGGCCTCCGTCGATCAGGTCGGCGGTGTGCCGGTGGTGATGAAAGCGCTGTTGACGGCGGGACTGCTGGATGGCGGCTGTCTCACCGTCACCGGGCGCACCGTCGCCGAGAACCTCGCCGAGCTGGACCCACCCGACCTGGACGGGAAGATCCTGCACCGCCTCGCCGACCCGATCCACCCCACCGGGGGGATCACCATCCTGCGCGGCTCGCTGGCCCCGGACGGTGCGGTGGTGAAGACCGCCGGGTTCGACTCAACTCGGTTCGCCGGGTCTGCTCGGGTGTTTGATGGTGAGCAGGCCGCGATGGACGCCATTCCCGATCTGCGGCCCGGTGACGTGGTGGTGATCCGGTACGAGGGCCCTCGGGGTGGGCCGGGGATGCGCGAGATGCTCGCGGTCACCGGCGCGATCAAGGGCGCCGGGCTGGGCAAGGACGTCCTGCTGCTCACCGACGGGCGCTTCTCCGGCGGTACCACCGGGTTGTGCGTCGGCCACGTGGCTCCCGAGGCGGCGCACGGCGGGCCGATCGCGCTGGTCCGCGACGGTGACCCGGTCGTGCTGGACGTCGAGCGCCGCGAGCTGAACCTCCAGGTTGATGCCGAGGAGCTGGCGCGGCGCCGGCAGGAGTGGACGGCCCCGCAGCGTCCGCTGCGCGGCGTGCTGGCCAAGTACGCCAAGCTGGTGGGCTCCGCCGCAACGGGTGCCATCTGTGGATAACCCGTGAGTGACCGGCGTCAGTCACAGTGCGCGGCGGATCGCCGCAGACAGGGGGAGGCCAAAGCCGACACGCTGGCCAAGACCAACTGACCCCGCCCGTGGAGGGCACATCCCCCACCGGCTCCGCTGCACCACACTGTTCACGCTGGCCTCGCTCGGGCCACAGTGTCGCTGTGGCGAAGGGGGCGTCGTGGATCGGATCATCACTCGTCTCGGACTGGCCGACGATGAGCCAACAGTCCTGCTCGACACCGAGTTCTACCACGACCACGGCTGGGACGACGACCGATCCTGGCTGTCGAGGCACTGGAAGCGGCAGCGGACATCCGGGCTGCTCGTGCTGCGCTGGCTGACCGTGCGCCTCGTGTCCCACTGTCCGACGTGCTAGCGGAATACACCGATGACCTCATTGCATACCCTCTATAGTCCCGGTCTCCCCTATAGTCCCGGTCTCCTCAATAGTCCCGGTCTCCTCAATAGTCCCGACCCCCTCTATAGTCCCGGTCTCCTCGGCTTCCTCCGTTGCCGTGGTCTCCCGGGTCTGCCAGGATGACGTTGACAGCGTTTCCGCTCGGGATCTGTAACGTCACAAGGCTCAGACCTCCGAAACTTGAGCGTAAGGTCACAGTTGAGGTTGGCCGAGCTATTTTGATCTGCAGGCGGCGGGGCGGCGGTCGCCGAGATGTAATCGACCTAGTGGTGTAGGTGATCCATCCGCCAAGACCGCATCAAACATCAACTACTTTCGGGAACAGCGCGCTCGCGAAAGGCCACGTCAACGGGGGTGTCCCTCAGCCACTTCCGGAGGTCTGAGGCTGGGCGCGGGCATGAGACTCGCGGGGTTGAGCTGCGGGATCACCGTGGATGGCTGCTCGACCGGGCCGGCGCGCCCCATACTCACGGCGAATACAAGCAGCGCACATACGCCTAACACCGCTATGGTGAACACACGGCGGACGAGCCGGCGGACGGAAGACGTCCAGTCTCCCTTGCGGGCGCTGCCCGTGCCATCATCGCGCAAAGTGAGGGGCCGCGTGTCACCAGAACGAGGACGTATATCACTCGAAAGAGTATCACTAATGGCGCATTTGTCGGAAAAATGTACTCAGAGCGTGAGTCGCTCGGCCCGGAACAGTTGTGCGACGTTCACCACATATAGTGTTCGGTAATCGCGACATACAAGACAAAAAGGGGGCACTGACTGGGCTCGACGCTGCTGGTTCCGGCGACCTCGAAGAGCTGATCGAGATATTCCTGTATGGCACGCTACGAGGGGGTACGGGTGAGCGATCTGATGATTGACGCTGTCGACGTGCGTAAGACGTTTGGTGACGTCACCGCCTTGGACGGGGTGAGCGTAGCGGTGCCCGCCGGCACCGTGCACGGCCTACTCGGGCACAACGGGGCGGGCAAGACCACCCTGGTCAACGTCCTCACCACGCTGTTCGCCCCAACCGGCGGCAGCGCGACGGTAGCCGGTTTCGACGTGGTGCGCAACGCCGCGCAGGTGCGCCGCCGGATCGGCGTCACCGGCCAGTTCGCCTCGGTGGACGAGGACCTCACGGGCACCCAGAACCTGGTGCTGCTGGGCCGGTTGCTGGGTGCCTCCCGGCGCGAGGCGAGCCAGCGCGCCGCCGAGCTGCTCGAACTCTTCGAACTCACCGACGCTGCCGACCGGCCCGCCCAGAGCTACTCTGGAGGGATGCGGCGCCGGCTTGACCTGGCGAGCAGCCTGGTCGGGCGGCCCGATGTGGTGTTCCTCGACGAGCCCACCACCGGACTGGACCCGCAGAGCCGGCTGGACATGTGGGACGTCGTGCGCACCCTGGTGTCCGACGGCGTCACCGTGCTGCTCACCACCCAGTACCTCGACGAGGCAGACCAGCTGGCTGACACCATCACTCTGCTGTCCCAGGGGCGGGTCGTCGCCGCGGGCACCGTAGCCGAACTCAAGAACCGCGTTGGCCGGCGGACGGTCAGCGCGACGCTGGCCGCCGCCGACATCGGCCCCGCACTGGACACCCTGCGGCGAGCCGGCCTGGACCCGCTGCAATCCGGCCGGACGCTCAGCATCGCGGTCGAGTCGTCCCGCATGCTGGCCGTCGTGGTACGTGCGCTGGACGACGCGGGCATCGAAGCAGACGAGCTCGGCCTGCACGAGCCGACGCTGGACGACGCCTACCTCACCCTGACGGGAGCCCGCCGATGACCGCGATCGCCACGCAACAACCCAGCACCGCTGCCACTCAGGTCCGTTCAACCGGCAGCGGGGTCTGTTTCCAGGTGCTGGTGCTCACCGATCGGGCACTGCGCCGGCTGCGTGATCCGCGGATGGTAGTGCTGAGCCTGGTCCAGCCGTTAATCATGCTGGTGCTGTTCGGCCATGTGTTCCGCGGCATCGCTGGCTCGGCTGGCTTCCCATCCGGGGTGAGCTACCTCGACTACCTGCTGCCGGCGCTCCTGGTGACCACGGGGAGCCAGTCGGCGGTCTGGTCGGGCGGGGGGCTGGCCACCGACCTGAGCAATGGGGCGTTGGCGCGCTTTCGCACGTTGCCCATCTCGATGACGTCGCTGCTGGTTGCCCGCAGCCTGTTCGACCTGGTGCGCAACGCCATCCAGCTCATCGCGCTCACCCTGGCAGCCGTGCTCTTCGGTTACGCTCCAGCTGGCGGGGTCTTCGGGACCACGCTGGCGATCCTGATCGGGCTGGCCGTCGGCGCGGGGATGTCCTGGGTGTTCATCGCGCTGGCCACCTGGGTGCGCAACGTCGAGCTGTTGCAGATGGTCGGGTTCATGGTGATCTTCCCGCTGATGTTCGCCTCCAGCGCGTTCGTGCCGATCGCCGGGTTGCCATCGTGGATGCGGGTGATCGCCACCATCAACCCACTCACCTACGCGGTCAACGCCGCCCGGGGGTGGGCGCTGGCCGATCCGGCATTCGGGACGACCATGAGCGCGCTGCTCGCCGCAGCCGTACTCATCATCGGGGCAGCGGTGATCGCTTCCCGGGGCGTGCTCAGACCCTGATCCCCTCCTCAGCACGAGGCCAGCTCGGTGAGCACCGCGTCACTGAAGGGTGGCCAGGCGTCGCGGGCCCAGGGACCGAAGTCGCGGTCGGTGAGCGCGATGCAGGCCGCGCTGGCCGCCGGGTCCACCCACAGGAACGTGCCGGACTGCCCGAAGTGCCCGAAGGTCGCCGGCGAGCTCTGGGCACCCGTCCAGTGTGGGCTCTTGCCCGCCCGCAGCTCGAAGCCCAGCCCCCAGTCGTTGGGCCGCTGCATGCCGTAGCCGGGCAGCACCCCGTCCAGGCCGGGGTAGGCCACCTGGGTCGCCTCAGCCAGGACCTGCGGGGCCAGCAGCGTCGGCGCCTGCAGCTCAGCGGCGAAGGCGGCCAGGTCCGCGCAGGTGGACACCGCGCCGGCAGCGGCGGAGCCCGCCAGCCGTGACGAGCGCATCCCGAGCGGCTGGAACACCGCTTCGGCCAGGTAGTCGGCGAAGGGAATGCCGGATCCAGCCGCCACCGCCTCAGCCAGCACCACGAACCCGGTGTTGGAGTAGATCCGCTTGGTTCCCGGAGCCGCCGAGACCCGTTGGGTGTCGAACGCTAGCCCGGAGGCGTGCGCGAGGAGGTGGCGCACCGTGGCGCCCGGTGGCCCGGCCGGCTGGTGGAAGTCCAGCGCGCCCTCCTGCACCGCCAGCAGCACCGCGTAGGCGCAGAGCACCTTGGTCACCGAGGCCAGCGGGAATGGCCGGTCCTGCGGGCCGTGGCTGCCCAGCACGGCACCGGAGGCGTCCACCACCGCGACGGCCACCGTGTCGACCGGCCACTGCCGCGCGGTGCGCGGGCTGTCCATGGCGGGCGACAGTACGGCAGGATCCGGTTGTGCACTCTGAGCGGCTGCTGCTGGGACCCGGACCGTCGAATCCCTACCCGGAGGCCATCGAGGCGTTGAGCCGGCCGGTGCTCGGGCATCTGGACCCTGAGTTTCTCGCTCTGGTGGCCGACACCGCGCAACGGCTGCGGACCGTCTTCGGCACCCGCAACCGCCTCACCCTGCCGCTCAGCGGCACCGGGTCGGCAGGGATGGAAGCCTGCCTGGCCAGCCTGCTCGAGCCGGGCGAGGTGGTCATCGTCGGGGTGAACGGCTACTTCGGCGAGCGGTTGTGCGAGGTGGCTCGCCGGCTGGGCGCGCAGGTGCACGCCGTGCCCGCCCCGTGGGGACGGGCACTGGATCCCGAGACGCTGCTCAACGCCCAGCGCCAAACACCGCAAGCCCGGCTCGTCGCGGTGGTGCACGCCGAGACCTCCACCGGGGTGCGCAACGAGATCGCCCCGCTGCGCGCGTTGCAGGACACCGACACGCTGCTGCTGGTCGACACCGTCACCTCGCTGGGTGGGATCCCGGTCGAGGTGGACGCCTGGGGCGTCGACGCCTGCTACTCGGCGACCCAGAAGTGCCTGGGTGCACCGTCGGGAATCGCGCCGGTGACCCTGTCTGACCGCGCGGTGGCGCGGATCCGGGACCGGGAAGTGCCGATCTGCTCGTTCTACCAGGACCTGAGCCTGCTGGACGCCTACTACCAGGGCGATCCCCCTCGCTACCACCACACGGCGAGCTCCACGCTGATCTCCGCCGTGCACGCGGGGCTGGGGCGGCTGCTGGAGGAGGGCCTACCAGCGGTGTGGGAGCGCCACGCGCGGGTGGGCGAGCAGCTCCAGCGGGAGCTACCCGAGCACGGTTTCGAGGTGTTCGCCGAGCCGGGGCACCGGCTGCCGCAACTCACCGCCGCCCGGCTCCCCGCAGACGTGCCAGACGCCCCCGCCCGCAAGGCGCTGCGGGACGACTTCGGCATCGAAGTCGGCGGCGGCCTAGGCCCATTGGCCGGCACCGGATGGCGAATCGGCCTCATGGGCCACAACGCCCAAACCCGCCCCCTCGCCACCCTGCTCACCGCCCTCCCCTGACCTGACCGTCCAGTGCTCCAGGAGTGACCCGCTGTTGTCACGTGAGGTCGAGACCGCGACTATGGCTTCGTGAGCCTGCTCAGCAACGTCGCGGTGGTCGCGGTCCTCGCCGTGATGCTCGCCGCCGGGGTGAGGTACTGCCTGCGGAGCTGGCGGTCATTCGACACCGATACCGACCGCGCCACCTACAAGGCGCTGTTCACCATGGCGCAAGCCTCACCACAGCTGCGGGAGCCGCTCTGCGCCGCCTCGGCGACCGCCGCAGCGCCACACCTGCGGGCGCTGCTGGACTGCCTCGCCGTCACGGTGACCGACGATCACAACACGTTGCTGGCCCGGAATTGCAAGCCCGAGGACGAGCCCGACGCTGAGCATCACACTCCGTGGGTGACGGAGGCCACCCACGGGGTGCTGAGCACCGGCCGCCAGCAGGTCTATGAGCAGCGCGCGATGCCGTGTGGGCGGGGCAACTGCCCGATTCGCTCGGTGATCGTCTCCCCGCTGGAGGTGGACGGCAGCATTGTCGGAACCTTAGGTGTGATCAGCAAGCGGGGCGCTGAGCCAGGCCTGATTCGGGCCACGACAGAGGTCGCCCGGTACGTCTCCAGCCAACTCGAGCTCGCCGAGCTAGAGGAGTCACGATCCCGGCTGGCCCATGCCGAGATCCGGGCGCTACGTGCGCAGATCTCCCCGCATTTCATCTACAACGCGCTGACCACGATCTCGCACTGCATCAAAACTGACCCGGAGGAGGCGCGCGAGCTGATCATGGAGTTCTCCGACTTCACCCGGTACTCCTTCCGCGCCGACGGGGAGTTCACCACACTTGCCGAAGAGCTCAACAACATCGACCGCTACCTGATCCTGGAGAAGGCCCGGTTCGGGGATCGGTTGCAGGTTGAGCTGCAGATCGCACCCGAGGTGCTGCCGGTGGTGCTGCCCTTCTTGTCGTTGCAACCGCTGGTGGAGAACGCGGTACGGCACGGGCTGGGAGGCGGGTCTGGCACCGTGTCGATCATCGCCGCGGATGCCGGGGCCGATTGCGTGATCAGCGTGGAGGACGACGGCAAGGGGATGGATCCGGCCCGGCTCCGCGACGAGATGACCGACTCCCACCGCACCGGCGCGCATGTCGGGCTGGGCAATGTGCACGACCGGCTGCGTGGGGCCTTCGGTGACGAGTGCGGGCTGGTGGTCGAGACCGCACCGGGAAAGGGGACCAAAGTCAGCATGAAGGTACCCAAGTTCAGCCGAGCAGTGAACGCCATCGCGCCACCGACGCCAAGCCCACCACCACGTTCACAACCCCCAGTAAGCGCCTAGCAGCGCCTCGTGCCCGCCGGCCTCCGTAGAGTGGCCGGATGGACGTCAAGGACCTGACCTCGCGACTGCCGTTGCCCGGCACCCAGCGTGAGCGTGGCCCCGTGGTGGCCGCAGTGAAACTGCATGGCGTGCTCACCCCGATGCCGACGCCACTGGGACGCGGGGTGATCAACCTGACCACCGTGGACTCTGTGCTGACCCGCGCCTTTGGCTACGATCGGCTGCGGGCGGTGGCATTGTTGATCAACTCGCCGGGTGGCTCAGCCACACAGTCGGCACTGGTGGCGGATCGGATCCGCGGCCTTGCTGACCACAGGCGCGTGCCGGTGCTGGCGTTCTGCGAGGACGTCGCCGCATCCGGTGGGTACTGGCTCGCCTGCGCCGCCGATGAGATCATCGCTCATCCCACCTCGCTGGTCGGCTCCATCGGGGTGGTCACTCAGGGCTTTGGGCTGCACGGTTTGCTGGAGCGCTTCGGGGTCGAGCGGCGGCTGTATACCGCAGGGACGAACAAAGCCCGGCTCGATCCGTTCCTACCCGAGCGGGAGGAGGACGTGGTGTGGTTGCGCAGCATGCAGACTGAACTACACGGCATATTCCGCGACTGGGTGCGCGCGCGCCGCGGCGCAGCGCTGGCTACTGATCAGCAAGATCTGTTCACCGGCGAGGTGTGGACCGGCCGGCGGGCTCTGGAGTTGGGCCTGATCGACCGGCTGGGCACCATGCGAGGGGAGATCGCCAAGAGGTACCCGGAGGCGGAGATCATCACTGTGGAGGGGCGCCGGCCGCTGCTGGCTCGTCTGGGCCACGTTATGGGCCTAGATGGCCTAGGTAACGTCGGGCTGGGCCCTGCGGTGGCCTCGCTGAACGGGCGTGCCAGCGCAGAGTCCGCGCTGGCGGTGCTCGAGGCCCTCGAGCACCGCGCCGCCTGGTCTCGGTTCGGCCTGTAGATTCCGGCCGAACACATTCGCTGCCACAGCAGGACCACATAACTTGCCAACCCGCGCCAGCCCGCGCCAACCATGGACAGCAGCGCCGATCATGTGCAGGATTGACGGTCGGAGACTTGTTAGGTGAGCACTGCGTGAGCACGGGTTGAGTACAGCATGAGTACCCGATGATTACCCGATGATTACCCGATACTGACGGAAAGGCGGTCGATGAGCGACAACGACGACAACCCCGGGCTTGTCGTGCTCGCTGTGGACGACGAGCCACGTCCCCTGTCCATGCTGGTTGACGTGCTCAACGCCGAGCCGAGGATCGGCACCGTGCTGCAAGCCACGACCGGCGAAGAGGCGTTGCAGATCTTGCGGCTCAAGGACCAGCAGCGCCCCCAGATTGATGTCGTGTTCCTCGACGTCCGGATGCCTGGGCTGAACGGCCTGGAGCTGGCCAAGATGCTCGTCACGATCGCCAACCCCCCGGCGATCGTGTTGGCCACCGCCTACGACGAAAAGGCCACCGACGCGTTCGAGCTCGGCGTGGCCGACTACCTGATGAAGCCGGTGAGCCGGGAACGAGTGGCCGCCACGATGCGGCGGATTGTCGCCGCCCGGAGGGACCCAGCCACCCCGGGGCCGGAGCAGGGCAGCGAGGACGAGGTCATCCCGGTCGAGCTCGCCGGTACCACCAAGCTGGTGCTGCGCTCGTCGGTGCGCTGGGTGGAGGCGCATGGGGACTACGCGCGGCTACACACTGGCGAAAGCACCAGCCACCTGGTCCGTATCCCACTCTCTCAGTTAGAGGACCGCTGGTCCGACGCCGGGTTCGTGCGCATCCACCGCTCCTATCTGGTTGCCCTGCCGTTGATCACCGAGCTGCGCATGTCGTCGTCGGGTTACGTGGTGCAGGTGGGCAGCGGAGACGATGCCACCGAGTTGCCGGTCAGCCGAAGGCATACCCGCGACCTGAAGGACCGCTTGGTGCGCGCAGCCAAGCAGGGCTGGACCTCCCGATGAGAACCTTCTGATGAGAACCTTCTGATGAGCTTCGATGAACACTGACGCGGCCGGCCAGGGCGACTCCCCGGAGGAGGCCCTGGAACAAGCGGTCCATAAGGAGGTCCAAGCGGCGCTCCAGGAAACATCACGGGACGCGATAGCCGGCCAAGCACTCGCCGACCAGGGCAATCTTGACAAGCGGGAACGGATCGTGCTCGCGAGGCGGCGCAGTAGCCGGCCGGTGGTACGCACGCTCGCCGAGGTGGAGGATCTGACCGACGTCGGTCAGGCGCTGCTCAAGCGGCTGGTGCGGATGCAGCTGCTGCTGTCGATCCGGCTGCTCCTGCTCATCGTGGTGGTGCTCGTGAGCATCCCGCTGGCGTTCCTGCTGGCGCCGTCGCTGGGCACAATCAACATCCTGGGCTTGCCGCTGCCGTGGTGGCTGCTCGGGTTCGCGGTCTACCCGTTTTTCGTCGCGGTGGCCTGGTTCTACAACCGCAGCGCCAACCGCACCGACCAGTTCTTCGCCGAGTGGGTCGAGAACTGAGCGCTGGCGTACCTGACATGAATGACTTTTACGTCACCGTTGCCGTAGTGGTGATGATTGCCCTGTGGACCACGCTCACCAAGCGCTACGGGGCAGGAGCCCGACCCACCTCGGACTTCCTGCGGGCCTCCCGAACGATGGGACCACGCTGGAACGCTGCGGCGGTCTCCGGGGAGTACCTGTCCGCAGCCTCCTTCCTCGGCATCGCCGGGCTGGTGCTCAAGCGCGGCGTGGACGCGCTGTGGTATCCAGTCGGGTTCACTGCGGGGTACCTTGCGATGCTGCTGTTCGTGGCGGCGCCGCTGCGCCGGTCTGGTGCTTACACGTTGCCCGACTTCGCCGAGATACGGTTGGGCTCGGTACGGCTGCGCCGGGTCTGTTCTCTGTTTGTGATCATCATCAGCTGGCTTTATCTGGTGCCTCAGCTGCAAGGGGCCGGGCTCACTCTCCATGCTGTCACCAAGGCGCCGATGTGGGTCGGCGCGGCGGTGGTCATGGTGATCGTGACGTTCAACATCGCCTCTGGGTGGCGCTCGATCACCATCGTGCAGGCCTTGCAGTACTGGATCAAGCTGACCGCCCTGGCCATACCGGTCTTCGTGCTGCTGATCCACAGCGCCGGCCAGGACCAGGGGTTCCGGAACTCGCTGGGCGCCTCGGCGCCGCCGTCTTTCTCCCAGACCACCGACGTCACTCTGGATCACGATGTCGTGCTCCAGGCCACCGAGCCGATCCGGGTCACAGTGGTAGGAACGCTGGACGGGCGGCCCACGAAGGGGACGGTAACCTTGACGCGGGGTGAGAACCACGTCTCCAAGGGCACCACACTGCACTTCGACGCCGGCAGCCGGATTCCGGTGATCAGCGACGCCGTTGCGGACAACGACACCTGGCTGCGTCCGTTGGGCTATGGCAAGCACCCGCTGCTGGCCACGTACTCGCTCATCGTGGCGCTGCTGCTGGGCACCATGGGGCTGCCGCAAGTACTGGGTCGGCACTACACCGATCCTGACGGCCGAACGGCGCGCCGGACCACGCAGCTGGTGCTGACCCTGCTCGGGGTGTTCTACCTGTTCCCGATGGCTTCCGGTTGGCTCGCCCGGCTTTACGTCCCTCGGTTGCTAGTCGACGGGAACACTGACGCCGCGCTACCGCTGCTGCCCCGTGCGGCGTTGGGTGGATGGCCGGCGCTACTGCTGAGCGGGCTGATCGCGGCCGGGGCGTTCGCCGCCTTCGTGTCCACCGCCAACGGGCTGGTGGTGAGCGTCGCCGGGGAGCTGTCCACCGACGTGCTGCCCGCTCGGCTTCGGGACTTCCGGATGGCCACCGTAGTGGCCTGGTCCGTCCCAGTGGCGTTCGTGCTCGCCGTGTCATCGCTGGACCTGGCCCAAGGCGTGGGACTGGCGTTCGCGGTGGCCGCCTCATCGTTGTGCCCGCTGCTGGTGCTGGGCATCTGGTGGCGCGGGCTGACCGACGCCGGCGCGGAGGCCGGTATCCTGGTCGGCGGCGGGTTAGCGGTCGCCGCAGTGCTGCCCGCCGCAGCCGGTGTGCTCCCCCCGGGGTGGCAGGAGGTGCTGGCCCAGCCGGCTGCGTTCACCGTGCCGCTGGCCTTCCTCACCATGGTCGTGGTGAGCCGCCGGACCAAGGATCGGGTCCCGGCCGAGGTGTCACGTATCCTGCTGCGGCTGCACGCGCCCGACCGGTTGGGCCTGGCTGAGGATAGGGAGCGGAGCAAACGAGGAACCCGGGTCAGGATGTCCACTCTCGCACTGTCCCGGATATACGGTGGCTGGCACCGTCGGTAACCGCCTCACATTACTGTCTTGGAGGGGTTTGCATGAGCACTACCGAGCCCGTCGGCGGTGCCGGCCGCAGATCCATCGGCGGAGCCGACCAAAAACCACCGGTAGACCCCTGGGTCACCGCATATACCAGCGCGGAGTTCATCACCCTGCGCAACCGGCTCCGCGGCTTTGTCTTCCCGACGACCGCGTTCTTCCTGTCCTGGTATTTCCTGTACGTTGCGCTGGCCGCGTTCGCCCCGCACTTCATGGCCATCAGGGTCATCGGCAACATCAACATTGGGTTGATCTTCGGCCTCCTCCAGTTCGTCTCTACCTTCGCCATCACCACGATTTACGTCCGATTCGCCAATCGCAACCTCGACCCGGTCAGCAGCCGGATTCGCGAGCAGGTCGAAGGAGGAACCTAGTGACTAGAGAGCTAGCCCAGGGCGCCGTCGGAAAGCCCCTGCTCAACGGCGGGATCTTTGTCTTCTTCGTGCTGGTCACCCTGGTGATCGTGTTTCGAGCCTCGCGCCGAGCCAAGACCGCCGCTGACTATTACGCGGCCGGCCGGTCTTTCACCGGTCCGCAGAACGGGGTCGCGATCTCTGGCGATTACCTGTCCGCGGCCTCGTTCCTCGGCATCGCCGGGGCCATCGCGGTCTACGGTTACGACGGTTTCCTCTACTCGATCGGCTTCCTGGTCGCCTGGCTGGTGGCCCTGCTACTGGTCGCCGAGCTGCTACGGAACACCGGCAAGTTCACCATGGGTGACGTGCTGAGTTTCCGGATGCGCCGACGGCCGGTGCGGGCCGCCGCTGCCGTGTCGACGCTGGTGGTGTCCCTTTTTTACCTGCTGGCTCAGATGGCCGGCGCCGGTGGTCTGGTGGCGCTGTTGCTCAACGTCAGGGGCAGGGGAGCCCAAGCGCTGGTGGTCGCGGTCGTCGGACTAGTGATGATCTTCTACGTGCTGGTTGGTGGGATGCGCGGCACCACGTGGGTGCAGATTGTCAAGGCCACCCTGCTGATCATCGGCGCAGGCATGTTGACTGCCTGGGCGCTGGGCTCTTTCGGGCTCAACCTGTCTGCCTTGCTGGGTGAGGCGGCGGCGCGCTCCTCGCACGGGCAAGCTGTGCTCGAACCGGGCCTGCAATATGGCAAGAGCACCACGACAAAGATTGACTTCGTCTCGTTGGGGCTCGCGTTGGTGCTGGGGACCGCGGGCCTGCCACACATCCTGATGCGCTTCTACACCGTGCCCTCGGCCAAGGAGGCCCGCCGCACGGTGGTGTGGGCGATCTGGTTGATCGGTATCTTCTACCTGTTCTCGCTGGTGATCGGCTACGCTGCTGCGGCACTGGTGGATGGCGGTCCGCAGCGGATCGCCAGCATGCCCGGTGAGGAGAACTCAGCGGCACCACTGCTGGCCTACCAGCTGGGCGGTGAGCTGCTGCTCGGCTTCATCTCGGCGGTGGCCTTCGCCACCATCCTCGCCGTGGTAGCCGGGCTAACGATCACCGCGTCGGCGTCGTTCGCGCACGACGTGTACGCCAACGTGATCAAACAGGGGAACCTGGACCCGGACCGCGAAGTGCTGGTCGCCCGCATCACCGCCTGCGTCATCGGCGTGCTGGCGGTCCTCGGCGGCGTCGTCGCGCTCGGCCAGAACGTCGCCTTCCTGGTGGCGCTGGCCTTCGCGGTGGCCGCCTCGGCGAACCTACCGACAATCTTGTACTCGCTGTTCTGGAAGCGGTTCAACACCAGCGGCGTGCTGTGGAGCATGTACGGTGGTCTGATCAGCTCTGTGGGTTTGATCATCTTCTCACCGGCGGTGTCGGGCACTGCGAAATCAATGTTCCCCAGCCTAGATTTTGCGATCTTCCCGCTACGCAACCCGGCGCTGATCTCGGTGCCGCTGGCCTTTCTGCTCGGATACCTCGGCACCGTGTTCAGCAAGGGCGAGGCGACCGATGAGGCGAAGTTCGCCGAGATGGAGGTGCGCGCGCTGACCGGAGCCGGCGCTGAACGGCCGCTGGCACCCGCGCAGGCGCGCCCGCCTGGGTGAGCACTCTCGTGACCTGTGGCACGATTGGCGTCCATGACCTCTGCTGTCCCAGCCGTGTTGGTGGCCGACCTGCCGGAGCGCGCCTTGCTGCTCGATGTCCGCGAGAACGACGAGTGGACGGCTGGCCATGCGCCAGGTGCCGTGCACGTCCCTATGGGGCAGGTGGAGCAGCGGCTCGATGAGCTGGCCGCCGTGCTCCCCGATCGCCCTGTGCACGTGGTGTGCCGCTCTGGAGGGCGCTCGGCACGGGTCACCGCCTATCTCAAGCAAGCGGGCTGGGACGCAGTGAACGTCGATGGCGGGATGCGCGCCTGGGCCGCCGCGGGTCGCCCCATGGTGGCCGAATCGCCTGCGGCACCCAAGGTGCTGTAGTCCCGCATGCCCACCCCGGCGGTTGAGCAGACGCGCGCCCTGGCCGCTGTGGCGGTCCCGCTGCTGGGGTTGACCGCCACGCTGGTGCTGGTCACCGCAGGCGCTGAGGCGTGGCGTTACGCGCTGCTACTGGACAGCCGCACCGATGCGGTGCCCGCCGGTCCGCTGCATGCCAGCGATGCGCTGGTGATCACCGGCGGCGTGGTGTCGCTGCTCTGCTCCGCGCTGGCTGGCGCGGTCACGCTCGGGTGGCTGGTGCACGCCAACGCGGCCGCAGCCCAGGCCGCTGAGGTCACCCCGGCTCGGCCGGGCTGGCAGTTGGTCGTCGGGGCCCTGGTGCCGGGGATGAACCTGGTGGTGCCGGGCGCGGTGCTCGCCGAGGTGGAGCATGCGGCGCTGGGCCAGGACCCGGACCGTCGACCGCACCCCTCTCGGCTGGTCATCGGGTGGTGGGTGATCTGGGCGGCCGGGTTGGTATTGGCCGGCACCGCCATCCTGTGGAACCTGCGCAGCGGTGCGCAGGCCCGCGCCGATGGAGTGCTGCTGCACGGGACCACCGACCTGGTGGCCGGGGCGGTCGCGATCACCACGATCGTCGTGGTACGGCGGCTGACCCGATTGCTGGGCCCGGTGGAGCTGGCCGGCATCCGCCGCATGGTGGTGATGCGGGTGCCTGGTGGGCGCACGCGATAACGTACACCGGTGACGAAAACCCGCAAGCGGCCCACCGACGGCCAGATCAACCCCCGCCAGGCTTGCCCCTGCGGCTCGGGTAAGAGGTACAAGGCCTGCCACGGCAACCCCGGCGGCAACCAGGACGTCATTGCCAGCCGCCCCTTCGCCGGGCTCGCCGCGGAGTGCCAGCTCGTCGCGCTGCGCGAGTTCGTGCCCTCGGCAACAGCACCGCTACCGTTGGCGCAACCGGCCGACCGGGACGTCACGCTGGCTACCGTGCTGCCGACGGCGGCTGCGGCGGTCGTGCGGCCCGACGGTGCGGCGCTGGTCGGCTTGCAGGTGCTGGCCCGCTCCGGGGACCTGTCCCGGGACCTCGGTCGGGCCCTGAGCTGGGCGCTGACCGCAGCACCCGGCTCGGTGCTCCCGGTGGTCAGCACCACGGCCGAGGGTGAGCAGATCCGGCTACCAGATCTGCTGCGCGCCGACACACCGCTCGACGTCACTATGTATCCCGACTTCGCTTGGTGGATCCCCGACGAGCAACACCCCTCCGGTGAGGTGGCGGCTTCCTTGCAGCGAGCCAACGCCGCGATCATGCCGACGGAGGCGGTCACCGGGGTGGGCGTCGAGGCTGCCTACTGGGTCGACGCCGGCGGTAAGGCGCACCTGCGGTGGGTCCGCCCCGAGCCAGAAGACCAGCTGCTCACCGCGCTGGCCCGGCTGGCGGCCCGGGATGAGCTGGAGCTAGGCGAGGGCTCCCGGTTCGCTGGCTCGTTTCGCGCCCACGGCGTGCTGGTGCCAGTCTGGGACCTCGACCCCGAGCAGCACGCTCGGGAATGGGCCGCCCCCGCAGAGGCTTTCGCGCTGCGCCTAACCCAAGCCCTAGCCTCAGTAGACCCCCTGGAGGGCGCATCGCTCACCGACCCCGAACACCACGCCCTGCGCGCACTGCGCGCCCGCCAAATCACCCTGCGCTGAATGCACTCGGGGTCCAGGCCCGTTAGTTAGGGGAGCCAGTTGACGTGGTTGTGGAGGAGGGCGTAACCGATGAAGGCTACGGCGTCGATGAGGGCGTGGGCGGTCACTAAGGGCCACAAGCGGTTTGTTCGCTGCCAGAACCGGCCGAACACGAGCCCCATCACCAGATTCCCCACGAAACCGCCAAACCCCTGGTAGAGGTGGTAGCTGCCGCGCAGTGCCGCGCTGGCAAGCACGGCACCGCGCTCCCCTGACCCCAGCTGGCGTAACCGAGTGATCAGGTATCCCACCACCAACAGCTCCTCGGCCAGTGCGTTGGCCACCGCCAAGGCGATCAACACCGGGACCCGCCACCAGGTGTCGGCCAGCGCGGAGGGCGCCACGGTGAGGTTGAGACCGGCCGCGTGGGCCAGGAAGTACAAGGCCAACCCTGGCCCGCCGATCACCGCGGCAAGCCCGACACCAAGCCCCACGTCCCGGCCGACCGATCGGCGGTCCAAACCAAGACCGCGCGGCGCGATACCGCTGCGCCACAGGAGGTAGCAACCCAGCCCACCCCAGGCCAGTAGCTGGATCACCCCGGTGAGCTGGTAGGCCAGATCCAGCAGCTCGGTCTGACGCACCGGCGCGTTGATCGCCACCGAGTGATCGGCCAGGGACCCTGGAGCCAGCAGAGTGTCCAGCAGCGCCAGCAGACTGCGCAGCCCGGATAATCCCAGGGTCACCGCCAGCACCAAGACAACCTCGACGACCAGCGCCCGGCGTTGCCCGGGATCGGTCACCACTGCGGGCTGCTCCGGCCACGACGGGGTAAACCACCTGCGTACCCCAGCGTCGCGCGCGCTCACCCCCCTGACGCTATCCGCCACCCCCGCGCCCCCTGAACTCCCCCGTTGTGGGCGAGCCTGCGAGTGCTCGGTGCCGTAGCCGCGGGTACCGTGGGCTCGTGTGGCGGTTCGTGCTGGCCCGGCGGTGGTGGGTTGGGCACCTGCTGGTCGTGTCGTGTTGTGCGCTGTTCGTCCGGCTGGGACGCTGGCAGTGGGACCGGGCACGCTCCCCCACCGGTGATTGGCAAAACCTGGGCTATGCGCTGCAATGGCCGTTGTTCGCGGCCGTGCTGGCTGTGGCCTGGGCCCGATTCCTGTGGCTGGAGCGCCACCGCGTGCCCGAGGCGGGCTCCCCGGGCACGGAGACGGCGCGCAGCGGCCTCACCGCGAATCAGATTCCACCGGTTGCTCGACGCCCCGCTGACCCACCAATCCGGGAGGATGATCCCGACGATGAGCTCGCCGCGTACAACGCCTACCTCGCCCAGCTCGCTGAGCAGGACCAGCGGTAGGACCAACTCGGTCCCGGCCTTGTTGGTCGGGTACCGGATCGCCGCCTACGCCACCGGCGTGATGCTGCTGGTGCTGACGGCGTCGGTGGTGCTGCACTACGGCTTCGGGGACAGGCGGCTGGCCTGGAGCGCACCCGTGCACGGATTTCTCTACATGGGCTATCTCGTCACCACGGTCTTGTTAGGGACGTCAGTGCGGTGGCGGCCTGGGCGGATGGTGCTGGTGGCGCTGGCCGGCACGATCCCGTTGATGTCTTTCGTGGCCGAGCGCAGCGTCACCCGTGAGGTACGCAGGCAATTAACCGCGGTACCCAGGTAGAGATCCCGAGTAGGAATCAGGTGCGCCTGGCTGGTGCCCGGAGGACCCGGGCTAAGGTGCCTCGGGTGTCTACGGTGCTGAATCTGCATCCCCCCGGTCCGCCAGGTGTCCCACCCCTGCTGGCCCGGCTGGTCGATGACGCTGCGCTGTCCCCACCATCTGGGGTAAGCGTGCTTGACGCGGTCAAGGCGCACCTGGCTGCCCGCCGCGCGCCATACGCTGGGGTGATCGGTTTTCTGTTGTGTCCGATCTCGCGGCTTGGTGCGCTGGTCAGTGCCTTGCGCAAGGCTCGTCCCGCGCAGCCGGTAGCCTTGTCGCTGGTTGCCGACACCGGTCTGGGGGGGCTGCCTAAGGCCATCTCCACTGTGCTGGACAACGCAAAGCTGCTGGATTTACGGATGATCGAGGTGCCGGCGCCATCCGATGTGGACGCCACGTGGCTGGTGCAGCTCACCGAGTTCGTGCCGGACGACGTGGTTCGGGTAGTCGAGCCACGCCGGGGCAGGCCAGAGTGGTTGCAGGGCGTGCGCCGAGTCGCCGAGGCCGGCTGCTGGCCCAAGCTGCGGTGCGGCGGCAAGTCCGTGGAGTCGTTTCCCAGCGTCGAGGAGGTGGCCGATTTCCTGGCCATCGCGACCTGTACCGGCCGGCCGTTCAAGGCTACCGCCGGGCTGCACTATGCGGTTCGCCATCACGACAAGAGCACCGGGCTGACCCACCACGGGCTGCTCAACATGCTGGTCGGCACCGCCCATGCGGTATCCGGTGCCAGCGCGCAGGAGGCACTGCGGTGCACCGACGCGGCAGCGTTGGCCGCTGAGGCCAGCGCGCTGTCTTCAGCCAGCGCGCGAGGGGTTCGCGAGGTATTCGCCTGCTACGGGTCGGTGTCGTTGACCGGTCCGGTGGCAGACCTGACCCGGCTGGGACTGCTTCCACACCCCGAGCATCGGCCGGCGCCTCGAGGATCATGCGCGCCATGACCGTCACCGCTTACCTCGGACCCGAGGGAACCTTCGCCGAACAAGCGGCTCACGCACTGGCTCCCGACGACGAGTTTCGCTCCGCGGTGTCGGTGCACGCGGCGATCGCCGCGTTGCGGGCCAGTCAGGTGGACGCGGCGTGCGTGCCGGTGGAGAACTCGGTGGAGGGTTCGGTGCCGGCTACCCTCGATGCGATGGTCGAGGGCGACCCGGTGCTGGCGGTGGCCGAGACCGTGCTACCGATCCGGTTCAGCGTGCTGGTCCGCCCGGGTACCGACGCGGCTGATGTGCGCACCGTGGCCACCCACCCGCACGCCGCAGCCCAGGTCCGCGGCTGGCTTGGCACGCACCTGCCGAGTGCGGCGACGGTGCTGACTGCCTCCACGTCGGCCGGGGCGGCTGCGGTACTCGACGGCCAGGCCGATGCTGCGGTGTGCGCTCCGGTCGCGTTACAGCACTACCCGCTCGCCGAGTTGGCCAGCGGGGTGCACGACAAGGATGATGCCCAGACCCGCTTCCTGCTGTTGCGCCGTCCGGGGCCAGTGCCACCGCCCACCGGCACCGACCGCACCTCGCTGGTCACGATGTCCGCCGACCGGCCTGGGGCACTGCTGGAGGTGCTCGCAGAGTTCGCCCTGCGCGGGATCAACCTCACCCGGATCGAGTCCCGGCCGATAAAGGCCAGGCTGGGCGAGTACCAGTTCTTCCTGGATTGCGAGGGCCACGTGGCCGAGGACGCAGTCGGCGACGCGCTGGCCGAGCTGCGTCGGCGGTGCACCTGGGTACGCTTCCTCGGCTCCTACCCCCGAACCGGTACCCCCCGCCCCGGCCCGGACCAGGCCGGGTTCACTGCCGCCCGGAAGTGGCTCAGCGCGGTGCGCGCCGGGCGGGGTGCGTGACGCCGAGCTGGCGCTGCTCGGCAAGCAGCTCGTCCACCGAGGCGGTCCCGCTGGCATACCGGGAGCCGATCTCGGCGTTGAAGGTGTCCACCACGTGCTGCACCTCACGGCGGCGCTGCGAGACCGGCCCTTCCTCCGCGCAGTAGGCGCGCAGGGCGCCGTCGAGCTGCTCGCCAGACAGTGATCCGACATTGGAGAGATCGACATCGGCGACCAGCGCATCGACGTGGCGGCGGTGCGCCTCGGCCCGCGAGGGCTGCAGCGTCTGGTGGCGGCCTGAGCCGGTGGCCGGGCCCACGACGTTCACCGCCAGGATCCGGCCCAGCTCAGCGAGGACGGGAACGCTGCCACCCTCGCGTCGGCGTTGTTGCTCGGCGCGCACGATGTCGATCCGGGCGTGCAGCAGCCTCCGCAGGTAGGACAGGTCGGTCTCCTCCTGCGCCGCGTCGTCACGGCGCGCCCGCAGCTGCGCCAACCCCAACTCACCCACCCCAACGACATAACCAGGATCCAACACCCGATCGTTCACGCGACCATCCTGACACCTTCACGCATTCAGCGGGCTGGGCGGGGTTATTCAGGGTGGGTAAACCCCGCCGAATACCTTTTCCGGCGCAGTGGTGGGGTTGGGTCGGGTGGGGGTGTGTCGGGGTCTATTGATGCGGCGGCGTTGCCGGCCAGCAGGGGGGTGTCTGACTGCACCGAGCGCTTGAGCAGGGCCAGCGCGATGGGGCCGAGCTCGTAGTGGATGGCCACCGTGCCGACCCGGCCGACCACCCGCTCGCCGGCCCGCACCGGGTCCCCGGTAGTGGGCAGGGTCTCGGGTGACTCCAAGTGCAGCAGTACCAGCCGCCGTGGTGGACGGCCCAGATTCGACACCCGCGCCACCGTCTCCTGGCCCCGGTAGCACCCCTTGTCCAGGTGTACCGCGGGGCCGATCCAGCCGACCTCGTGCGGGATGGTGCGCTCGTCGGTGTCAATTCCCAGCCTTGGGCGCAGCGCCGCTGCCCGGATCGCCTCGTAGGCCCAGGTGCCGGCCGGAGTGGCACCGGCCCCGACAAGCCGGTGCCAGGCGTTGGTGAGCTCACCCCGGGGCACCAGCAGGTCGCTGCGGCCCGCCATGGCGCGGACAAACCCGCCACGCTCGCCGGCCCGCGCGATCACCTGGTCAGCGTCAGGGCCCAACAGTGACAGCACCGCCAGCTCCGATGTCGCCTCTCGCGGCGCCACCTTCGCCCAGAACACCATCGAGTTCAGGTAGGCCAGCAGCCCCTGCACCCGGCCAGGGTCGACGTCCAGCCACACGGTGTCGTGCACATGGGACACCACAGCGTGGTGCTCGACGTGTCCCCGGAGGTCCAGGACCAGGGCCTCGGTGTGCTCGCCCACACCGAGCGCGAGCAGGTGCTGGGAGGTGATGGCGTGCAGCCAGCTCAACCGGTCCGCACCGGGTACAGCGAGCACTTCGCGATGCGATCGGTCCACCACCGCGACAGCACGCTCGGCGGCGCGTTGCTCGCCCAACGGGTCGCCATGGTGCCAGGCCACCCCGGGGTCTGGGGACTCCTCGGGCGGGGGTACCGCACCCGAGAGCTTCAGCAGAGGGGAGGTCACGAGCCGTTGGCCTCCGCCTCAGCCTCGGCATGCTCGGCGCAGCGCCCAGACAGCGCCAGGTGGCTGGGGTCCAGCACGAACCCGAACCGCTCTCGCAACTGCTCGATGAGGTTGGTGAGCTCCCCAGGGGGTGCCTCGGTGACGTCTCCACATCGGTGGCATACCAGGTGGACGTGCTCATGCGCGTAGGTGGAGTAGCTCGGCGCCCCGTGCCCGAGGTGGGTATGGCGCACCAAGTCGAGGCCCTCGAGCAGGTCAAGGGTGCGGTAGATGGTGGTGATGTTCACCGCGGGCGCGACGCGTTGGACATGCTCGCAGACCCGCTCCGGGGTAGCGTGCTGCAATTCTCGCACCGCGTCGAGCACGAGTTGCCGTTGCGGGGTCATCCGCATCCCCCGCTCATGCAGCGTGCGGCGCAGGCTGGTGTCCACAACCACGATGGTAGCGCTGCGTGCTGCTCAGCGAACCACATTAGCCGGCTACTCGGCGCAGGCGGGCGGAGACGTGCGGCTGCAGGGGTTGGCCGACCATCGCGCGTTGCTCGACGTAGGCCAGGTCGCCGCCCTCGACGATGCCGTAAAGCCGGTGCGCGCCGCTGACCTCCTTAGCCGAGGAACTCCGCACCACCGTGTCGGTGGCCAGCTCCCACGAGGTCTGGTTACGCGGTCGCCCGTAGTAGAGCTCCACAATGCCGGTGCCGTGCGCGGCAAGCAGCTCGATGGTGTCATCAGCTTGGGGCCGCCAGAACCCCGTCTCCCGGGCCGCCGGTCGGATCACCTCGCCAGCGTCGTTGAGCAGCCACGCCCGCGATTCGTAACGCACAAACGGCCGCCCGTCGTGGCAGAACACCACCTGCTGGCCGAAGCGGTACGGCCCGTCGATGGTCGGGTAGACGATCTCCCCTTCGCCGCGCCAAACCCCGACCAGCGGTAGCAGCATCAGGCAGTTCGGGTGCAGCTGCGGCCCCTCGCGCAGGTTCGCGGTGTCACCGGGAATCGGCAGGTCGGTGAATTCGGGAAAGTTGCGGACGCTGGTGGGCTCCGCGGCGGCCTGCACCGCCTCATCGCCACTGAAACCGTTGATGCCGCCAGTCATCCCCAGAATCATAGGCTGTCTGCGGATCATCAGCCTGCCATGACCCAGACCTCCTGAAGTTAGGTCATGAACGTCGCTCAATACGGCGCTCGCTGACGGCGAGCCACCAGCTGCCCGTCGCCCCGCCTGCGCACCACCAGCTCGGGTGGCACGCACACCCATGACCCCGCCAACCGGGCGCCGCCTCAGCAGGCAATGAGGCAGGCGCGGGCGAACAACATCCCGCCCGCAGGCGGTGGTGGCCTCCATCAGGGCGACACTACGATCATGATCACGGTTTCGGTGCCGAAAGTGACATGTCGTGTCACTTTCGGCACCGAAACCGTGATCATGAATCCCAGACCTCTCCCGGCCAGCACCTACTGCAACACACGCCTCACAGGCACCACCCGGCCCTTCGCAGGCCTCATGACATCCACAAGATTTTCCTGCGAACGCCTCACGGGTTCCCCAGGTCAGAGCTTGATCAAGAAACTACTTCAGGAGGTCTGTGACCCCGGGATGTGTAGAGAGTAGGATGCTGATACACATTCACGGAGGTGGAGCGGTGCGCACCAACATCGACATTGACGACGACCTGCTGGCCAAGGCTGCCAAGATCGCTGGCACAACCACCAAGAAGTCGACAGTAGAGACGGCCCTGCGTGAGCTCATCCGCCGCCATGACATGAAAAGGGTGCTCGAACTGCGCGGCAACTTCGACTGGGAGGGCGACCTGCAGGAGATGCGGCGAAGCCGCTTCCCGTGATCGAGCTGTTCGTCGATTCCAGTGTGTGGATCGACTTCTTCGCAGACCGGGCGACCTGGCAGGTGGAGGATCTGTCACGTCGGTTGCTAGCTGACGAGCAGGTCGGCCTGACCGACATCGTGCTTACCGAGCTGCTGCAGGGTGCCCGCGATGATGGCGAACATACCAGGCTGGAAGGTTATCTCGCCCCGTTCGAGGTGGCGCGACTGCAGTCGCTGGACGACTTCCGACTCGCTGCGGCATTGCGTCGCGCCGGGCGCAAGGCTGGTACCCCGATTCGCACCATTACCGACTGTCTCATTGCTGCGGTGTGCATTCGAGAGGGTCGCCCGCTGCTGCACGATGCCCGCGACTTCGATCATCTCGCCAAGCTGAGCGACCTCACCGTGGTCCGCGCGCCCTGAAGCTGAGCGCGCGGACCATGCAGAGCCCCATGGCACTCAGTTAAGGAACTGACCTGGGAGAGCAGAGTTGTTGGCGGCGTCGGAACAGCGTGCCGCCACACATGCGAGACACCCTGATGGGGTACTGCCCGCAGCACGCCCGTCAGGGTGTCTCACCGCTGGATCAAGCCACCTGTGATCGGCTGAGTGCGCGGCGGCACCTGCGATGTCAAGTAGGTGACCATCACCACATGCTCGCCAGGTTCCCCGACTCTCACTTCATGGCGTTGCGCCAGAGCCGGTGGATGAGCAGCACCTGCTCTCATCACAGGTCAGCTACCTCAATCGGCTCGCCCGGGCGAGAGGTATGGCTTTCAACTAGGGTACATTCCGGCGCGCGCATGGACGCCTACGCGCCGCGGTTGCCGTCATCGTCAGTCTTCTCGCCCTTACCGCTTGCAGCACCGCACCCGACTTCGGACCCGGATACGGCGGCCTGCCGGAGCGTCCGGACGCCGCCGGTGGCCCCAGCCGGGGTCCCGGCCCGCCCCCCCCGGGGCCACATCTCTTTTCAACCATCGTTCCTGCCCATTACGTTCTCCCTCGACACCAACGGCACCATCTCGGTTACTGTCAATCCGATAAAACTGGCTACCCTCATCGGGACTGTCACAGTCGGCGTCGGTGTCGTCAAGAACCTGGCGAACGATCAGCCACTGCCAGCCCAACCTACGGACGTTACTCAACTCATCATCTGCCCGAAGGGCAACGTCATGAAACGCTGCCAGGCGTACCAGATCGGGACTGGCCGCAAGATTCACATCGAGATGCGCGGGGACTTTGGTCAAGACGTTGAACACGACGTTGAACACGACCGGATCATCATCGAGCCCGCGCCCGGGTCCACCATCAAGCTCATTGATAACGGGCCACCCGCGAAGAAGCTGGAATACGTCGGTCCAGCCCGCGTGGACGTCGAAGAGTTTCACTTCAACGAGAACAGCCAAGACACCGATGTCGACCTGGAACGTTCCCGCTCGGGGGCGATCACCGACCTGTATTACAACCACCAAACCGCCGAGCTGACACCAATCCACGGAGCGAAGGTCTCCACGTACGCTACGCACGGCGAATGGGGGAAACCCAGTGCAAGAAATGACTACCCAAGCGAGCAAGAGTGCCAACAAAAGCTTCTCGAGAACCCAGGTGACACCTTCAACAAAGACGACCTCAAGGAAGCATACAGCATCTTCTGCATCAAGACGGCCGAGGGTGACCTTGGTTTCATTTTCTTGAAACCTGACTCTGACCAGAAGCCACTTGCCTACTACGCCTACACCTACACGTGGGTCCGGTGATGCCCACGCCATGAAGTCATAACTGTCACGGCGGTGCCAGTAGACTGGGACAGCCGTAATTCGATCCGAGCTGCGCTGTCATACGACGGTGCGCGCGGCGGGGATGCGGCGGCGCACGGTCACCATCGCCCCCTGGCGCGGCACCATGGTCACGTGGCGGGGCCGCCCCGGCTCGTCCGGCGCGGTGGTGGGGGACAGCTCCACCCGGCGCAGGACTTCCCGTAGCACAGTGCGCATCTCGACCTGGGCGAAGGTAGCGCCGAGGCAGCGCCGCACCCCACCGCCGAAGGGCAGCCAGACGGCCGGATCGGGTCGCTGGTCGAGGAATCGCTGCGGCTGGAACTCGTCCGGGTCAGGGTAGTGCCGGCTGCTGTGGTGCACCATGTTGATGCTGGGCATCAGGATGACACCGGCCGGAATGCGGTGCCCCGCCAGCTGCACCGGTGCGGTCAGTTTGCGACCGAACTCGAAAATCACTGGTCGCACGCGCAGGCTCTCCTTGCACACCGCATTGAGCCAGGCGTCATCGCCGTCCGCAGCGGCTTGTGCGGTGCGGCGCAGCAGCGCTGGATGGCGGGTCAGCCGCTCGAAAACCCAGGACAGCGCGCTGGCAGTGGTGTCATGCCCGGCCAGCAGCAGCGTGACGAGCTGGTCAAGGAGCTCGTCGTCAGCCATCGGCGCCCCCGCGTCATCGACACTACTGACCAGCATCGCCAACGCGTCGGTCCGCTGCGCCAGCCGCGGGTCAGCGCGGCAGCGGGTGATCTCATCAGTGAGCAGCGCTAGGGCTGCGGCCCTGCGCTGCGCGCGGCGGCGCCACATGCCGAACCGGAGCAGCACCCGCGGCGGTGGGATCATCTTCAGCGGGGAGCCGATCTCCACCATGCGCGGCAACGTCGTCCGCAGCGCGGCGAGCCGGCTCTCGTCGTGCACCCCGATCACGGTTCGCAGGATGACCTCGAGGGTGAGCCGCTGCAGCCGGGGGTACAAGGGGAACTGCTCGCCCACCGGCCACCGGGCGACCTCCTCGGCGGTGATGGCGACCATCTCGGCGACCTGCCGGCGCACCGAGTCGCCGTGAAACGCCGGCAACATCATCGCGCGGCTGCGCCGATGCTTGTCGTCGTCGAGCATGATCAGTGACTGGGTCCCCAGGACCTGGCTGAGCGGGGCGGCCGCCTCCCCAGCATGGAAGATCGCCGGGGCGCCACGGATCACCGATCTGATGTCATCCGGGTCGGCCAGGTAGACAAGCGTGCCTATTCCAGGAATCCGGACAGTGAACAGATCGCCGTAGCGCCGGTGGCAGGTGCGCACAAAGCGGACGGGATCTAGCCAGATCAGGCCGGCCTGCGCCAGTGCCGGCAGTAGCGGTCCTGGGGGCGGTCCAGGGGGCGGGCTGGGGAGCAGCGAACGCGCCATACCCTGACTATATACATACGTTTGTCTAATCCCGGTAGTATCTTCAGCCATGGGACACCGAGAGGCGCTGCTCGTCGGCGCTCGGCGCTGCTTGCTGGAACGGGGTTATGCGCGCACCACGGCACGGGATCTGGTGGCTGAGTCGGGCACCAACCTCTCCTCGATAAGCTACCACTTCGGGTCCAAGGAGGCACTGCTCAACGAGGTCATGCAGCAATGCATCGACGAGTACATCGAGCAGATCGAGCAGATCGTGTTCGCTGATCCCGGGGCGACTCCGTTGCAGCGGGTCCGGACCTCCTGGGAGGTGTTGGTGAGCACGTTCGTCCAGCACCGCCCGCTACTGGTGGCCTTCGTCGAGGCGCTAGCCCAGGCCGAGCGGGCGCCGGAACTGCGCGCTGGGCTGGCCGAGTGCTACGAGCGGTTGCGCGCCACGGTGGCCGCCATGGTGCTCGCCTCAGTCGAGGGCCTGTCCGACGCTACCGCGCGGCAGGTCGCCTCATTCCTCATCGCGGTGCACCACGGCCTGACGGTTCAGTGGCTGCTAGACCCCCAACACGCCCCCACCCCCGACGACCTCATGACTGCCCTGGAGATAGCCCTCCCCGCCGCCCTCACCACCCGGCCAGCATCGCAAGGACTCACGACACAGTGACATCGACCGAGAACAGGCCTGGGGTGTCGGCGGTGACGGGTGTCTCACCGGTTCCGCAGTAGTGCAGGGCTCGGATGGTCCAGGGGCCGGGAGCGGCAAAGAAACGGAACTGCCCGGAGGCTGAGGACACCACCTCGGCGGTGAACTCCCCGGTGCTGTCAAGCAACCGCACGAAGGCGCCTCCGAGGGGTTCCCCGGCGGTGCGCACCGTGCCGGCCAACACGGTGTGCCTGCTCAGATCCGTCCCCGGCGGCAGTTCCTGGGCCTGTTCGGGTGCCCCGCACATGGCAATCAGCCCTTGCTGCCGAGCTCGATCGGCACACCGACCAGCGAGCCGTATTCAGTCCAGGAACCGTCGTAGTTCTTGACGTCGGAGAGCCCCAGCAATTCGTGCAGCACAAACCAGGTGTGGCTGGAGCGCTCACCGATCCGGCAGTAGGCGATGGTCGCCTTGCTCCCGTCCAGCCCGGCCGCCCCGTACAGCGCCCGCAGCTCGTCGTCGGATTTGAAGGTGCCGTCCTCGTTGGCCGCTTTGGACCATGGCACGTTCAGCGCGGTGGGAATATGTCCCGGACGCTGTGCGGACTCCTGCGGCAGGTGCGCCGGCGCCAGGATCTTGCCGGAGAACTCGTCCGGCGAGCGGACGTCGACCAGGTTCTTGGTGCCGATCGCGTCGACCGTCTCCTGGCGGAACGCCCGGATTGAGGTGTCTTGCTCGTGGGCGGTGTAGCTGGTGGCCGGTCGGCTCACCTCGTCGCTGGTCAGGGTGCGACTGTCAAGCTCCCACTTCTTGCGCCCGCCGTCGAGCAGCCGGACGTCACGGTGCCCGTAGAGCCTGAGATACCAGTAGGCGTAGGCGGCGAACCAGTTGTTGTTGCCGCCGTAGAGCACCACGGTGTCATCGTTGCTGATGCCCTTGTCCGAGAGCAGCTTCTCGAATGCGCCCCGGTCCACGAAGTCGCGGATCACCGGGTCCTGCAGCTCAGTCTTCCAGTTAATCTTCACTGCCCCGGGGATGTGCCCCGCGTCGTAGGCGGTGGTGTCCTCGTCGACCTCGACGAAGACGACGCCATCGGTGTCCAGGTTCTGTTCTGCCCAGTCCGGCGTGACCAGGACGTCTTCACGGCTCATGTGACAGCTCCTCGTTCTGTGTTGGCGTTGTTCACAATGTTGTTCACAAGGCGACACTCGCCTGTGTCACCCTCAGCAAGAGGGACATTTCTCAGGGAGTCTCAAGGGGTCTCAGAGGGCGGCGATGGACCCGGCTTTTCGCCGGACACACCCCCGAGCATGCGAATCTCGCCCGCCCGGTCAGGGCCGGCGACACAGGCTGCTGCGCAGCCGGCAGAAATCAACTGCCCGGCGCTTGGTGAGCAGCGGGTGCACGAGAGCGACACTACCCGACACATCCGGTCCGCGGGACCGCCATTCCACGAAGGTGCGAGCCCCCGAAGGTGACCAGGCGGGTGTCAGCCGGGGCCGGCCTGGCCCAGGGTGACGTTGCTGGCGGTGCCCTCCACGACCACCGAACCGGTCTCCACCCAGATCCTGGTGGGGGTGACGGCAAACGGAAGGCCGCCGGGTTTGACGTCGGTGCTCAGCGTCTTGAGCAAGGTCTGGCGGATCCCGCTGGGCAGGTCCACCTCACCGGGGCTGTCCTGGGAGCCGTCCCGGGACAGCCGCACATCCCTGATGGTGATCCGCACCAGGCCGCCGGTGAGCTCGATCACTCCGATCCCGATGACCTCGATGCGCTGACCGGCGAGGTCAGTGCTCGCCACCATCCGGACCGGTGCGCTATTGCCCCCAGAGAAACCCCCAGCGAGACCAGCTGTGGAATTGACCGCGACTATGCCGCGTGCGCGCGTACCCGGCGGCAGCAGTTCCTTGATCTCCTGGTCAGAGGGCTGCTGAATCCGGAGGTCTGCGATCCCGATCGCCCGCCCGAGGTCGCTGTCCTTGATCCGGACCCGACCGTCCACCCGCGCCGCCCGTACCGACTGGAGGGTGCCTGAGCTCACCTGGGACAGCGGTGCATCGACGTCGTGCAGCGTTGCCTCCACGTCGAGGTCGTGCAGCGGACCCACGGACACCTCACCCGCCCGTACGTCGATGGCGGAGTACTGACCAGCTAACGCCTGGGTAAGGAACGGGAAGCCGTTGATCCGCACGGATGGGTCGCTGGACAGTCCGAGCCGCTGGCGCAGCTGCTCGGCTACCGCATGCTCGGCAACGGCCGCAGCGCCGAAGTCCGCCGCCACGATCAGGGCCACGACGACCAGCACCACGATGATTAATTTGCGCACGCAACTCTACCATCCTGTCCGTATTCATGACGACCGTGCGCGGGCACGGTATTCTCCGCAGAACATGTGGTAGGTCGCGGCCCCACCCTACGGCTCGACCTGGTGCTGACACCGCCAGCCTCCAAACAGAGGGGAGCGGGCATGGAGCTGCTGCTGCTCACCGCGGACCCTGGCCCGCACTCGGTGCTGCCTGCATTGTCCTTGTTGGGGCACGGCGTGCGGTCGGCCGCCCCGGAGGTGGCCGCCCTGCTAGACGCCGGCCCGTACGACGCGGTACTGGTCGATGCCCGCTTGGACCTGGCTGGTTCACGCAGCCTGTGCCGCTTGCTGGGATCCACCGGGCTGGATGTGCCAGTGGTGGTCGTGATCAGTGAGGGCGGGCTGGTGGCACTGTCCGCCGACTGGGGCTCCGATGAGATCCTGCTGCCCACCGCAGGACCGGCCGAAGTCGATGCCCGGCTTCGGCTGCTGGTCGCTCGGCGCGCTACCGAGTCCGCCGCGAGTCGCGGCAGCTCCCTGGTGCTCGGCGAGCTGGTGATTGACGAGACCACCTATACCGCCCGGCTGCGCGGCCGGCCGCTGGACCTCACCTACAAGGAGTTCGAGCTGATTAAGTACCTGGCGCAGCACGCCGGCCGGGTGTTCACCCGCGCGCAGCTGCTGCAAGAGGTATGGGGTTACGACTTCTTCGGCGGCACCCGCACGGTCGATGTCCATGTGCGGCGGCTGCGGGCCAAGCTCGGCCCAGAACACGAGCAGCTCATCGGCACGGTGCGCAACGTCGGCTACAAGTTCGTCCGACCGGTACGCAACATGGGTTCCCGGGAACGGGCCGAACAAGACCGCGCCGCCGCGCATGACGCCGAGACCGCCGACAGCGCCGATCCAGAATGGGCCGACCCTGAGTGCGCCGACCCCGATCGGGTCGATCCGGAATCACTGCCCGTGCAGCGGAGTTGACTCCGGCGTGATCCTGGCGCTGAACTGGATCGTTGCGCCGTCCGACGGGCAGGTCGCCGCCACGGTGAGACTGCTGGCCGCCGCCACCGCTGCCGACGGCGTCGACCCCATCTCTGAAGCGGCCGCGCTGCGGCTGCACCATCCCGGTGCCGGGTTGGTGGCGCACCTGTTGGCCTCCGACGCCGCAGGCACGCTGGTCGGCTACGCGGGACTCGACGATCGCGTCGAGCGTCGCACTGCCGAGCTCGCGGTGCACCCCAGGCACCGACGCCGCGGGGTGGGTAGCGCGCTGCTCGCAGCGCTACTCGATCGGGTGCACGGGCCGCTATGGGTGTGGGCGCACGGCGAGCACCCAGCCGCACTCCGGCTGGCGCGCCGCGTTGGGCTGGCTCGTCGGCGCGAACTGTTTCAGTTGCGTCGCGGGCTGGCCGAGCCGATCCCGCTGCGAGTCTTGCCCGAGGGGGTGGCACTGCGCGCCTTTGTGCCAGGTGAGGACGAGGCCGCAGTGGTGCGAGTGAACGATCGCGGGTTCGCCTGGCATCCCGAACAGAGCCAGTGGGATATCCGCGAGTTGATGATGCGCGAGGCGCAACCGTGGTTCGACCCCAAGGGCTTCCTACTGGCGGTGGACCCTGCCGACCGGCTGCTCGGCTTCCACTGGACCAAGGTGCACCCTGACGGCCTCGGCGAGGTCTATGTGCTCGCGGTCGACCCCGACGCCCAGGGCACCGGACTCGGTGGCGCGCTGACCGTGGCGGGGCTTGCGCATCTGCGCGAGCGGGGGGCACCGCAAGCGTTGCTCTACGTCGAATCCGACAACACCGCCGCCCTGCGGACCTACCAGAAGCTGGGCTTCGCGTACCACCACACCGACGCGGAATTCCTGCGCCCCTGACCGGGGAGCCGCGAGGGGACTGTGGCAGGCGGCGGGCAACAACTCATCCAGTACCCGTGGGTAAGCCTGTGCCCGATCGGTGCTCACCTCAGTGGGATGTGTGCCGTGCCGCAGCGCGCGGGAGAAGAACCGGCGAGTGGCCGCCATGTCCCGCTTCTCCGACACCAGCACGTCGATGACCTGCCCGAACTGATCGATCGCGCGGTACAGGTAGACCCACCGACCAGCGATCTTGACATAGGTCTCGTCGGCGAACCAGCGATCCCCCGGGGAGTGTCGGCAGGGCCGGGCCGCGTCGATGAGCAGTGGCGTGAACCGTTGCACCCAGCGGAACACGGTCACATGATCCACCTCGATGCCACGCTCAGCGAGCAGCTCTTCCACGTCCCGGTAGGACAGCCCGTAACGCAAGTACCACCGCACCGCCAACACGATGACCGCACGAGGGAACCGGAACCCAGCGAAGCCCGACTTCGGCGAGGGGAGGCTACTTGACGGTTCCCGCAGTGAGCCCGGACCGCCAGAACCGCTGCAGCACGACAACGGCGACGACGAGCGGGAGCACCGCGAGCAGCGACCCCATGATCACGACCGGGTAGTACTCTGGTGAGCTGTTGACCAGGCTGTTCCAGATGTACAGGCCGAGGCTGACGGGGTACAGAGTGTGGTCTGACAGCATCACCATCGGCAGGAAGAAGTTGTTCCAGATCGCGGTGAGCTGGAAAAGGAACACGGTGACTAGTCCGGGTCCCAGCATCGGCAGCGCGACCCGGACATACATTGCCAGTTCGCCCGCGCCGTCCACGCGGGCGGCCGCCATTACCTCGTTGGGCACGTACCCCTGGCTGAAGATCCGTCCGAGGTAGACGCCGAATGGGTTGAACAGCACGGGGATGAACACCGACCAGAAGGTGTTGACCAGCCCGGTGCCCGAGGCCATCAGGTACAACGGCAGCGCGAGCACTGGCTGCGGGACCATCACGGCGGCGAGGACCAGCCCGAACAGCTTCTCCTTGTGCCGGAAGCAGTATTTGTCGAAGGCGTAGCCGCAGGCGACGCTGATCAGGGAGCTGATCGCAGCACCCACCACGGCGTAGAGCAGGCTGTTGAGGTACCAGCGGCCATACACCCCTCCATCCATTCGGAACAGATCACGCAGGTTCTGCAGCAGAGCAAAGCCGCCCGGCGAGAGAATGTCGCTGCTAGCCAGCGCGTCGCGGTCCTTCGTGGCGGCCAGTAGCAGCCACAGCGCGGGCAGCAGGGTGTACAGCACCGCGATACCGACCGCAGTGTTGACGGCCGCGCGCCCCAACAGGCGGGGGCGCAGTGCGGTGGGCAGGTCGGCGGTACCTTTCATCCGATGGCCTCTGCCTGGGTACCGGCTCGATTGGTCCAGCGGGTGACGCCATAGGAAAGGCCGATCGTGCTGAGCAGCAGAACCACCGAGGCAGCTGCGGCCAGGCCATAGTTGTTGCGGGTGAATGCCGCGTCGTAGATGTACATGCTCGGCGAGAAACGTGAGTTGATCATTGGGCTGGAGTGGCTGAGCAGCATGGGCTCGGCGAACAGCTGCAGCGCCCAGATGAGGCTGAACATGCTGACCACGAGGATCGAGGAGCGGATCAGCGGGGTCTTGACCTGCAGTGCGGTACGGACCGGTCCGGCACCGTCGACGACCGAGGCCTCGACGACCTCGCGGGGCACCGCCTGCAGCGCGGCGTAGAAGATCACCAGATTGTAGCCGAGGTTGCTCCACAGCGCGATGTTCACCATGGAGGGCAGGACGGCGTGCACACCGAGGAAATTGACGGTGAGGTTGGCCTTGGCAAGCAGTTCGACGACTGGACTCAGACCGGGGGTGTACAGGTACAGCCAGATGATGGCCGCGATGATCCCAGGTACCGCGTGCGGCACGAACAGCGCCAGCTGCACCCATGACCGCACCCGCGCGGCGCCGGAGTCGAGCATGAGTGCCAGCGCGAGTGCACCCACCACCAACAGCGGAATGTAGAGCAGGCAGTACCCGAGGATGGTTCCGAGCCCGGCAAGGAAGGTCGGGTCGGTGAAGACCACGGCGTAGCTACGCAAGCCCACGAACACCGTGCGTTGCGGTCCGAACCCTAGTCCCGGGTGGTCCTCGCCGAAGAAGCTCAGCCACACGGCGGTCGAGACGGGAATCAGGAAAACCACGACGAGCAGGACAAAGAACGGGGCCATGAGGACGCCGCACGCGGCGCCTTCCCGGCGGCGGGTTGTCACGCGGCTGCCGGTCTCGGCGGCAGTCGCGTGAATCGCGGATTCCGGCGACGCGGTCGTCGTCATCGAGTGTCACCCTCCGTCCTTTCGGTTTGACGCTGATGAGCCGGTCAGCTGCTGTGTTCGGTGGTGGCCAAGCCCAGCGCTTTCAGATCCGGCATGGTGCCGCTCTGTGCCGCGCGTACGGCGTCGAGCAGCGAGCCCTCACCGCCGCTCGCGCGCGCGAAGCCGTCCTGCATCACCTCCAAGGTGGCGGTCATCCTCGGCCCCCACATCCAGCCGGAGCGGATCTTGCCTGCCTCCTCGTCGAATAGGCGGTAGATGTCCTGGCCGGTGTAGTAGGAGCGGTCGAAGGCCGCCTCACCGACGGCCACCAGCGCCGAGGCGGCCGGGTACTGGCTGCTGATCCCGCTCGATAACCGCGCACGCAGGGCGTCGGGGTGCGACACCTGCCATTCGATGAACTCCATAGCGGCTTCGGGGTTCGCACTGTCTTTGGTGACCGCGAAGGTGGAACCCCCGTGCGTGCCGACGGCGGGATGCGCGGCGTCCCATTGGGGAAGCGGAGCGATCGCCCATCGACCCGCCTGACCGGGCTGAGCCGTCATCTGGGCACCCGCGTCCCAGGCACCGGAGAGCCGGACCAGGACCAGCCCTCGGCCGACCTGGGCGTCGTACTGCTTGCTGACCACGGCGTTGGCGAACAGGAGATCCTCGTCGAGGAGCTGCTGCCAATACGCGGTGACCCTTCGGGTCGGCGCATCCGCCAGCGAGACGTTCCACGCCCCGCCGCGGATATCGAACCAGTGGGCGCCCGCCTGCCACGCGTATGCGGCGAACTGCATGCCGCCATCCGTGGGAAACACGGCCAGCCGCCGCTGCGGGTCCTTGTCGCGGAGCGTGCGAGCTAACGCGGCGAACTCGTCCCAGGTGCGCGGGACGGTGAGCCCGTAGTGGTCGAACAGGTCCGTGCGGTAGTGCATGACCATCGGTTCGACATCAAGCGGAACTGTGAAGACCCGACCGTCGAATGTGGTGAGCCCCCATGCGCTGGGGAGTAGCCGGGCCCGTAGCCGGTCGCTGACGAGTGTGGTGATGTCGCGGGCGACGCCGTCGATGGCGAAGCCGGGCGCCTGCGGGTATTCGATGGTGGCGACGTCCGGTGCGTTTCCGGCGCGGGCTGCGTTGCTGAGCTTGGCGTAGCCGCCTTGGCTCCCTGAGGGGATCTCCTCGAAATCAACCCGGATCCGGTTCTGCGAACGGTTGAACGCATCGACCACCTGCTGGCTGCCGTTCACCGCTGACCAGAAGGTGATGCCAGCGGTTCCGCGCACGCCACCTGAGGTCCGGCTCCCGCCCGCCGCGCAGCCACCCACAGCACCCGCGAGAGGGAGCGCGAGACTTCCGGCGAGCAGGGACCGGCGGCTCACTAGCCGACCAAGCATCAGTTCCTCCCGGCTCGTGGTCCTTCGGGATGATCAGTCACGATCAGGATTGGTGCGGTTCAGGGCTGGTGTAGGGGGCCTTAATTTCCTCGGGTGGACTCGCTATGTGGAGCTGGATGTGCGGATTGTAGTTACCGGCGCGGCCGGGCGTCTCGGCCGACGGGTAGTGGCTAGGGCGCTGCGCGCGGGGCATGAAGTGGTCGCGGCGGACCTCCCCTCGGTGGCGGCCACCTGTGAAGACGGTGTCAGGTTGGTGTGGCGAGGAGCGGACCTTACGGTGCTCGAGGATGCCCGGGCACTCCTCGCTGGGGCGTCGGCGGTGGCTCACCTGGCAGGGCTGACTAGCCCGAGAGCGGCCGAAGAGCCTGAGGTGCACCGGACGAATGTGGGCGCGACTTACAACGTACTGCTGGCCGCGGAAGAGCAGGGCGTCGCGGCGGTATGCACCGCGTCTAGCGTGAACGCCATCGGCGGCTTCTACAGCGCCCGCCCCCACTACGATTATTTTCCGCTGGACGAGGCACATCCGTCCTATTGTGAGGACGCCTACAGCCTGTCGAAGTGGTTGGGTGAACATCAGTCGGCGGCGTTCGCACGCCGCCGACCCGCCGCAGTGTTCGCCGCGTTGCGGCTGCACGCTTTACGGGAGGACATCGCGGACGCCACCCACCCGCCGGACACCGGACCACAGCAGCGTTGGCGTGACCTGTGGGGTTGGACGCCGTTCGACGCCGCGGCCGCCGCCGTGCTGCGCGCGCTGCGGCGGCCCACGCCGGGCCACGCCGTCTACAACATTGTGGCGGCGCGAACAACGTGCGACGTCCCGTCCGCGGAGTTGGCCCGCCGCTTCCACCCCGACATCCCGCTTCGTACCCAGTTGCTGGGTAACGCCGGTTTCTACAGCACCGCGCGCGCTTTGGCCGAGCTCGGCTGGGACGCCCACGACGAGCACCCAGCGATCAGCACAGCCGAGCGCTGACACGTCGCGACTGAATCAGGCCGGCGCTCAGAAAGGCAGTCGGTCGCCGGTGTCGGGGTGGAAGAGGTGCACTGTGTGTGGGTCGCGCAGTGCGACCCGCACGTTCTGTCCGAACGCGGGTACTGGGCCCCCGGGAGTCCGCACGATGATTCGATGGGCCGAGCTGTCGTGCTGGATCTGTCCGTAGACGTAGGCGTCCGCGCCGAGCTCTTCGACCAGCTGCACGGTCATAGCCAGTCCCGGTTCGTTGTCGCCGACCAATCGCAGCGTGTCGGGGCGTATGCCCAGGATGATCTCGGTGAGGCTGGTCCGGTGCGCCGCGTCGAGGGTGGCTCGAGGTAGGGGGACTGTCAGCCCGCCCAGCACCGCGCCGTCCCGTACGAGCGGGACGGTGGTGAGGTTCATCGCCGGGGAGCCGATGAAGCCGGCTACGAAGGTGTTGACCGGCTGGTCGTAGAGCTGCCTGGGGGTGGCGCATTGCTGTAGCAGGCCGTTGCGCAGCACGGCGACTCGGTGCCCCATGGTCATTGCTTCGATCTGGTCGTGGGTGACGTAGAGGGTGGTGGTGCCCAGGCGGGTCTGTAGTGCGGTGATGGTGGCTCTGGTTTCCACCCGCAGTTGGGCGTCGAGGCTGGACAGCGGTTCGTCCATCAGGAACACCGCCGGCTCGCGCACGATGGCTCGTCCCATCGCGACGCGCTGGCGTTGCCCGCCGGACAGCGCACGGGGGCGCCGGTCCAGGTACGGTGTCAGTTCCAGCAGTCTGGCCGCCTCGGTGACTCGCTCAGCGATCTCCCGGCGGGGTAGCCGCTTGAGTGTGAGCGCGAAGGCCATGTTGTCCGCGACGCTCATGTGCGGATAGAGCGCATACGACTGGAACACCATAGCGATGTCGCGGTCCTTGGGCGCCATATCGGTGACGTCGCACCCGCCGATACTGATCGTGCCCTCGTCGAGGTTCTCCAAGCCGGCCAGCATGCGTAGCGCGGTGGATTTGCCGGATCCGGACGGGCCAACCAGGACGAGGAACTCGCCGTCGGCGATCTGCAGATTCAGCTTGTCGACTGCGCGCACCGGCGGGGTACCGGGAAACAACCGTGACGCCTCACGGTAGTGAACCTCAGCCATCGCCGAGCATCCTTCCCTCACATCTGATGACCGGACTCGTAGGGCACGCAACCATTCCTCGAATCGTACTGAGCGAAGTGTCAGTAGCCGGAGACGGCCTGATGTCGTTGGGCGTCCGGAGATCAGTGACCGCCGAAGAACCACTCGCTCGCCGAGGGGCGCTCTTCGGAGATGTAGTACTCGCTCATGTTCTTGGCGAACTCAGCCCGGGAGATGTAACCATCACCGTCGAGGTCAAGGTAGCCGAACGCCCTGGTGGCGTGATCATCCTCTAGGCCGTAGGCCTGAAGGTACAGCGAGAACTCGTCGAGGCTGAGCTTCCCGTCGCCGTTCCCGTCGATCGTGTCGAAGACCAGTTGATTGCCCTGAATGGCATGCGTGAGGGCTTCAGGCTCGCTGCCGACCCAGGCGCCGACGAAGGCGAAGTACTCCTCAAGGGTCACCTGGCCGTCACCGTCGGCGTCCCCGCCCTTGAAATAGGCGTCCCACCACCCCCGGTGGGCCTCGACGATCCGGGTCGCCTCGACGCTGCCCGGCTCGACACCACGCAACCGTGCCACCTCCTGCCCGAGATGCACGAAGTCACCTTCGGTGACGACCCCGTCCTTGTCGTGGTCAAAGCGGTAGTAGGCCATCGCCAACTTGCGCTTGACGAACTCCGATATCGCCATCGTGCCCCCCTGGTCGCGTCCCCTGCGCAACGGCGCCACACCTGCCGCTGCGACCACCCGTGTCAATCGTCGCTGATGGCGAGGCTACCCGCCGGAACCCGACCTCCGCTATTGGAAGTCAGCAGGACCGCCGCAGCGTTGATGTTCAGCCCACACATCACCGTTGCCCACCACCCCGAGAGTCGAGATTAGCGGGGGCTGTCGCGTTGCGCGAAGCTGGGGCGGACGAGATCGTCGATGCCGGCGGGCCGGGTCGAGGGCTGCGGCGATGGTGTCGACGGTCGGCGTGTGTAGATCGTCAGGCTCGTGAGGCTGGTGTGGCGGCTCTTGACTACGTCAATGTCGGGAGCTGGACGCCGGCCTCGGCCACATGCGTCAGCCGCGAGTGCCTAGCTGGTACAGGGTCCAGTCGCCGTATCCACGGTTTGTCCCGGTCTCCTACTCGACCCCGGTCACCCAAGGGTGGCGTGGGGGGTGGGCGCCCGGTCGGGGAGCGGATCGCGGCGTCCTCGGCGAGTGGCCCCTCAGCCAGCGGCCCTCTCCCTCCGAGCGCACCAGACACCCAGACGCGGCTCAAGACCTCCGAGCGCCTGGGGCGAACGGCAGTCACCACCACCAAGGCGATGAGCCTCATACAGCCGCTCGTCATCCCAGGTCACACAGCAGACCGGACAATGACAGCGGCCAGCACCGACCCACCTCGACCCGCAGATCGAGCAGCTCCCGCGCACCTGCTCCACCAGGGGCACCTTACGGTCCGACGGCGGGCCGGGCCACGACCTGAGCTAGCCCGGCGCGACGGCGTGTCGCCCTCGTTCAGGATGCGAGGACCCAGGCGGTGACCCCCGTCACCACGCACGGGGCATTCCTCCGGTGGACCTCCACCGGTGCGCACAGCTCGATCACCCCTGAACCACGGATCGCCCCGCGGAGGACAGGCGCGTGAGCAAGGCGGCCTGGAAAACCTACGCCCCGAGCGACCACACACGGTGACACACCCCAAACCCCGATCGGTGCACACCCCAAACCACGACCAAGGAATACAGGCCACTCGATCAACGGTGGGGTGCCCCGAGCGCTGGGTTATGCGCAGCACCCGGCGTTTGTCGCTGGTGGGGGCGGTGGCGGCGGTCGGAGGCTGCGCATAACCCGGGCGGACTCTGATCACGCGGCTCGGCATGGTGCCGGGCCTTCGTGATTGGAGGTCAGCTGCGATGGTGGCTGTGTCCGAACTGGTGTTTGGCTTGGATGCCGAGTTGGTGCGCCTGGGCTACAAGGCCTCGACGATGGCGTGGTATCGGGGCTGCTGGCGCCGCCGAAGCCAAACGTAAAGCCCTGGAAGCCGCCTACACCGACGTCGTCACCGCCGACCTACCCGAATGGAACCAAAACTCCGAACTGCTCAACTGGCTCGCCGACCTCTAACCAGCCCGCCCCGAATTATGCGCAGTGCTCGACCGCTGCTGCCCTCCTCACCAGCGGAAACGGTCCAGCACTACACATAACCCAGCGCTGCTCATAAGGGGGCTTATGCACAGCTGCGCATAACGACCCTTGCGGAGTGCCGGTGTGGGTGTTCTCATACTCTCCGGGTTCAGTCATGACCCCGGATTTCAGGAACGCTTTCACCAATGCCAGGACGCGTTTGTCCTTGACTCGTAGTCGCACCCGGCCCCTCAACGCTGGGTGTGATATTTCGTCAAAACACGCCGCGATGTCAGCGTCCAGCACCCACTCATAGCCGCGAGTGCCGTAAAACTGGATCTCGGCGATTGTGTCCTGCGCACGCCGCAGGGGCCGGAACCCGTAGGAAACCGGCTCGAAGTCAGCCTCAAAGACAGGTTCCAGCACCAGCTTCAGCGCAGCCTGCACGACCCGATCCGCGACTGTGGGAATCCCCAGCCGACGGACTTTCCCCGACCCACCCGGTTTGGGGATCTTCCGCTCCCGCACCGGCAGCGGCCGGAACGTGCCCGCCTTCAAGCTGGCCCGCAGATCGTCCAGGAAACCCGGAACGCCGATCCGCTCCTCGACGTCGGCGGCGGTCAGGCCGTCGACGCCAGCGGTGCGGGCGCCCCGGTTGCCTGCGACCCGGCCGAACGCCATCACCAGCGTCGCCGGGTCACACACGAAGTTGAACAGGTCGCCGAAACGACGGCCAGGACCGGCCACCGCCCAACGGTGAAGTTTGGCCTGCATCTCCGATACCCGCCGAAACGACCCCATCGGGACCCCATCGGACGGAGCACCACCATCCAGCGGTGCGTCTTCCAGCATTGCAGAATCCATCCCTTCTCGATATCGCTGCCGCCCTTCCCCATGCGCGCGGGCTTTCCCCGGCTCGGAGTACTACGGCGACTCCGCCCCACCCGGACCATTCAGCAGTCGATGTGCCTATCCCGCACCAGCCGACCGGATGCCGGCACGCGCGCGGGAACTGAGATCGGGTGGTTCCCGTGTTCACTGTGATTCGCTCGATGGAGGAGGAGCCCGACTGTGTCCCAGCGACCTCGTCATGAGTACGCCGCAGACATTCCCCATGACCTACCCGGGCAACTCTTGAGCGTCACCCGGAAAGTTCTCGCCGCAACCGTAAACAGCGAGACGCGCCGCGCCCGACCCAGATCCGCCAGGTTTCGAGTCGGTGTCAAGGTTGAAGGACGTAACAACGCCGGTTCCTCACGTACTCCTCTCCACCACGCTCGCCGAACCCGCATCATCTGGCAGTACTGACACGTCCCGGCTTTGTCAGGGCTGCTCCCACCCTCCCCGGCACCACCCGGATCCGGCTGCCCTCAGCTCCGCGAGCCTGCTGCGACAGACCCCCGGTGGCGGTCTCTCACCCCCACTCGAATCCACAGCGCCTCACGGCGCAAACCGTTAACTTGACAGACCCGCCCCGGCTGCCCCCCGCGTCCTCGCCAGCGCGCTCATGGTCGGGCTCGTGTTCGGGCTCGTGGTCGGGCTCGGGGTCAGGCTCGGGGGCGGGCTCGTGGGCGGGCTCGGGCTCGGGCTCGTGGACGCTCTCACCGAACGCGGCACTGCCCCAGGCCTTCCCATGGGCCCGCGCCAGGCTTGGCGTAATGATCGGCTGTCAGGGGTCGTGGTCGGGCTCGGGGGCGGGGTTGGGCTCGTCGGCTCGCAGACCTGGCCGACCACTCTGGCCTGGCTCCAACTGCAGCTTGCCAGCCAAGTGGCCGCCGTCAGCCTCATACCCTTCCTCGAAGACGCCCGGGAGCGAGACATACTGCGCACCGTCGGCGCTGTCTACCAGTTCCGGCACGCAACACTGCAAGACCAACTGGCTGCGATTCCGCGTCCGTCCTAGACCTGCGGGTAGCGACCGCCCCGGCCCTCATGACCTTGTTGGCCAGTCGAATTCCCGGGCGGTCGCTGGCACCCGACTCCCGAGCTTCGTCGGGATGCCACCCTGCCGGTTGAGGATCGCTCGGGCCGCAGATGAGACCAGAGGCACCTGGCGTTATCCTGCGTCAAGCATCTCCCCTGGTCAGAGGTGGTGGCCAGGGACGGGGTCGAACCGTCGACCTTCCGATTTTCAGTTCAAAGTCCACCTGATAGGAATACGACTACCTGGGATTTTGCTTGCCGCAGTTAAGTTCTGGAGGCACCAGAAGCACCCAGAGCACCGGAGTTATTGGACAGTTCGTTGGACACCCACCCGACGACGGGCTGCGGCCACGCCTCCGGCGTCCTGGTTCCGCAGGCTCGACGGCGCCAATGATGAAGGCACTTCGTTAACGGGTGAGGCGTACTGAACCCACTGCCCGAGTCACGTCCTTTGGTTCCCACCCTTCGTTGCGCGCCATAGGTCAGGTCCTACGGCATCGAGGCTGCGCCGGGCGTGGCAACGACCAGGCCGGCGGCCTGGGCCGCGCTGGTGAGCCGTTGATCGTAGGCAATGAAAACCGTCAGCTCGTCGCTGAGCAGCACGGCTGAAGCCAAATGGAGCGCGTCGAGGGTGCGCAGCAACGGATCACCGATGTCGGAGGCGAGATCTTGAACCGCACGGTCGAGCGGGACCAGGTCGATGTCGCCGACAACCGCACGGGCTTCGGTCAGGGCCCGACCACCGACCCGACGCGCCGCCCTGAGTACCTCGACTCGCCCGAGCTCACTGCTCACCACCGGTTGCTCAGGCCGTTCGCCAAGCCAGTCACGCAGCGCTGCGGTTTCGTCCTCCATCCGGATCAGTTTCATCAGCGCGGAGGAGTCCAGGTAGATCACAGTCGCTCCTCGCGCTCGGCGTCGAGCAGCTCCTGATTGGTCGGCTCGCCAGGCGCGATCGGCACCGGCCGAGGTGACCGGACACGGCCGGTTGGGCAAGCCGCGGGAATCAGCTTTCCCGCGCCGATCAATTGATCTCGCACAGTGTGAGAGCGCTGCGCAGGCACCAGGAGGGCGATCAGTTCGCCGCGTTCAGTCACTTCCACGGTATGTCCTGCCTTCACCAGGGCGAGGTACCGGGACGCGTTCTGACGGAGTTCACGAATGCCGATGCGCTCCATCCCGGCATGATAGCACTTGGTGTGCTACACATCCGGGACAGGTTCCGGTCGCGTGCCGTCCAACGCCGCGTCGTCGGATCCTTCCTCACGCCGACCGTCAGCGGCGCGCCGGTTGTGAGCCCCATATGCTGGCTCACAGCTCAGTGACCAGGCGTTATAAGCACCTCACCCGGACCTCGGTGGAACATGGCCCGCCAGGTCGGCGAGTACTTTGGACAAACATTGGACGTAAGCATTCGGTGATCCCGTAGCCGGGAAGGGCGTCTGACTTCTGCGGCGACACGCCGCCCGGGCCTGGATGCTGGACGCGGGCCGTTGATGGTGATCTTGTTTTCGCGTCATGGGCAGTAGTGATCTCGGTGATGCGGGCGGTGTCGAGTTCTGGCGTGCCCAGGCGGAGCGCTTGGCGGCGGATAACGTTGTGTTGCAGACCCGGGTCGCTGAGTTGGAAGGCCAGGTCGGCGCGCTCGCCGAGAAGGTGTCCGTGCTGGCGCGGCTGGCGTTCGGGACGTCGTCGGAGAAGACGGCCAAGCCAACTCCGGGCGAGGGCTCGCCGGCGGCGGGCGGGTCGGGCGATGGGCAGGCCGGCGATCAGGCGAAACGCGGTCGTGGGCAGCGGCGGGGCTCGCGCGGGCACGGCCGCCGGGACTACTCCCATCTACCGACCCGCGAGGAGATCCACGACGTCCCCGAAGGCCAGCGGGTGTGTCTGTGCTGCGGCGCGGGTTACGCCCGTTCGGGGAGGGACCTGCGAGCAGATCGACTGGCAGGTGCAGCTGATCCGTATCGTGCACCGGCGTGCGACCTACCGGCGGAGGTGTCGTTGTCCGGTCCGTGGGGTCCTGGTCGCCCCGCCGGTGCCCAAGGCGATCGGCAAGGGCTGGTTCACCTCGGGGTTTGTGGCCCGGCTGCTGGTCGAGAAGTTCGTGCTGGGTCGCCCGGTGCACCGCATCGTGGCCGCGCTGGCCCACGACGGGCTCGGACTTGCCGAGGGCACTCTGGCCGGGGTGTTCGCGGCGTGTGCGCAGCTGCTGGCCCCGCTGGCCAAGTTGATCACCGAGCGCAACGCCGCCGCGGCGCATCTGCACGTCGATGAGACCAGCTGGCAAGTGTTCGCCGCCCTCGAGGGTAAAGACAGCCACCGCTAGTGGTGCTGGGTGTTCGTCGGCCCGGACACCACGGTGTTCCGCATCGCCCCGTCACGCTCGCTGAGCGTGCTCACCGAGCAGCTCGGTATCGACACCGACACCGAGGCGCTTCCCGAGGGCCGGGCGCTGCTGCTGTCCTCGGACTTCTCCACCGTCTACCAATCACTCGGGCGCATCGACGGGTCGACATCTCTGGTGTTGGGCTCATATGCGGCGCTACTTCACCCCGCACCGGCGACGCCCACCCCGAGCTGGCGGCCTGGACCGCCGGCTGGGTCGAGCGCATCGCCGCGCTCTACACCGCGCACACCGCACTGGCCGCCGCCGCGCCGGGCAGCTCCACCCACACGATGGCCGCCGCGCAGTTCTCCGCCGCGCTGAACACCATCGACGCCTACCGTCACGCCCAGGCTCGCCACCCCAACCTGCTCCACCCGGCCGCGACCAAGGTGCTCGCCACCCTGGACCGGGAATGGGCCGGGCTGGCCCTGTACCGTGCCACAACTCGATGTAGGGCTGCTGGCCTGCGGCTTCGTCGGCCGGTTCAGGATGCTCGTCGGTACTCGTTGATCACTCCGCCGGGGATCCTGTGACGCCGGATCGGGGCGTCGAGTGGAATGACGGTTACCGCATCGTGGTCAGGGGGCTGTTGGTCGAGGCTTTGGTGGGGACGGTGCGCGTTGAAGTGTCGGGCGTACGCGTCGAGGACGGTGCGTGCGTGTCGTTCGTCGTAGAGCAGGATTCGGTCTGTGCATTCCTCGCGAACGCTGCGTACGAATCTTTCCGCGTAACAGTTCGCCCGCGGTGTTCGTGGCGGGATTTTGACGATCTCCACGCCTTCTGAGGCGAAGATCGCGTCGAAGGTGTCGCTGAACTTGGCGTCACGATCGCGGATCAAGAATCGGAATCGCGTGATGCTCTCCCCGAGATCCATCAGCAGGTTACGCGCAGCCTGGCTGGCCCAGGCTGCGGTCGGGTGTGCCCTCACTCCGAGGATATGCACCTTGCGGGTATGGACCTCCATCACGAACAGCACATACAACCTTCGCAGGCCGATGGTGTCGACATGAAAGAAATCGGTGGCCAACAGTCCAGCGGCTTGGGCACGCAGGAAGGTTAGCCACCGCATGTCTGCGCCGCGTGGTGCGGGACCGATGCGGGCGGCGCGGAGGATACGGCGGATCGTGCCGGCACCCAGCCGGTGGCCGAGTCGCGCTAGCTCACCGTGGATGCGGCGATGACCCCACCGTGAATTCTCCTGAGCCAGGCGGATGACCAGGTCACGAATCTCATCGTCGATCACCGGGCGGCCGGGCTTGTTCGGGTAGGTCCACTTCCTCTGCACCAAACGGCGGTGCCAGGCCAGCAAGGTGCCTGGAGTGACGATGCGATGTGCCCGATGCTGCCGTGGCAGCAGCCGTGCCAACGCCGAGAGCACGGCCCGATCGGCCCAGGAAAGCCTTGGACGTCCACACTGCCGACGCAGTACCGCGACCTCATGCCGCAGGAGGAGTATCTCGGCATTCTTGGTAGTGCTCGTGCGGGCGAGCAAAGCGCACCAACCGAGCAGGCGAATGAAGATCAGGTAGAGCAGCTGCAATGCCACGATCCGTGATCATGCCGGACCGGGGAGACAGTGAAGCAGCAGGTCAACCCCAGTACGTCGGATTCTGGCACGGTACACGTATCCAGCGGGCGAGGTTCCCACCACGGTGAGAACGCCGTTAGGCCCGGGTCGCGGCGATCTGTCGGGCTGTGCGGGCGAGTTCTCGGGTGTCGGTGCTGGGTCGGGCTTCCAGCGCGGCGACCAGCGGGATCAGCCGTTCCCGCCGCACAGCGACGGAGTGCAGGGTGCGCACCGCGTCGATGGCCTGGCGGGCCAACATCAATCCCTGGGGCTCGCCGGCCCGGACGTGGACTTCGGCGAGGAGGAGTTGGGCCGTGGTGCGGGCCCGGCAGTGGTTCCCGGTGTAGGTGCGCAGCGCGCTGACGGCGAGCTGTTCGGCGGTGTCGAGCTGGCCCAAGTCCAGATGAATCGCTGCGGTCGCACGATCCATGGCCCCGCGTTCGAAGGCATCGCGAGGTTCCCATCCCTCGTGCGCCCTGGCGAGGTAGCGGGTAACCTCGTCAAGACCGCCCATGAGAGCGTAAGCAGTCGCAGAATTCAGGGTCAACCACGCAATAATTGTCGGTAGCCGGGAGTCGCCAGCGCGCAAGGTGGACTTGCTGGCCCACAAACCCCCGAGCTGGAAGAACTTGAGCGCGTCATTGGGGTGCCCAGCCCGGACCAACGTCGCCCCGGCGGTCCAGGCTAGAGCGAGGCAAACCGTGGGAGGCGAAGCTACGAGCGCGGTTGGCCTGTGAGTCCAGTGCCGGCGAGTTGCTCGTTGAACACCCGGATGCGGACCAGCATCGCCGCCCTGGACTCCAGCACTAACCCCCAGCTCAGCGTTGCCTCGCCGGGTAGGCGGGACGCATTGCTGCGTCCCGCCCCCCTCAGAACCGTGCGAGCCACTCATCGCGGCACACGGCTCAAGCAGGCCCCAAGAGGTGGTTTAGGTTTGTCCCGCGCCACCGTGAAGATTCCGCCCCGCAGTCGCCGCACCTCCCGCTCACACGCCAATCGATGCGATCCCATCTATCGGCGTCCAGCTCGAGCAGAAGGCCTTCCGGTCCGTTCACCCTGTGGTGTCCAACTTGTCCTTCAGCGCTGGCGTTCGCGTCGCGTCGTCGTCACAGGCCCACCTGCCACATGTCAGCACTCTTTCGAGTCCGGGCACTCGGGCCCGGTATCCGGCCAGTTATACGGGGACCTCCGGTGGAGGAGCCGGTCACGCTGGTCCCGCCTTCCCGCTGCCTTTCGGCTGCCGGCATTCGCTTGGTGGGCATCCTGTTCCCGCCAAGGGATTGCACCCTCCTTACGGTCGGCTTACCGCCCCCACCACACTGTCGCCAGTGGGGGCGGACCTTGACGAGTAGGGTCGAGCCAAGGCGCGGTACCGGTATTTCGACCGGCCCGTTTCCCTGGCCCGCCCTCCGCACCCGGCGTGCCCATTACTGAGCACCGGGCGCTCCACAAGCCCCGCTGGATTTCACGGCATTCCTCATGCGGTGCTCGCCCACGGCGAGGGTATTTGCGCTCCCCGGTAGCGGTAGCGCTCGGTGCGCACCGCCTCCGGGTTGAACAGCACGACCTCACCGTGAGTGGGCCACCCATCTCCTCGGCTATAGCGGCGTCGGAGTTGTCTCCAAGGGGTGCGTCGGTGTTTGCGCCCGATCCATCGGATCACCTGAAGCCACAGATAGTGGCGCAGATAGCCGAAGGTGGCGCTTGAGCAGCCGTACTTGAAGTAGGCGGTCCAGCCCCGCAGCATCGAATTGAGCCGACGCAGTAGGACTTCGAGCGGCAGATTCGTGTTCTGCCAGCACACGGCCTTCACCTTGGCCATGATGGCGCGCAGTGCCTTCTTGGCCGGATAGACGTAGACGTAGTGTTTGCTGGTGCCTCGCTTCCGGTGGCGCTGGATGCGCCAGCCGAGAAAATCGAGACCCTCATCAATACGGGTGATCAAGGTCTTCTCCGGGGAGAGCCGCAAGCCCATACCCGAGAGGACCTCCGCTATCTCCTCGCGCAAGGCCTCAGCGTCCGCCCTGGTACCCGATATCGCGAGCACCCAGTCGTCCGCATACCTAACAAGCCGGTAGTTGGGAAGACCAAGACGGCGACGCTTGACCCGTTGGTATGGAGTCGCATGTGGTCCACCGGGGGACCGGGCGATGTGCTCGTCCAGGACCGACAGGG
>JBOHFR010000035.1:0-55781 GCA_050699715.1 Pseudonocardiaceae bacterium
CGGCTCAGTTCCCGGGAAATTATCTCTCGCTCCTGCGCGCACAACGGCTCAGCCCCACTCATCAATCATCCCCCAGTAGGCCCCTCGGAAAGGTGGTATCGTAGCAGGATCAAGATCTACTATATTATGGGCCAGGAAGCGGCTTTTTCCCTGCGCAACAGGGGTTTTCGCTGGTTGGTGAGGGATGATCGAAGATTGTCAGCAAGGGGTCGCAAGGACTTTAGGAAACCGATGCTCTATCCCCTGAGCTACGAGGGCCTAACTTGCACGTTCGCCCAGCATGCCGGGCAAGTCTCGTTCCGTTGGGCTCGGGCTGGCTACCTCGCGTCCGACGGCTTGTGCCGCGTGCCGTGGGGCCAGCTTCTGCCCACCGCCCCAACACGCGGGCCGATTGTACGGGTGGCGGTGCCTGTCATCCCTGCCGGGACGGGGGTGGTCGACGGGAATCGAATCCGCATGGCCAGTTTGTCGGATGCGGGGGATGCCAGCTCAGTCGCCCCGGGGTCTGAAGTGGTTAGGTGGTGACCCCGCCCCGGTGAACGGAGTGGGGCCACCACCCGGTGGCTACCTACCAGCCACCTGAGTCACAAATCCAGATGCAAACTAATAACTGGGCCGTTGCCCCAGCCGCCCCAGCGGTGGCCCCAGTCACCCCAACGGTGGCCCCAGTCACCCCAGCTGCCCCAGCCGTTGTCCCAGCCGCCCCAGCCCCAGCCGCCCCAGTCGCCACCCCGCTCGTAGCCATCCTGGCCAAGCCGGAAGATTCCCGTGATCCTCATGGTCTGCCCTTCTTTCCTTCCGAGGAACTTCTCTTCCGCGAAGACGCCAAAGGCGCTTGTAGCTATCGGGATCGGAGGTCGATTCGCGCTCAGTGGTCCGCGCAATCCGCAGACGACATCGCCCTCATCACCCATGTCAGCGGACGCTGCATGAGCTGGGCCGGCGGCTGCTCGAGCACCTGATCCCCCTACCGTCGGATGGTTGGCAACCGCCGCTTTGCTTGCCCCGGCGGGACCGGTGACAGTGGCCGGCCATCGCGACATGCTTGTCCGTAGATTAAGGATAGGAGCCGCGTGTACTTCCGCAAGCGCTCAAACGGCTCTTCGCGCAGAACCGGAAGTTCGTCACCGTCAACGATGGTCCCGTCTTCTGCGGCTGGCGGATCAACTATGAGCAAGCGGCCTACACGGAGCAAGCGGCCTACACGCTGGCCGACAACCACACCCCACGCGCTCGGGACCGCCACCCGCAGTGGAAGCAAGTTCGAGCTTGCGGCCTCGGCGTCCCGAACGCGGTGGATCAGGGACGAGCAGGAACAGGTGGTTTGACGACCGTCGCGTGTCGTCTACGTGCTGGCCCGGGTCATCGTGTGACGATAGCGTTGCGGGCCGGTCGGACGCAGCCGTGCGCAAGTGCAGATCCGCGCCGGACTGTTCAGTGGCGCAGCCGGCAAGTCGGCACCGCCCAGGTGCGTTAGCATCCGTGGCATGTCTGAAGCACTTGATCGTTACCGCGCTCTCGCCGACGATTTCAGCGCCCGGGTTAACACCGTTCCCGCTGCGGCCTGGTCCAACCAGTCTCCGTGTGAGGAATGGAAGGCTCGCGACGTGGTCGCCCATGTCATCGGCGTCCAGCGCCACTGCCTCTCCGTCCTCGACGGCACTCCGGAGCCGAGTGGCGACCCGGGCGACGTCGTCTCCGCCTGGGCGGCAGCCCGATCCGACGTCGAGACCGCCCTGGCTGACCCCGACCGGGCCGGGCGCGTCGTCGAGTCGCCGTTCGGGAAGATGCCCTTCGAGGTGCTCGTCGGTCGCTTCGTGTCCACTGACCTGCTCGTCCATACCTGGGACCTCTCCCGGGCGACCGGCCTCGAGGAACGGATCAACGCCGATGCGGTGGCCCACGCCTACGCGGGCCTCAAGCCCATGGACGCCATGCTGCGCGGCTCGGGGATGTTCAAGGACAAGGTCCCGCCGCCGGCGGGAGCCGACCTGCAGACCGAGTTCCTCTGCTTCGTTGGCCGGGACGCCGCTCCCCTTCGCTAGAGCAGGTCGCCGACGGATCTGCTGTACCGCACGGTTTCTACTTCGGAGATCGTCCGGCTTGTCCTGGCGGGCACCCGGGTACGGCGCCTGCTGTTGCTGCTCGACACCTGCTACTCCGGTCAGGGTGGTGCGGACCTCGCCCGGGAGGCGCTGCTGTGCCTGAGTCAACCGGAACCGGCCTCGGACGGTGACACCAGCCCCGCCCCGCTAGCGGTGTTGTGGTGGTGGCCGTGACGGGCGCTGTCACCATCGCTTTGGCGACGGCGTTGCAAGAGTCTGGCCTGCGCAACGTGCCGGTTGGTGATCGGGACTCCGCTGGACTGTTCCAGCAACGACCCAGCCAAGGCTGGGGGACTCGGGCGCAGGTCCTCGACCCGGTCTACGCATCCACCACCTTTTACCAGCGGCTTCGCGCTCAACCTGGTTGGTCTCAGCGCAGTGTCGCCGACGCCGCTCAGCTCGTCCAGCACTCTGCGGCGCCGTATGCCTACGCACCGTGGGAACCGCTGGCTCGAGCCGTCGCGGCCGCCCTCACTGGCGAGCGGCCCGCTGCGCTGACCTGTCGCGGTCTGACTACCAGCGCGCCGAGCGCCAGCCTGGTGACCACCGCAGTCGCCGAGCTTGGCACCGCCACCCTCAGCGGAGCGCACCCAGCGGCCCGCGGCTGGTCGATCAGCAGCTGGCTGGTCGCCCACGCGTCCCGTCTCGGCATCGACCGCGTCACCTTCGACGGGCGCACCTGAACCATGGACTCAGGCAGGTGGTCGCAGACTGGGCCAGCCGGCGGCGTCTTGTCTCTGCACCAAGCCCCTAGCGCCGCCTGAGGCTGTGCGACCCTCGTGAATCCCATAGAGCTGAGGGGGTACACGTGTCATAGGTGGAATTCGGGTTGACGATGGGCGGCGAGACCGGGGTGATCATCGCCAAGGGCACCGCCGAGGTGAATTTTAACGTCACCATGTCCTGGAAGCCGGGTAAGCCAGGGAAGTCGGAGTAGCCGGTGGGGGTGTGGATCCCATCACCGGTCTTGGGGACCGCGGGTGGGGATGTGGCCGGGCTGGTGCTGGTGGGGGGAGGGCCTGCCGGCGAGGGCTGGCCCGGCGCAACTGGCCGAGGCGGGGGACGTCCGGGAGGCTGAGGTGGCCGTGTTCGGCTACCCGGGCGAGCCACCCGGGACGCTTACGCGATCCCAACTGCCCACCTGGTGGAAGCCTGGCCGGACGTGCTGGAGACCTGCCGACCTAACCCTATAAACAACCGTGCTAGCGATCTCTGGTTCTAGGCTCGGTGAGTAAGGGCTAGCCGAACTGGGAGGGCACATGCGGGAGTCGCACTGCGCAGTGATGACGACTACCGACAGCGCGGAGCGGGCCGAGGTACTGGCGCGCGGGATCGTCGGCGCACGCCTTGCCGCCTGTGTACAGATTGTCGGACCAATCCGCAGCATTTATCGGTGGGACGACAACGTGCAGAGCGAACAGGAGTGGCAATGCTGGATCAAGACCAGTACTGACCGGCTGGACGCGCTGATCGAGCACATCAAGAAGAATCACAGTTACGACGTGCCGGAAATCGTTGCCCTGCCGATTGTGGGTGGCAGTGCCGACTACCTGTCCTGGGTGACAGGCGAGACCCGGCCGGCCTGAGCGACGGGACAGTGTCTAAGGTCGCTCTCAGGTGGGAGGTCCACACTGGTTGTATGCGTATCCTCGTGGTCGATGACGACCGGGCGGTCCGGGAGTCGCTGCGCCGGTCATTGCAGTTCAACGGCTACACGGTGCAGCTTGCTATGGATGGCCAGCAGGCCATGGAAGTGCTGACCATGCAACGTCCGGACGCGATGGTCCTCGACGTGATGATGCCGAGGGTGGACGGCCTGGAGGTGTGTCGGCGCCTGCGCGGCACTGGTGATGACCTGCCGATTCTGGTGCTCACCGCCCGGGATGCGGTCTCGGACCGGGTCGCCGGGCTGGATGCCGGCGCGGACGATTACCTACCCAAGCCATTCGCCCTGGAAGAGCTGCTCGCTCGGCTGCGCGCGCTGCTGCGGCGCTCCCCGCCTGAGAGCGCCGGGGCGGCCGGCACCGTGCTCCAGTTCGCTGATCTTCTCCTGGATCAGGGCACTCGTGAGGTCGCCCGGGGTGAGCGCCGGATCAGCCTGACCCGCACCGAGTTCAGCTTGCTGGAACTGTTCATGCGACACCCCCGACAGGTGCTCACCCGCAGCCGGATCCTGGAGGATGTCTGGGGCTACGACTTCCCCACCTCCGGCAATGCCCTGGAGGTCTACGTTGGGTACCTGCGACGCAAGACCGAGGCGGGTGGTGAGCCGAGACTGATTCACACCATGCGGGGCGTGGGTTACGCGTTGCGGGAGACGCCTCCGTGACCCAGGCCCCCGCCCCGCGTTTCAGGACCCGGCGGATGTCGCTGCGCACCAGGGTCGCCGGGCTGGCTGCGGTGTGCGTTGGAGGCACCGTCGCGCTGGTGTCGCTCGCCGGCTTCTTTACTGTCCGTAGCAGCCTCTACGACCAGCTTGACACGACGTTGCTGCAGCGTGCCGATTCGCTGCGCAGCACGCTGGCCAGCGCTGAGCAGCTTGGTGGCATACCCGCGAGTTTCTTCAGTGCGGCCGACATCAGGGTTGGCCTGATCGACCGCACTGGCCACTACGCGGTCGGCGGCGACATGGCGTTGGGCCCCAAGGAGCTTGCCGTGGCGCGCGGCGAGCAGCCCCAGTCGTTGCGCACTGACCGGGTGCGTGACTTGCGCGTTGTCGCCCTGCCAGCGGGGCCGGGTGCCGCGCTGGTGGTAGCCCGGGGGTTGGACACCACAAGGGCCACGCTGTCCCGGCTCAGTCTGGTGTTCACGCTGGTCGGGGGAGCCGGCGTGTTGCTGGCCGCGGTCGCGGGCACTGCGGTCGCCCAGGCCGGGTTGCGCCCGGTGCAACGACTGACCGAGGCGACCGAGCGGATCGCTCGCACCGGCGACCTGCAACCGATCGCCATCTCCGGCGACGATGAGCTCGCCCGGCTCACCGGGAGCTTCAACAGCATGCTCAGCACGCTGGCGGAGTCGCAGGACCGGCAACGCAGGTTGGTCGCCGATGCTGGACATGAGCTGCGCACTCCGCTCACCTCGTTGCGCACCAACCTGGAGCTGCTGGCCGCATCCGACTGCCCGGACGCTCCATCGCTGTCCGATCAGGACCGCAAGGAGATCTCCGATGATGTGCGGGCCCAGGTGGAGGAGCTCTCCACCCTGGTCGGTGACATCGTCGAGCTGGCCCGCGAGGACGCCCCGCAGGTGGTGCACGAACCGGTGGAGCTGGCCGAGGTCGTGGAGCGGGCGCTGGCCAGGGCGGCCCGGCGGGCGCCGAGCGTCCACTTCGAGGTCAACCTCATGCCGTGGAGCCTGCTCGGTGACGCCAACGCCCTGGAGCGCGCTGTGCTCAACTTGCTCGACAACGCCGCCAAGTGGAGCCCCGCAGCGGCGACGGTCACCGTCTGGCTCGCGCCGACTGGCCGTGGAACGGCTACGGTGGAGGTGGCCGACGCTGGACCGGGGATCGCCGAGATCGACCTGCCCTACATCTTCGAGCGGTTCTACCGTTCGTCAGATGCGCGTACCTTGCCTGGGTCGGGGCTGGGGCTGGCCATTGTAGCGCAGGTCGCCGCCCGCCATGGGGGTACGGTGCGGGCTAGCCGACGCCCGGGGGGCGGAACGCTGATGACCCTTGAGCTGCCCGGCTGACCACCCACATGACACACACATATGACAGATCCACATGACACACCTAGGTGCTTCACATAGACATCTCAGGAATCCAGGACACCCTAGAGCCATGACCGACGACACGTCGCGACCTCAGCAGCCTGGCGATCCCGGCACGCACCCCGACCCGTCCTGGGCTGCGCCCGGCCACCCCGGGACGTCCCGGCTGCCGGGCCAACACCCGACATCCGGTGGGAACCCGCCAACCGCGCCGATCGGCCTACCCCCATCAGGCGTTCCCCGACCGCGCCGGGGCGGAACCGTCCTGGGAGCCGTCGTCCTGTCGCTGATCGTGGGCCTGGTCGCCGGAGTTGTCGGGGGTGCGGTCGGTTATCAGTTCGCCAGTAGCGGGTCCCATGCCATCAGTGCGCTGGACTTGCCTGTGCCGGGAGCCGTGCCAGCCGCGAACCTGCCGGTCGGCTCGGTCGAGCAGGTGGCGCAGAAGGTGACTCCCAGCGTGGTCCAGCTCCGGGTGCACGGATCCCAGGTGACCGACGAGGGCAGTGGGATCGTGCTCAGCTCTGACGGACTCATCCTCACCAACAACCATGTCGTCGAGCCGGCCGCGCACGGCGGCGAGGTCGCCGCCGTGCTGCAGGACGGCCGCTCGGTGCCGGTCGAGATCGTTGGTAGGGCGCCCTCTTTCGACCTTGCGGTGGTGCGGGCACAGGGCGTCAGCGGCCTGACCCCGGCTCAGTTGGGGAGCTCGAGCAATGTCCGGGTCGGGCAGGAAGTGGTGGCGATCGGCTCGCCGTTGGGCCTGTCTGGCACCGTGACCAGCGGCATCATCAGCGCGCTGGACCGCCCGGTGCGGGCCGCCGGTGAGGGCAGCGGCCAGGACACCGTGATCGACGCGCTCCAGACCGACGCCGCGATCAACCCTGGCAACTCCGGTGGCCCGCTGACCGACATGCAGGGCCGCGTGATCGGTATCAACTCCGCCATCGCCTCACTCGGCGTCGGTAACGGGCAGGTGGGCTCGATCGGGCTGGGCTTCGCGATCCCCATCGACCAGGCCAGGCGGATCGCGAGCGAACTCGTGCACAACGGTCAGGCCACCCAGGCGATCCTTGGGGTGATCGTTCCCGCCGGGCGGCCGGAGGACGGCGCAGCCGTGGTCCAGCAGGTCACCCCCGGTGGTGCAGCCGCCGCTGCCGGAATCCAGCCCGGAGAAATGATCACCAAGGTGGGTGACCGGGTGATCGACAGCGGCGACGCGCTGGTCGCGGCCATCCGTTCACAAGCACCGGGCTCCCAGATCACCATGACCGTCAAGAGCTCGACCGGGGCCACCCGACAGGTCCAGGCCACCCTCGGCAGCCAGCAGGTCGGGACCCGCTGATCCACAGTGCCGGCGCTCCCGGCTACGGTGCTCGACATGGAACACAGCACGCGCGACTTGGGGCGGGCTCTCGTTGTGATCGTGGACGACCGGGCGGTGCATGGCGAGCATGAGGACGCGACGGGTCCGCTGGTCACCGAGCTCCTCGAGGAGGCTGGTTTTGTGGTCGACGGCTCGGTTATCGTGGCCGGCGAGTCGGTGGGCATCCGCAACGCCCTGAACACGGCGGTGATCGGCGGCGTGGACCTGGTGGTCACCGTCGGCGGTACCGGGGTGTCGCCGAGGGACGTCACCCCGGATGCCACGGCCGGCGTGCTGGACCGCCCGATACCGGGTATCGCCGAGGCCATCCGAGCTTCCGGGCTCGCCGCTGGCGCCGTGGACGCGGGCCTGTCCCGTGGGCTGGCCGGGGTCTCGGGTAGCACCCTGGTCGTGAACCTGGCGGCATCGCGGGCGGCAGTCCGCGACGGGATGGCCACCCTCACGCCCCTGGTCGGACGGGTGATCGACGAGCTGTCCTGGCCAGACCACGACTGAGCGCTCACCACGGCTGTCCCGCTCAGGATTAGCCGTCTGCCCTGCCGTTTCGGCTCAGCACTTGCCCGACCAGCTGGCTCACGTTCTCGAACTGATCGTGGTAACGCCCGCCGGTTACCTTGTCCACCGTGGACACTGCGGCCCCGACGCAATTGACGGCGATACCGCCGGCCTTCTCGACGAGCGGGGCGGCCCGCTCCATGGCCTGCTCGACGATCGGGCCGGCCGTGACCGCTACCCTCTCGGCGTAGGGGCCTGCCTTGGTGATCGCTTGCTCGACGAGTGGGCCAGCCAAGTCCCTAGCTACGTCGACAAATGGGCTGGCCTTCTCTTTGGCCTGTTCGACGTAGGGGCTGGCCTTCTCCTTGGCCATCTCCACGAGGGGGCTGGCCTTCTCGATGGCCTGTTCGACGTAGGGGCTGGCCATGTCGATGACCGGACCGGCTACGTCCTTGATTTTGCTCACTAGACTCATGGTGGGAGTCCTTTCGCTGGTGAGATCGAGAAACCCTATCCTCGCACTGGGATCCGGTAGCGGGAAGTGATCGGCGCTGCCTGACACCATCGGGGGACTCGCCTGCCCTGCTGCTTTCTCAGTGGACGGTCACGGTGAGGGTCTGGGATATCGAGGCCGCCGCGACCCGGGTCGCGCCAACGGGATCGAGTGCGACCAGCACCAGCCTGCCGTCACGCTCCCCGGTTCGCGTACCGGCCTCCAGCACCGCGAGCACCCGGGCGCCCTGGGCCAGCACCACCGGCTCGTCCCGCCGTTCGCCGATGGTCACCACGTCGACTGTGGCGCCAGGATGCAGCAGTGCGGCGACGCCTGGATCCGCAAGCCGCAGCGGAACGCTCACCGTGTCCGGATTCATCGTGACCGTTCGGGCGAGGTCGGAGCCGGTCAGCCGCACATCGGTCAGGGGCTCACCACGCCGGACCGGTGCGGCTAGTGTCCGGCCCAGCACTGCGGTCGGGGTCCGGGCAGTGCCATCGGGCACCAATTGCGCCGGTAGCGGGCGTAACGTCACCTCGCTTGCCGCGAGCACGGTGCCCGGGCTCAGGTCCCGGGCCGCGACCACTACCATGTTGCCGGCGGGGGACCCCTGGTTCGGAGCCAGCGCTAGCACCGCGGCGAGCCCGACGAGCACTGCGGCGGCCGCCCGGCGCAGCAACAGGGTCCGGCCGAACCCGGACCCACGCATGAGGGTATCGCAGTGCTCCCGCAGCAGCAGCGCCAACGTACGCAGAATGCTGTGATCTTGCCATCGTCCCATCCTGGCCTCCCGACCTTGTCGTCACGATCATGACGCTAGGCAAGACCGGGCGTAAGCGGCAGTCGGAGGGCCGGGGGCTGTGGATAACCGGAGAGCTGGGGATAACTCCTCTGCGGTGTCCGTGGCAGGCCTGGTGAGCTCAGGTGGCGGTGGTGGTTGCGGAACTCGAGGCCGATGATGCCGAGCCCGACTCGGACTGTGAGCCGGAGGTGGACGGCGTGGACTTGTCGTGGGAACCGGGTTTGGGCTTGCCGTTGTTGTCTTTGGAGCCGGGCTCGGACTTGCCGTTGGAGCTGGACTCGCTCGATCCGGACTGCGTTGATTCAGACCCGGCCGAGCTGCTGGCGCGGCTGTCGGTGCGGTAGAAGCCGCTGCCCTTGAACACGATGCCCACCGACGAGAAAAGCTTGCGCAGCCGGCCGGAACACTCGGGGCAGTCGGTCAGCGACGAGTCGGTGAACTTCTGCACGGTGTCGAAGTGGTGCTCGCACGCGGTGCACGCGTAGGAGTAGGTGGGCACGTCTCGCCTCCATGTAGCTAGCACTCTACGTACGAGAGTGCTAGAGCGATGATAGCAAGGCCACCGTGGCGGCCTACTTCAGTAGGGCAGCGGGATCAGGCCCCGCCCGGGGGTCAGGGCTGCGGTGACCGGGACATCGTGGGGTAGTGCCGGCACTGAGGCGAGCACCTCGTCATCCCGGACGATGGCCACCAGCGGGGTGCCGGTGCTGGCTAGCGGCAGCGTCCGGTCGTAGTGCCCGCCACCGCGGCCGAGCCGAATCCCGTGTCGGTCGACGGCCAGCGCCGGCACCAGCACCAGGACCGCGGTGGCGATCGCCGCGCGGCCCAGCCGTGGCCCGGTTGGTTCGCGCAACCCCAGCGGCCCGGCCCGCAGCGACCCGGCGCCGGTGTACTCGGCCCAGTCCAGCGCCACCGCGGCCGCACCGACTACGGGCAGTAGCACCCGGCAGCCGCGGCGCACCAGACCGTCGAGCAGTTCCGGTGAGCCAGGCTCGGCACCGACCGGCCAGTAGGCGCAGACCGTGCCGGGCAGCCCCCCCAGCGCCATTCCCCCCAGCGCCGTCTCAGCCAGCGCTGCGGCCAGGGCGGCCGCCTCAGCTTCCCGCGCCGCCGCCGGCACCGCTCGCCGCGCTGCCACCAACCGCCGCCGCAACGCCCATTTGGCGCTCTCGTCGACGGACGTGAAGCTGGCTGCGTCGAGTGGGCCGATAGGGTCGGTCATTATGAGCGCCTCGATTCCTGCCACGCCCGGGCACCATGCGTTCCGCACCGCGATAGTGCCTGCGGCCGGGCTCGGGACCCGATTCTTGCCGACAACCAAGACCGTGCCCAAGGAGCTCTTGCCGGTGATCGACACCCCGGCGATTGAGTACGTCGCCGAAGAGGCGGCGCAGGCCGGGGCCGACCGGCTGGTGCTCGTCGTCTCACCGGGCAAGGAGTCGGTGGCGGCGCACTTCGATCCCAACCCGGATCTGGAGGCTGAGCTGCGGGGGCAGGGCAAGCATGCGCTGCTGGCCAAGGTGCTCCGGGCCCCAGGGCTGATCCGGGCGCAGGTCGCGATACAGCGCAAGCCGCTCGGGCTGGGGCATGCGGTGGGCTGCGCCGAGCCGTTGCTGGCGGACTCCGACGACGCCGTGGCCGTCCTGCTGCCCGACGACTTCGTGCTGCCCACCGGGGTGCTGATCAAGATGGCCGCGATCCGCCAGCGCCGCGGTGGCAGCGTGCTGTGTGCTTTCGACGTTCCGCGCGAGCAGGTCTGCGCCTACGGGGTGTTCGATATTAGTGACGAGACAGACGACCCGGACGTCAAACGGGTGCGCGGGATGGTGGAGAAGCCGGCGCCCGAGGCGGCGCCGTCCACCCTCGCGGCGGTCGGTCGCTACCTGCTGGACCGCGCGGTGTTCGACGCGCTGCGCCGGATCGCCCCCGGCGTTGGCGGCGAGCTCCAGCTCACCGACGCCATCGCGCTGCTGATTGATGAGGGCCATCCGGTGCATGTCGTGGTGCACCGCGGCCAGCGCCACGATCTGGGCACCCCGGCCGGCTTGCTTCGGGCGTCGGTGGACTTCGCGCTCGCGGATCCTGATATTGGCCCTGACCTGCGGAGCTGGTTGCACGATAGGGTGGAGCGGGAGACCAGGTGAGATCGCTGGACGAGCAGCTCGGGCGAGTGCTGGACGCTGCGGTGCGTCCCGCGCCGGTGCGGGTGGCGATCTCCCAGGCGCAGGGCATGCTCTGCGCTGAGGAAGTCGTGGCGCAACGCTCGCTGCCCAGCTTCGATCAAGCTGCGGTCGACGGGTATGCGGTGCGCAGCGTGGACGTCACGGAGGTCCCGGTCACGTTGCCGGTGGTGGGCGAGATCGCTGCGGGCTCGCGGCAGCCGATGCGGCTGCAACCCGGCCAAGCGGTTCGGGTCGCCACCGGCTCGGCGTTGCCCGCCCTGGCCGATGCGGTGGTTCCGCTGGGGCACACCGATGACGGGGTGGCCCATGCGGCCCGGGTCACCGTGGCGTGCTCGGTGCCGTCGAAAGCCTACGTACGCCGCATCGGAGAGGACGTGCAGACCGGTGACGTCGCGGTGCGTAACGGCGCGGTGATCGGCCCGGCGCAGGTTGGGTTGCTCGCTGCGGTGGGACGAGCCAAGGTGCGAGTGCATCCGCGGCCCCGGTTGTCGGTCTTGTCAGTCGGTGAGGAGCTGGTTGACGTCGACCGCACGCCGGGCACCGGGCAGGTCTATGACATCAATTCCTACGCGCTGACCGCGGCCGCCCGCGATGCCGGCGCCGAAGTGCACCGGGTCGGCATCATGCCCTGCGATCCCTCTCGACTGCGCGAGGCGGTGGAGGGCCGGCTGCTGCTCTCGGAGATTGTGGTGGTGGCCGGCGCTGTCGGTGGGGCGATGGGGGAGCAGCTGTGTGCCGCGCTGGCCGAGCTCGGGACGCTCGATGTGGGACGGGTGGCGATGCACCCCGGCTCCGTGCAGGGCTTCGGCCGGCTCGGTCCAGACTCGGTGCCCACCTTTCTGTTGCCGAGCAACCCGATCAGCGCGCTCGTGGTCTTCGAGGTGCTGGTGCGGCCGATGATCCGGCTCGCGCTGGGCAAGCGCAATCCCTATCGCCGCACCATCACCGCGCGGCTGCTGTCCCCGGTGACGTCCACGGCGGGTCGTCGCGGGTTTCTCTGCGGCCAGCTGTTGCGCGATCCCGACACCGGCGAGTACCTGGTGCAACCTCTGGGAACCTCCGGTGCTCATCTGTTGGCCTCGCTGGCTGAGGCGAACTGCCTGATCCTCGTCGACTCAGACACCACTGAGGTGCCGGTGGGCGAACAGGTGGCAGTGAGTTTCCTCGCCCAGCGCGGATGAGGCACCGTGTTTGGGTCTGGGCCTGATGGTCGCCACCCCGGCTGGCCGGCGCGGCTGGGCCCGGTGCGGGTCGCGGCGGGGCAGGTCGCGCTGCGCCCGGTGCGGCTGCGCGACGGCTCAGCGTGGAGCCGGCTGCGGTTGCGCGACGAGGATTATCTGCGGGCCTGGGAGCCCGACGCGGAGGGCACCTGGGCTGAGCGCTCCACCACCATGGCCTGGCCGGTGATGTGCGGCGGGCTGCGCGCGACGGCCCGGCGTGGCCATGCCCTGCCCTTCGCCATCACGCTGGACGGCCAGTTCGTCGGCCAGCTCACGCTGGGCAATGTGGTGCGTGGCTCGTTGCGCTCGGCCTGGGTGGGTTACTGGGTGGAGTCGGGCGCGGCCGGCGGTGGCGTGGCGACGGGGGCGGTGGCGCTGGCGGTGGACCACGCGTTCGGGCCGGTCGGGCTGCACCGGGTCGAGGCCACCGTGCGGCCGGAGAACGCGGCCAGCCTCCGGGTGCTGGCCAAGCTCGGGTTCCGGGATGAGGGGCTGCTGCGACGCTATCTGGAGGTGGACGGCGCCTGGCGGGACCATCAGTTGCTCGCCATGACCCGAGATGAGGTCGGCGCCGGGTTGGTGTCGCGCTTGATCCGCTCAGGTCACGTCCGTCACCCCTAGCCTCGGCGCGCCTCCGGCATCCGGATGGTTGCGCTGGCTACCGTGACACGGCGGTAATGCAGGCAGTTCGGGAATGGCGGACCGGAGTAGGGGGCGTGGAGTGCCCAGCTCGCTGATCTTCGCGGCGCTGGCGGCGGCATGGCTTGTCGTCCTTGTTCCGATGGTCGCGAAGCGGCGGCAGGAGGTGGTGCGCACTGCGGAGTCTGCGCTTGCTTCTCGGGTGTTGCGTCGGCCTGACCTTGCTCGTGCGGCGCCCAAGTACAGCCAGGAGGTGCCCATGATGGGTGAACGGATCGCGCAGCGAGAGCCCGCCCTGGAAGAGCGGGATGAGCGTCGGTACAGATCGGGTCGCGGTGGTTATGACCCAGAGCTCGCCGCGCAGCTAGCCCGGGAGAAATATGGGTTCCGGCAGCGAGTGGTGCTTGGCTTGGCGCTCGGAGCCCTCGCCACTATCGCGCTGGCCTACATAATGTCGGGCCTGCTGTGGTGGGTGCACGCTGTTCTTGATATGGCGCTGGTTGGTTATCTTGGCTACCTGCGCCGGCAGGTGCGTATCGAGGACGAGGTACGCCAGCGTCGGGCCGCGCGGCTGGCTGGTTCACAAGCCGCCGGTTCGCAAGTCAGGGTGCCCGCTGCCGACGTGCGCGACGAGGTCCCCGCCGACGTCGCCGACGATACGCAAGAACCGGTCCAGCAGCCGTTAGCACGGCGTGCGGTAGCGTCGCCTCCTCCACACCCCACCGCCGTCACGTTGGCCTTCGACGACGAGGATCCGATGTTCGACGAGCTGGAGCCCGCCTTCCGCCCGCCCTACCGCCGGGCGGCCGGTGAGTAGCTGACGACCGGCTGCTATACTCCTTGGGAATCGCGGGGGGCTGTAGCGCAGTTGGTAGCGCGTCTCGTTCGCATCGAGAAGGTCAGGGGTTCGATTCCCCTCAGCTCCACGCCTGGTCAGAGCAGGTTTCCCGGCCTTCTCAATGATCTCTGATAGAGATCAGGGAGCCTAATGGGTTCAGCTCGCAGATCCCTCTCGCGCGAACATACGGCCGATCACCTCCGCTCCATCGGTGAGGACTGGGCGTAGCTCATGGCGATAGACGGTTTCAGTGACGGTGGTACCGGCATGGCCGACCAGCTGAGAGATTGACTCCACCGGTACGCCATGAGCTGACAGCAGTGACACGAAGGAGTGCCGCAACTCCCGTGGTGTCCAGTTTCCGCCGATCGTGGATGTCTTCACCACCGCCTGGAACCCGCGCCGCACGTTCGCCGCGTCCAGTTCGGTGCCCACTGTTGTGCAGAACACGAGGTTGGTCTCCTGCCAGAGCTGCCCAGCCGCTAAGTTGGAGGTGCACTCGATCCCAGCTCAAGGCGCGGGCTTCCTCGGTGCGGATGCCGGTCAGCAGTGAGATCATGATGTAGGCGTGCAGCCGGGACAATGCCGCCGCCGCGAGCACCGCGACGGCCTGGTCCATGGTCAGTGCCTTGGACGGCCGGCCTGCGGTGCCCTTGGGGATAGTGACCAGCTCGGCGACGTTGCGTGCCACCAGGTCGCGTCGCTGGGCCAGGGTGATCGAGCGGCGCAGGATCGAGAGAAGTTCCCGCAGGGTGCGGGTCGCCAGCTCGGCCGCCCGGCCCTCCAGCCACTCATCAAGGTCATCTGCGGTCAGGTCACGCACCCTGGCCGCGCCGATCTGCGGCACGATGTGGTTATCGATGAGTGTTCGGCACTTCTCGATCGTCTTCGGAGCACGGCCCTTGAGCCCGACCGCAAGCCACTTGCGCACCGCGTCGGTCACGGTGTACCGGGCCGAGGACGTCACCCCGGTCTCGATCTCGGCGCACAGCTCCTTGAGCCGGTCTCTGACCTCGGATTTGGTGCGGCCGTACACCTTGCGGCGGCGTCGAGTCCCCGCCGTCGTGTAGCCCAGACTTACCGCGCCGACGTAGCTGCCTTTGGATTCATCCCAGTAGATCGCGTCGTCACCGCGACCGCGCCGCTTGCTACTCGTGGTGGTCATCCCGCCTTTCCCTTCCTGGCCGGCGGCAGGAATCCGCGTCGCCGCGCCTCCCTAATCCACCTGTGCGCCGTGGTGACCGGCACTGACGCCTCGTCGGCGATCTCTTTCGCGGGTGCCCGCGTGCGGGGCGCGTACTCGAAGTAGGCGCGGGCGACACGCGGGTAGAACTTCTCGGGAGCTACGCCGTCGGGTCTGGTCAACCGTGGCCGCTGAGGGTGGGCGGTTTCACCAGTGGGTATGCGCGCACGCAGTTCGGCTAGCGTGGGCTCGGGCTCGTCTCCGCTCGATCGCGCCAAGTCCGCCGCCCCACGGGAGAACACCGTCACGCTGGAGTCCGGCCCCGGCTCGCTGTGCGTGGCCGCGTTGAGCTCCGCTTCTAACCGGCTGATTGACACGCCACGCATCGCCGTGGGAGTGATCTCGACCGCGTGAAGGTAGAGGTCAGTGATCACCAAGCGTCCGTCACGCTCTCGGGCGCGTACGTGCAAAACAGCGCCGTCCGGCCCCTGCATTGAGGTCCAACCGTCGCTTCCCATGGTGATGGCCACACCGCGACACTAGACGTATCTGCGTAAGTTCGTCAACTGTCGCGCGCATATTGGCGGACTTGACAGTCTCGCGTGGGCACTGATAGTCCTTGAGTACGTCGAGTAAGTCGGCGTACTCATACCGGAGGTCCCCGTGTCAGACATGACCACCACGAAGCTCGCCTACAGCACCGAGGAGGCCTGCTCGACGCTGTCGATCGGGCGTACGGCGTTGTTCGACTTGCTGCGTCGCAACGAGATCACCAGCGTGAAGATCGGCCGTCGGCGCGTCATCCCGGCTGCATCGCTAGACGCGTACCTTGCCCAGCTGGTCGCTGAGCAAACCGGCAAGAGCGTCTGATCGATGATCGATATGGAACGTCGCCCCGGCGAGAGGCACCGGGGCGTAGATGACCAGCCGGCGGGCGGGGTCAGTGCCGAGGGTATCCCTTGGCGGGCTGCGCGGTGTCCCCGAACGAGCATGCGGGGTCTCGACGTGAGTCGCATCCTCACTATCGAGCGGGACCGTCCCGCAGTGGCTGAGTGGCTAGACCATGTCGTCGCAGCCGCGCCGGGAAGCGCTCCGATTCCGATCTTGGGCTCGCTTGGGTGGGTCGAAGCCAGCGAGGAGATCCGGCTCGCGAGTCTGGCCCGATACGTGCTTGGTACGCTCGGCGAGCTGGATCCGGTCGTGATCGCCGTGAGGTTCGCTGCGGAGATCGAGGCTGGGCGCCGTGACCACGCTATCGCGATACGCCAAGCCAGCAAGGCGATCAGTGCCGCAGCGGACTGGGGCAACCTGGCGCGTCACCCTTCCCACGCTGAGCTGACACGACGGAGAGCGGAGCCTGGTTCCCTGGCCGCGCTCAAGTTCGACCCCGAAGTTGCTCAACGGTGGGTAGAAACCGGTTCCAGCGATAGCGGGGACGGTTCCGCAGCGTGATCAGCTACGGCCGCGACTACTCGGACACCGATTCGTGGGTGGACCGCGACGGCACGGTCCACCAGACGGCGCAGAGCGAGGACGACGGACCGCTGAGGGTGATCCCGTTCCCCAGGCTCGACCGGAACGCGCTGCAAGGCGTCTCTGGCGAGATCGTAAACGCGGTGATGCCCTACACCGAGGCGCATGAGGCTGCGGTCCTCGTCCAGCTGCTCGCCCGGGTCGGCGCCGCCGTCGGCAAAGGCGCCCACGTGTTCGCTGACAACCGGCCGCACCCCGCGCGCATTTATCCGCTGATCGTGGGGAAGACCAGCGACGGAGCGAAGGGCACCAGCGATCAGGTGGCCGCCGCGCTGTTCGCCGCAGCCGAGCGCGAGCGCCCGGACCGAGAGCCACTGCGCCGGACGTCCGGTCTTTCTTCCGGTGAAGGCCTGATCGAAACCGTGCGGGATGCCCTCGATGACGACTCGGGGGTAACCGACAAGCGGCTACTCGTCGTTGAGACGGAATTCACCTCCATGCTTGCCGTGATGGAACGCCATGGATCAACGCTGCCCAGGGTTGTACGGGACGCCTGGGACGGTGAACCGCTGCGCACCCTGACCCGCAATCCGCTCGCCGCGACTGGCGCGCACATCACCATCATTGGGCACGTCACCCCCGGCGAGCTACGGCTCAAACTCACAAAGGCTCAACTTGTCGGCGGCACTATGAACCGGTTCCTGCCGATCGCGTCACGACGTACCAAACTGAAGCCAGACGGCGGGAACATCCCCGAGGAGCTGCTCAACAAGTACGGCCCTCGCCTCGCTCGCTCCCTCGACGTCGGATGGTCCCTGCGGAGGGTTGACCGCACCGACGCCGCGAACGAACTCTGACGCTCCCGGTACTCGGAGCTCCGCAAAGCCCGCCCCGACGGATCGGTCGCAACGATCCTCGCTCACGCTGTGGGCCTATGTAGAGAACACCGCCGAGTGGATGTTCGGCATCGAGGCTGACACCAGCGAAATCGACGCGCTCCTCACCTACATCACCGCCGCCGGCACGGCCGGCCGTACCCGCTCGGAGATCTCCACCAAACACTTTAAGGGGCACAAGCCCTCAGCCGAGATCGACGCCATGCTCATCCCGTTGGTGGCCGACGGCAGAGTGCGCCAAGTAGTCAACAAGAGCGGTCCAGGGCGTCCGGTCACGAGGTACTACAACCCCTAGCGAATTAAGCGAAATAGCGAACTATGCCCCCGACCTGCGGAAACACCCAGAAGTAACTTCGCGCGACCGCGAATTAAGCGAACTAGGACCGGAACGTTTCCGCAGCTCAACGGGGTTACTTCGCTAATCCGCTCAGTTCGCGGAGGTCAGTCATCAACTCAGAAAAGAAGATTGCCAACGACGCCGCGATAAGGGTACGCTGCAAGGCGCGGCGATTTCCCCGTGCAAAAGTTCGCGAAGAAGGGTACGGTACATCGCTGTCACCCCAATTTTTCTCCCCGCGATTTTACGTGATTTGATCTTGTGGATTTTATGCGCGAGTGACAAGTAAGCCCGAATGCGCTAATACACAAAGACTTGGCGCGCAATTACGCCCTTGTTTACGAGTTCCGCGTGACTGAAGATTGTGATCCAGCGACCTCGTGAATTATCACGGACCGATCACCAATCCGACTACGGCGACTGGGGCGAACGCCCACCCCCACCACTTAAGCGCCGCGAGGCACGTCCCGCTAAGCCAATCATCTTTCTTCTGGTAGACACCCTTGCTGATGGCTGCCCACGCGAGAACGAACCCAAGAATCGCACCCCACTGTGTCATCGCTTTCGGGGTAACTGGCAGTAGCTCCGCCACGCTGGTGGCCAGGAGTGCCACGAAGAAAGCGCTCACGGTGAACCTGGTTGCGCGGGCGACCGACGAGAGTCCTTCGGCCACGTCCACGCCCTCAACGATTTCGTGTTTCTCCAGTGCCGCCACTTCTCTCTGTGTGGGCATTCGGAGCCTCATTTCTCGAAGGCGCGACCAAAGTTTACTTATTTTCTCTCTAATCGACGAGGGAACGTTCCATGGTGGTCGAACGAAGCCGTTATAGAAGAGGACTCCATTCGGTGGCCTTTTCGGTCGAAAGAGCCCTATTGGGCGCACCGGAAGCTCAACCTTGCGCCCTTTCTTGAATGTTTCCCACCGACAGAGTTTCGAATCGACCGTGTGTCCAGATTTGCCAAATTTGTATGTTTGGTTGTCGTTGTGATACCTACACCTGTACCACTCTCCAGGTACATGGTTCTTACAGGGGCCACCTCTTTCGGTGATGGGGTAGTTGCATTTGACGAGCCACACACTCCCTCGCCGAACCCACAACATGAAATAAATTACTCCCAGATACACGGGGAAGAGTCCTCCCACCCGCAGGGGCCATGGGATGAACCATACTTCTTCGAGGCGCCGAGCTGTCCATACCAGCAGTCGAGGAAGCACAGCAATATAGCCGTTCGCGCTCACATTCACCCCCGACTCGTCCCCAGCGGCGTTTCCTTTCCCTATGGTGAGGGTAGATGCAATCTCGCGCCGCGCACAGGAGGTGAGACTAAACTACAGAAGTGTGATTCGCCAACGCAGAACCATCATTTCATGGAGGTCGTCGCGTCACTTCACCTCGAAGGAATCCGACAAACCGCGCATACAGATCCAGCAAGGTCGGTCGCGGTCTGGCGAGGTCACCTCCCATCACTCCAGCGGCAGACTCGTCTGTGGTGACTTGCACAAACCGTTGCGTGTAGCGCGACCGTGAGCACGCATCGGCCCAAGCCTTTTCGATGGAACCGACCGGCCGCCGGGAGCAAGGCGCGGGGGTGAGGCTCAACCGACGGCCGGCCCGGAGGGATCTGGAGTGCCAGCGGGGCGGCGGTGGCGACCGCGCTCGGCGGGACTTTCCAGCAGCTCGACGCCGATCTGGGACCACACGAGGCAGGGGAAGTGGCGGCACCGGGGGACGGGGATGAGGTGGTAACGCCAGACGACGCGGTGGCACCAGGTGAGGCGGCGGCAGCCGTGGCAGCGGCCCGAGTGGGTCGCGGGCTGGTGGTCGAGCAGGATCGACCGGAGCGCGTCGATCGGCCCCGTGGGGCAACCGAACCGTTCCAGCTCGGCGAGCCGATCCCACACGGAGTGGACGAAGTTGCGTTCGACGTGGGGGCGCCCGTCCAGCCATTCCACGGTCCGGGCCGGCAGCACGACTTCGGGTCGTGGCGGGCGGGTCGGCACGGCGGGCTCACCCCAGTGTCACGCGGTCCCGGTCACCGGGCATCCGAGGCCAGCGCAAGCAATCGGTCTCGCAGCTGCTCGTCGGTGAGCGTGCGTGCGTCGCCGGCCAACGTGATCACCTGCCGCAGCGCGTGGCGCAGCCGCCCGATCTCCTCGACCGCCGCGGCCAGGTCGGCGAGGTGAGCGGGACGCAGGTGGGGGTTGACCGCGCTGATTACCCAGTTCAGGCCGCACGTCGTGCATGACCATGTGTGGATCGTCGGTGCGGTGCCGGTGGTCCGCAGCACACCGGTAGTGGCCTCGCATCCTGGGCACGACTCGGCCGTGCCGGGGTCGTCGTGACAGGGGTCGTGGGCGGGCATCGTGTGGGTCACCTCAGGTTGGTGTGGGTGGGCCGGCTGGCCGCCGGGAGCGGGCACGGGGGGACAACGCTCCACCGGCGGCCGAACCGGGGATCTACTCGCTGACTGCACGCGCTGGGTGATCAGCGCGCCCACACACCAGGTGCAGGATCGCCGTCGCCATCCGGACGGCTTCCCCCTCGGTGAGCCGTACGGCGCCCCGATTCAGGCTGTGGATCATCCACGTGCCGCCGGTCTCGCGGATCGCCAGCAGCGTGCAGGGGGCGTAGGGCGACCACCGCGTGATCCTCGTCTGTTGCGTCGACATCTGAAGATCGAGCGGTGGCCGTGGGCCACAGGGTAGGACCGGCTCGGTGGAAGTGGAAGCGGATCCTGCATCGGGCCTAGCTCCTGGCGGTCCCGGACCTGGCTGTGGATCTTGGCTGGTTGTCTGCCTTAGTGAGTATGGATCGGTTGAGCCGGGCGCGAACCTGTGAGGGCGGCTCGACATATTTCTGGCAGCGTGGCGGTTGTGACCGGCTTCCGATTCTCTTACAACGTCTTCGGCATCGGCTCAGGCGAGCACTTCGCCGAGACGTGCCGGCGCGGCGAGCGTCACGGTTATGACACGGTGTTCGCTGCGGATCATCTGGGCGTCGCCTCGCCGTTCCCGGCGTTGGTCGCCGCCGCCTCGGCCACCCAGCGCTTGCGGGTTGGCACGCTGGTGCTCAACGCGCAGTTCTGGAACCCGACGCTGCTGGCCCGCGAGGTCGCCACCACCGACGTGCTCACCGGTGGACGGCTGGAGTTGGGCCTGGGCGCGGGCCACATGAAATGGGAGTTCGACCACGCAGGCATCGACTGGGAGCCCTTCGATGCCAGAACCCAGCGGCTGCGGGCGACGATCGAGCAGCTGCGCCGGGAGTTCGCCACCGACGGCTACGCCCAGCAGACGGCGTTGCGCGACGAGTTCGGTATCCCGGTGCTGCGGCCCGTGCAGCGGCGCGGCTTTGGCGGCCACGGGCCACCGTTGATCGTGGGCGGTACCGGAGACCGCGTACTGCGCATTGCCGCCGAGCATGCCGACATCATCAGCATCGCCGGAGCCCTCCAGATCACGGGACAGCCACCCGGGACGATGCGCATCGCCACCGACGCTGAGACCGACGAGCGAGTGCGCTACGCCAGCGAGTGCGCCGGCGACCGCGCCGGGCGCATCGAATGGCACGCCCTGATCCACGCGGTTGTGCAGACCGACGACCGCTGGGCCACCGCTGCGGCGCTGGCGCGGCGATTCGGCAACCTGATGTCCACCGACGAGATCTTGGCAACCCCGTTTGTCCTCATCGGCACGATCGAACAGATGGCCGAGCAGATCCTACGAAACCGCGAGCGCTACGGCTTCACCTACTACACTATCCACAGCCCCTACGCCGACACGTTCGCCCCGGTCATCGAGCGCGTACACACAATCAGCGACTGACCACTCCGACCTTCTCCGCGACCGACACGATCGCTTCCCACCGCGAGCCATAATCCGTCTGGGTCTCCAACACCAGCGCCACCGCACGCTCACGCACCTCACGAGAGTGCCTCGAAGATCGGGCCATCTCTGCATCCTCCACTGAGGACAGAGCCTCCATCAGACCCGGGATGGTTCAAGTCCTGGTGAGCTGGGTGAGGAACTCGGTGTTGGTGTGGGTCTTGCGGAGGCCGTCGAGGAGCATGTCGATGGCCTGTTGGCTGTCCCGGCCCTCCAGGGCCCGGCGCAGGGCGCGGGTGGCCGCCATTTCCTCGCCGGTCAGCAGCAGCTCCTCTTTGCGCGTGCTGGACTGGCCTATGTCGATGGCAGGGTAGACGCGTTTGCTCGCGATTTTGCGGTCTAGCCTTAGCTCGGCGTTGCTGGTTCCCTTGTATTCCTCGAAGATCAGCGTGTCGCCGACCGAGCCGGTCTCCACCAGTGCCGTGGCGAATATGGTCAATGAGCCGCCATTCTCGATATTACGGGCCGCGCCGAGGAACCGTTTCGGCGGTACGAGGGCGGTGGAGTCCACGCCACCGGACAGGATCCGTCCAGAGGCTGGCGCGGCCAGGTTGTAGGCGCGGCCCAGCCGGGTCAGCGAGTCCAGCATCACCACCACGTCCCGCCCCACCTCGACCAGGCGCTTGGCGCGTTCGATGGCCAACTCGGCGAGCGCGGTGTGCTCGCAGGGCGGGTGGTCGAACGTGGCGGCGATGACCTCGCCGGGCACGGCGCGTGCCAGGTCGGTGACTTCCTCCGGGCGTTCGCCGACAAGGACGAGCATGAGGTGGCATTCCGGGTGGTTCTTGGCTATCCCGTGCGCGATTGCCTGCAGCACGGAGGTCTTGCCGGCCTTGGGTGGCGCGACGATCAGAGCCCGCTGCCCCTTGCCGACCGGCATGAGGAGATCGGCCACCCGCGTGGTCAGGGCGTGCGGTTCCGTCTCCAGCCGCATCCGCTGGTTCGGGTAGAGCGGGACCAACTCGGAGAACACAGCTCGGGACATAGCGTGGCGCGGGTGCTGTCCGTTGATGGTGTCGATGTGGACGAGGGGCGCGAGTTTCTCGCTCCTGCCAGCGGTGCGGGCCCTGCCGGTGACCGTGTCGCCGCGGCGCAGCCCGTGTTCGCGGACCAGCTCCAGCGGGACAGGGGCGTCGCGCGGCCCGGGCAGGTAGCCCTCGGTACGAACGAAGGCGCGGTTGTCCACGATGTCAAGGATCCCGGTGACGGGCCGTGGGGAACCCACCTCGCGCGACTCATGGGCCCTGCCGTTGCCGGCCGGCTGGTGGGGGAAATCGTTGTCAGACATAGGGGTTTCTTCCTGGACTCATTTGATCATTGGGGGGTGCGGTGACTGGGCCGGGACACGCCGGCGCACGCCGCAGAGGGGATCCCGTTCACGCCAGGAATGGCTTCACCACGAAAGCCACGTCTAGCGGAAGGAAGGGGAGCCTGAGAGCTCTTGTGGGGGAACGTCATCTGCCTGCATCCACAAGAGGGAGACGCCACCAAGGGTACCCCCTCGATGATCGGCGCGCAACAGCGTTCCCAGCCGGCCTAGTTGACGTGCCTAGAAGCATGATGTGACTGGGCAACTGGCGCGCACAGGGTGGCTACCCTGCGGTGTGACCCGAACCGCAGCTGAACACATCCGCTTCCCTGATGAAGCGGTCCTGCGGCGCCACCGGTATGAACGCGTCGCCGGCAAGGAACTCCTCGCCGACCCTGCTGGCTAGACCATAGCCCGCGTCGTCCGGCGCAATCGTCCGCTCATGCCGCGATGGGTGTGACCTGTGAGCCTGAACTTCGGATTGCCGGCCGGCTCGCACCGGTCGACCCACGTCGTCGAATGACTTCGCCCCAAGCCGTTCCAAGCGGATGCGCAGGTCAAGAACCTGAAGCCGTCGTGTCGTAGCCGGGCTGGTCATGGGCCGCCCAGCAGGACCGCGCACGCATTCTCGGTGGCGTCGACCTCGTCCGCCTGCACCGTGGAGATCGGTGGGTTGCCGTGTGCCGCCTGGTTCCAGGCGAGGAGCCGATGCTTCGGAAGGTGCTGTTGGGCTGCGGTCACGGCAGAGCTCGCCGGGTGGAGCTCCTTTACGGCGGTTATGCGCTGCTCGGTGGTGTGTACGGCGTCGGGCGAGAGAAGGTCGGGGCCAGGAGCTCGGCCGACTTGGCTGACGTCGCCCGTGATGGGGTCGCGGCTCACCGAGCGGGCCTTGCATGCGGCGGACCTAGCGAGGAGGTGCTCCTTCAACCGCTCGTCGTGGGTCAGGGCGTTGCGTTGGCCGTGAAACGCCGGTTCACGAGGCGTTGATGTACAGCTTCGTTATCTCGTAGAGGAAGTCACGCGCCTCGTAGAGCGAACGGACCGGGATGCGTTCGTTGAGACCGTGGATATGGTCGTCGCCGGGGCGGAAGAATATGCCGCTCAAGCCGTAGGTGGGGATACCCCCCTGGTTGAGATATCTACCATCGGTGGCTCCCGTCGACATGGTCGGTAGCAGCGGGACGTGCGGCCACATCGTCGACGACACTTCTCGGACGGGCCCGAGGATTGCCTCCAACAATGGAGGTACTGGTGCGGCCGTGGTGTACGGTTCAACCGGTTCGACCGTGACCTTGGGGTCGTTCACGACGTTGAGCAGGGTCTGGCGCACCTCGGCGCCCGGCGTGCCGGGAAAGATTCGGCAGTTCACATTTGCTTGGGCTTGCTGCGGCAAAGCATTCGCGGCGTGTCCGCCCTGAATCTTGGTGACCACGCAAGTGGTGCGCATCATCGCGTTGTAGAGCGGTGTCGTCGACAGGGTTGCTGCCGCCGCAGTGTCGTTCGGGTTGCTGACCAGCGCCTTCATGGCTTGACCGGTGGCGCCGCCGGTCAGCTCGCTCCGCCGATCGAAGTAAGCTCGGGTTACGTCATTGAGCTGCACCGGAAAAGCGAACGCATTGAGCCGGGCCAGTGCGGCACCCAGAGTTTGGATCGCGTTGACCGACCCAGGCTGCGAGCTGTGTCCACCGGGATCCGTGGTTTGCAGCGTAAAATCCTGATAAACTTTTTCGCCAGCCTGGATTTCCAAGGATACCCGGTTGTTCTGATCATCCAACGTGCCGCCGGCCCCTTCGTTGAGGGCAAAAGCGGCGTCGATCCAATCACGGTGGTTCCGCATCAGCCACTCGGCGCCATTAACTTGCGCGGCACCTTCCTCGCCACACGTCAGCGCAACCTTGACATCGCGTTTTGGTTTGAAGCCCTCCACGCGGTAGCGAATCAGGCTGTCGACCCAGATCGCGGCCATGGCCTTGTCGTCACTGGCGCCGCGAGCGGTGAAGTATCCGTTGTCCTCGACCAGCTTGAACGGATCACGACCCCAGTCCTGCGCCTTGGCCTCGACCACATCGACATGGGCCAGCAACAGGATCGCTTTGCTCGCCGGGTCGGTTCCGTGCAGGGTAGCGATCAAGCCGCCGTCCTTCGGGTGGCCCGGCGGAACGAAGACGTTGAGGTCACTGTCCGGATAACCGGCCTTCTTCAGGCGGTCGGCCATTCTCTGCGCGGCCAGGGTGCAGTCGCCGGCCGAGGCGGTGGTGTTGGTCTCCACCAATTCCTGATAGAGGTCGCGGAACGCTGCCCGGTCTGTTTGCGCCGCCGGTGGCGGGGCAGTGGACCCGGGTGGGGCAGCGGACCCGCAACCGGCTAAGGCCAGCACACCGATGCAGGCTATCACCGAGGCTTTCAGCACTATCGGTTTATACCATGGTGAGATCCGATCACGCTATTTCGCTTCCTTCTGGACGCAGCGCCATGCCTGCTCGACATGGTGCAGTTCGGTGAAGGTCCCGCCGGTGGCGAAGCGGAGCGACACTAGTTCGTCGATCTTAGTGTGCGTGAGGAAGGTGATGCCTGTGGCGTTCACCCTGGCCAGCAGGTCGAGGTTCGCTTGGTTCGCCGTCGTGACGCTGTGGCCGGCGCGCAGCCGGAAGCAGACCAGCGACAGCCGTTGCGGTGCGGTCAGCTCGAAGCGGTCGTCGGCGGTGATCCACCGGGTCAGTTGCTGAGCATGCCCGATTCCCTGCGTGATGTGGGCCCGCAGTCCGGTCAGGCCGTACCAACGCATGACCGCCCAGAGTTTGAGGGCCCGGAACCGGCGGCCCAGCGGGATCTGCCAGTCCCGGTAGTCGGTGACCTGGCCCGATTCCGAGGCTTTGTTGCGCAGGAATTCGGGCAGGACGGACAGGGCGCCGGTCAGCGCGGTCCGGTCGGCGACCCAGAAGGTGTCGCAGTCGAAGGTGGTGAGCAGCCACTTGTGTGGGTTGGTGCAGTAGGAGTCGGCGAATTCGGCAACTCCGTCGTTGAGCCAGCGCAGTTCCGGGCACACGGCGGCTACTCCGGCGTAGGCGGCGTCGACGTGCAGCCAGATGCCGTGTTCCTGGCAGATCGCACCGATGTTGGGCACTGGGTCGACCGCGCAGGTCGAGGTGGTGCCCACGGTGGCAACGGTTAGCAATGGCGTGTTGCCCGCAGCCAGGTCCGTGGTGACCAGCTCGCGCAGGTGGGTGACGTCCATCGCCTGCTCGCCGGGCCGGGTGGCCACCTGCCGGATCGCCTGCTCGCCGAGCCCGGTGATCAGCGCTGCCTTGGTGACTGCGGAATGGGTTTCGGTCGTGGCGTAGAGGACGTACCGGTGGGCGGTCACCCCGTCCCGGCGCGCCTGGCCCGCGCTGGCTTGGTGCATGGCCGCGAGCACCGCGAGGATCACCGAGCTGGACGCGGTGTCCTGGATCACCCCGCCACCCGGCCCAGCGAACTGGAACCGCTCTGGCAGCCCGAGGGCTTCCGCTAGCCAGTCGAGCACCCGCTGCTCCAGCTCGGTGCATGCCGGGCTGGTGACCCAGAGCATGCCCTGCACACCGAGCCCGGCGCACAGCAGCTCCGCCAGCACCGCCGGGCCGGAACTGTTCGCCGGGAAGTATCCGAAGAACCTCGGATGCTGCCAATGCAGCAGACCGGGAACGAGGAGCTCGTCGAGGTCGCCGAGCACGGCATCGAAGGACTCACCCTGCTCCGGTGGGTGTGCTGGCAGCCGGCGGAGGATGTCCCCCGGCTCGACCCTCGGAGCGACGGGGAAGAACTCGAGTTGCTTCCAGTAGTCGGTGATCCAGTCCACCACGCGATAGCCGTAGCGTTGGAACTCTTCCGGGCTCATGTGCGTCATGTCGTGTCTCCTACTCCGAGCAGGGGATGTTCATGTGCTGCTTGGCGGCAGCCCAGACCGGATCGTCAGCGTATCCCAAAATGGAGTAACCTCGCATCCGGTTTTCCTTGCTCGCCGGGCAGAAAATCATTCTTGTCCACGAATCTCTTCAAGTAGCCGGCCCCTTCGGTGTCACCTGATCCCTTGATGTCAGACAGGTAAAGACGACCGAATCAGTAATGCTTTCCTCGCCAGGTCAGCAAGATTCGTTCCACTGTAGCAAACGCTGCGGTCAGTCTTGGGTCGGACGCGGCGAGCACTGCTTCTCGCAACGACCGGTGATGACGAAATGGAGGATTGTTCAGCTCCTGAAGGTGACGGAATTTATCGAAGACCTCGGCCTTGCGCGGATCGTAGCCATAGACGGCGATCTCCATCAAATGGAAGTTCATCGACTGTACAGCGCTGGCGGCTCCGGTTGCATCGCGGAAGTTCATGAATTGTTGTGGAGACAACGTCTTGAGCACGTGGAAGATCCCAGTGAGCAGGGCGGTGCAGGTGGCAACCTGGTCCAGCCAGAACGCCGCGTCGGGCTCCCTGGCGTTGATGGCGAGCGTGGTCCGGCAGGCGATCCACCGGACGAGGTAGAACACGAGTTCACACGCGTGGACTGAGTGCAGGAACACGCGCTCATTGTGGTCGTCGGACTGTGGGAATCCCGTGCACTGAACGAGCACCTCGCGGTGTTCCTCGGACAACTTCTGCAGCGCCTCGAACACATCCATCGACTCGATCACCTGATCGGCATGATCCCGTTCCAGCGGAGGCTGGGCCGGGGACTCGGCGACCTCCTTCGGCCGGGCGGCCGTCGCCCGGGCCCGGTCCACCACAATGTGGCCCGCCACCGTCAGCAGCCACGCGCGTACCAAGGTCTCCTGCAAGACGTCCTCGGCGGCGGCCCGATCCCGGGTCAACTTGGTGGCGTAGGCCAGCACCGCCTGCCTGCGGTGCCCCTCAGCGTTCGTGCCGCAGGGACTGGTGAAACTGCCGGCCGACCCGGTAGACCTAGCTGGGCGTGTTTAACGTTGGGCGCCATCAGCTCGACTGGGGCGAAGTCCCACAGGAAGGGCCGACCGACCTTGACCCGGCCCGGGAACTGCACGGTGCCGTCGTCCATCCCACCAAGGTTTTTGTTCCCATCGAATGCGGGTTGCGCGCCGCTGGTGCAGCCCACACGGCTGCCCTGGGTGCCAGCACTGCCCTGGACACGATCCCGCCGGTGGCCTGCTTCACTTTGTGGTAGCCCGGGGTGTCATTCTCCCGGGCTACCCGGCGCTGCCGCACGGTCGATACGAGCGTGGGTCCGTGTGAGTCAGGGGATCAGTGACCGACGTGCTGCGTAGTCTTAGATTTCTCTACCGCACTTCACGCATATGTACGTCACGAAGCCTTTTTTCACGACGACGTCACATTTGCAGTCGGTCCAATTCTGGTGGCGTTCTATCCATGTCTCCTCCAGTGGTCCAGCTTTTCGGAAAATTGAGTTGCAGCGGATTTTGCTCATGTCGACCCCACTTCTCCAGATTTCGGTCCCGCCTAGTTGTTCAGGATGTCGTACGCCCAGGAGCTGGTCATCATCCACGCAGATCATCTTTCATGTACCCTGGGGGATGTATCCGGGTGGTTTTTTTGCATCTGTGGGATGACTGCGGCTAACCTGTTGGTGGAAACGGCATCGCTCTAAAAATGTGTCCATTCAACTGTGTTCATTTCATGGGTCTGGTTGAGTTGAGGCTTGTGATCCATCCTTCTCTCCGGTACACCGGCTCACACCAGCGACCACAGGAGGATGAGGACGGGCAACGCCCGGTAAATACGTCACGCTCAATCCCGATCGGGTGAATTTGGGCAGCTCTGGCCTGGCGCCCACACCGCTACCGGTGACAACCCGCTTCGTTATGGCATCGCTTACCGCTGTCGTAGCCACCGCTGCCCGAGTGCCCGGATTTCGGCGAGGTCGGTCCAGCCCGTCGGCGCTACCGGGATGGTGTCCCGGACCCCCGTTGTTGTGGTGTCGTCACCGATCCGGTGGCCGTGCAGCACGTAGGCCACCGGCTCTCCGCGCCGCCACCGGATCGTGATCCCCTCGTGACGGTGGCGATCGAGGAACACCCACCCCACCGGCACCGCTCCAGAGCGCCCGGACCCGCGCGGTGGCGCCACGCTCACGGCGTCCGCTGGCTGGTGCCGTGGTGATCCGCCTCGCGCATCGTGCTCGTGCCCCCAAGCTCCTGCTCGTTGTGCGTGGACGGCCCCAGAACCGGGGCGAGTTCATCCTCCGAACAGCGCGCGGCGTCGGGGGAGTGGCGCCCGCCAGTGTGTGGGCCTGCGCTGGACGAAGGAGCGCGCAAAACCAACCGGTAAGGGCACCAAACCGCGTGCTGGGGTGACTCGGGCATCCCGGCCCTGGGGCCAGGACCAAAGTTACGACGGCTATCACGGCGAGGACTACAGCATCAGCGCGGCATGCCGACCGTGCCCTCTGCTGCACCGATGATGGCGCACCAACAAAGCACAGTGGACTGATGCCTGGATCACTGGCGGGCAATGCAGCTGGCGGGTTGGCAGGCCGTTACGCTGGACATTTCCACGAGAGGGGAGGTTTTGCCGCCATGGCAGCGAAACGCCACGCGTTAGCGCAGCGCCGCAAGGCAGTCGGTCACACGCAGGAACAGCTCGCCGCGCTGCTGGGAGTTGGGCGCTCCACGGTGGTGCGCTGGGAAGCGGGCGAGACGGAGCCGCTGCCGTGCTGCCGGCCCGAGCTGGCGCAGGCTCTGGCCGTGTCGCTGGACGTGCTCGCTGAGCTGTTGGCCACTCCTGAGGATCTCCCGGCCCAGCCCAGCGATGCCCTGTTACTCTCGCTAGGAGAGCTCTCCTCCGCGCAGGTTGGCATGCTCATGGAGCGGTTCACGGCAATGGACATGGGGAGTCGCCGCGACGCGCTGCAGCAACTCACCATCATGTCGGGCACCGTCTTGGTGCAGCCGGTTCGCCGCTGGCTGGCACAGGCCTTCGCCGCTGTCCCGCTGGTCTCCCCGGAGTCGGTCAGCAGTGACGCTCTGGATGCTCTCGAACGCGCGGTCATGATCTTTCGCCAGTGGGATTCCGCAGGCATGGGCGGGCTGCACCGCAAAGCGGTGGTCGGGCAGCTCAACGCACTGGCCGAGACCCTGCGCGAGTCGCACAACCCGGTGGTGCGCCAGCGCCTGTTCCAGATTACCGCCGACCTGGCGCAGCTGGCTGGTTGGATGGCATACGAGCAAGGCTTGCCCGGCGTGGCTCAGCGTTATTATCTGCTAGGTCTCAGCGCGTGCCACGAGGCCCGGTCACCGGTCCTCGGTGCGAAGATTCTTGGTGACATGGCTTGGCTGTCAACGCAGTACCGCCACTACGAGGACAGTTTCGACCTTGTCCGCACAGCCCTGTACATCTTGCCTCGCCACGATAGTGGTCTGGTTCGCACCGAACTCTTAGAGGTGGAGTCCGAAACACACGTACGCCTCGGCAACCAGGCAGCGGCCACTCGGGCCGCTGACGCCTGCGTCGAAGCCTGGCAGGACGCACAGGGTGAACCGGTTCCGAGCTGGCTGCATTACATGAATCAGGCTGAGGCCGATTGCCTCGCCGCGAACGCCTACATCGAGCTGGCCCTCCGTGCGGAAGACAGTGGGCATGCCCTTGCTTACGCGGAGCGGGCCGAGCGGCACACCCACAGCGCCTGTGAGAGCCGGCCACCCGGCTTCGATCGCAGTCGCGCTCTTGACGAGATTCGGCTCGCCAATGTCAGGTTGGCCCAGCAGGACCTTGCCGAGTCTGTCATCGTCGCGCAGTCGGCGCTTGAGCTGGCGGCACCGATGTCCTCGATCATAGTCTGTGATCGCCTCTTTGAGTTTCATGGCAGGTTGGCCGCTCGGTACCCCGACGATGCGCACGTCATCCCGTTCACCGAACAGCTCCATGACTACGTGAAACAGGTAGCTCCGCATAAGGCGCGGGACATGATGGCCACCTGAGGGGAGTGGCTTCCGGGTGGTCAATCCCGACACTGGAGTTGCAGCATCGCCTGCACATCGGGAGGCGTGTACCGCTCAGACTTGAGGACTTTGCCGTCAGCTCGTTTGATCGGTTTTCCGTTGTCATCGAGCTTGCTCATGTTCGCCCTATGCACCTCGGATAATACAAGGTCAAGGTCGATTCCATAAGTGATCGCGGTTCCATAGGCGATGTACACGACGTCAGCCAAGGCGTCCGCGATCGCCACCAAGTCACGCGCTTCGGTCGCCGAGGCGAACTCGCCGCACTCTTCTTCCAGCAGCGTCACCCGCAGCTTGGCGAGTGAGTCGCTGATTTCGATGCTGGGGGTTGCTCGCTTCGGGAGATCAAAGGTGGCGTGAAACTCCGCCACAGCGCCCGCGACATCGCTACGCCGAAAGCGCGTCTCGGGCTGGACGCTCTCAGCGGTCCCGTTGGTCGCAAGACAGTCATCTTCTCGATGGCCCAGGTTCGGCACGGAGTCCGAGGTTTGCGGCATTAGTGAGCTATCTCCTTCTGGTATGAGGGCCGCGTGCTCGCCCGTAAGTCTACCCATTCGGGAGCGCTGCGTTTACCTCTCGTTCATCTAAGCACAGCACTCTGGAGCGGTGCAATTACACCGCGTGGGCGACGTCGGCGAGGGCACCGCCGAACACCAGTGCGTGGTCGCTGGCCGGCGGGCAGATGGCACGCTTGGTGACCTCTGGGGCAACGAGCGAGCCCGCCGGGAGGGTCACTACGTGGCGTACGTGCCCCGCTGCGAGTGCGGCTGGACCGGGCCGCCGTTCAGCAATACTCCCGGCGGTTACGCCGCCTGCCAGCAGCTCTGGCGGGACAAGCACCTCCAGCCTTTCCTGCGCGCGCGAACCCCGCTCCGGCGGGCCTTTGGCCACCTGGGCGCTGAGGATCATCGACGGTGGCGATTCATGTCACCCGATGTCGCGGCACCGTGATCGCTGGCGAGTGGCCACCGGCCGCCGTGGTGCTGGTGGGTGGCCGCTCGTCGCGGATGGGCACCCCGAAGGCCGCGTTGGAGTGGCACGGTTCCACCTTGCTCCGCCGCACCCTGGGCGTGCTGGCCCGCTCGGTTGATGGGCCGCTGGTGGTGGTCCGCGCCCCAGACCAGACATTACTCCAGATTCCCCCCCGGGTGGACGTCGTGGAGGATCCGGAGGAGGGCCTGGGGCCGCTGCAGGGCATCGCCGCTGGCCTGGCCGCGCTGGCCACTCGGGCGCCCGCAGCGTTCGTCTGCTCCACCGACCTGCCGTTCCTGCACCCCGCGTTCGTCCGCCGGGTGCTGGCGGCGCTTACCCCTGACCTCGACGTGGTTCTTCCGGTAGCACGGGGCTACCCGCAGCCGCTCGCCGCCGCCTACCGGGTCACCCTCGCGCCGCTGGTCGCCGAGCTGGTGGCAGCCGGCGACCTGCGTCCGGCCTTCTTGTTCCGCCACCACCGCTGCCGCACGCTCAGGCTGGACGACGCTGCGCTACTCGCTGACCCGGCGCTGGCTGCGGCTGACCCAGCGCTGGACTCGGTGGTCAACGTCAACTCCCCGGAGGACTATCGCGCCGCGCGATGCCACCCCGCCCCGCGGGTCACCGTGCAGCGCTACGGCGCGCTGGCCGGCAACGGCCACCTCGGCCCGCGCACCGTTCGCGCCGCCACGCTGTCCGCCGCCGCCGCTGCGGTGGGCCTCGCCCTGGACCGCCACGTTATCGCCGCGCTCAACGGCGACCAGATCAGCCGCGACGGCGATGTCTCGCTGGCCAGCGGGGACACCATCACCTTCAGCTCCGCCGACGATCCGGCGCTCCTGCGCTCTGGACACCATCGCGCCGGAGGTTGATGAGATCGACCCCTACGACAAGATTCTCGAATTCACGTTCTGTGCCGTGCAGATCGAGCCGCTGGGGGCACTGCGGCGAAGCGAGCTGTGCGTGGCCCAACCAGGTACCGATGTCACTGTCGGTGAGGTCCGGGGAAGGACTGTCACAGTGTGGGGAGTTGCCACAGGTGGCAACTTCTCGCCCCATGTTGCCGTCTGTGGCACCTCCACAATGGATCCCCCCAGGCTCCCCGTGGGGGCGGAGCGGATGAGTGTTAGAGCAGGCAGGGGCCCGTGTCGCGGCACGTCAGGTGGGCAGCGACGTCACCGAGGTCCCGCGCCGGGATTCCTGGGACGGAAAGACGTGACCACCACGACTATAAAAAGATCTTGAAACGACCGTGCCCGGCGTCCCTGACATATGACCCGTTACGCTGTGCGTAGCTGCGGGGTGACACACCGCGCACGTCTTTGGTGATCGAGTGGAGCGTTGGAAGCGGACGACAGGACGGTCATGCGTGCCGGAGAGCCCAACCCGGGTGAAAATATCGCGGCGGAATCGAACGAACCAGACAAGGAGGGCGGTGGCGGGCCAAGTACGACTGAGAAGAACAGCATGAGCCCTAAGTTGATCACGGTGATTGTCGCGCTGATCGGCTTAGTTGGCTTGGTGGTCGCCGCAGTGATCACCGGAAGGGCAACTATAGTGGCTGCTGAAATCAACCACGGATTGAACAGCGCCGCGCCCGCCTCGCCGCCACATCCCGAGGCTTCCGGTGATATGCCGGTGCCGAACTGTCCCACCTGCATCTCGGGGGGCAGGACCTTCCCCGAGCAGGCGGACGGGGGCAGTGCGAAACCCACCTACCGGAACCCGCTTGTTTTCGGAGGACTGGGTCAATTCGTTAAACCAGGCGAAAAGGTCGAAGTGGTCTGCCGGTTCCATCAACCTGATGCGCCGCCTTCGGTAGTACACGACGGCTGGTGGTACTTGATCGCCAGTCCACCGTGGAACCGAAATTACTACACCGTGGCGAATTCTTACCTCAATGGAGACCTGCCCCCATACGACAACAAGGTGGACAACGGCGTGCCAGTATGCACCGCCGGGTCATAGGTCTGCTACGTGCCGGCCGGTTGTGGCTGGCCGCCCATGGCCGTTGACAAACTACGAACGGCGCTAAATCCTCCATCCGTCCCGCGCGCGTGGATTTCTGGCAATCAACTCGACGTTCTGCGTACCGCTGCGGGCTGGCTTGAATCGGCCGACCTTCAGCGGCTTACCGCAGCACTCGGTGGACCTAGCTGGGCTACCCAGGATCGTGAAGCTCTGCTGACATGGAGCGCGAGCACCCTTGACACTCGCCGTGGCGCCGAACGGTGGGATGCCATCTCAACGACGTGGACAACAGAACAGATTCGCGGGCTGCTGTCGGCCGCAGGACCTCTCGGTCTACTCCACACCGCCGCCCCGAGCCGTGCGTCATACGCGACAACGGTCCTGCTTGGTGGCGCTACCACCGGAAACCGTCTCCGAACCGCGCTCGCGCGGGACCTTGAGAGCCGAGGTGTCGACCTCGGCACCCTGGTCGCCGTCACCGCCGAGCGCGCACTGAGCGATCATGAACATGTCAGCGACCCCGACAGCATGGCGGATCGGACTGAGTGGGCCAACCTCCTTCGCTACCTCGCGGACGCCTTCGGCCCCCTGCAAGCCGGCGCCGTGACAACCGGAGGCACCGGCAGTGCCGCCTGGCAGGACCACCAGCTCAACACCGCTGTGGGCAGGAACCTCCGGGTGCTCGTCGCCCCGTCCCGTAGCGCCCACCGGCGGGCGAACACCTCTGACGGCTTGGCGTTCCTGCTCGACCGGATTCCCTTGGTGCGGCGGCGTCACGTGCTCATCATCACCAGCGCCATATACGCGCCTTACCAGTTCTTCGCGGGCGCTCCGGTCGTCTTGTCGGACGGAGCGGAGCATGTCGAGCTGGTGGGCACTCCCACCGCTACCAATGGCGATGTCAACCTATTGGCGCAACGGATCGCGCAGGAGATTCACGCCGCGGTGAACGCTGCCGCAACAATTCTGCGCCGACACTACTGTACAACCGGACCCGACGACACTCCGTGCTCGGATGCATGATACTAATCGAGTACGGCACGGGCTGGGATGCCGGGAGATCAATCCGTTAAGGTGGCCGCAATGTCCCGCGCCTTATGTGGAGCTACCCGTCTCACGTAGTCATGGAGTTGTTCAGTGAACGGGATGACATGCGCGTCGTCGGGGTACCGAGCTGTCAGCTCACCATGGAAGCGGAGGAGTCGATCACAGACCAGGATCGAGGACATCGGTGCGGCCAGCTCCAGCGCTGACTGCGCGACGGTGACCGACTCGCCGAGGTCCCGCTGGGCCAGCCTGACCTCGGCGAGTACAATCTCATGAAAAGTGCGACTGCGATCATAGCTGGGTGGCCGGCTCGCAAGGGCGCTGCGGTTGTGCCATTCGGCTCGCTCCGCGTAAGCAAGGGCATGCCCACTGTCTTCCGCGCGGAGGGCTAGCCCCATGTAGGCATTCGCGGCGAGACCATTGGCCCCAGCCTGATTCATGTAATACAGCCAGCTCGGCGTCGGCTCATTCTGTGCGTCCTGCCAGGCTTCGACGCAGGCCTCAGCGGCCCGAGTGGCCGCTGCCTGATTGCCGAGGCGTACGTGCACTCGCGACTTCACCCCTAGGAGTTCGGTGCGAACCAGGCCACTATCGGTGCGGGGCAAGATGTACAGGGCCGTACGGGTAAGGTCGAGACTGTCCTCGTAGTGGCGGGCCTCCGTTGACAGCCGAGACATGTCACCAAGAATCTTCGCGCCGAGGACCGGCGATCGGGCTTCGTGGCACGCGCTGAGACCTAGCAGATAATAACGCTGGGCCACGCCCGGCAAGCCTTCGTCGTATGCCATCCAGCCAGCCAGCTGGGCCAGCTCGGCCGTGATCTGGAACAGACGCTGGCGCACTTCCGGGCTATGCGGCTCGTGCAGGGTTTCAGCCACCGCGTTGAGCTGCCCAACCACCGCTTTGCGGCGCAGCCCACCCACGCCTGACTCATCCCACTGACGAAAAAATATCAGCGCGTGTTCGAGAGCATCCAGAGCGTCACTGCTGACCGACTCTGGGGAGATCAGCGGGACAGCGGCGAAGGCCTGTGCCAGCCAGCGGCGAACCGGCGGCACCAAGACGGTGCCCGACATGATGGTGAGTTGCTGCAGCGCGTCGCGGCGACTCCCCATGTCCATTGCCGTGAACCGCTCCATGAGCATGCCGACCTGCGCGGAGGAGAACTCTCCCAGCGACAGTAGCAGCGCATCACTGGGCTCGGCCGGGAAGTCATCAGCAGTGGCCAGCAGCACAGAGAGCACGTCCAGCGACACGGCCAAGGCCTCGGCCAGCTTGGGCCGGCACCACGGTAGCGGCTCCGTCTCACCCGCTTCCCAACGCACCACCGTGGAGCGCTCAACCCCCAGCAACGCGGCGAGCTGTTCCTGCGTCTGGCCGACTGCCTTGCGGCGCTGCGCTAACGCGTGGCGTTTCGCTGCCATGGCGGCAAAACCTCCCCCCTTATGGAAATGTCCAGCGTAGCGGCTTGCTAACCCGCCAGTGATCTAAGCATCAGCTCGCTGTGCATCATTGGTGCGTCACAACTGGTGCGTCAAAAGGCACAGTCGGCATGCCACGCAGAACCCGTCAGCTCAGGACACGGACCACGTTGTCGGGCTCATCGAGCCATACCCACTGCCGCCTGTCACGGCTGTCGAAGCCGAACCGATCGAGCCCTGGCTCGCCGTGGTCGTACCACCAGTCGTAGGCGGTCTCGGCCTCGTCCCACAGCCTGCGCGGCCCGAGCTGACGCACGGTGAACGGTGCCGGGTCGGTGAGATTGGCGTCCAGTTGCGCCCATGACCTGGTCGCCGCGTCGTCCAGCTCCAGGTTGTGATGGAGCTCACCGTGCTTGTCCCACTCGACGATCAGGCAGCAGGAGGCCAGGCGCGCGCCGATGGCGAACGTGCCCTTGTCTGGGTTCAGCATCCGGTCCAGGTCGCTGCCGCGGCATTCGGTGATACTGACCTGGGCGCGCTCGATGTCGCTGTCCTCGGGCCGCCAGCGGTACAGCGCACGGCGCTGGCTGCGGATCCGCATGAAGGCGAGGTCGCCGCAGAACCGGCCGGTGGCGGCGCCGTCCTCGCTCTTGTGCAAGGTCAGCATGACCCCGTTGGACCAGTCGGTTCCCCAGGGTATCGCCACCCGGCCACCCGGCCGGAGCTGGTCGAGCCAGGTCTGCGGCACCACCTCGCGGATCGCTGCGGTACAGATCACCCGGTCATACGGAGCGCCAGTTGGGTGTCCGGCCAGGCCGTCCGCAGTGATCACAAGCGGGTGGTATCCGGCGTTGGTGAGTGCGCACCGGGCACCGGCAGCCAGGCACGGGTCCACTTCGATCGTGACCACCCGGCCGTGTGCACCGACCCGGTTGGCCAGTAGCGCCGCGTTCCAGCCGGTGCCGGTGCCGATCTCCAGCACGGACTGTCCCGGCCGTACGTCGAGGGCATCCAGCATGTCCGCGACGATGCTCGGCTGGCTACATGAGCTGGACGGAAAGCGGCCCTGCTGGCCAGGTGCCACGTCACCGAGGTCGACCTGCGTGACGACGGGCGCGTTCGCCGACACTGCGGCGTGCCAGCGGTCTGGGTCGGTGTGCCTCGACAACGCCACAAAGCCGCCACCGGAACTGTCGTCGACCCAGATCGTGTCCGGGATGAACGGCGCGCGCGGCACTTCGGTCAGCAGCGCCTCCCACGCAGACGAGGCATCAACACTCATGTGTCCTTGTCGTCCTTGCTGTGCTTACCGCTGCCTGACTCGTTCACATCCTTGGTCTTCGTATGGTCGTAGCCATCCTTCTTATGCCCATCCCTGTCGCGGTTGTCCTCGTGCGCGCCGTTGTCCTCACGCTTGTCGTCAGCCATCACCGTTCCCACCTCTCATATTCTGAACCCACATGACACTGTGCCGCCTCGTTACCCTGAGACTAGTGCATGTCCCGTAGATTACCGAACGAGGGGGCGGCCCGATCTTGAGTGCTCTCAGTGCGCCGAGTTCGACAACAGAGCTGCTCCGCCGACCTCCCGACAGCCCTGTTGTCGAGCTCGGCAACAGTAGAGTCGATCACAAATGGGTGCTACGCTTTCGCGGATGGAATGGACACCGCCCCGGATTCGCCGGTTCCGTGACGTGGGACTGTGCCAGTCCCAGCATGACTTCGCCAAGACCTTGGGGTTCGAGAAGCGGACGATCGGCAACGCTGAGCGCGGCGCCCACCCGCCAGGCCTGGCCTTGCGCCGTGCCCTGGACCAGGCGCTGGAGCGCGCCTCCGACATCCAGCGTGCCCGCTTCCTCGCCGCCGAAGACCAGAGCGTCGCTTCCCCTGCCCACGGCACCTTCCCGGCCCTGGGTGTCACAGCGGCAGCGTCGCTCCGCACCTTCCCCGTGACATCGTATGCCGACACGGCCTACCTCGAAACCGTCCAGCAACATACCTTGCAGATTATTGAATTGGATGGTCGCTTCGGTGGCACCGATCTAGCGCCCCTAGCTGTGCGATTCTTTCGCTCAGTGCATCAACAGCTTGGCTCGGGTGCTTACGAACCATCTCTTGAGCGTGACCTGCAAGCCGCCGCGGGCGAGTTGGCCGAAGTCGCCGGATGGTTGCTCTATGATGCTGATCGGCAAGACGATGTGCGGCGCCTGAACCAGGAGGCGCTCTATTTCTGCCGGCTGGCTGGGGACCGGTCCATGGAGGTGTTCACGCTTCAAAACGCCAGCATGCATGCTGGTTTTCTCGGGCGACCCCAGGAGGCGCTGTATCTCGCGCGCTCGGTGCTGGAAAGTGGCGACCGGCTCTCGCCCCGGGTTAAAATGCTATTTTTGATGCGTAAGGCGCGCGCTCTGGCGCAAGGCGGTGACGAGCAAGCGCTCACACTCTTCGACCAAGCGCGCTCACACTACCAAGACGGCGTGCGAGATGCCGACCCGAAGTGGGCATGGTGGGTAGATGAGCGTGAGCTGGCTTGGCAAGAGGGTATGGCGCTGGTCGATCTCGGACACGCGCGCGAGGCGGTGGGAAAATTCGAACAGTCGGTCGCGGCGACGGCCCCCCGTCGGGTGCGGAGCCGCTACCTGCACCTGGGATATTTACTTGGTTCCCAGGTGCGGGTCGGCGCCTGGAGCGATGCCGAGACGACCATGCGCCAGATCGGAGCCATGGTCGGCGATGTGGCCTCCACCCGAACGGAAGTGCTGCTCTCCCGGACACTGCCCGAACTTCGGCGTGAGCACGTACCGGGAAGCACCCGCGAGACCGCCGAGCAGTTGACGCTGCTCCTGAGCCAGGCGATTGCCTGAGCCGCCGCGACCAGGGTCTCTCCCCGACGAGCTCCGCGCTGAGTGACCTATGGGCTCGGTGGGTCCTCGGTGAACATCCCGATCCGGCGATCGCCGGTCGCGTCTATCGAGCCCCGGAACATCCCCGCGCTGGTGAACGGCATCGCCACCGTGCCGTCCGGTCCCACGGCGATGCAACCACCGGTCCCTGCCCTGGCCTTGACCTCCTGCAGCGCCCGTTGGCAGGCCGCGCCCAGGCTCAGACCGGCGAGCCGCACGAGCGCGTCGACCTCATGGGCGAAGACGCTGAGGATGAGCGCCTCACCATCGCCAGTCGCCGAGACCGCGCAGGAACGGTCGTCGGCCCAGGTGCCGGCCCCGATCAGCGGGGTGTCCCCGACCCGGCCGGCGAGCTGGCCGGTGGTGCCTCCGGTCGAGGTCGCCGCCGCAAGGTGTCCCTCGACGTCCACGGCGACGGCGCCCACCGTCCCGCCCGTGACCTCAGGCTCGGCCTGGTCGCTGGGTCGGATCCCCGTCAACTGCTGCTGCCGACGAGCGGTCACGAACCAGTCGGCCGGCACGAACGCGAGGCCTTCCCGACGGGCGAGCGCCTGCGCTCCCGCTCCGCTCAGCAGCACATGCGGCGACCGTTGCAGCACTGCTCGCGCGGCGAGCACCGGGTTACGGATACCACTCACGCAGGTCACCGCTCCAGCGCGGCGCGTCGCCCCGTCAGCCACCGCCGCGTCATGCTCCACGCCACCGGCAGCCGTGAGGACGGCACCCCTGCCAGCATTGAACTGCTCGTCATCTTCGAGGACCAGCACGGCAGCGACCACCGCGTCGAGCGCCGACCCACCGTCGCGCAGCACCGTCATGCCCGCTGCCAAGCTCTCACCGAGCCCTCGCCTGGCCGTGGCGGACCGCTGCGCGCTGAACTCCTCCGCCACGATGCGACCGGCACCGCCGTGCACAGCCAAGACCGGAACGGTGGCTCGCCAGACCGCGGAGGTAGACCGGCTTCGCACCATGCCCAAGCTAGTCACTTCCCTGGTGGAGGTCCGTTTCGGCTATGGCGCAAGCACGGGCAGCCCGGCAGCATCGGCAGCATCGGCCTGGCGACGGTCGTAGGTCACCATGACGTCGGCGTCGACGCGGAGTGCGGCCGCGAGGTGCAGCGCGTCGAGGCTGCGGAGGTGACGGCCTGGGAGCAGGCCCGCTTCCCGGTAGAGGGAGCGGTCAGTCTCCACCAGGTCGAAGCGTTCGAGCAGGTGGGTCACGGCGGTCTGGGCTAGGTCGACGCGGACCGCGAGTCGGCGTAGCTCGGTCTCCAGGAGCATGCTCGAGAGCAGGGCATCGTCCTGGTCCACGGCCTTGTCGAGCCGCGCCGCCAGTCGGCTCGATGCGGGCTCGTCGACGAGCAGCTTCGCTGCCGCTGACGTCTCGATATAGAGGATCACCGGTCGCTGCGGAGCTTTTCCAGGACGTCCTGAACCGGCTCCTGGATCTCGGTCCGTGCTGACGGCTACCTTGTGGTGCTCGAACCGGCCACCGGTCTGAACGCCGGTGCGCCCGTGTCTGTCACGCTTTGCCGTTCACCAGCGGGCCACCCGGTATCACGCAGCGTCGCCATTCCTGTACAGGAAGTTGTCGTTGCCAACGTCACGCGCATAGCTTACTTTAACGTTGCATGACCACGGGGGGTAAGGGGGAGCTAGCTCTTGGGTGGTTGCGTACTAATTTCGCGGGCCGGTCTGGGTCTTTCTGGTCTGCATGGCTCCTCCATCGACGAAAAGGAGCGAGATGAGGGTCTCGGAAATCTTCGCAATGGGTGGCAACTATGGCCATGACCGCAACTACGGTTACGGCTACTACCCGGATGACGGTCGCTGGAGCTACCACTACTACCAGAGCTACGGCAACTACTGCGGCTACGGCTACGGTTACTCCCGCAGTCATGGGCTCCTAGGAGTCCTAGGGTAGCTCGTCACGTCGCGGGCCGTCCGGCGGTGGCCCTCAATTCCTGTCAGGGGGGACGCGGTGCCACCGCCGAGGACCTGTCAACCGTGCGCTGCTCAGCGCCGGGCTATGGTGCAGGTGGCGGCTATTACTGTCAGTGATGGATCAGGTGATCAATTGCGCATACAGTCACTGGTGCGAACATGGTAATGACTGAGCGTGGCCGTTCATGTACAGGAAGTAGTTGTTGTTGCAATCGCTACTCGGATGGCCTATCTTCGAGCTTGCGTGACTGCGGGGAGTTGCGAGACCACGGGGAGTAAGGGGGCCAGCTCGGATCATCTTGGGGGCTGCTGAGTGCTGTGGACTGAGAAGCTGCGGGTGTTCATGCCTGGTGTTCACATGGTGGACGTTCGCGGTTGCACAACAATTTCCCCAGGCTGGTCCGGGTCTTTCGGCTTGTATGGCTCCATCGACCGGAATAAGGAGCGATATGAGAGTCTCGGAAGTCTTCGCGATGGGTGGACGCGGCCGTGATGGAAACTATCCCTATTGTGGGTGTCATGGTAGCTACGAGGGCGCCTATTACGGGGATCACTACGGCTACGCCTACGACTACGGTTACTACAACGGCTACAACTACGGCGGGTACACCTACTACGGTCATGACCGCGGGCTAGGAAAGCTATAGCCTGTAGATTACCGGCGGTGGCCCCAACTCCCTCATGGGTAAGGGCCACCGCCCTCGTCGTCTCCAGAGTCCGGGTGTGGTTGCGCCAGCGCCGAAACCGGCTGCCGGATCCGCTGACGCCCACCGGGTGTGATGGGATCGGGGACATGGAGAACTCGCTGCAGAACGTGACTTTCGCGTCCAACGGTTCCACCGCGCACGGTTACCTCGCGCTGCCCGAATCCGGTCGCGGCCCTGGCGTCGTCGTGATCCAGGAGTGGTGGGGGCTGACCAGCCACATCGCGGACGTGGCGAACCGGCTGGCCGCCGAGGGCTTCGTCGCCCTGGCCCCCGATCTGTACGGCGGCGCCACCGCCCATGACGCTGACGAGGCTGGCAAGCTCATGCACGCTCTGCCAGTGGACCAGGCGGCCCGTGATCTGGGCGGCGCGGTGGACTACCTGCTGGGCCACGACGCGGTCACCAGCTCGACGATCGGCGCGGTCGGGTTCTGCATGGGCGGCGGCTTCGTGCTGGTGCTCGCGGCCCAGCAGGGCGACAAGATCGGCGCCGCGGTGCCATTCTACGGGGTCCTTGGCGAGGAGTACCCGAGCTTCGCGAACCTCTCCGCCCCACTGCTGGGCCACTTCGCGCAGCGCGACGCGTTTGTCTCCCCCGACGGGGTCCACGCTCTGGCAGCCACCATCGAGCAGCAGTCCGGCCGCGCGCCTGACTTCCGCTTCTACCCGGCTGGGCACGCCTTCTTCAACAACGAGAACCTGCTCGGCACCTACGACCCGGAGCAGGCAGCCAAGGCTTGGGAGGCCACCCTGCGGTTCCTGCGCGAGCACTTGGCGGCGCAGGAACACGGCTAGGAGCGCTTCGGCGAGCCCTAGCCTCAGATGTCCATGCTGAGGTCGTCCCGGATCCGGCGAGCGAGGGACTTGTCCATGAGCAGCCGAGCGACCAGGGCTCGGATGACGTCCTGGCCGGTGACGCGGGCGGTGCCGATCACGTCGGCGGTCTCGGCGCACCACTGGGTGAGCTTGAGGTGATAGGTGGGAGACAGGTCGACACTGCGTCGGACGGGTTTGGTGCGACCGGAGTCGGCCCAATGGAGATGTTTGGCAGCGAGGTCGTGGGACCGGCGTTGCGGCTGAGCTCCGCGGGCCCGAGCGGAGGCGTGGTCGGCACTGTTGATCATAGATACCTCCCTATCACCCAACGTTCGTCTGGCGGACCGGAGTGGTTCGCGCATGTCGTGGCAGGCGAACCGAGGGGATTTCCCGGTACTGTGACTCGTCCGGTGAGGAGTGACGATGTCCCGACACGCGCAGCAACACGGATCCGAGGTGACCCGGCGCGCCGTCGTGGCCGGCACCGCGGTTGCGGCTGGCTCCGCTGCGCTCGCCGCGTGCGGCAACGGCGAGCAGGACGCTGGGGCACCCTCGGCCCCCGGAGGTGAGCGGTTGGCGAGCACCGGTGACATCCCCGTCGGCGGCGGCACGGTGTTCGCCAGCAAGAAGGTCGTGGTGACCCAACCAACGCCGGGAATGTTCACCGCGTTCTCGGCCATCTGTACCCACCAGGGCTGCCCGGTCAACAAGGTCGCCAGCGGGACGATCGACTGCCCCTGCCATGGCAGCCGCTTCGCCATCGCGGACGGCTCGGTCGTGCAAGGCCCCGCGTCAAGGCCGCTGCCGGGGCGTCAGATCACGGTCTCGGGCGACGCGCTCCTGCTGGAGTGACCAGACAACTCAGCGCCAGGAGGGCAACCAGAGCTCGGCGTTCCAGCGCTCCGGGGTGATCGAGCCACCGGTGAGGATCGGCCAGAGCCAGACGAAGTTGGCCACCACGAGCCCGACGTACAGCGAGACCACCAGCAGCCCCGTGCCGCGCCGCTCGGCGCCGTCGGCAGCCCGGCCGAGAATCTCACCCAGCACCACTGCCACGGCGATGACCAGAAACGGCGCCACCGGGGTCATGTAGAAGAAGTACATCTGGCGGTGGATGTTGCCAAACCAGGGCAGCCAGCCGGCGGCGTAGCCGACCAGCGCCGCCGCATAGCGCCAGTCCCCTCCGCTGGTCGCCCGCCACAGTGCCCACCCCAGCACGGGCAGCGCGAGCCACCACAGTGCTGGCGTGCCGATGAGCATCACGGTGGCCACGCAGTCCTGACGCCCGCAACCCGCAGCGCTGGCACCGGACTGGTAGTAGTAGAGCATCGGCCGAAGCCCCATCGGCCAGCTCCACGGTTTGGATTCCCACGGGTGCGGGTGGGCGGGCGTGAGCAGCCCTTCGTGGAAACGCAACACGGCGGCGCTGTCGTACCACAGTGCCCGCAGCGCCCCCGGCACGAAGTGCCACGGGCCGCCGGTACCGATCTGGTTGCCCACCACGTGCCGGTCGATGCCGGTCTCACTCCTGAACCAGGCCCACCAGGTCGCCAGGTAGGCCCCGAGAGGCACCACCGCCATCGCCCACGACGCTGGCCCGAGATCCCGGACCAGCGTGCCGGCCCAGGGTCGGCGGACACCCGCGGTGCGGCGCGCGCAGGCGTCCCACGCCAGGCTCATCGCGGCGAACGCGACGAGGTAGTACACCCCGGACCACTTCACACCACAGGCCAGTCCTAGCAGCACCCCGGCCCCGAAACGCCACCAGCGCACCCCGAACCGCGGGCCGAAATCGGTGGCGGTGACGCGAGCTTCCCGGACCACGGTGGCCAGCCGCTCGTGCACCTGTTCCCGGTCGATGACCAGGCAGCCGAACGCCGCGAGGACGAACATCGCCAGGAAAATGTCGAGCATCCCGATGCGCGCCTGCACGTGGCTGACGCCATCGGCGATGAGCAGCACCCCGGCGATCCCGCCCAGCAGGGTCGAGCCGGTCATTCGACGCACGATCCGCACGATGAGCAGCACACATACCGTGCCGGCCAGCGCGGCGCAGATCCGCCACCCCCAGCTGTTGTAGCCCATCGCCATCTCGCCCAGCGCGATGAGCTGCTTGCCCAACGGGGGGTGCACGACGAGCTCGTAGCCCGCGTTGTCCTCCACCCCGCCGCCCCGCAGCATCTGCCAGGCCTGCGGCGCGTAGTGCTTCTCGTCGAACACCGGGGTACCGCGATCGGTGGGCAGGCCTAGATTCCACAGCCGCACCAGGCCGGCGACCAAGGTCAGGCTCAGCGTCACCGCCCAGCTTCGCCCGCGATCGGTGAGCGGGTGCGGTGCCAGCCGTTGTAGTGGACCGGCCGGCCTGGCCGGCACCGGCGGTATCGGCCCGACGCCCAGCAACGGCGTATTGGGGCTCGCCTGGACGGCTGTCACGGGCCCGATCGTAGGCTCGGCGTCGTGCAAGGCATGTCAGACTCCGGTCCGCTAGCCCCCTCGGGCCTTCAGGGGGCGCTGGTGCTGGCGGCCACTCCGCTCGGCGACTCGCGGGACGCTTCGCCGCGCTTCGTCGAGGCGCTCGGCCGCGCGGATGTGGTGGCTGCCGAGGACACCCGTCGGCTGCGGGCGCTGGCCGCGACCCTTGGCGTGGCCGTGACCGGCCGGATTGTCTCGCACTACGACGCGGTGGAGGCGGCGCGGATCCCCGCGCTGCTGGCGGCGATCCGCGGCGGCGCGACGGTGCTGGTGGTGACCGACGCCGGGATGCCCTCCGTGTCCGACCCCGGGTTCCGGCTGGTGGCAGCCTGCGTGCAGGAGGGGTTGCCGGTCACCTGCCTGCCCGGCCCCTCGGCGGTGACCACGGCGCTGGCCGTGTCGGGACTGCCCTGCGATCGGTTCTGCTTCGAAGGGTTCCCGCCACGCCGGGCCGGTCCCCGTCGACGGTGGCTGGCCAGCATTGCCGCTGAAGTGCGTACCTGTGTGTTCTTCGAGTCGCCGCATCGGCTGGCCGCGACGCTGGCTGACGCAGCGGAGATCCTCGGCGCGGATCGGGCGGCGGCGGTGTGTCGGGAGCTCACCAAGACGTATGAGGAGGTTCGCCGTGGTGGGCTGGGCGCGCTCGCCCAGTGGGCCGCCGAGGGGGTGCGCGGCGAAATCACCGTCGTGCTCGCGGGCGCGCCGCTGGCTGGTCCGCCGGATGTCGCCGATCTCGTGGGTGAGGTGAGCGAGCGGGTGAGCGCGGGGGAGCGGCTCAAGGAGGCCGTCGCCGCCGTGGCGAGCGCGCACGGTGTCGGTAAGCGCGACCTCTACCAGGCGGCTGTGGTCGGAGCGCGGATCAGGAGCGAGGTTTGACGAAGATCCTGAGGGTGACGTCCCACAACGCCCGTTTCCAGCAGTGGCAGGCGCTGCTGTCGAACCGCACCAAGCGCCAGCGCATTGGCGAGTTTCTCGTGCAAGGGGTACGTCCCATCAACCTTGCCGTGCAGCACGGTTGGGAGATCCGTGCGCTTCTGTACGACGGTGGTCAACCGCTGTCCCAGTGGGCGACTGACACCCTTGACCGGGTAGGTGCGCAGCGGATTGCGATGGCGACAGACCTGCTCGGCGAGTTGGGGAAAAGGCCAATGAGGCTTACGACCTGACGCGGCCAAGCCTCGTCCTTATCGGCAACGAGACCTCCGGCCTGAGTGTGGGCTGGCGCGACTCCTGCGATTGCATGGTCCGCATCCCCATATCGGGTTCGGTCAGCTCCCTCAACGCCGCGAACGCCGCGTCGGTCGTCCTCATACGAGGCGGCTCGCCAGCGTGCTGGGCAGTCTGGGTGATGGGCCGGTCGCGCCGGTCGGTCGACCCCGTTCAGAAGATCCGAATACGCGTTGACATCCCGACAGTCAGCAACCCGAAAATCGATACCGGACGGGACGTTGCCCTCGCGCGCGCCAAGCATGTTGTCGATCGCCCGGACCTCACGTCCCTTACGGACGAACGCCTCGGCCAGGTGGCTGCCAAGGAGGCCAGCCACTCCCGTCACGAACACGGGTCCGTATAAAGAGTGTCTCCTCCACGTCGATCTGCCTATGGTGGTCTGCGATGTGCTTGAGTACTTGCGGGTTCGCCCGCATCGCTTGAAAGGCCTGTTCGCTTTCCCGCTGGGAGTAGTTGACGATGCGCTCGCCATCGGCGCTGGCGTGGATGTTGGCCGAGATGAAGCAGGGTTGGTGCTGCATGATCTCCTCGGTCGCGACCACGGGTAGCGCCACCAGCTCCTGCTGCCGTGCCGGCTCGACGGTGAACACGTTGATCAGTGTCAGGACTGGGGGACACCGAGATCGTCGATTCTGCGGACACGGGGCCTCCTGTGGCGTGGGTCGGACCACCATGACACCACAGGAGACTGGCCTGCCTACCTTGCTGCTCGGGCGCCTTCAGTACCGTAGCCGGCCAGGGCACTCCATCCCCCTACAGGAGGTGTCAGTCGTGCCTGACATGCCGACTGGTGCGCTCGTCCGGCTGTACCGGATCCAACGTCGGATGAGCACAGTCTCGCTGGCCACGCATGCCGGTATCACGGTGCGTTACCTGGAGATGATCGAGGCCGAGAGCAAGACCCCCTCGCTGCCGGTGCTGCGCACGCTGGCCAAGGTTCTGGGTGTGCGGACGTCGGCCCTGGTGGGTGAAGCACCGAGTGAGGATTACGAGGGCCCGGTGAACCCCCGGCTGGCTGAGGTGGAGCGGGCGCTGTTCACCTACCGCTCCGTAGCGCTCACTGATCCGAGACAGCTCCCTACCTTGGAGGAACTGGGCGAGCAGATTCGCGCCGCACAGGCGAGCTGGTTCACCTCGCCGACCAAGTACAGTGATGCGTTGCGGGTGCTTCCGGACCTGATCATCAACAGTGAACGAGTCGTACACGAGTCGGAGCGCTCTCGTGTGGCGTGTCGGCACGCGTCCGAGGTTTACCAGTTGACGCGGGCGGTGTTGAAGTACCTGGGGCGGGTTGATCTCTGTGGGCTGGTGTCGGACCGGGCTATGCGCTACGCCGAGGAAACCGAGGACCCGCTGTTGATCGCTGCGGCCACCTGGAGCCTCGGCCATGCCCTGCTCACGGACGATATGCCAGGTGGGGCCTTGGATCTTGCCGTTAAGGGGAGCGAAGCGTTGGAGCCGTTGTTGCCGGACGGGACTCCCGAGCACTTCTCGCTCTATGGTGGGCTGTTGTTGGTGGCGACGCTGGGATCGTTGCGGACCGGTGATCCGTGGCGGGCGCGTGAGTTGTTGCGTGGACCAGCCCGCCAGGCCGCGCTGCGGGTGGATGAGGGACACAATTACAGCAACACGTTGTTCTTCGGGCCGACGAATGTGGGCATCCACATGGTCAGGGTGGAGTACGAATGCGGTGAGATATCCGAAGCGCTGCGACTGGCGGACGACGTGGATATCACCAAGACGCCATCATTGGAGCGGAAGACCAGCCTTCTCCAGAAGGTTGCCCAGTGCTATGACTGCCGTGGCAACGATGCGGCGGTCTTTGTGCATTTGAAGATGGCGGAAAAGCTCTGCCCAGAGGATTTCCGGCACCGGCAGGAGATGCGCGGCATGGTTCGCACTCTCGTCAAGCGTGCCAAGCCGTCCTACGCCCTGGAGGTGCGAGAGTTCGCCGGGAGGATCGGGCTGCTGGACTGACAGACACTTTCCCATCGATGATGAGGGAGCGCAGCGTGATGCGTTTCCCCATTTTGCTGTCCTAATAACGTGACCGTCCCGAACTGACCGTTCGGGACGGTCACGTTTCGTTTCGGTCTCCGTGCTCGACGTTAGCGTTCCCGTCAGGCCCCAGGGCCGGGATGTACGGGCCACCCCGGCGCGCGGTGGGTGCCCTTGCCAGTTGGCCTCGCGCTTTGTTTCTTCAACGCGGGCCGAAGCAACTGGCGGGCACCAATACCCGCCAACCGCGCGCTGCTCAGGGATGGACTCGCCCCGGCCCTGGGTGCCGTCCACACGAGAAGACCAGAAACGTGGAGCACCCCACCGATGCCGCAGATTGACCCCGAGTTCCTCGACAGCGACGAAGTACACGCCGCGGTGAACGCCTTGGACATCGGCAGGCTGTACCGGTTGGCCAACCGCCTCGGGGTGAGTCAACGCCAGATCGCGGAGCTGACCGACCAGACTCAATCGGAGGTGTGCGAGATCCTCAAAGGCCGCCAGGTCATCAACGTGCACGTCCTCAGACGCGTCGCTGATGGGTTTGGCATACCCCGAGCACGGATGTTCCTAGGCTACGGTGAGACAGACCCTGACCTCACGCCGGTCACGGAGGAGGTGGACGAGGCCATGAAACGCCGCGTCGTCCTCGCCGCGATGATGAACGAGCCGTTCCTGAACCTGCGGGGTGAGCCGGTCACGCTGCCCCTGCCCACCGCCGATGACTCGCTGCCCTCGCGGCTGTGTCATGGCCCACGTGCACGTCGTGCGGACGCTCACCGAGCAGTTGCGCGCTCTGGCGCGGTTTTGCGGTGGGCAGGCTGACCAGTTCGCCGTCGCGGTGGCGCGCTACACACGGTGGATGGATGTGCCCTCGACAGACGAGGTCAAGGCCCAGCTGGCCGCCGCGCTAGCCGAGCTGCACACTCAGGCGGGCTGGGCGTGTCATGACTCCGGGCTGGACGGGGCCGGTTACTTCACTCGTGGCATGGCGCTCGCCCATCAGACCGGGGACACCTACGCGATTGCCGACGCTCGTCGCATGGTTGACCCTGAACTCCGCGACCGCCTACGCCCTCATGGCCGGCATTGATGAGGCCATCCGCCACCTCGTCAAAGCCCACAACGGGTGGGAGCCCCGCGACGCCTTCGAGCGCGCGGCCATGGACCGCGCGACTGCGGCGATTCATCTGGACCTGGGCCAGCTCGACACCGCCGAGCAGCTCGCCGCCAGCGCAGTACGCACGTACGGCGAGGGCCACCGCAGGGGCCCGCATCATGGCCGAGCTGCTTCTCGCTGAGGTACACGTCCGCGCCGGTGAGCCCCGTGGGCTGATCCTGGCCCGCCAGGCCATCGCCGGGGTGAGCACCTTGCAGTCCGTCGATGTCCGACGGCAATGGCTGATGCCGCTGGTTGCCGCGCTGGAAGCCCGAGCCAGCACCGACACCCGAGAGCTGGCCCGGGCAGCCCGACAGGCTGCCACGACCCGGATCTAACGGCGACGACGGGGCGGCCAGCCGACCTCGTCGGTGAGGCTGAGCGGGGGGGGGGCGGCTCTAGGAGGCCGTCGCCGCCATGGCGACCGCGCACGGTGTCGGTAAGCGCGACCTCTACCAGGCGGCTGTGGATAGTTCGTGAGTGCTCGGGAGGCTGAGGGGAAATGTTCACTTCTTGAAGCTAAGCTGTCAGCTGGTAGACGAGGCTGAGCAATCGCGAGCAGCCCGGCGCAGGGAGTACTTCATTGGCCACGGGCACCCCAGGGTCGCAGAGCGCCCTTCGGGAGGCGAACTTGCGCCGGGTGCTGCGCGCGGTCCGGGCTGCCGGCTCACTCACCCAGGCCGAGATCGTCCGCTGCACTGGCTTGTCCGCAGCCACAGTCTCCACCATCGTCCGAGATTTGCAGGCCAGCTCCCTGGTTGTGGTGACGCCGACAGCGACGGGGCGCAGAGCGCAGAGTGTGTCCCTGTCTCAGCTCAGCGGCCTGGCGATCGGCATCGAGCTGGGCCAGGCGCACTTACGTGGCGCGATCTGCGACATGGGCTATCGAGTACTCATCGAGGAGAACATCGGCTACGACATCGCGCAGTCACCGGAGCGGGGATTGCGCAGAGTGGAGTGGCTGGTCAGCACGCTGCTGCGGCAGGCACGGGTGGACCGCAGCCAGGTACGCGGGGTCGGAGTGAGCGTGCCTGGACCGCTTGACCCCGTCACGGGAGGGGCCCGCTCGGTGACGCTCATCCCAGGCTGGCCAGGAGTGGACATCACCGAGGAGCTATCCGGCCGGGTGGACCTGCCGGTACAGCTCATCACTGACATCAACGCGGCCGCCCTCGGCGAGCTGGCCTGCGGCGCGTCCCGCTCCACCGCCGAGATGGCGTATATCCGGTTGTCCACCAGCGTCGAGGCCGCCCTGGTCATCAGAGGCGAGGTTTATCCCGGCAGCAGCGGGCTGGCCGGCCAGTTCGGTCACATCACCGTTGACGAGTTCGGTCAGGTCTGCCGGTGCGGCAACCGCGGCTGTCTGGAGACCCTGGTCGGTGGGCAACACCTGCTCGACCTGCTGCCAAGGTCAGCGCGCGAACGGCCGACGCTTCGCGGGCTGGTCCAGGCCGCTGTCGACGGGGATCTCGGCTCCCAACGGGTGATTGGGGACGCCGGCCGCGCTGTGGGCGCCGCCGCCGCGATGCTGTGCAACATGCTCAACCCGCGCCGGATCGTGCTGGGCGGCGAGCTGGCCCAGGCCGGTGGGCTGCTGCTCGACCCCATCCGGCAGGTGCTGCACCGGCGTACCCTGCCCGCTGCCGCTCAACGGGTCGAGGTGCGATGCGGTGAGCTAGACGATCGGGCCGTTGTGATGGGGGCACTCGCCACGGTGGTGCGCGGTACCAACTCCATCGACGGCGTCGACCCACTGCTCGCCTGAGCTTCAGTGTTCACAAGTCGAACGAATTGAGCAGATCCTGCGTTCAAATATTGACGGCAACTGTGACGTGAGTCATGCTGAGGTCACGCTGGATGGGCGTTCCTGGTCCGTCCTCGGGGTAGGGAGCCGGCAATGAGAACCTGGACCACCGCGGCGGTCGCGACACTGATGATCATAGCGGTGGCCTGCGGCAGCCCGGGTAGCGCTCGCGATGGCGCCGCGTCCGTCGAGAAGGGTTTCCCGATCGGGATACTGCTGCCTGACTTGGACACCTCGCGGTACGAGACGTTCGACCGCCCACTGCTCACGCAGCGCCTCAAGGAGCTGTGCCCGAACTGTGAAGTCCTCCACCAGAACGCCAGTCAGGACAGTGCCGCGCAGCAGAGCCAGGCCGATGCGCTGCTCACTAGCGGCGTACGAGTGCTCATCCTCGACGCGGTGGACTCCACCTCGGCCAGCGCCATCGTCACCAATGCCAAGAGCCAAGGTGTCCCGGTGGTGGCCTATGACCGGCTCGCCTCAGGTCCAGTCGACTACTACGTCGCCTACGACAACGAGCGGCTCGGGCAGGTGCAAGGTACGGCGCTGCTCACCGCCTTGCGGGCAGGTGGTGACCCCAAGCGGGGCAAGATCGTGATGATCAATGGGTCGCCTACCGACCCCAATGTCGCTGGCTTCAAGCGGGGTGTCCACTCCGTGCTCGATGGCCAGGTGGTGATCGGTCAGGAGTACGACACCCCTGACTGGTCCCCGGATCGCGCCCAGCAGGAGATGGAGCAGGCCATCACCGCGTTGGGCCGGGAGGCGATCATTGGGGTGTACGCCGCCAACGACGGGACAGCCGCAGGTGCGATCGCGGCCCTGAAGGGCGCCGGGTTCGCCCCGCTGCCCCCAGTGACCGGGCAGGACGCCGAGCTCGCCAGTATTCAGCGCATTCTCGCTGGTGAGCAATACATGACCGTGTATAAGGACATCAAGCGTGAGGCGAGGATCGCCGCGCAGATGGCGATCGCCGCCGCCACGGGAGAAAAGTATCGGGACAAGCCAACCCAGACGGTGTCCAACGGCTCGGTTGAGGTGCCGGGTGTGCTCCTCGAGCCGGTCGTGGTGACCAGGGAGAACGTTGCCAGCGTCATCATCGCGGACGGCTTGTACCCGGCCGAAGAGATCTGTACCACCGAGTACCGCCAGGCGTGTCGACAGGCCGGCATCTCCTGAACCGAAAGGACCGTCGTGACCATTCCTGTCCTGACGCTAACCGGGATATCGAAGCGGTTCGGGCCGGTGCAGGCACTCAGTGACGTTGATTTGGAAGTCGAGACCGGCGAGGTGGTCGCTCTGGTCGGTGACAACGGTGCCGGCAAGTCAACTTTGGTGAAGGTGATCGCCGGGGTCGGCCCCGCGGACAGCGGCGAGATCTGCTGGCTGGGTAACCAGGTAAGAATCGACAGGCCCCACGATGCTGCCGCGCTCGGTATCGCCACCGTCTACCAGGACCTGTCATTGTGCGACAACCTCGATGTGGTCGCCAACCTGTTCCTCGGCAACGAAGCGGTCCGGCTCGGCGTGCTCGACGAGATCGGTATGGAGCGCAGGGCACGGGAGCTGCTGTCCTCGCTCTCGGTCACGCTGTCCAGCCCGAGGGTGCCGGTCTCGGCGCTGTCCGGTGGGCAGCGGCAGTCAGTCGCCATCGCCCGCGCGATGCTGGGTTCACCCAAGCTCGTGATACTGGACGAACCCACCGCAGCATTGGGCGTCGCGCAGACCTCGCAGGTGCTCAGCCTCATCGAGAGGCTGCGTGAGCAAGGGCCCGGCGTGATCCTGATCAGTCACAACCTGACCGACGTCAAGGCGGTCGCCGACCGGGTCGTGGTCCTGCGACTGGGCCACAACGCAGGCGAGTTCGTCATCGGCAACGCCACGGAGCAGGACATTGTGTCTGCGATCACCGGCGCATCCCAGGCCGCACTGTCCCGCAGGCGGTCGACGGGCAAAGGTACCATCTCGATCACGGAGGCGGGAAGGTGAGCGTCGTACCCGAAAAACAGGAACCCCGACTGCCGGATCCTCCCGCCACCGCACCTCCCCCTAGCGGGCGGCAAGCAAGGGTGCCCCAGCAGCGCGGCGTCGCCGCACGGCTGCACGCCAGAGAGCTGGAGACGCTGCCGGTGATCATCAGCCTGATGTTCACCTGGGTGATCTTTCAGACACTCAACCATCGCTTCCTCACCGCGGCGAACCTGTCCAACATGGTGGTGCAGATCACCCCGGCCGGGATCATGGCGGTCGGCATCACGCTGGTTCTGCTGCTGGGCGAGGTCGACCTCTCGATCGGTTCGGTGTCCGGCTTGGCCGCCGCCATCCTGGCTATCCTGGTCATCCGGCACGGTGTCCCCGAGGTGCTGGCCATCGGCCTGGTGGTGCTGCTCGGGCTCGGTGTGGGCGTCGTGCAGGGCACGATTCACGCGGCGATCGGTGTCCCGTCGTTCGTGGTGACCCTGGCTGGCTTGATCGGGTGGCAGGGGTTGCAGCTCTACCTGCTCAGCCCGCAGGGTGCTATCAACGTCCCTGACCACGGCATCATCGCGGCGCTGACCCACGCCTACCTGCCCGCCCTCGCGGGCTGGTCACTCGGTGCCGTCATGATCGGCTGCTACGTGGCGGCGGTCGGCGTGGATGTCAGACGGCGGCGCGCGGCGGGCTTGCCAGGCCCAACGCTGGGGCGCCAAGCGATCCGGCTGGTCCTGCTGAGCACCGGTGTCGGGTTGACGGTCGGGGTACTGAACTCTTGGCGCGGCGTGCCGGTCGCCCTGGCCATGGTGGTCGCCTTCGCGGTGGGTCTTGACGTGATGCTGCGCAGGACCCGCTTCGGTCGCAGCATCATCGCCATCGGCGGCAATGTGGAAGCCGCTCGCCGCGCCGGGATACCGGTGAACCGGATTAGGATCACGGTGTTCGCGCTGGGCTCCGCGATGGCGGCACTCGGCGGGATCCTGGCCGTCTCGCGGGAGTTTGCGGCGACCCAGAGCACCGGGGGAAGCGACGTGCTGCTCTTCGCGATAGCGGCCGCGGTGATCGGCGGCGTCAGCCTGTTCGGTGGCCGGGGAAGCACCTACGGAGCATTGCTGGGCATCGCCGTGATCGGGTCGATCAATAACGGAATGTATCTGCTGGAACTCGACTCGTCGGTCCAATTTATGATCACGGCAGTGGTACTGCTGATGGCGGTGATCATCGACTCGGTATCTCGACACGGTCGCCAGCTCCCCTCTGGCGCTTCGCGCCGACCCTGATGAAAGACCCGACTAATGAGGACAAGCTCACATGACGAAGGGAGAGAATGATGGCTGTCATGGATTATCGGACGCAGGACGGACTCGCCGACTACAGCTTCTCCGTTGAGTTCCAGTCCGACGTGGGCTGGCGAGTATACATCATTTTCCGGCCTCCATATCAGGACAACGACGACAATTCGCAATGGCTTTATCAGGCTACGGATTGTCGCGGGCGTTCCTACGTGAACTGGTCCGCGAAGCTCGATAACCTGGGTGACGCGAAAACGGTTGCCGCGCGCTGGGCGGAGATCAGTCACCAACGCGCCCAGAGAACCTGTCGGCACTGAATTTGTGGGATGTGCTATGGCCGTGAATCGAGACCGGAGAGGGGTTCGCCGGACTCGCAATCCTCGCGTGTCCATTATTGCGGCACTGCTCACCGCGGGTGCGGTCGGGTTTGGCGTCGTGGCTGGTTGCACGGCGACATCGGGGACCGCATCCGCGCCGCCAGCCGCTGGCATGGCCGCTCCCGGTGCACCAGGCGTCCTGTCCCACTTTGACCTGGCACGCAAGGACTTGCGTCGGCACGGCCGTGAATACCACGTCCAAGGTTTGGTACACCGTCGCCGACGGGGTGCTCTCCGATGTCTACAGCCCCACGGTGGACAACACGAACGTCGAGACCATGCAGTACTAAGGAGAACGAAAGTTACTGGACTTGGCGGCGGAATTGTGCGATACTTACGGCATGGCCAAGAAAGGTCGTAGGGCGACCAACGAGGAGCGGCTCGCCGCTATCCAGATGTACGACAACGGACTCACCGCTGACCAGATTTCAGGGATTTTGGATGTAGGCCGGTCTTCGGTCTTCGACTGGATCGCGAAATATCGCAAGGGTGGTCTCGCTTCAATATCCACAAAATTCGCATCCGGTCGCCCGACCGCGCTGGATGACAGCGAGATGATCCGCCTCTACACCATGATCAACGGAAAGGATCCGCGAGCCTACAGTTTCGGCATGGCATTGTGGACCCGCGCTTTGATCAGAGACTTGATCAAAAAAGTGTTCGTCAAGGACGTCTCACTGGTCACGGTGGGACGGATACTCAAAAAAATCGGGATGTCGCCGCAGCGGCCGTTGTACCGGTCATGGAAGCAGGACCCGCAGCGAGTGGAGAAGTGGAAGCGCGA